>NZ_JAQAHD010000001.1:0-754827 GCF_027871605.1 Agrobacterium sp. CFBP 3001
TCGCATACGCCGCTGACGGTCACCCATGAGCAGGCGGTGGACGGCGACGGTGTCATCCTGTCCGACCGCATCGGCCTTTTGCCGGCCCGCCAGGCCAAAAGCCGCAAAAATCCGTTCAGCGATCCGGTCCGCGAGATCACCATCAGGACCGAGACGGGAAAGGTGTTGCGCATCTTCTCCAATGATCTCGATGCACCGGCTCATGAGATCGCCGATCTCTACAAGCGCCGTTGGGCGATCGAACTGTTCTTCCGCTGGGTCAAGCAGACGCTGAAGATCAGCCATTTCCTCGGCACGTCAGAAAATGCCGTGCGCATCCAGATCGCTGTCGCCCTGATCGCGTACCTGCTCCTGCGATTGGCGCAGGCTGACCAGAAGACCGTGCCAAGCCCACTCGCCTTCGCCAGGCTGGTACGCGCAAACCTCATGCACCGGCGACGCACCGATCGGCTTCTCGACCCGCCACCAGACAAACCCAGAAACCAAATCCAGATGGCCTTCCAATGGCCGCAAATTTAAACCGGACAGTAGTGGGCCTGTCCCGAGGATCCAAACACCTATCGTTAAATCAATCGGTTGCAGATGCTCGGGACAGGCCCGAGCATGACGGAGGAGAGGTTTTCACACGTCGCCAGCAACCGCTACTTCAGCTTCGTCTTCAGCGTGGCGTCTGGAAAACACGTTGGGGCCAAGCCGTTTTTAGCCTGCCAATCGCCGAGTGAGCGACGCGTCTTGAAACCGGCCAGCCCGTCCGCCTTGCCGACATCGTAGCCCTTGGCCACGAGCGCCTTCTGCATGGCGAGAACATCGGAGCGCAGCATCGACCCGACATTGCCCCATTCACCCTTGAACGGGCCCGCCCCATGGGCGATGCGGTCGGCGAGATTGCCAATGAAGAGCGCGTAGAGATCGGAATTATTATATTCCTTGATGACGTAGAAATTGGGCGTCACCACAAATTCCGGCCCGTGCCGCCCGGCCGGCACCAGCATCATGCCATCGGCGGATAGGTCATTGGCCGGGAAAGCTTTTCCGGAAATGCGGGTAATGCCCATCTTCGCCCAGTCGGCCACCGGCCGGGCAAGATCAGGGCCTTCCTGCGCGCAGGAGACGTTGGCCGGGATCGCAACTTCGAAACCCCAGTCGCGATTGCGCTGCCAGCCGCGCTGGGAAAGATAGTTCGCTATGGATGCCAGCGCATCCGGCACGGAGTTCCAGATATCGCGATGGCCGTCGCCGTCGAAATCCACGGCATATTTGAGATAGCTCGACGGCATGAATTGCGGCTGGCCGAGCGCGCCGGCCCAGGAGCCCATCATGCGCGAGGCTGCGATATCGCCGCTTTCTACGATCTTCAGCGCATCGATCAGCTCGGTGCGAAACATCTCCTTGCGGGTCGACATATAGGCTTTCGTGGCCAGAACATCGACCACGGAATGCGGCAGTTTTGCCCGGCCGAAGCCGGATTCGCGGCCCCAGATCGCAACGACGATATCACCGGGAACGCCGTATTTCGCCTCGATCCTGCGCAGCGTCGCCGCATGGGTGGCTGCAAGCGAACGGCCGGTGCCGGCCAGCCCCTGCAGCCGCTTTTCGGAGAAGTAGGCGCCGGGCGAGGAAAATTCCGCCTGACTCTGGCTCTGTTCCTTCGGCGGCTTCTGCCCGGGAATGACGAGATCGGGCAGGTTCCAGCTGATGGAGAGACCGCTGAGCGTGGCCTCAAGTGTTTTCTGCGATATGCCGGCCTTGCGGGCTTCCGGCCAGATTTCCTTTTTCAGCCAGACGTTAAATTCGGCGTCGTATCGGGCTGCGGCTGCACCTGTCGGTGCCGATTGCGCCAAGGCCGTCGTTGCTGAAAAAACGGAAAGAAGTGCAGCCAGTGCCTTCGGGGCAAAATGGTTTCGCATTCGGTCTCCTCTTTGAATAACGGGGAGGGAGGGTGGCTTCAGATCGTCGTGCGCGCCCGAAGCGCCGCCGTCAATGTGCCTTCGTCGAGATAATCGAGCTCACCACCCACCGGCACGCCATGCGCAAGCCGGGTGATCTTGATGTCGAGACCGGAAAGGCGGTCGGTGATGTAGTGGGCGGTTGCCTGCCCCTCCACCGTCGCATTGACGGCGATGATAAGCTCGCGGATACCGCCGGCGCTGACACGGTCGATCAGGCCCTTGATATTCAAATCCTCCGGCCCGACGCCGTCGAGCGGCGACAGCGTGCCGCCCAGCACGTGATAGGCGGTGTTCATCGCACCCGTCCGCTCCAGCGCCCAAAGATCCGACACGTCTTCCACCACGATGATGACCGACTGGTCGCGCCGGTCGTCAGTGCAGACGGTGCAGGGATCGATCGTATCGACATTGCCGCAGCAGGAGCAGATCTTCACCTTGTCATAGGCCTCGCCCATGGCATGACCCAGCGGCCCGAGAAGCTGTTCCTTCTTCTTGATCAGATGCAACGCCGCCCGCCGCGCCGAACGGGGCCCAAGCCCCGGCACTTTTGCCAGAAGCTGGATCAGTTTTTCGATTTCGGGACCGGTGACTCGTTTTGCCATGAGCGCTTTCTACTGCATAAATCGGGAAACGGGAATCATGAAGCGCAAAGGGCAGTCCATGAAAATCAGGGCGGTATGCCGGGGCGAGGCAAAAAGCCTGCCGGGAAAGACGGCGAAGACCGGAATCTTCAAACATGCCGTGCAGGGCCCGGTCATGGTGGATGCCGAAGGTATCGTCAGCGACGCCGTCTGCAATCGCAAACATCACGGCGGTCCGGATCAGGCGATTTACGCTATGGGGTCCGTCGATCTCGATTTCTGGTCACGCACGCTGGGTTTTGTCGTCGAACCCGGATTTTTCGGCGAAAACCTCGTGCTGGAGGGGGTGGACAGCGCGAAACTCCATGTCGGCGACAGGTTCTCGGCCAGCGAAGTCGTGCTGGAGGTAACCGCCGCCCGCATTCCCTGCGCCACCCTGTCGGCCCGCATCGGCGATCCGGACTTCGCACCGCGCTTCCGGCAGGCGGGCCAGCCGGGTTTTTATTGCCGGGTGCTGAAAGGTGGAATGCTCGCCGCCGGGGAGGATATCGCCTTCGCACCCTATCAGGGAACGAAACTGGCCATACCGACTGTTCTCCAGCGCTTCCGCCCCATGCAGCTCGATATGACTGAACGCGCAGCCTATCTCGAAACGCCGCTTGCAACCCGGTTCCGCGCGATGCTGGAAGCCTAGACCCTTTCCAGACGCGAGGACGGCGTGCATCACGCCATCCTCTTCGATCGGATTATATCAGAACGGGAATTTCATGCCGGGCGGCAGCGGCAGACCGGCGGTCAGGCCGGCCATCTTTTCCTGCGCCTGCGCTTCGCCCTTTTCCTTGGCGTCCTTGTGAGCAGCCACGATCAGGTCTTCGAGGATTTCCACCTCGTCTTCCTTGAACAGCGAAGGATCGATTTTCAGGCCGCGCATTTCGCCCTTGCCGTTGAGAATGACGGTCACGAGACCGCCGCCAGCCCTGCCTTCGACTTCAAGGGCAGCGATTTCTTCCTGCACCTTCTCCATCTTGGACTGCATTTCCTTGACCTTGCCCATCATGCCCATGATGTCACGCATGTGCCAATCTCCTGTTCTTTTTGTTTAAAACTCGATGTCGTCGCCGGGAAGGATGTCGCCTTCGCTCGATTCGGCAACCGATGGCGGCGCGATTTCTTCCGCCTCATCCTGTGCGGCGGCGCGGATGCGCACATCGGTGATCTTTGCGCCGGGAAACTGCGCCAGAATGGCGGCAACGTCAGGATCCTGACGCGCATCGACAAGACGGGCATCCCGGGCGTTGCCTTCGGCCTCGACAAGGGTCGGCTCGCCCTGTTCCTTGCTGAGGCTGATGATCCAGTGGATACCGGTCCATTCCTTGAGCTTGACGCCGAGTTCGCCGGGAAGCGATCCGGGCGCGCCTTCGCCGAGGCGCATATCAAGCCGGCCGGGCTCCAGCCGCACCAGCCGCACAAAGTTGCGCACCTTCGCCCGCATGACGGGATCGCGGTTCTTCTGGCACAGATCGGCAATATCCTGCACCGAAGTAACGGGAACCTTCGGCTCCGGCCGTTCTTCGGTTTTCGGTGCCGCGACCTGCATCTCCTGCGGGCGGCTATCCGGAACGGCGCGCAGCACGGCGGAGGTCTGCGGCGTCGCCTGGCGCTGGGCGGGAAGATCGACAGGTCTTCCCGCGGCCACGGCCTGTCCCGACGAATAGGCGCGCGCACCGCCGCCATTGCCGCCACCCGAAGGTCCGCCATTGGCGTAACCGCCGTCACCGTTCGAAAGCTCCGCCAAGCGCCGGGCAGCGTCTTCCGGAGCCGGCAGATTGGCGGCGTGCGAAAGCCGGATCAGCACCATTTCGGCCGCACCCGCCGGGCGCGAGGCGTTTTCCGTTTCCGGAATGCCCTTCAGCAACATCTGCCAGATGCGCGACAGCGCCGTTACCGCAATCGTCTCGGCAAATTCCGCACCCCGCACGCGCTCGATCTCGGAAAGCGAGGGATCTTCCGCCGCGTCAGGCACATATTTCATGCGGGTGACGAGATGGGTGAAATCGGCAAGATCGTTCAATACGACAACGGGGTTTGCACCCGCCTCATATTGCCCGTTGAATTCCGAAAGGGCGGCTGCGACATCGCCTTTGACGACATGCTGGAAGAGATCGACGATACGTGCACGGTCGGCAAGGCCGAGCATGCCCCGCACCGCTTCGGCTTCCACGCGCCCGCCGCCATGGGCAATGGCCTGATCGAGCAGGGAAAGGCCGTCACGCGCGGAACCTTCGGCAGCGCGGGCGATCATCGAAAGCGCCTGCGGGTCGGCCTCGAAACCTTCCTTGCCGGCAATGGCGGTGAACAGGCCGACCAGATCGGCGGCGCTGATGCGACGCAGATCGAAGCGCTGGCACCGCGACAGAACGGTGATAGGAACCTTGCGGATTTCGGTGGTTGCGAAGATGAATTTCACATGCTCCGGCGGCTCTTCCAAGGTCTTCAGAAGACCGTTGAAAGCCTGCGTCGAGAGCATGTGCACTTCGTCGATGATATAGACCTTGTAGCGCGCCGAAACCGGGCGGTAACGCACCTGTTCGATGATCTCGCGAATATCGTCGATACCGGTATGGGAGGCGGCGTCCATCTCGATCACGTCGACATGCCGGCCTTCCATGATCGCCTGGCAATGTTCACCGGGAATGCGCAGGTCGATGGTCGGCTTGTCGATGGTGTCGGTCTTGTAGTTCAGCGCGCGGGCGAGAATGCGGGCCGTGGTCGTCTTGCCCACGCCGCGAACGCCGGTCAGCATATAGGCCTGCGCGATACGCCCCGTCTCGAAGGCATTGGTCAGCGTGCGGACCATCGGCTCCTGGCCGACCATCAGATCGGAAAAATCCTTGGGGCGATATTTGCGCGCCAGTACCCGGTAGCCGGTCCCGACCTGGGATTCGCTTGATGTGGTGGGTACGGTGTCGCTCATTGCCTCGCCAGTTTGTTTTGCCAGTTGTCTTGGGGCGCTGAACTGGCCCGGCGAAAGCTGAGCACGTCTTTTAAAAAAGGTGGGAGGCTGGCACGGCGACCCGTGCCGGGCTCGTTAGGGCTGCTTCCTTCCGGACCTGACCCGGTTGGCGAGTGGCTCGTCCACCACCAACCTCCCGGGGCCACATATCGGCAATATCGAAAGCAAATGCAAGCCAAGCCTTCAAAAAACTGCTATCACAATGAAAACAAACATGGAGGACACCTTGGAGACATTCCGGCTGGACGACAGACTGGCGCGCGACAGCGTGCTTGTGACGCGTTTGGGACTATGTGAACTGCGTTTGCAAAACGACAACCGCTGGCCCTGGCTGGTGCTGGTGCCGCAGCGAGACGGTGTCAGTGAACTATTCGATCTCACCCCGCTTGATCAGGCCGTGCTGACATTCGAGACCAATCTCGTCGCGTCTGCCTTGAAAGAAATCACCGGAGCCACCAAGATCAATGTCGGTGCTTTGGGCAATATCGTCCGGCAGCTTCATGTCCATATAATCGCCCGCAATGAAGGCGACACCTGCTGGCCGGGTCCTATCTGGGGTCACGGAACGCCTGTGCCCTATGCCGCGGGCGAAAAGGAAACTTTGATGAAAAAAATCTCCGGCGCGCTCTGATGATTTCCACGAAAATTTTTGAAACCACTGCCCCCCATCCCGAAGCAAGCCTGCTGACAGCCTTTTCCAAGAACGCCCTCGACCGTTTCGCTGAAAAGCGGACGGAAGAGTGCGTTGCCGATGCGCTGAAAGTAGACGGCACCCATATTTTTGCCTTTTCGGGCAACCGACTTGTCCTGAAGCATGACGAACAGGTCATCGACCCCCTGTTTTCCGCCTATGAGCTGGCCGAATTGCAGCCGGATTTCGACAATGCCGTGCTTCTCGGATATCGCGAAACCGGCGAGCCGAGAATTGCGGTGCCGGTTGCTGTTGCCGAAGACCAACTGGCGAGCCACTACAAGCTTGCCGACGCCCGCACGCTTTATCGCGACCATCTTCTCGATGAGGAATTGCTGAGCGAGGTTGCCCAGGCCGTCAGCCTTACCCACTGGAACGCCGACAATCGGTTTTGTGGAAAGTGCGGCGGCACCATGGAGCCGCGTATCGGCGGCTACAAGCGTATCTGCGCCGCCTGCAATCACACCATTTTTCCCCGCACCGATCCCGTCGTCATCATGATGACGATCGATATCGAGCGTGATCTTTGCCTGCTTGGTCGTGGCGCTCATTTTGCACCGGGCATGTATTCGTGCCTTGCTGGTTTTGTGGAGCCGGGGGAAACCATCGAGCAGGCCGTACGCCGCGAAACGCATGAGGAATCCGGCGTCGAAATCGGCCGCGTGCGTTACCACGCGTCGCAGCCATGGCCGATGCCGCATACGCTGATGATCGGCTGTTATGCCGAGGCACTGTCTTTCGATATTGCCCGCGATGAGATCGAACTGGAGGATTGCCGCTGGTTCACACGGGCGGAAGTCGCCAAGATGCTGGAGACGGCGACGGGTGAGGGCTTTTCCGCGCCTCCCGGTGGCGCCATCGCGCACCGGCTGATGCGCGATTGGGTGGAATGGGAGAAATAATCGCGTTAGGCAGGCTCAACCCTGGTTGAGCTTGCCGCGCATCGCATGGCCCTTGTAGACGCCGAGAATGCGAACTTTTTCGGAGAAGAAGCGCAGCTCGTCCAGCGCATGCCGCACCGGCTCGTCATCGGGATGGCCTTCAATATCGGCATAAAACTGCGTCGCCACGAATTTGCCGCCAAGCTGGTAGCTTTCGAGCTTCGTCATGTTGATGCCGTTCGTCGCAAAGCCGCCCATGGCCTTGTAGAGCGCGGCCGGAATGTTACGGACGTTGAAGACAAAGGTGGTGACGACAATTTCGTCGCTCGACTGACGCTTGGCCCAGTTTTCATCGCGGGAAAGCACCACGAAACGCGTGACGTTGTTTTCCGAATCCTCGACGTTTTCAGCGAGAATATCGAGGCCGTAGAGATTGGCGGCAAGGCGCGGCGCAAGTGCCGCCATGCTGCGGTCGCCCTTTTCGGACACCAGTCTTGCGGATCCCGCCGTATCGCCGGCGATGACGGGCTTCCAGCCGTTCGAACGGATGATTTTCCGGCACTGGCCAAGCGCGTGAATGTGGCTGTGGACGGTGCGGATCTCGTCCTTCTTCACGCCCGGCATCACCATCAACTGGAAGCGGATCGGCATGAAATATTCGCCGATGATGTGCAGGCGCGATTCCGGCAGCAGGTGATGAATATCCGCAACGCGGCCGGCCAGCGTGTTCTCGATCGGGATCATGCCGAGATCGGCTTCGCCGTTTTCAATGGCGTTGAAGGCATCCTCGAATGTCGGGCACGGCAAAGGCTCCATATCCGGGAACATGTCGCGGCAGGCCATATCGGAATTCGCGCCGAATTCGCCCTGGAAGGCAATGCGATTTGTGCTCAAGGTCATGGGACTGTCCGTTAGAGGGTTCTGCTTGCGAGAATTTTGCGGGCTTTTTCCAGATCGTGCGGCGTGTCCACGCCGAGCGGTACGGAACTGACGATTTCGGCGTCGATGCGCATCCCCGCTTCCAGCGCGCGCAGCTGTTCCAGCCGCTCGCGTTTTTCCAGCGGCGAGGGCGGCAGGCTCACGAATGTCTCGAGTGCTGCGCGGCGATAGGTATAAAGTCCGATGTGATGATAAAGCGGGCCATCGCCATAAGGGGCGGTGGTGCGGGTAAAATAAAGCGCGCGCAATCGCGATTCGGAAAGTGGGCTGCCCACCACTTTCACCACGTTCGGATTGGTTTTTTCTTCCTCGTCGGTGATTTCGACCGTCAGTGTCGCAATATCGACGGCGGCATTTTCCAGCGGACGCAGCGAAGCGCGGATCGTCTCCGCTTCGATGGTCGGAAGATCGCCTTGGACATTGATGACATATTCCGCCTTGCCATAGGGATCGGCTTTCTGCAGCGCTTCGAAAATGCGGTCCGAGCCGGATTGATGGTCGTCGCGGGTCATCATCACGTCGAAACCGGCATTTTTGACGGCCGAAAACACCTGTTCGTCATCAACGGCCACAACGATTCGCTCTGCGCCGGCCTCGCGTGCGCGCAGCGCCACCTGCACGATCATCGGCTTGCCGCCGATGTCGGCGAGCGGCTTGCCCGGCAGGCGCGTGGATGCCATCCGCGCCGGTATGAGGACGACAGCTTTCTCGAAATCCCGATTCTTCATCCGACACCCTTCAAATCCCGCCCGAAAAGTGTCAAAACGTCACGGTGTGGGGAGCATTATTCAAGTTGCGCAGGCTGTGCAAAAGCCATAGCTTTCGAGCAATTTCAAGATGCCCGTTATATCAAGCGGATGCGAGGGAGCGCATATAGATGAATTCTTATGTAAATATGGGCGTTGGGGCGTTGCTTGGCACGGTTTTCGTCCTGATGTCGGTGTCGATTGCGTCTGAGGGCATTTTCCATGCGCCTGCGCCCGAAAAGGAAGGTTACGCCATTGCTGCGGCAGAGGGTGGCGGCGAAGCAGCCGGCGGAGAAACCGCTGCCGCGGCGACGCCGATTGCGCAATTGCTTGCGAGCGCCGATGCCGCCAAGGGCGAGACGGTCTTCAAGAAGTGTACGAGCTGTCATACCGGAGAGAGTGGTGGTGCAAACAAGGTCGGCCCCAATCTCTTCGATATCGTCAACCGGCCGATCGCCAGCCATGAAGGTTTCAGCTACTCCGCAGGGATGAAGGATTTCTCCAAGGGCGGTTCCGTGCATTGGGATTACGATCATCTCAGCTTCTTCCTCGAAGCTCCCAAGAAACACGTTCCCGGCACGGCCATGGGCTTTGCGGGCGTGAAGAAGGAGACGGAACGCGCCGATCTCATCGCTTATCTGCGGACGCTGTCGGCAAACCCGGCACCGCTTCCGGACCCCGCTGCGGCTCCCGCGCCGACAAACTGATCGTTAAGATGGTTTCATGAAAAAAGCCCGGCATCGCTGCCGGGCTTTTTATTTTTGCAGCAGCCGATTGCGGCTGCGGCAATGGCGCCTGAAAAATCAGAACCCCTTGCCGCCGCGCAACTCGGAAATCACCGTTCCGACCATGATCTTGATATCCAGCCAGAGCGAAAAATTGTCGACGTAATAAAGATCGGAGACGATTCGGGCGCGCGCCTTGTCGCTGCGATCCGTCGGGCCACGCAATCCCCGCATCTGGGCAAGGCCGGTAATGCCCGGCCGCACCCGGTGCCGCATATGGTAGTGCGGCACCAGCTCCTCATAAAGACGGCCGGCCGCCAGCATGCCGATGGCATGGCAGCGGGGCCCGACCAGCGACATATCGCCTTTCAGCACGTTCAGAAGCTGCGGTAGTTCGTCGATATTCGTGCGGCGAAGAACCGCGCCGATCCGGGTTATTCTGGGGTCGTTCTTCACCGTTTGCGCCACGCCGGTGGCATCGCAAAGATCGGTCCTCATGGAGCGGAATTTATAGACACGGATTTTCCGCCCGTTCATGCCCCAGCGGACCTGCGAAAACAGGACCGGTCCCTTGCTGTCGAGTTTGACCATCACTGCCACGGTGAGCAGCACCGGTGCGAGTGCGACAAGGGCGATGGACGCCCCTGCAATGTCAATCGTTCTTTTGAGCGCGAACTGGCCGCGCAGGAATGCGGAGACGGTTTTTTCCGAAGAGGAAGGTTGCGTTTCCGGCGATTCGAAAGTTGTGGCTGCGGAATAGGAGGCACCGTAAAAAACGGCATGCGATGAGCCTTTAGTACCCAGCATAATATAAAGCCCTGAAAAGTTTTTTTGATAGAAGAAAATTAATTTATATGAACGATTAATAATTCATTTACCGTAAAAAGTCATCCGAAATGTAACCGCTCCGGTGCAAATGGCAATCTACGGTTAATGCGACTGCACGCGGTTGTTGCAGTGCCGACACCCTCTCCGCCCGTGGCTGCGGAGAAGGCCGGTCCCATGGAACCAAAACCTGCAAAATCGGGAATTTTCGTGCCGCGCTGGCGAAACGCCAGCGGCCCTGAGACAAGCGCCTTTCGGCCACTCTAAGCCGTCAGTTTCCCATCAGAATATCGAGCAGGGTCGTCTGCTTCGGTCCGGATGGCGCCTGACGGCCGATATCGGCGGGCGGTACAGGCCCGTTGCCGGCTGAATAGCCGGGTTCGATATCGCGCGAAGGGATATTTGCCGGCGGCATCGGTGCAACGGGCTGATTCGGATTCGGCGCAACCGGGGCTTCGGGATAGGCGCGCGTATCCACCGTTCCGCCGCCGAGCGCATTGGAAATGATATCGCCGATGGAGGAGGGCGCGCTTTCCGGTGCCGGCTGCTGCATTTCCCCAAGCGGCGGCACGCCGCCTGCGCCAAGCCCGAAGAGCGGTGAGGGCGAAAGCCCTGAATGGGCGGCGGTCATGAAATCTTTCCAGGCCTTTGCGGGAAGCCCGCCACCGGTGACCTTTTTCATCGATGTGCCGTCGTCATTGCCGAACCAGACGCCGGTAGTCAGGTTGCTTGTGTAGCCGACAAAAAGGGCGTCGCGGAACGATTGCGTCGTGCCGGATTTTCCTGCCGCCTGCCAGCCCTGTAGCCGTGCCGCCTTGCCGGTGCCTTCGGTAATGACGCGCGACAGCATGCTGTTCATGGTCGCGGCGATCTCTTCGCTCAGGACGCGCGGCGGGTTGTCGTATTTGTTTTCGTAAAGCACCTTGCCATCCGCATCGGTGATGCGTTTGACGATATGCGGCGTCGCCTTGTAGCCGCCATTCATGAAGGGGGCGTAGGAGGCGGTCAGCTCCATCAGCGACACTTCCGAGGTGCCGAGCGCGATGGAGGCATTGTTCTGCAGCTCGGATTCGATGCCCATGCGATGCGCCACCTGGGTCACACGATCCGGACCCACTTCCATCACCAGCTGCGCGGCAATGGTGTTCAGCGAATTGGCGAGCGCGGTGGCGAGCGTCACTTCGCCTCGATATTTCTTCTCGTAATTTTCCGGGGTCCAGTTGCCGATACGAACAGGCGCGTCGTTACGAACGGTATAGGGCGTGAGCCCGGATTCGAGTGCTGCGACGTAAACGAAGGGCTTGAATGCGGAGCCGGGTTGCCGTTTTGCCTTGGCGGCGCGGTTGAACTGGCTTTCGGCATAATCCGCCCCGCCCACCACGGCCCGGATCGCGCCCGTGCCATCGATGGAAACCAGCGCCGCCTGCGAAGCGCCCTGCTTCTTTCCGTCACCCTGCAGCACTTGGGTCAGCGCCTTTTCGGCGTCACGCTCGAGATTGGGGTCGATGGTCGTGTCGACGACAATGTCCTGCTTGACCTCGCCAACGAGGTTGCGCACTTCTTCCAGCACCATATCGGCGGCGTAGTGTTCGGCGCCAGACCAGAAACGTTTCGCCTTGGTCGGCGGCTGCGACATGGCGGTCTTGATTTCATCGTCGGTGATGAAGCCGACATCGCGCATGGATTGCAGCACGACCTGCGCCCGTTCTTCCGCCGCCTGCGGATCGCGCGCAGGCGAGAGGCGCGAGGGCGCTTTAAGAAGTCCGGCCAGCATCGCCGCCTCGCCCAGATTGACGTCGCGCGCGGATTTGTTGAAGTAGCGCCGCGAGGCCGCCTCGACACCATAGGCATTGGAGCCGAAATAGACGCGATTGAGATACATCGCGAGAATCTGGTCCTTGGTGAACTCATGCTCCAGCCAGAAGGACAACAGCACTTCCTGAACCTTGCGTTCGAGCGTGCGATCCGGCGAGAGGAACAGGTTTTTCGCGAGCTGCTGCGTCAGCGTCGAGCCGCCCTGCACGGTTCGCCCCGTCAGAACATTCGTGACGATGGCGCGTCCGAGACCGAGCGGGTCGACCCCGAAATGCGAATAAAACCGCCGGTCCTCAATGGCCATGACGGCCTGCGGAATATAGGGCGACATATCTTCCAGCGCGAGCGCCTCGCCGCCGGTGGTGCCGCGATTGGCCAGCACGCTGCCATTCACCGAAACGATCTTCACATTCGGCGGGCGTTCGGGAATGGACCAGCTGCTGGCGCTCGGCATGCGCGCGCCGTAATAGAGAACGAGACCTGCAACACCGATGCCGCCCCAGATGCCGAGTACGATGCACCAATAGACGAGGGAGCGAATGAAGCCCGTCACGCCGCGGCCGGAGCTGCGGGTGCGCTTTTCTTTTTTCCTGGATTTGGTGCGGCCGGATGTTCGCTTCGGTTTTCCGGCTTGCTGCTTTGTGGTTCCGCTGATGCGCTCACTGGCGTCGAGGCGCAGGTCATCACCGGACTCGTGGAAATCCCCGAAGGAGGGTTCTACCCGTTCGCGTGATTTACCCTTGCCTGCCATCCAGCCGAAGTCGCTCCTATTCGCGAAACCGCGCGCATCCCGTTCAGGTTTTCAGGCTTCTATGCCTGCGCGATCCTTAATCCAGGATGAAGAGTTTAAATGCGGCAATTTAAGGCGGGGTTAAGTCCTGTCCGGATCAAATCGGTGTCATTGGCAGACGTCGACCCATTCCGCTCCCGTCAATTCGGCCATCACCTCCGGCGAAATCTTCACCGCCGCATTGGTGGCGCCGGCCGCGGGAACCACCTCATGATAGTTTTTCAGGGAGACATCGCAAAACACCGGAAGCGGGGAGGGCAGGCCGAAAGGGCACACGCCGCCGATGGGATGGCTGGTTACCGCCACCACCTCTTCCGGTCCGAGCATGCGCGGCTTTGCGCCGAAATGATCGCGGAATTTGCGGTTGTCGAGCCGCTTCGTGCCGGCGGCGACGACGAGAAGAATGGTTTCACCCGCTTTCAGGCAAATGGTTTTCGCAATCTGGTCGGGGTCGACACCATGCGCTTCAGCGGCCAGCGCAACCGTCGCCGAACTCGTTTCGGTTTCGATCACGGCGACCTCGGGCGACTTTTCGGTGAAAAAGGCTCTGACGGATTCGATAGACATGCGTATTTATTAGGCGTTACGCGGAGAAGCTTCAAGTCACCCCGAAACAGCTATGCATTTAGCGCAATGCTGCGCTGCGATGAAACGTCTGTTTTTTAAGCGGCGATCCTGTATCTTCAAATCATCGAAGCGACGCACTCCTCCTCCCAGCGTCGCCCGATTGGACTGACAATACTCCTCCTCCCAATTGTCAGTCAGTTTCAAGAACCCGGCGCACCTCCTCCCGCGCCGGGTTTTTGCTTTTTGGCGTTCCTGTTGTCTGTCTCGCTGCTGAACCCTGACAAGATGGTCGTGTTCAAAGAAACTTGACTTTCAGCCCCTTCCAACCTAGGTACTTCGCCATCGATATTTGTTTGACGACCAGAGCTTCGGCGTCTTTTTAGACGCTCACGACGATCTTTTCCTTCAAATTCGACCCAAGTCCGCACTGCTCGCAGTGCAAATACAATTGCCAACGGAAGGAAATCGTTATGGCGACTGGTACAGTAAAGTGGTTCAACGCAACCAAGGGCTACGGCTTCATTCAGCCTGACGACGGTTCGCAGGACGTATTCGTTCACATCTCCGCTGTTGAGCGCGCTGGTCTGACCGCCCTCAACGACGGCCAGAAGCTCTCCTACGAGCTGATGCAGGATCGCCGCTCGGGCAAGATGTCCGCAGGCAACCTCGTTGCTGCCTGATAAGCGCTTTGGCCCGAAAGGGTCATTCGTATGAATGGAAAGGCCGGATTTTTCCGGCCTTTTTCTTTTGCAGGAAGGGGCTGAACCGTTGCCCTTGAAAAAGCCGGGTCACATACCAATATAGGGTTCAACAGTGCTTCGGACCGGAACTACCGGGAATGGCGCTTTTAAAAGTGCCGCTGCTGTTGTGTTAACCAAAGATTAACCAAAGCAGCCGATCCTGAGCCGGAAAGCAGCGTCGATATCTTTGACGCGCTCTGGAGCATCAGGCCGTTTGAACGCTTTGACCACGGATGTACTGGCATTGACGGAAAACGGATGGAAAGGTCGGGCTTGCCCGGCCTTTTTGTTTATGTGCCGAGGAGGTGCCGAATATTCGGCACCTCCTCCTTATTTTCAGGATTATTTCGCCGCGAGCGCGTCGAGAATACGGACCCAGGAGCGAATGCCCTTGTGGAAGGACTGCAGGTCGTATTTTTCATTCGGCGAATGAATACGGTCATCGGTAAGTCCGAAGCCGACAAGCAGCGAATCCATTCCCAGCATCTTCTGGAAATCGCCGACGATCGGGATCGAGCCACCCATACCGATGACGACGGCTGGTTTCGGCCACTCTTCCGAAAGCGCGTTTTTGGCTTTGGTCAGCACGGGCGAATCGTAGGACAGCTGGATGGCGGGTGAGCCGCCATGTTCGTGGAACTCCACGGAGCAATCGGCGGGAATCTTCGAGCGCACATAGGCCCGGAAGCTTTCACGAATGGCCGCAGGGTCCTGCTCGCCGACGAGGCGGAAAGACACCTTGGCGGAGGCCTTGGCGGCGATCACGGTCTTGAAACCATCGCCGGTATAGCCGCCGATAATGCCGTTGACTTCCGCCGTCGGCCGCGCCCAGGTCTGCTCCAGCACGGAGCGGCCCTTTTCACCCGAGGGAACCGAAAGGCCGACTTCGCCCAGGAAGGCTTCGGCCGTGCGGCCCAGCGTTTCCCAAGAGGCCTTTATGTTGGCGGGGGTTTCTTCCACGCCGTCATAAAAGCCGGAAAGCGTCACCCGGCCGGTCTCGTCATGCAGGCCGGCGAGAATGTCGGTGAGGATGTGAATGGGGTTTGCCGCCGCCCCACCGAACAGACCGGAATGCAGATCGCGGTCGGCTGCGGTGATGACGACTTCTTCGCCGACCAGGCCGCGAAGGGCTGCGGCAATGGCGGGTGTATCCCGGTCCCACATGCCGGTATCGCAGACCAGCGCATAATCGGCCTTCAGTTCTTCCGCATTGGCTTCGAGGAAAGGCTTCAGCGACGGCGAGCCGGATTCTTCTTCGCCTTCAAAGAGAATGGTGACGCGCACCGGCAGGCCGCCATTGACAGCCTTGTACGCCCGGCATGCCTCCACGAAGGTCATCAGCTGGCCCTTGTCGTCCGCCGTTCCGCGTCCGGTAATCACCTGCCGGCCGGCGCCGATATCCTTGACCGCGGGTTCGAACGGATCGTTTTCCCAAAGCTCGAGCGGATCGACTGGCTGGACGTCATAATGGCCGTAGAAAAGCACATGCGGCGCGTCCTTGGTGGCCGCATCGTGATGCGCCACGACCATGGGGTGGCCGGCGGTATCGCGCACGGAGGCCGTAAAGCCGAGCGCCGAAAGCGTTCTGACCAGCCACTCCGCCGCCTTGCGGCATTCCGCCTTGTAAGCGGGGTCCGTCGAAATCGACGGAATGCGTACGAGCTCGAACAGTCGCTCAAGGCTGGAGGTGAGATTGTTGTCGGCGGTGGAAAGAATGGGGGAAACGTCTGTCATCGCTGATCCTGTCATGTCTGTCGTGACCCGGCGATAAGACGAAACATCCGGGCATCGCGCATCGCGGGAAACAAGGGGGCCGGCGCGTCGTGAATCGGCAAACGTGCGGCCGGCGGAACGATAGAGCAGTTCAGGGAAAGTGCGAAGCGGTTTCGGGATGTAAATGCTATTTCGCTTTTTTGGCGCTTTCGATCGCCCGGCGCATATATTCCAGCAGAAGCTGCCTCTCGAAACGCCGGAAATCCTGGAGCAGCGCGTCTTCGGTGGCTTCGGAGGCGGCAATGGCGTTGACTTCCAGATCCCTGCCGCGCTGGGTCAGTTCGATGATCTGGGCACGGCGGTCGCTGGGATGGGATTTGCGGACGATCAGCCCGTCGCGCTCCATGCGTGAGAGCGTATTGGCGAGTGTCGCCTGTTCGACATCGATTCTATCCAGCAATTGCCGCTGGGTCAGGCCGTCCTCATGCCAGAGTTCGATGAGGATGGGGAATTGTCCGGGCGAGAAACCCAGGGCGGCGGCTCTTTTCTGCAGCGCCATGGTGAATTCCCGCGCCATTTTCGAAGCGAGATAGATTGCCGATTCGTCCCGGGAAAAACCCATTTTTCCGCCCATAAAGCACCACGGCCGGCTCAGCCCGGCAAGTCGATAGCGCGATATATATCGCATGATATGTTTAGGCCAGCCTAAACAGGGCGCAAAATAAAACCGCCACGGCCGGGAGGGGTCGGCCATGGCGGTCATATTGGAGGACAAAGGCCCGGAGAGGGGGAAAGGCCTTTGTCCGGTCTGACGCGGCGGGGGACGAGCCAGCTATCAGACTACGGCGTGATCAGGCGCCGTCCCTTATGAAATGTGTCTGCAAATGCGGCTTTTCAAGGGAAGGGCGGATTACAAATCGGTAACGTTCAGGTGAATTTTGCAGGCCTGTGGCACCGCCTCATTCCCCGCTCTTTACGGTGCGTTGTGCGAAGTTTCGGTAGACGTCAAAACGGCCCCGCGCTATCCATGCTACCCATGAAAAAAGGCGATCATCTCTTCCTCGTTGACGGTTCCGGTTTCATTTTCCGGGCCTTCCATGCAATCCCGCCGCTGAACCGCAAGTCGGACGGGCTGCCGGTCAACGCCGTCTCCGGTTTCTGCAACATGTTGTGGAAGCTGCTGAAGGATGCGCGCAATACCGATGTCGGCGTGACGCCGACCCATTTTGCGGTGATTTTCGACTATTCGTCGAAGACTTTCCGTAACGAGCTTTATGATCTCTACAAGGCCAATCGCACCGCGCCGCCGGAAGATCTGGTGCCGCAATTCGGCCTGATCCGTGAGGCGACGCGCGCCTTCAACCTTCCCTGCATCGAGACCGAAGGCTTCGAGGCGGACGATATCATCGCCACCTATGCCCGACAGGCCGAGGCGATCGGCGCCGATGTTACGATCATCTCCTCCGACAAGGATCTGATGCAGCTCGTCACGGCCAATGTACATATGTACGACGCCATGAAGGACAAGCAGATCGGCATTCCGGACGTTGTCGAAAAGTGGGGCGTGGGCCCCGAAAAGATGATCGACCTGCAGGCGATGACCGGCGATTCCACCGATAATGTTCCGGGCATTCCGGGCATCGGGCCCAAGACGGCGGCGCAATTGCTGGAGGAATACGGCGATCTCGATACGCTGCTGGCGCGGGCAGGCGAAATCAAGCAGCAGAAGCGCCGCGAAAATATCATCGCCAATGCGGAGCTTGCGCGCCTTTCCAGACAGCTTGTAGCGCTCAGAACCGATGTGCCGCTGGATCAGTCTCTCGAAGCGCTGGTGCTCGAACCGCAGAACGGCCCGAAACTGATCGCCTTCCTGAAGGCGATGGAATTCACGACGTTGACACGCCGGGTTGCCGAGGCAACCGAAACCGACGCTTCCGCCATCGACCCCGCCAATGTACCGGTACAATGGGGTGCCGATGCACATGGTCCCGATCTCGATGCGCCGGCCGCTGCCGTGAAGGCTGGCGAAGTGGCCACTAGCGCCGCTGGCGCTTCGGCTTCGTCTGCCGCTCCGGCAAGGAAAGTAACGGGGGAGGGCAGCGCGCCCGCTGATCTCGCCACAGCGCGACAGGCGCTTTTTTCCGCCGCCAAGATCGATACGACCGCCTATCTGACGATCAGGGATCTTTCGACGCTCGACCGCTGGATCGCGGCCGCCCGGGAAACAGGCGTCGTCGCCTTCGATACGGAAACGACCTCCCTCGACCCGATGCAGGCGGAACTTGTCGGTTTTTCTCTGGCCATTGCCGACAACGGCAAGGATGCCACGGGCACCGATATCCGGGCCGCTTATGTTCCTTTGACGCATAAGACCGGTTCCGGCGGCGATCTCTTCAGCGATGGCATCAAATTGGCCGAAGGGCAGGTGCCCTTTGCCGAGGCGCTGGTGCGTCTGAAGGACCTGCTCGAGGATGAGGCCGTTCTGAAGGTCGCGCAGAACCTGAAATATGACTATCTGCTGATGAAACGCCACGGCGTCATCATGCAGAGCTTCGACGACACGATGCTGATTTCTTATGTCCTCGAGGCCGGCAAGGCCACGCATGGCATGGATTCGCTGTCCGAACGCTGGCTCGGCCACACGCCGATCGCCTA
This sequence comes from Agrobacterium sp. CFBP 3001, assembly GCF_027871605.1. Classification (NCBI taxonomy): domain Bacteria; kingdom Pseudomonadati; phylum Pseudomonadota; class Alphaproteobacteria; order Hyphomicrobiales; family Rhizobiaceae; genus Agrobacterium; species Agrobacterium sp. CFBP 3001. Next base: position 18,631 of record NZ_JAQAHD010000001.1, read on the forward strand.
TAAGGACGTGGCGGGATCGGGTAAGTCGAGCGTCACCTTCGATTTTGTCGATATCGACAAGGCAACCGCTTATGCTGCGGAAGATGCCGATGTCACCCTGCGGCTCTGGATGGCGCTGAAGCCGAGGCTTGTTTCGGAACGGCTGACCAAGGTTTACGAGCGGCTGGAGCGCCCCCTCGTGCCGGTTCTGGCGCATATGGAAGAGCGCGGCATCACCGTCGACCGGCAGATTCTCTCGCGTCTTTCCGGCGAACTCGCCCAGAAGGCTGCCTCCTTCGAAGAGGAAATCTACGAGCTGGCGGGCGAGCGCTTCAACATCGGATCGCCAAAGCAGCTTGGCGATATTCTGTTTGGCAAGATGGGCCTGCCGGGCGGTTCCAAAACCAAGACCGGGCAATGGTCGACATCAGCGCAGGTTCTCGAAGATCTCGCGGCGGAAGGCGTCGAACTGCCGCGCAAGATCGTCGACTGGCGGCAGCTGACGAAACTGAAATCGACCTATACGGATGCACTGCCCGGATATATCCATCCCGAGACGAAACGGGTGCATACGTCCTATGCGCTCGCCTCCACCACCACGGGGCGTCTGTCCTCCTCGGAGCCGAACCTTCAGAACATCCCGGTTCGCACCGCCGAAGGCCGCAAGATCCGCACGGCTTTCATCTCCACGCCCGGCCACAAGCTACTGTCGGCCGATTACAGCCAGATCGAACTGCGCGTGCTGGCCCATGTTGCCGATATTCCGCAGCTGCGCAACGCCTTCGAAAACGGCATCGACATTCATGCCATGACGGCATCGGAAATGTTCGGCGTGCCGGTGGAAGGCATGCCGTCGGAAGTGCGCCGCCGCGCCAAGGCCATCAACTTCGGCATCATCTACGGCATTTCCGCCTTCGGTCTCGCCAACCAGCTCAGCATCGCCCGCTCCGAAGCCGGCGACTATATCAAGAAATATTTCGAGCGTTTTCCCGGCATTCGCGACTACATGGAGGCAACCAAAGCCTTCGCCCGCGAAAACGGCTATGTCGAAACGATTTTCGGCCGCCGCGCCCATTATCCGGAAATCCGCTCTTCCAATCCTTCGGTAAAAGCCTTCAACGAACGCGCGGCCATCAACGCGCCGATCCAGGGCTCCGCCGCCGATATCATCCGCCGCGCCATGGTTCGTATCGAGCCTGCGCTGGAGGCGGAAAAGCTTTCCGCCCGCATGCTTTTGCAGGTGCATGACGAACTCATCTTCGAAGTCGAGGAAGCGGAAATCGAAAAGACCTTGCCGGTCGTCGTCTCGGTGATGGAAAACGCGGCCATGCCGGCGATTTCCATGAAGGTTCCGCTGAAAGTGGATGCACGTGCGGCTGACAATTGGGATGAAGCGCACTGACTGGCGAACCGGCTTTCTGTGGATTCCGGGACATGAACCACTTCAAGGGGCATGTCGTTTTCGATAAGACGTGAGCCGTGATTTGTGATGCATGAGGGCAGCTCGCCACGCTGATTCCGTTGAATCGGAAAAAATGTGCGTCAGGGCTGGTCAAAGCCCGTTTGGGCATGTATAAGCGCGCCAAATTTCCGATATCGAGACATCCGACATTCGGCCTTTGGTTCTGGCCGGTTCCGTTGTTTCGCCGCTTAAGTGGAGTAACAAAAATGGCTGTACCAAAAAGAAAAACAAGCCCGTCCAAGCGCGGTATGCGCCGCTCGGCTGACGGTCTCAAGTCTGCGACCTACGTTGAAGACAAGAACTCCGGCGAACTGCGCCGTCCGCACCATATCGATCTGAAGACCGGTATGTATCGCGGCCGTCAGGTTCTGACGCCGAAGGAAAGCGCATAAGCTTTTCTAAAATCATCTTTACAAAAAACCGGTCCTTGTGGCCGGTTTTTTGTTTTCAGGACCGTCCACCTGCCTTTTCCGCTCACTTGGAAAATTCGGCCACTCCTCCTACACTCTTTCAGGGAGAGCAGGTTTTGATGCCTGCAACAGGAGGGGAGCTTCGGTGAAATATCGCTGGATTTTATTGATGCTTCTCAGCCTCGGGCTCGGTTACGGCGCCGTGACGAGAGGTGGCGGCATCATCGCGGAAAGCTATTTCGGCGAAATGTCCGAGCAGGGCCGCACGACGCTGCGGCTGGCCGTCTCTGCTCTCGGTGGGCTTTTGAACCGTTACGAGCCGCTGCCGGCCCTGATTGCCGATCACGACGACATTGAGGAACTGGTCGCACATCCCAAGGATGCCGAACTGCGCCAGCGCGCCAATATCTACCTCAAATCCATCAACACCCTGCTGGAATCCTCCGATATCTACATCATCACGCTGGATGGGGAGACCATCGCCGCCAGCAACTATGATGGCCCGACAAGTTTCGTCGGTGAGAATTTCAGCTACCGTCCCTATTTTCAGGATGCCGCCAAGGGCTTCCAGTCACGCTTCTTCGCGCTTGGCACCACCTCCCACAAGCGTGGCTATTATTTTTCAGCGCCCATTCTCTTCAACGAGGAGATCAAGGGCGTCATCGTCTTCAAGGTCGATATTGAAGGCATAGAAGCGTCATTTGGCGATGGCGAGAACCGAATTCTGGTATCGGACCCGGAAGGCATCATCTTCATGACCGGAACGCCGCAATGGCTTTATTCCGGCCTGATGCCGCTGACGCCCGAAAGGCTGGCGCGAACGGAGACTTCCCGCCGCTACGCCAATGCCACCCTTAAGGAATTGCCCCTGAAAAACGGCAATTTCGGTTCGCATCAACTGATGACGATCAGCCAGGACGACGGTGAAAGGGAATATATGGTCCTGTCGCAGCCGATGCCGGACGCGGGCTGGACAGTCAGCGTGCTGATGGACACGGGTTCGCTCCGAACGCAGGTGAAGACGGCGATGATCGCGATCATCCTCTGCCTGTGTCTTGCCGCCGCCCTGATCGCCGCCATGCTGCAAAGGCGTCGTCGTCTGCGGGAGCGCCTGACCCATCAGGCGGAGGCGCAGGCGGAACTGGAACGACGGGTGGAGGAGCGCACGGCCGATCTGGCGCGGGTCAATCAGGAGATCGAACACGAAATCGCCGAACGTCGCCAGACGGAAAAACAATTGCGCAAGATGCAGAACGATCTGGTGCAGGCGGGCAAGCTAGCAGCGCTCGGGCAGATGTCGGCGGCGTTGTCGCATGAGTTCAATCAGCCGCTCGCAGCCGCCAAGAACTACGCCGAAAACGCCTCGCTTCTCGTGGAGCGCGGACGGCTGGAGGAGGTGACGGAAAACCTCAGGCGCATTTCGGGCCTTATCGACCGTATGGCCTCCATCAGCAAGCATCTCAGGAATTTCGCCCGCAAGCCCAATGAAAAAATGGCCGCGGTAAGTCTGGAAGCCGTCCTTCGCGATACGCTTGAAATCGTCGGTGCGCGGCTGAAGGCCGCCGATGCGGTGCTGGATGTGGATCTCGGCCGGGTGCCGCTTGCCGTGAAGGCCGGCCCGGTGCGGCTGCAGCAGGTGCTCGTCAACATCATCTCAAATGCTGCCGATGCGGTGGAGGGGCGGGAGGATCGCCGCATTGCGCTGCGTGCCGTGCAGCATGGCCAGTCGGTGTCGATTTTCATTCGTGATCGCGGTCCGGGCGTGCCGGCGGCGATTTCAGAACGAATTTTCGATCCTTTCTTCACCACCAAGGGCGTGGGACGCGGCCTCGGTCTTGGCCTGTCCATCTCCTATAACATCATCAAGGATTTTGGCGGCCAGCTCCGCGTCAGGAACCATGAAGATGGCGGGGCGGAATTCGAGATCGAATTGCCAGCCGCCGCCTGGCGCGTGGAGGCGGCTGCGGAATGACCATGTCGCGGGTTCTGTTGATCGATGATGAGGAAGAACTGCGCTTTTCCACCGCGCAGGCGCTGGAGCTTTCCGGTTTTGCCGTCACCATGCTCGCAAGCGCAGAACATGCGCTCGAACTCATCGGCTACAGCTTCGACGGTGTCGTGGTCAGCGACATCAGGATGCCCGGCATGGATGGCATGACGCTGCTGCAGAAGGTGCGGGAGCTCGATCCTGAAATACCTGTTATCCTGATGACGGGCCATGGCGATGTGCAGCTCGCGGTCAACGCCATGCGCAACGGCGCGTATGATTTCATCGAAAAGCCGTTCACGCCGCAATATCTCGCCGGCATCATCAAAAGGGCGAATGATCGGCGGGCGCTGGTACTGGAAAACCGCCGCCTCAAGGCGGTAGCGGGCAAGCATGACGATCTCGAAACGCGTCTGCCCGGCAGAACCCAGATCATGGTCGATCTGCGGTATCGTATCCGCGCCATCGGTGCGACGGACGCCGATACGCTGATCGTCGGTGATACGGGCGCGGGCAAGGAGGTCGTGGCACGGGCGCTTCACGATATCAGCGCCAGAGCCAACCGGCCCTTCGTGGCGATCAATTGCGCCGCCCTTCCGCAGACACTGATTGAAAGTGAACTATTCGGCCATGAGGCCGGTGCGTTTCCCGGCGCGCTGCGCCCACGCTACGGCAAGTTCGAACATGCCCGCGGCGGCACCATATTGCTGGATGAGATAGGCTCCATGCCCTTTGAATTGCAGGGCCGCTTCCTGCGTGTCTTGCAGGAACGGGTGATTACCCGTCTCGGCTCGAATGAAACGGTCGAACTCGATGTCCGTTTCATCGCCACCAGCAAGGTCGATCTGGAACAGGAAGTCGCGGCTGGCCGGTTCCGCGCCGATCTTCTTTATCGGCTCAACGTGGCGACACTTCTCGTGCCATCGCTCTCGCAGCGCAGCGCAGATATACCGCTACTTTTCCTGCATCTCGTGCGGGAAGCCGCTGCCCGTTACGGGCGGGAAGACACTGAGGTGCCGCAAAGTCTGCTTTCGGCCGTCTCCCTGCGCGAGTGGCCGGGCAATGTGCGTGAATTGCGCAATGCCGCAGACCGCTTCGTTCTCGGTCTGGAAAGCGATGTTTCTGAAGCCTCGCTGCCGTTTCAGGGTGACGGAAAAGCGGCCCTTTCCGCACGGGTCGCGGCTTACGAAAAAAGCCTGATCGCACATGCAATCGCCGCACATGGCGGAAATCTGAAGTCCGTCTATGAGAATCTCGGCATTTCGCGCAAAACGCTCTACGAAAAAATGCAGAAATACGGGCTGCAGCGGCACATGACCGAGGTCTGATGGGTGGATTTCCACCCATGGATGAGCCCCTATGGGTAGAAATCCACCCATTGCCGTTCAGGGACAGCAATAAAAGCGCACCTCACGACAAGACCGCCATTGCTGAACGGCGATCCCGGATCGCAAATATCTCACCCCGGTCGCCATGGAGGAGCATGCGCGGCTGAAGTGGCGAACATTTTCATCCGGGAGGAATCGATGAAAATACTGAAGACAGTCACCGGCCTTGCTGCTGCCGCTGCCGTTTCCCTTTTTGCGCTGTCCGCATCCGCTCAGAACTATCCGGAGCGCAACATCACCATGGTCGTGCCCTTTGCCGCGGGCGGCCCGACGGATACGGTTGCGCGCCTTGTCGCTGAATCCATGTCGAAGGACCTTGGCCAGCAGATCATCGTTGAAAATGTCGGCGGCGCAGGCGGCACGCTGGGTGCTGGTCGTGTGGCATCGTCCGATCCGGACGGCTACACCGTTCTTCTCCACCATATCGGCATGGCCACCAGCGCCACGCTCTACCGCAAGCTCGCCTACGACACGCTGAACGCCTTCGAATATGTCGGCCTCGTTACCGAAGTGCCGATGACCATCCTGTCGCGCAAGAACCTCGAGACGACGGATCTGAAAGGTCTGATCGAATACGCCAAGGCGAACAAGGACAAGGTCACCGTCGCCAATGCCGGCATCGGCGCCGCCTCGCATCTGTGCGGCATGCTGTTCATGAGCGCCATCGAAACCCCGCTCGTCACAGTCCCTTACAAGGGTACGGGCCCGGCCATGACCGATCTGCTCGGCGGCCAGGTAGACATCATGTGCGACCAGACCACCAATACCACCAAGCAGATTCAGGGCGGCACGGTGAAGGCTTACGCCGTAACCACCGCCAAGCGGCTGGATGTGCTGCCTGATGTGCCGACAGTCGTTGAAGCGGGCCTGCCGAAACTCGAGGTCGGCATCTGGCACGGCATTTACACGCCTAAGGGCACGCCTGCCGAAATCAATGAAAAGCTCTCCAAGTCGCTCCAGGCCGCGCTGAAGGACAAGAATGTCGCGGCCCGGTTCGCCGAACTCGGCACGACGCCTTCCCCGGAAAGCGATGCGACGCCTGCGGCGCTGAAGGCCAAGCTCGAAAGCGAAATCGCTCGCTGGAAGCCGGTCATCGAGTCCGCCGGCCAATACGCCGACTGATGGAGCAACGGAATGACCGGCGGCGCTATGCCGCCGGTTTTCTGCTGTCGTTTTAACGCGCGGAACGGTGTGTCGCTGGCCGCAGTGGAGGGGCATCTTTCATGAAGTCGTTTTTTATTGACCCTGCCGAAGCAGCCTGCGGGGCAATTTTCATCGGTTTTGGCGCTTTTTTCGCCTTGCAGTCCTACGGGCTTGATTTGGGAACCACATTCCGCATGGGGCCGGGTTACTTTCCACTCGTTCTCGCCATCGTCTTGATCCTGCTTGGAAGCGTCATATTTCTTCGCGCTACCCGGGTGCAGGGAGACGCCATCGGAGCCATCGCCTGGCGGGGGATCTTTTTCATTCTGCCCGCACCCATCTTTTTCGGCCTCACGGTCCGGGGACTTGGTTTCGTACCGGCACTGTTTTTCAGCGCCCTCATCGCAGCCTTTGCCTCGCACAAGATGAGCCCGCTGATGGCCGTTGCCATTTCCGCGGCCATCACGGTCTTTTCCGTCGCAGTGTTCAACTACGGTCTCGGGCTGCCTTTCCAGCGCTTTGGCCCATGGCTTAACTTTTAAGGTGCCGTGATGGAGCTGTTCAATAATCTCGCACTCGGTTTTTCGACGGCGTCGTCGCTGGAAAACCTGTTTTTCTGCCTCATTGGTGTGCTGCTCGGCACGCTCATCGGCGTGTTGCCTGGCATCGGCGCAACGGCCACCATCGCCATGCTGTTGCCGATCACCTTCCAGCTGGAGCCAGTCTCTTCGCTGATCATGCTCGCCGGCATCTATTACGGCGCGCAATATGGCGGTTCCACCACCGCAATCCTTATCAACATGCCGGGCGAATCCTCCTCCGCCGTCACGGCCATCGATGGGTATCAGATGGCGCGCAAGGGCAAGGCGGGCGCCGCACTCGCCATTGCCGCCATCGGCTCGTTCTTCGCCGGCACGGTTTCCACCTTCCTCGTGGCGATTTTCGCTCCGCCTCTGACGGCGATTGCGCTTGAATTCGGCGCGGCGGAATATTTCTCGCTAATGGTCGTCGGCCTCGTTTCTTCCATTGCGCTTGCCCATGGCTCCATCGTCAAGGCGCTGGCCATGGTGGTGCTGGGCCTGCTGCTGGGTTTGGTCGGCACCGATATCTATAGCGGCACACCGCGTTTCACCCTCGGCATCCGCGAATATGCCGACGGTCTGAACTTCGTGGCCGTGGCCGTCGGCGTCTTCGGTATCGCCGAAATCCTGCGCAATCTCGAAAATGAGCGCACCCGTTCGGTGCTGATCGCCAAGGTCAGCGGCCTGATGCCGACACGGGAGGATTTCAGGAAAATGATCGCGCCGGTGCTGCGCGGCACGGTCATTGGTTCCGCTCTCGGCATTCTTCCGGGCGGCGGCGCGATCCTTGCGGCCTTCGCTTCCTATACGGTGGAAAAACGCGTCTCCAAGAACCCGGAAGAATTCGGGCATGGCGCGGTTGCCGGCGTGGCCGGTCCGGAATCCGCCAACAATGCCGGCGCCCAGACGTCCTTCATCCCGCTGCTCACGCTGGGCATTCCCGCCAATCCGGTGATGGCGCTGATGATCGGCGCGATGATCATTCAGGGTATCGTGCCAGGTCCGAACGTTGCGACTGAACAGCCGGCGCTGTTCTGGGGCATCATTGCCTCCATGTGGATCGGCAACCTGATGCTCGTCATCCTGAACCTGCCGCTAATCGGGCTATGGGTAAAGCTTCTGACGGTGCCCTATTATGTGCTGTTCCCCATCATCATGGCCTTCTGCGCCATCGGGGTCTACAGCGTCAATTCCAACGTCTTCGATCTCTATGCCGTCGCCTTCTTCGGCTTCATCGGTTACGTGCTGGTGAAACTGCGCTGCGAGCCGGCGCCGCTGCTCCTGGGCTTCGTGCTTGGGCCGCTGCTGGAGGAGAACCTGCGCCGCGCCATGATCCTGTCGCGCGGCGATCCGACCACCTTCGTTACCCGGCCGATCAGCGCCACCCTGCTCTTCATTGCTCTGGCCGTGCTGATCGTCGTCTTCCTGCCCAGCGTGAAGAAGAAGCGTGAGGAGGTTTTCGTAGAAGAAGACTGAGGAAAGCCAAGAACTCGGATGCCGGCGATGGAAACATCGCCGGCTTTTTCCGTTTCTGGATCGCCGTGACGAATTCGCTTCACCAAAGCGACATATGGTTGACTCAGGTGCTTTTAGGCCCAAGGAAGGGCTGGAAAGAGAGGTCGATATGACGTCGGAAACCGAAAAAAGGATCATCGCGCTCGAGGAAACGGCCGCGCATCAGGCGAAGGTGATAGAGGAGCTGTCCGATCAGCTGGCAGAACAATGGAAGGTGGTGGAGCAGACCCGCGCCAAGCTCGACCGCCTGACGGAGAGGTTCCTGAGCCTGGAGGAGCAATCGCTGGACGCGCCCGCGATCACTCGACCGCCGCATTATTGACAGGGAAGAGCCAATGAAAAACGAAACCGCCGCGCTGGCCGCCGATATCGTCGATTTCTGGAAGAAGGCCGGACCGGACAAGTGGTTCGACAAGGACGCGGCCTTCGATAACCACTTTCACGACCGTTTCCGCGATGCCCATTTTGCTGCCGCCAGACGCGAATTGGACAAGTGGCTGGAGGGTGCGGAAAGCAGTCTCGCGCTGATGCTTCTGCTGGATCAATTTCCGCGCAACTGCTTTCGCGGCACCGCTCACATGTATGCAACCGACCCGCTGGCGCGGCTCTTTGCCGATGAGGCCATCCGCTGCGGGCATGATCAGGCGGTGGGCGGGGATTTGCGCGTTTTCTTCTACCTGCCCTTTTCCCATGCGGAGGATATCGCCGCCCAGCGGCGTGCCTGCGACCTGAACCAGCCACTTGGCGGGCTTTATCTTCATCATGCCGAAGAACATCGCGATATCATCGAGCGTTTCGGCCGCTTTCCGCATCGCAACGACATTTTGCTGCGGGAAACGACGCCGGAGGAACGGCAATATCTGGAAGAAGGCGGCTTTTCCGGCTGAGTCGGAAATGAAAACGCCGCCAGTCCCGAAGGATGGCGGCGTTCTTAAAGCATGGGGCGGCGACAATCAGCCGTCGAAGAATTCCTTCATCCGGGCGAAGAAGCCCGTCGATTCCGGATTGTTCTCCTTGGAGGAGAGCTGCTCGAACTCCTGCAACAGCTCGCGCTGACGCTTGCTGAGTTTCTGCGGCGTTTCGATCTGAATCTGTATATAGAGGTCGCCCGTCTGCGCCGAACGCAGAACCGGCATTCCCTTACCCTTCAGACGGAACTGTTTGCCCGGCTGGGTTCCTTCCGGAACCGTAACGCGCGATTTGGTGCCGTCGAGCGTCGTGACGTCGAAGGTGCCGCCAAGTGCTGCCGTCGTCATGGAGATCGGTACGGTGCAATAAAGGTCGGCGCCGTCGCGCTGGAAGAATTCATGCGGACGCACGGACAGGAAAATATAAAGATCACCCGCCGGACCGCCACGCATGCCAGCCTCGCCTTCGCCCTGCAGGCGAATGCGGGTGCCGTCCTCGATGCCCGAGGGAATGTTGACGGAAAGCGAACGCTCTTCCGTTACACGGCCCTGACCGTGGCACTTGCCGCAGGGATCGGAGATCGTCTGCCCGCGACCATGGCAGGTGGGGCAGGTGCGTTCCACCGAGAAGAAGCCCTGCGCTGCGCGCACGCGACCGGAACCCTGACAGGTCGCGCAGGTCTTCGGCTGCGTGCCGGGCTTTGCACCCGAACCGGAACAGACATCGCAGGTGATCGAGGTCGGAACCCTGATCTGCGCCGTCTTGCCGGTGAAGGCCTCTTCCAGCGTGATTTCCATATTGTAGCGAAGGTCGGCGCCGCGCTCGCGTCCGCCGGAAGAGCGGCGCGCACGGCCACCGCCCATCATCTCGCCGAAGATGTCTTCGAAAATATCCGAGAAGCCGCCATTGGCAAAACCGCCGCCGCCAAAGCCGCCACCGCCGCCCATGCCGCCGTTTTCAAAGGCCGCGTGGCCGAAACGGTCATAGGCCGCGCGTTTCTGCGGGTCCTTCAACGTTTCGTATGCTTCGTTGATTTCTTTGAATTTCCGTTCGGAATCGGCATCATCAGGGTTTTTGTCCGGATGGTACTTCATCGCGAGTTTGCGGAAGGCGCTTTTCAGCTCTTTTTCGTCCGCGGTCTTGCTGACGCCGAGTGTTTCGTAAAAGTCTGCTTTCGCCATTAAGATAACAAGCCCCGCAAATGGATTTCCGGCTGCACGTCGGCAGCCGGATGTCTTGCATATGGTGTGAGGAGTCGGGAAGTCGCGCTATTATGCGGACTTCTTATCGTCCTTGATTTCTTCATAGTCGGCGTCGACGACGTCGTCCTTGCCTTCTGCAGAAGCATCGCCGGCCTCGGCCTGCTGCGCTTCGTAGATGGCCTGACCGAGCTTCATGGAGACTTCCATGAGGGTCTGGGTCTTCGCCTGAATGTCGTCTGCGTCAGGCTCAGCGGCTTCGACAGCGGTCTTCAGGGCGGCAATGGCGTCTTCGATCGCCTTGCGGTCGGTCTCGGAAACCTTGTCACCATATTCCTTCACCGACTTCTCGGTGGAGTGGATGAGGCTTTCGGCCTGATTCTTGGCTTCCACACCCGCACGACGCTTCTTGTCGGCTTCGGCATTGGCTTCGGCGTCCTTCACCATCTTCTCGATGTCCGCGTCGGAGAGACCGCCGGAAGCCTGGATGCGGATCTGCTGTTCCTTGCCGGTGCCCTTGTCTTTCGCCGAAACCTGCACGATGCCGTTGGCGTCGATATCGAAGGTTACTTCGATCTGCGGAACGCCACGCGGTGCCGGCGGCAGGCCGACGAGGTCGAACTGGCCGAGCAGCTTGTTGTCCTGCGCCATTTCACGCTCGCCCTGCGAGACGCGGATGGTCACGGCCGACTGGTTGTCTTCGGCGGTCGAGAAGGTCTGGCTCTTCTTGGTCGGGATCGTCGTGTTGCGATCGATCAGACGGGTGAAGACGCCACCCAGCGTTTCGATGCCGAGCGACAGCGGGGTCACGTCGAGCAGCAGAACGTCCTTGACGTCGCCCTGCAGAACGCCGGCCTGGATGGCGGCGCCCATGGCGACCACTTCATCCGGGTTCACGCCCTTGTGCGGCTCCTTGCCGAACAGTTGCTTGACGACTTCCTGCACCTTCGGCATGCGGCTCATGCCACCGACGAGAACGACTTCATCGATCTCGGAAGCGGAGACGCCTGCATCCTTGAGCGCTGCCTTGCACGGCGCAACGGTGCGCTGCACGAGGTCATCGACCAGGCTTTCGAACTTCGCACGGGTCAGCTTCAGCGTCAGGTGCTTCGGACCGGAAGCATCGGCCGTGATGAACGGCAGGTTGATTTCGGTCTGCTGCGAGGACGACAGCTCGATCTTCGCCTTTTCGGCAGCTTCCTTCAGGCGCTGCAGGGCAAGCTTGTCGTTCTTCAGGTCTATGCCCTGATCCTTCTTGAACTCGCCGGCCAGATATTCCACCAGACGCATGTCGAAGTCTTCACCGCCAAGGAAGGTATCGCCATTGGTGGACTTCACTTCGAAGACGCCGTCGCCGATTTCCAGCACGGAAATATCGAAGGTGCCGCCGCCAAGGTCGTAAACGGCAATGGTCTTGCCGTCTTTCTTGTCGAGACCGTAAGCAAGCGCTGCCGCAGTCGGCTCGTTGATGATGCGCAGGACGTCCAGACCAGCAATGCGGCCGGCATCCTTGGTTGCCTGACGCTGGGCGTCGTTGAAGTAGGCAGGAACCGTGATAACGGCCTTCTCGACCTTTTCGCCGAGATAGGATTCAGCCGTTTCCTTCATCTTCTGAAGGATCATCGCGGAAATCTGCGAAGGGGAATAGGGCTTGTCCTGCGCCTTCACCCATGCGTCGCCATTGTCACCCTTGACGATTTCAAAGGGAACCAGAGCCTTGTCCTTTTCGACGGTCGGGTCTTCATAACGGCGGCCGATGAGGCGCTTGACCGCAAACAGGGTGTTGGTCGGGTTGGTGACCGCCTGGCGCTTGGCCGGCTGGCCGACAAGGCGCTCGCCATCGTCGGAAAATGCCACCATAGACGGCGTGGTACGCGCGCCTTCCGCGTTTTCAATTACTTTCGTGTCCTTGCCGTCCATCACTGCGACGCAGGAGTTGGTCGTGCCAAGGTCGATACCGATTACTTTTGCCATGCTCTTCTCTCCTTGAAGCGAGCTGCCGGAACCCCGTGAGGCATTCTTGTGGCAACTCCTTGACTTGGATTTGCAGCCTTCGCTGCTGTTATGCGGCGTATATAAGGAGCGATTTTTCCTGCTGCAAGGCGCAAGACAGGGGGAAGCGCAGCAAAAAAAGCGCAGGAAACCCCTGTCTGTGCAGAAGCATAGCCATCACGGCTTGCGGAAGCGGGAAAACGCGGCTCAGCTTATACACGGCGCTGCCGGTCGGCATCGCGGCGAGCGACCCGTTGAGACTGGCTTTTAACGGTATCGGGGTGAGGTGAAATGGCGGACAGGGTGGGATTCGAACCCACGGTACGCTTTCACGCACACACGCGTTCCAGGCGTGCGCCTTAAACCACTCGGCCACCTGTCCTTTTTCAAATCTGCATGTTTTGAAGAATGCAAATCACTGGAACGGCGCGATATATACCGATGAATTCGCAGGGATCAACACGAATCTGACAGTTTTTTGAAATGTCGGCAATTTCCTGTGTTCCGATGCGATTGCAAACCGGTTTTCCCGCCTTTATCGATGCAATATAGATTTCAAAATATGGCTGCCTGACCGGCAGATCGTAAACGAGGTGTCCCTGATGAAAGCTTTTTTGCGGTTTTTGAGCTTTCTTTTCCTCGTGGCGGCGGTTTTTCTGGGTGTGCTCGATTCGGTCCGCTCGGTTTCCACCTCCTCGGTCAACATCACCGGCATCCTGTCCGTCTGGAACTATCTGCTTCCTGCCTCGCGCACCATGGTGGAAGCGGCCATGGCTCACTATATTCACCCTGAAGCGTGGCGCTTCATTGAAAATGCCCTGTCGGCGGTGCCCGCATTTGCCGTTTCCCTGGCGCTTTCCCTGCTCTGCTGGATGGCGGGTTACAGGAAACACAAGGCGATGAGGCGTTTATCGGCCTGACTTGTATCTGTCGAAATGGGTGCCCGCAGACGTGAACCATGAGAAGCGGCGGAACTGGCCGCATGGAGGACCGAATGTTCCTGTTCGATACGCTTTCAAAAAAAACGACGATGCCGACCGAAGAAACCGCCTTGCCCGGCCGTGAAGAGGCGCTTGCGGTGCCGGAAGCCCATTTCGTCAATGGCCGGCCCTTGAAGGGGCCTTATCCGGACGGACTTGAAACCATCTATCTCGGCATGGGCTGCTTCTGGGGTGCGGAACGGTTGTTCTGGAAAACGCCAGGCGTGTGGGTGACGGCTGTGGGTTATGCCGGCGGCTTCACCCGCAACCCCACCTATCAGGAGACGACGACGGGCCAGACGGGCCACGCCGAAGTGGTCAAGGTTGTCTACGATCCGGCCGTGATCTCGCTCCCGGGCCTGCTGAAGATATTCTTCGAGGAGCATGATCCGACACAAGGGATGCGGCAGGGCAACGATGTCGGCACGACCTACCGTTCCGCCATTTACGCGACGACGGAAGGGCAGTTGCAGCAGGCGCAGAAGGCGAGCGATGCTTTTCAAGAGGCTTTGGACGAGGCCGGCCATGGCAGCGCCATCACCACCGAGATCGGGCCGCTTGAAAAGTTTTATTACGCTGAAGACTACCATCAGCAATATCTTGCCAAGAACCCGGGCGGCTACTGCGGCCTGAGGGGAACCGGCGTAAGCTGCAATATCGACTAGATTTTTTGCAGGTCGCCCCGGTGGAAAGACCAAAAAAGCGCCAGAATAAAGTTTTTCCACCGGGTCAAAAAAACCGGATGAATTTTTCATTGAGCCATGCAAGGATATGAGGCAAGCACAGCCGGGAAAACGGCTGGCGGTTCCGCAGACATTCCCGGTCAACGGGATTGCGGGAGGACCCTTATAATATCAATTGCAACAACAGGGCTGCACAATGAAAAAATCCCTTCTGACGCTTTTTGCGCTTGCCGCAATGTCGGCTTCCGCGCTCGCCGCGGATATCAAGCCGGCGCTGGTCTATGGCACGGGCGGCAAGTTCGACAAGTCGTTCAACGAGGCCGCTGCGGCCGGCGCTGAAAAGTTCAAGGCGGAAACGGGCATCGAGTTCCGCGATTTCGAACCGACCAGCGACACGCAGGGCGAACAGGCCATCCGCAACTTCGCCAGCAAGGGCTTCAATCCGGTCGTCGCCGTGTCCTTTGCCTGGACCTCGGCCATGGAAAAGGTCGCAGCAGAATTCCCTGACACCAAGTTCGTCATCGTCGATTCCGTCGTCGAACTGCCGAATGTTCGCTCCGTCGTATACAAGGAGCACGAAGGCTCCTATCTCGTCGGTCTTCTGGCCGGCATGGCCTCCAAGACCGGCAAGGTCGGCTTCATCGGCGGCATGGATATTCCGCTGATCCGTAAGTTCGCCTGTGGTTATGCGCAGGGCGCCAAGGCGGCCAACGACAAGATCGAAGTCTTCCAGAACATGACCGGCACCACGGGTGCTGCCTGGAACGATCCGGTGCGCGGCGGCGAACTCACCAAGAACCAGATCGACCAGGGTGCGGACGTGATTTACGCGGCAGCCGGTGCGACCGGTATCGGCGTGTTGCAGACCGCCGCCGACAACAAGAAGTTCTCGATCGGCGTCGATTCCAACCAGAACCACCTGCATCCGGGTTCGGTTCTGACCTCCATGGTCAAGCGCGTCGATCTGGCCGTCTACAATGCCTATAAGGATGCAAAGGACGACAAGTTCACCCCCGGCATCGTTGCGCTCGGCGTCAAGGAAGATGGCGTCGCTTACGCGGTTGACGACAACAACAAGGCTCTGATCACGCCGGAAATGACCGCCGCCGTGGACAAGGCGAAGGCCGATATCATCTCCGGCGCCGTTAAGGTTCATGACTATATGGCGGATAATTCCTGCCCGAAATGATATGATATGCACGGGGGCGCATGATGTTTTTCATCTTGCGCCCTTTTCATATCCAGCCTTCGGAGAGGTTTCGGTTTGAGTATGGACCCTGCAATCGAACTGGTGGGCATCGACAAGAAATTCGGTGCCGTTCACGCCAACAAGAATATCAATCTGACGGTCGCCAAGGGCACCATCCACGGCATCATCGGGGAAAACGGTGCCGGGAAATCGACCCTGATGTCGATCCTCTATGGCTTTTACCAAGCGGACGCCGGTGAAATCCGGGTGAATGGCACGCCCGTCGCGATCCGTGACAGCCAGACGGCCATCAATGCCGGCATCGGCATGGTGCATCAGCACTTCATGCTGGTGGAAAATTTCACCGTGCTGGAAAACGTCATGCTCGGCGCGGAAGGCGGTGCATCGCTCGCTAAGGGCCGGGCGGCGGCCCGCAAGGAGTTGCAGCGCCTAGAGGACGATTACGGTCTGGAAGTCGATCCGGATGCGGTCATCGAGGAATTGCCGGTCGGCCTGCAGCAGCGAGTCGAAATCCTCAAAGCCATGTATCGTGGCGCCGAAATCCTGATCCTCGATGAGCCGACCGGCGTTCTGACGCCGGCCGAGGCCGATCACCTTTTCAAGATACTCGGCGTCCTGCGCGAGCAGGGCAAGACCGTCATCCTCATCACCCACAAGCTGCGCGAAATCATGGCGATCACGGATTCCGTCTCCGTCATGCGCCGCGGTGAAATGGTCGCCACCCGCAAGACCTCCGAAACCAGCGTCGAGGAACTGGCCGAACTGATGGTTGGCCGCCGCGTGCTGCTCAGGGTGGAAAAGGGCGAGACGACGCCCGGCGATGTTCTGCTCTCCATCCGCAATCTGACCGTCAAGGACAGTCGCGGCGTCACCATGGTGGATGATGTCTCGCTCGATGTCCGTGCCGGTGAAATCGTCGGCATTGCCGGCGTGGCGGGCAATGGCCAGTCGGAGCTGCTCGAAGCCATCGCGGGCATCCGCAAGCCCCATTCGGGCGAGATATGGGTGGATGGCCAGAAGGTGGACCACCCCGATCCGGCAATTTTGCGCAGGCTCGGCCTCGCGCATATCCCGGAAGACCGCCACCATATGGGGCTGGTACTGAAATTCGAGGAATATGAGAACTCCATCCTCGGTTATCACCATGATGAGCGTTATGGCAAAGGGCCTTTCCTCAACCCCGAGGCCATCCGCAGGGATGCGGTCGAAAAGATCGAGAAATACGACATTCGCCCGCCGAATCCGCAGTTGAAGACCGCCAATTTTTCCGGCGGCAACCAGCAGAAGATCGTCGTCGCCCGCGAAATCGAGCGCGATCCCAAGATGCTGATCATCGGTCAGCCGACCCGCGGCGTGGATATCGGCGCCATCGAGTTCATCCATCGCCGCATCATCGAGATGCGCGATGCCGGAAAGGCGATTTTGCTGGTTTCTGTCGAACTCGATGAAATCCGTTCCCTTTCGGATCGGATCATGGTCATGTTCGCCGGTCGTGTCGTTGGAGAAAAAACGGCGGAAGCCGAAGAACAGACGCTGGGCCTGATGATGGCCGGCATCGCCGCATGAGGCATGAATGAGCACCGCTTCCGTACCCCTACCAAACTGGATCAGCTACGGCCTGCTGCCTTTGCTGAACGTTGTTACTGCCTTTCTGATTTCCGGCCTCGTTGTCTGGTCTATCGGTGAAAGCCCGCTGGCGGCGCTGCGCCTGCTCATCGAAGGTGCGCTCGGCCGTGGCGATGCCATCGGCTTCACGCTGTTCTACACGACGAGCTTCATCTTCACCGGCCTTTCGGTCGCCGTGGCCTTCCATGCCGGCCTCTTCAACATCGGTTCGGAAGGTCAGGCCTATATTGGCGGGCTGGGTGCTGCGCTGGTGGCGCTGGCGCTCGACCGTTACGTGCCGTGGTATGTGACGATGCCTTTCGCCGTCATCGGTGCCGCGCTTTTCGGCGCGGCCTGGGCCTTCATTCCGGCATGGTTGCAGGCAAAACGCGGCAGCCACGTCGTCATCACCACCATCATGTTCAACTTCATCGCAGCTGCACTGATGGTCTATCTGCTGGTGAATGTGCTGATCGTGCCGGGCAAGATGGCGCCGGAAACGCGCACCTTCCTGCCGGGCGGGCAATTGCCGAAATTGGACTGGCTGATGGCGCTGTTCGGCCTCAAGCTCGGGCCGGCGCCGTTCAACGTCTCCTTCATCATCGCGCTGGTCATGTGTTTCCTCGTCTGGGTGCTGATCTGGCGCACCAAGCTCGGTTATGAGATGCGCACGCTCGGCATCAGCCCGTCGGCCGCCATCTATGCCGGCATTCCCTATGCGCGCACGGTCATCATCGCCATGCTGATTTCCGGCGGTCTGGCGGGCATGATGGCGCTGAACCCGGTCATGGGCGCTTCCGCCCGCCTGCAGGTGGAATTTGTCGGCGGTGCTGGCTTCGTGGGCATCGCCGTGTCGCTGATGGGGCGAAGCCATCCGCTCGGCATCATCTTCGCGGCATTGCTGTTCGGTATTCTCTATCAGGGCGGTGCGGATCTTTCTTTCGAGATGCCGAACATTACCCGCGAGATGATCGTGGTCATTCAGGGTCTGGTGATCCTGTTTGCCGGCGCGCTGGAATATATGTACCGGCCGGCGGTCGTCCGCATCTACCAGCGTTTGGCAAAGGGGTGAGCTGATATGGATTTCTTCGATATGCTGGTCAGCATCCTCGGCTCGACCGTCCGTCTCACCATCCCGCTGCTCTTCACCGCACTTGCCGGGCTCTTTTCCGAACGCGCGGGCGTGTTCGATATCGGCCTTGAAGGCAAGATGCTGGCGGCGGCCTTCGCCTCCGCCTGCGTCGCCTATCTCACGGCAGATCCATGGGCCGGTCTGCTGGCGGGCATCACTGTTTCCATCCTCTTCTCGTTGATCCATGGTTTCGCCGTCATCACCAATCGCGGCAACCAGATCGTGTCGGGCGTGGCGCTGAACTTCATCGCCGCCGGCCTGACGGTGGTTCTGGGGCAAGCCTGGTTCGGGCAGGGCGGCCGCACGCCGCAATTGCCGTCCGAGGGCCGCTTTGCGCCGATCATCCTGCCGGGTGCGGATGCGATGCGCGAGGTGCCCTTCATCGGCCCGCTCTATGCCAATGTCATTTCCGGCAACAATATCCTCACCTATCTCGCCTTTCTGGCGGTGCCGCTGTCCTGGTGGGTGCTTTACCGTACCCGTTTCGGCCTTCGCTTGCGCGCCGTTGGTGAAAACCCGGGTGCGGTGGATACGGCCGGCATTTCGGTGACATGGATGCGTTTCCGCGCCGTCATCGTCGCCGGCTTCCTCTGCGGTTTTTCGGGCGCCTATCTCGCCGTTGCGCAGTCGGCGGCCTTCATCGCCAACATGTCGGCCGGCAAGGGCTATATAGCGCTTGCGGCGCTGATCTTCGCGAAATGGAAGCCGGTGCCGGTCATGTTCGCCTGCCTGCTCTTCGGTTTTCTGGATGCCTTCGCCAACTTCATGCAGGGTAAATCCGTGCCGGGTATAGGCGAGGTGCCGGTGCAGATATTCCAGGCCATGCCCTATATTCTGACCTGCATCCTGCTTGCCGGTTTCATCGGCGTTGCCAAGCCCCCCAAGGCCGGTGGCGTTGCCTATGCGAAGGAGCGTTAAATCCATGTCCCGAGATCCGATGTCCCATGCCCTGTTCGAGGCAGCGGTGGAGGCCATGGCCTTTGCCCATGCGCCCTATTCGAAATTTCCAGTCGGTGCGGCGATCCGCGCCGAAGACGGCAAGATTTACAAGGGCGCCAATATCGAGAATCTTTCCTTCCCGCAGGGCTGGTGCGCTGAACCTTCCGCCATCAGCGCCATGATCATGGGTGGGGCGAAGAAGATCAGCGAAATCGCGGTCATCGCCGAAAAGCTTGCTCTTTGCCCACCCTGCGGCGGCTGCCGGCAGAAGATCGCCGAATTCGCCACGCCGGACACGAAAGTCTATCTCTGCGATGAAACCGGCGTGCAGAAGGTCATGACCATGGAAGAGCTTTTGCCCTTCAGCTTCAAGACAGAGCTGCCCTGATGCCGGATATGCTGATCGATATTCTGGTGGAGCGCCTGAACGGCCTGATGCCGCGCGTCGCCATCGTCCTCGGCTCGGGCCTCGGTTCGCTGGTGGAAGACGTCAGCGATCCGATACGGGTGCCCTATGCCGAACTTCCCGGTTTTCCCGCAAGCGGCGTTTCCGGCCATGCGGGTGAGCTGGTGGCGGGCAATCTTGGTGGTGAGCCGGTCATGATGCTCTCCGGCCGGGTGCATTATTACGAAAAGGGCGATCCGTCCGCCATGCGCGCGATCATCGGGGCGCTGGCCGGTCTCGGCGTGCAGTCGCTCATCCTCACCAATTCGGCAGGTTCGGTCAGGCAGGATATGCCGCCC
This sequence comes from Agrobacterium sp. CFBP 3001, assembly GCF_027871605.1. Taxonomy (NCBI): domain Bacteria; kingdom Pseudomonadati; phylum Pseudomonadota; class Alphaproteobacteria; order Hyphomicrobiales; family Rhizobiaceae; genus Agrobacterium; species Agrobacterium sp. CFBP 3001. The sequence goes on from NZ_JAQAHD010000001.1 coordinate 38,489, forward strand.
GGCTCGGTCATGCAGATCACCGATCACATCAACTATTCCGGCATGAACCCGCTAATCGGCGAGGAAAGCGACCGCCGCTTCGTCGGCATGACCACCGCTTACGATCCCGATCTGATGCTTGCCATGCGCAACGCCGCCATCCGTGCCACAGTGCCTTTGTTCGGCGGCGTCTATATGTGGTTTTCCGGCCCGAGCTTCGAAACACCGGCGGAAATCCGCATGGCGCGGCTGCTGGGGGCGGATGCCGTTGGCATGTCCACCGTGCCGGAAGTCATCCTTGCGCGCTTTTTCGGGATGCGCGTCGCCGCCGCATCGGTTATTACCAATTACGGTGCCGGCATGACCGGCGCGGAACTGAGCCATGAAGAAACCAAGGACATGGCTCCCGTGGGCGGCAAGAGGCTTGCCGCCATTCTGAAGGAAATGATCGCAGGAGGAGCGTGACCATGGAACTCCAGCGTCCGCGCGAAGCGGCTGCCCTCACCCTGTCCTTGCTGGACCTGACCAATCTCAAGGAAGACTGCACGCCCGAGCAGATTGCCGCTCTGTGCCAGCGGGCGCATACAGAGTATGGCAATACGGCCGCAATCTGCATCTGGCCGCGCTTCGTGGCGCAGGCCCGTGCGGCGTTTGGAAAAGACCACGCTATCCGCATCGCCACGGTCGTCAATTTTCCTTCGGGCGATCTCGACATCGCGACCGTGGTTGCGGAAACCGAGGCGGCGATCCGCGACGGCGCTGACGAAATCGATCTCGTCATTCCCTATCGCAAATTCATAGCCGGCGATGAAACGGCGGTGTCCACCATGGTGGCGGCCGTTCGCAAGGCCTGCGTTGCACCCGTGCTGCTCAAGGTCATTCTTGAAACCGGCGAGTTGAAGGACAAGGCGCTCATCCGTCGCGCATCGGAACTCGCCATTGCCGAAGGGGCCGATTTCATCAAGACCTCGACCGGCAAGGTTGCCATCAACGCCACGCTGGAGGCCGCCGACATCATGTTGCAGGCGATCCGCGACAGCCGGCAGAAGGTGGGCTTCAAGCCCGCCGGCGGCATCGGCACGGTGGAGGACGCCACGCTTTACCTCAGGCTTGCGGAAACCATCATGGCGCCCAACTGGGCCATGCCGTCCACCTTCCGTTTCGGCGCTTCCGGTGTTCTCGATGATGTGCTGAACGTGCTGGCCGGCGGCGAGCCCGCCAAGGCCGCCAGCGGGTATTGAGCTTGATCCCGCAGGAAATCATCCGGCGCAAACGCGATGGCCTGTCACTTGAGCCTCGGGAGATTGCCGCTTTCATAGAGGCGCTTTCGAAAGACGGCATCTCTGAAGGGCAGGCGGCTGCTTTTGCCATGGCGGTCTTCTTTCGCGGCATGAACCGGGATGAGATGGTGGCGCTGACCCTGGCGATGCGCGACAGCGGTGAGGTCCTGTCCTGGAGCGATCTCGGCAGGCCGGTGGCGGACAAGCATTCCACCGGCGGCGTCGGCGATAATGTCTCCCTGATGCTCGCCCCCATCGTGGCCGCCTGCGGTCTCGCCGTGCCGATGATTTCCGGCCGGGGCCTTGGCCATACCGGCGGCACGCTGGACAAGCTGGAAGCGATCCCCGCGTACGACGTCATGCCGGACGAGGCGTTGTTTCGCCGGACGGTAAAGACGGTCGGCTGCGCCATCATCGGCCAGACGGGCGATCTCGCCCCAGCCGATAAACGCCTCTATGCCATTCGCGATGTGACCGCGACGGTGGATTCCATACCGCTGATCACGGCCTCCATCCTGTCGAAAAAGCTTGCGGCCGGGCTACAGACGCTGGTTCTGGATGTGAAGGTCGGCAACGGTGCTTTCATGCAGAGCGTCGAGGATGCCCGCAATCTCGCCCACGCGCTGGTCGATGTGGCGAACGGCGCAGGCCTGCCGACAACGGCGCTGATAACCGACATGAACGAGCCGCTTGGCGATGCCGCCGGCAATGCGGTCGAAATCGTCAATTGTCTGGATTTTCTGGCCGGCCGCAAGGCAGGCACCCGTCTTGAAAAGGTCGTCCTGTCCTTTGCGGCGGAAATGCTGATGCAGGCGCAAAAGGCGGCCACGCTGGAGGAAGGAGAGGCGCTGGCGTCAGCTGCGCTCTCCTCCGGCCGGGCGTTGGAAATCTTTGCACGGATGGTTTCGGCACTCGGCGGTCCATCGGATTTCGTTGAGCATCCATCCCGTTATCTGCCCTCTGCGCCGGTCATTCATCCGGTTCTGGCGGAGCGCAGCGGTTTGCTCGCCTCCTGCGCCACGCGCGATCTTGGCATGGTTGTCGTCGAACTCGGTGGCGGCAGAAGAAAGCCATCGGACACGATCAATCCTTCTGTCGGTATTTCGGACATCCTGCCGCTCGGTGCGAAGGTGGAAAAGGGCGAGCGGATCGCCGTTGTCCACGCCGCTTCCAGCGACGAAGCGGAACATGCCGTGAAAAGGATAGTGGCCTGCTACGGAATTGCTGACAGCGCGCCTGAGATCGGTGCGCCCGTTCTTGAGCGGATCACCTGACCAGCCGCATCTCGCCGCCCGATACCTTGAAGGACGATAGTTGTTTGAGGAAGCTCATGCCGATCAGCATGTTGCCGAGCGCATTGTCCTTCAGCACCATGGCGTCGACATTCTGAACCCGGATAGTGCCTATCTCCACCCGGTCCAGTTTCACATAGGCAGCCATGGTCTGACCATTCGCCGTTGAAATCGCATATTTATAATCGAGGCTGTTGACGCCGTAACCGAGCCGGCGCGCAATCGTCTCGTTGATGGCGACCATGGAAGCGCCGGTATCGACAAGCCCGTCGAAGGATTTGCCGTTGACGCGGAAGGCGGCATTGAAGTGGCCGCGCGCATCCGCTTTCAGACTGACGCCGCCAAGGGAGACGGACTCCGGCTTGGCTGCTTCGGGTCTGGCTTCCGCTTTCTCGATGCTGGCTTCCGGGCGCGGCTGAAATTTTTCCACCAGAGCCGGAATCTGCGTCGCACCGACCGAAAGCCCAACAAGCAGAAAAATCGCGCGCGTCAGCAAGTCTTTGCTCCTCCAGGGGCAGGTTATTCTTGCCCAGAATAGACGCAAAACATGCTGAATCCTTAAAAGAAAAAGCCATTCGCCGCTGGTGGAAGCGGCGAATGGCTCAAACGGTTAAGCGATGATGAACGGGTTTATTTAGTGCCGTACATGCGGTCGCCGGCATCGCCGAGACCGGGAACGATATAACCCTTCTCGTTCAGATGGCTGTCGATCGCGGCGGTGTAGATATGCACATCGGGATGCGCTTCACGGAAGTTCTTGATGCCCTCGGGCGCCGCCAGCAGACACAGGAAGCGGATGTTCTTCGCACCGCGCTCCTTCAGCTTCTCAACGGCGGCGATAGAGGAATTGCCGGTTGCCAGCATCGGATCGACAACGATGATAAGGCGCGCATCGAGGCTTTCTGGAGCCTTGAAGTAATATTCGACGGCTTCCAGCGTGTCATGATCGCGATAAACACCGATATGGGAAACACGCGCCGAAGGCACGAGCTCGAGCATGCCTTCCAAGAGGCCGTTGCCGGCGCGCAGGATGGAGGCGAAAACCAGCTTCTTGCCTTCGAGCACGGGGGCCTCGATGGTTTCGAGCGGCGTATCGATGGTTTCCATCGTCATCTCAAGGTCGCGCGTCACTTCATAGCAGAGCAGCGTTGAAATTTCCCTGAGCAGGCGGCGGAAGCCGGCCGTGGAAGTTTCCTTCTTGCGCATGATGGTAAGTTTGTGCCGCACCAGCGGATGTTCGATGACTGTGACGCCGTCCATGAAACTGGCCTTCCTTTTATCTTATGCCTTGTAATTCACCGAAAGCGCGCTTTTCGCAAGCCTTCTTCGCGGTTTTACCCCCGCGAACCGCAGCGTCAGGCGCCATCGAGTTTCGCAAGCAGTCGTGCGCGTGTTGCCTCGTCCACGAAGGCGCATTCCAGTGCGGTCCGCGTCATGCGGTCGATCTCGGCATCGCTGAAGCCGAACTCATCCGCAGCCAGCGCATATTCCCGCGCAAGCGAGGTAAAGAAGAATGGCGGGTCGTCGGAACTGATGCAGACACGCACTCCGGCGTCGCTCAGAGCTTTCAGCGGGTGGCTGGCAAAATCGGGATAGACGTTGAGCGCGATATTCGAGCCGGGGCAGACTTCCAGAACCGTTCCCGCCTCGGCCAGCCGGGCGATGAGACCGGCATCTTCGATGGCGCGCACGCCATGCCCGATGCGGGACGGTTTGACGAGATCGAGCGCATCGGTAACGCTTTCCGGTCCGCAAACCTCGCCGGCATGAATGGTCAGCCCAAGGCCGGCATCGCGGGCGATGTCGAAGGCGCGCGCATAATCGGCGACGCGGCCCATGCGCTCCTCGCCGGCCATGTTGAAGCCCGTCACCAGCGGATGTTGGGCGCGTGCCGCATATTCGGCCGCGGCGATTACCCGCTCCGGGCCGAAGTGGCGCTCACCGGTGACGATGATGCGGGTTTCGATCCCCGTCTTTTCCCTTGCGATGCGGATACCTTCGGCAATGCCGGCCAGATAGGCGTCGGCACCGAGCCCGATGCGGTCGCCGTGATCGGGCGAAATGATCAGCTCGCTATAGATGGTATTGGCTTCGGCAAGTTCGGTCAGATAGGTTTCAGTCAGGACGGCATAATCCTCATCCGTCTTGAACACCTGCGCCACCGCATCGTAACAACGGATGAATTCGGCGAAATCCGACCAGACATATTGGCCGTTCCGCAGAAAGCCGCTGGTGTCGATGCCGTATTTCTCCGCCTGTTTAGCGACAAGGGCGGGCGGGGCCGCACCTTCGATGTGGCAGTGAATTTCCGCTTTCAGCAAATGCGATGTCAAATGAAGCTCCTGCCGTGAGAACCGGCCTCGATGCCAAGATGGTGGGCGATGCTTTCGCCGATATCGGCGTAGCTTGAACGGATGCCGACATCGCGCGAGCGAATGCCCGGCCCGAATGCCATGATCGGCACCCTTTCCCGTGTATGGTCCGTGCCCCGCCATGTGGGGTCGCAGCCGTGATCGGCGGTCAGAAGGGCGATGTCACCCGGCGCCATCTTGCGATGGATTTCGGGGATTCGCGCATCGAAGGCCTCAAGGGCGGCGGCGTAACCGGCAACATCGCGGCGATGGCCATAAAGCATGTCGAAATCGACGAAATTGGTGAAGACGAGATCGCCGTTTTCAGCCTCATCGATAGCCTGCAACGTCGCATCCATCAGGGCGCTGTTGCCATTTGCCTTGATGACGCGCGTCACACCCTGATGGGCGTAGATATCGCCGATCTTGCCGATGGCGTGCACTTTTCGGCCGGCCTCCACAAGTCTGTCGAGCAGGGTCGGCTCCGGCGGCAGAACGGAGAAATCGCGGCGGTTGCCGGTGCGTTCGAAGGTCGCGACCGTCTCGCCGATGAAGGGGCGGGCGATGACGCGGCCGATATTCAGCGGATCGAGCAGCTTGCGCACCGTCTCGCAGAGCGCGATGAGGCGCTCCAGGCCGAAATGCGTTTCGTGCGCGGCGATCTGGAAAACGGAATCGGATGAGGTGTAGCAGATCGGTTTACCGGTCCTGATATGCTCCTCGCCGAGCGCAGCGATGATCTCGGTGCCGGAAGCATGGCAATTGCCGAGAATGCCCGGAATATTTGCCTCCTTGCAGATCGCTTCCACCAGTTCCGGCGAAAACGCATCGCCTTCCGTCGGGAAATATCCCCAGTCGAAGGTGACGGGCGTACCGGCGATCTCCCAGTGGCCGGAAGGCGTGTCCTTGCCCTTGGAGATTTCGCTGGCGGAGCCGTGTAGGCCGAAAATGCGCTCCGGCGGTTCCATGCCGGCGGGAATGTCGCCGCTTGCCTGCCGCGCGATCTCCAGCAGGCCGAGCGAACACATGTTCGGCAATTTCAGCGGACCGGAGCGAAGCCCCGCTTTGTCGGCAGCGCCTGCTGCACAGAATTCCGCGATATGGCCGAGCGTGTTTGCGCCAAGATCACCATAGCGCTCCGCGTCGGGTGCGCCGCCGACGCCGAAGGAATCCAGAACGAGAAGAAATGCTCTTGCCATAACTCACCGAAACAAAATGCGCCGACGGGCAATGTCAGGCCGAACTGTCGTTATAGATCAGCAAAACGTGAAGAAGGAAGTGCTTTTATGAACCATCCGGTAAAACCGGCTGCTTAGTCCTCGTCCCGTTTCGGTTTGGGGGCGTTGAGGTTGCGCAGGACATACCACCCCGCAGCCACCACCATCGCCGCCAGAATATACCACGTAACGGCATAGGAGAGGTGGTTGTTGGGAAAGGTGAGCATGGTCTTGCCGCCGACCGGCAGGCCGCCCGGATTGGGTGTCGCATCGGCGTCGACATAGAACGGCGCGACATCGGAAAGGCCGGATGCCTGCGAGATTTGCGGAATGTTGCGGGAATACCAGCGGCCATTTGCCGGATCGTTGGTGCGCAGAAAAAGCCCTCCGGTCTCGGGCGCACGCATCAACCCGACGATCTCGACCTTTCCGGTCGGTTCGCCTTCCTGACGGGAGGACGGGTCGCGCCTGTCGGACGGCACGAAGCCGCGATTGACGATAATGCTGGAGCCATCGTCGCGTTTGAGCGGCGTCATCACCCAGTAACCGGGGCCGAGGTCCGTGACCGTATAGACCTGAACCTCCCTGTCATTGAGAAAGGTGCCGGACAGTTTCACACGGCGATATTCGTATTCCGTCGGATCGCCGAGCGCCGGCCATTCTTTGGCGGCAGGGGCGTCGACGGGATCGGCATGGGCGCGGGCTTCGACCCGCTCGATAAGATCGAGCTTCCAGGAAAGGCGCTTGACCTGCCATGTGCCGAGCGCGAGCAGCAGGCCCGTCAGAACAACCGTCAGGAACAGGACGACGATGGCCGCAGGGCGGATGCGCCGGTTATGGGGTGTGGTATCGCTCATGTCACGGTCCTTGCGAAGCGCGCCCGGCAGAAACCAGTCTGCTTTGGCGGGTTTCCTAGAGCATTTCCAGGAAAAGTGGAACCCGGTTTTCCGTCCGGAAATGCGCCAAAACAAAGAGTTAGAGTGTTTTCGCGATTCGAGGAAAAGCGAAAAAACTCTAGCGCCCGCATGCGCTTCTTCCAGCAAATAACCCCATAAATCGCACCAGGATTCATGGGGTTATGTGTTGGCGCGAAGGCGGCCCGCCGGAAATCCGGCAGGCCGTTGGTCTCTGCTGCTCAGGGCAGGTTTTTCACATCCTCGATGTGCAGCGGCATCATGTTCTTGTTCATGTTGTACATAACCCAGAGCGAGCCGGAGAGCGTGATCAGGAGCACCACGACGGTGAAGATCAGCGCCATGAAGGTCCAGCCGCCTTCGGACTTGGTGTCCATGTGCAGGAAGTAGATCATGTGCACGAAGATCTGGATGACGCCGAGACCCATGATGGCGATGACCAGCAGGGTCTTGTTTTCAAGAACGTCGCCCATGACTAGCCAGAAGGGGATCGCCGTCAGGATAACCGACAGGACGAAGCCGATCATGTAGCTCTTGAAGGTGCCGTGGCTTGCGCCATCATGGTGATGATGGTCGTCGCCATGCGCGTCGTGATGTGCGTGTGCTTCGGAACTCATCAAAGAACTCCCATGAGGTAAACGAAGGAGAAGACGCCGATCCAGATGACGTCAAGGAAGTGCCAGAACATCGACAGGCACATCAGGCGACGCTTGTTGGCGGCGATCAGGCCGTGCTTGGCGACCTGGAACATCAGCGTGACGAGCCAGATGATGCCGAAGGTGACGTGCAGACCGTGCGTGCCGACCAGCGCGAAGAAGGCCGACAGGAACGCCGAACGCTGCGGACCCGCGCCTTCCGCGATCAGGTGATGGAACTCGTAGAGTTCGACGGCGAGGAAGGCGAGGCCGAAGAGGCCGGTCACACCCAGCCAGACCAGCGTGGCCTTTACCTTCTGCTTTTCCATTTCCAGCATGGCGAAGCCATAGGTGATGGAGGAGAGAAGCAGGAAGCCGGTATTGATCGCCACCAGCTTCAGGTCGAACAGGTCGGCGCCGGAAGGGCCGGCCGCATAGTTGCGGCCGACAACGGCATAGGTGGCAAACAGCGTCGCGAAGATGAGGCAGTCGCTCATCAGGTAGAGCCAGAAGCCGAGCGAGGTGCCGTTCTCCGGGTGATGGTCTTCCTTCAGGTAGAAGACCGGTGGTTCAGCGCCGTCGACGCTTTGTGCAGGTGTATGAGACATGTTCCGTTACGCCTGTTCCGCGAGCAGCTTGGTACGTTCCGCTTCGACCGTCGAAACGTCGGAAGCCGGAATGTAATAATCGCGATTGTAGTTGAAGGTATGGGCGATGGAGACCGCGATGATGGCGAGCATCGACAGAGCCGCAAGCCACCAGATGTGCCATACCAGGGCGAAGCCGAGAACCACGCTGATGGCGCTGATGATCACGCCCGCGCCGGTGTTCTTCGGCATATGGATCGGGATGAAGCCTTCCTTGGGACGGCTGTAACCGCGCTTCTTCATATCCGCCCAGGCGTCGACATCGTGGATGACGGGCGTGAAGGCGAAGTTGTAGGCGGGCGGCGGCGAAGACGTCGACCATTCCAGCGTACGGCCGTTATAGGGGTCGCCGGTCACGTCACGCAGCTTGTCGCGCTTCAGGAAGCTGACGATGAGCTGGATGACGAAGGAGGCGATGCCGAGCGCGATCAGGAAGGCGCCGAAGGCGGCGATCACGAACCAGATCTGCAGGGAATTGTCCTCGAACTGGCTGATACGGCGGGTAATCCCCATCAGGCCGAGAATATAAAGCGGCATGAAGGCGAAATAGAAACCGATGAACCAGAACCAGAAGGACAGCTTGCCCCAAAACGGATCGAGCCGGTATCCGAAGGCCTTCGGGAACCAGTAGACGATACCCGCAAGCACACCGAACACCACGCCACCGATGATGGTGTTGTGGAAGTGGGCGATCAGGAACAGCGAGTTGTGCAGCACGAAGTCCGCCGGCGGAACGGCGAGGAGAACGCCGGTCATGCCGCCGATGACGAAGGTGATCATGAAGCCGATCGTCCACAGCATCGGGACATCGAACTTGATGCGGCCCTTATACATGGTGAAGAGCCAGTTGAAGATCTTGGCACCCGTCGGGATCGAGATGATCATCGTGGTGATGCCGAAGAAAGCATTCACGCTTGCACCGGAACCCATGGTGAAGAAGTGGTGCAGCCACACGATATAGGCGAGGATGGTGATGACGCCCGTGGCGTAAACCATCGAGGCATAACCGAAGAGACGCTTGCGGGAGAACGTTGCAACGATTTCCGAGAAGACGCCGAATGCCGGCAGGACCAGGATGTAAACTTCGGGGTGGCCCCAGATCCAGATGAGGTTGACATACATCATCGGGTTGCCGCCGAGATCGTTGGTGAAGAAGTTGGTGCCAACGTAACGGTCGAGGGTGAGAAGTGCCAGCGTGCCGGTCAGGATCGGGAAGGAGGCCACGATCAGGATGTTCGAACACAGCGATGTCCAGACGAAGATCGGCAGGCGCATCATGGTCATGCCAGGCGCGCGCATCTTGATGATCGTCACGATCAGGTTGATGCCCGATAGCGTCGTTCCCACACCGGCGATCTGCAGACCCCAGATGTAATAATCCACCCCGACTCCCGGGCTTCCATCGATGCCGGAAAGCGGCGGATAGGCCAGCCAGCCGGTCTGCGCATATTCACCGATGAACAGCGAGATCATGGTGATGACGGCGCCGGCCGTGGTCATCCAGAAGGAGAAGTTGTTGAGGAAGGGGAACGAAACGTCGCGGGCGCCGATCTGCAGCGGCACGACGAAGTTCATCAGACCCGTGATCATCGGCATGGCCATGAAGAAGATCATGATGACGCCGTGGGCCGTGAAGATCTGGTCGTAATGGTGCGGCGGAAGGTAACCTTCCGATCCGCCCGACGCGATCGCCTGCTGGACGCGCATCATGATGGCATCGGCGAAACCGCGCAGCAGCATGACGAGCGCCAGAATGATGTACATGATACCGATCTTCTTGTGATCGATGCTCGTGAACCATTCATTCCAGAGATAGCCCCAGAGGCGGAAATAGGTGAGGGCGCCGACGACGGCGATACCGCCCAGAGCCACGGCCGCGAAGGTTGCGACAAGAATGGGCTCGTGAAGCGGGATGGACTCCCATGTCAGCTTCCCGAACAGGAACGACGTTTGATCGGAATTGACGATCATTTTTAGCCTCTTGCGATTCTAAGACATAAGATCGGCGCAGCCATTGGCCGCGCCGCATAATGCCGGGACGTATCCGTCAGCCAGCGACTTGTTTCGTTTCCGGCAGCGCCGCAGGCTCGAAAGTCTGTCCTTCGAGCGCAGCCGGAGTGGATTGGGGACCGCTGGCGACGCCAAAGGGCGCAAGCGGCGTGCAGACGACGGAATTCAGCGCCTTGGCGATATCGATGCCTTCCTTGCCGCCGCCGCCATTGGCGTCGATATGCATCATGTCGCGCATGCAGAGCTTGTTGGGCTCGACGCAGCGGTTGAGAATGGCGCTGTAGAGTTCGGGATCGACCGAAGCGAAATATTGTACCGGCTCGCGTTCGGAAGGCTTGGCGAATTCCAGATATTCCTGACGGCCGAAGCCCTTGCCGCCCTCTTTCGCCTTGGCAACCCACTGGTCGAAGCCCTGCTGGCTCAGGCCATGGAACTTGAAGCGCATGTGGGAGAAGCCGGGGCCGGAGAAGTTGGCCGAGAAGCCGTCATAAACGCCTTCCTTGTTGATGACCGCGTGCAGCTTGGTCTGCATGCCGCCCATGGCGTAGATCTGGCCGGCGAGCGCGGGCACGAAGAAGGAGTTCATTGCCGTCGTGCCGGTGATCTTGAAATTGATCGGAACATCGACCGGAGCGGCGAATTCATTGACGCTGCCAATGCCGAGTTCGGGATAGAAGAACAGCCACTTCCAGTCCATGGCCACCACTTCCACCGTGATCGGTTTGACATCGGCGGTCACCTGACGGTTCTCGTCGATACGCTCCAGCGGACGATAGGGGTCGAGACGGTGAGTGGAAATCCAGGTCACCGTGCCGAGCATCAGGATGATGGCGACCGGAGCCGACCAGATCACCATTTCAAGGCGCGTGGAGTGGTGCCATTCGGGATCGTAATCCTCGGCCTTTGCCGATTCCCGATATTTCCATGCGAAGAAAATCGTCAGGACGATGACGGGGACGATGATCAGCAGCATCAAGACCGTGGACGTGATGATAAGATCGCGCTGCTGGATGGCGACGTCGCCCGAAGGGTTCATCACCACGAGGTTACAGCCGCTGAGCAGCAGCAGAGCCGGGATTGCCAGAAGGGCGGATAGGATTTTTTTGATCGTGCGCACGTTCTTTGAACTCGTACAGTTTGGATTATGACGCGAATAATTGCCGAACATCATTTTTCAAATGAGGTATATTGTCGCGGTGCAGCGAAACCTTCGCGATGCACCATGTCTCGGGCAGAGCTGCGTTTAAGGACGGAGCGCGTGCATTATCGCATGGTCAGCTGACTGGGCAACCCTTTATTGCCAAACTTCAATTGACGTTACGTAGGGTGCGTGTGACAATCCGCCGCATCGTAACGCAACGGAAGAGGAGCCGGCGCGTTACAGGAAATGGTTCGTCCATGACGCAGGAGGGATATTATGAGTTATACGAATGCTGCTCCATCCTTTGGGCAGGCGCCGGAGGCGAACGGAAATGGGGTCGGTCCCGTCAAGGTCGATCCGGATCGCATCACGATTGCGGTCATTCTTGCGAGAATGACGGAATTCTTTGACTTTTTCATCTATGCCATCGCCTCCGCGCTCGTTTTCCCCCACGTCTTCTTTTCTTTCGTCGACCCGCTGACGGCGACGCTCTATTCCTTCGCGGTTTTCTCACTGGCCTTTATCGCAAGGCCTATCGGCTCGCTGATCTTCCTCCAGATCGACCGCAAATTCGGGCGCGCCGTGAAGCTGATGGCCGCTCTCTTCACGCTCTGTGGTTCCACCATGGCGATCAGCTTTCTTCCGTCCTATGCGGAAGCGGGCATGCTTGCCCCCTGTCTTCTGGCGGTGTTCCGCATCGGCCAGGGCCTTGGGCTCGGCGGCGCATGGGACGGTCTGGTGTCGCTGCTCGCCATGAATGCGCCGCAGAAACAGCGCGGCTGGTACGCCATGATGCCGCAGATCGGTGCGGCCATGGGCTTCGGTCTCGCCAGCGCCTTTTTCATCGTCTTCGTCACACAGCTTTCCAATGCGGAATTCCTCGCCTGGGGCTGGCGTTTCCCCTTCTTCGTGGCGCTGGCGCTGAATGTTCTCGCGCTCTTCGCCCGCTTGCGCATGATCGTGACGCCGGAATTTCAGGCCATGCTGGAACAGCACGAGCTGGAACCGCGCCCCATGTTCAAGATGCTGCGCTCGCAGTTTCCGGTGGTCCTCACGGGAGCGTTCGTGCCGCTGGCAAGCTTTGCGCTCTTCCATCTGGTCACCGTCTTCCCGCTGAGTTGGGTTTCGCTCAACACCAGCCAGCGTGTCTCGGACTTCCTGTTCGTGCAATTCGTCAGCGCCATCATCGCCGGCGGGATGATCGTGGTCTCCGGTATTCTGGCCGACAGGATCGGCCGGCGGAAGCTTCTGGCCATCGCGGCGGTGCTGATCGGCCTTTTCAGTCTGGTTGCACCGGTTCTTCTTGGTTCCGGTGATATTGGCCGTTATCTCTTTGTGCTGATCGGCTTTTCTCTGCTTGGCCTGTCCTTCGGTCAGGCAGGCGGCGCGCTTGCTTCCCGCTTCAGCCGTGAGTACCGCTATACCGGCGCGTCGCTCACCTCGGATATTTCCTGGCTGATCGGTGCTGGCTTCGCACCGCTCGTCGCGCTCGGATTTTCGTCCAAATTCGGCCTTTTCGCGGTCGGCATTTACCTGATGTCGGGTGCGCTCTGCACGCTGATTGCCCTCTGGTTCAGCCGCACGCTGGACATGCCTTCGGAGTGATCCGGGCAATTTAAAAATCTCTGCAGCCATCGCGCCGCGGAATCCTGTCGGATTTCGCGGCGTTTTTGTTTTTTTATTGCGCCGGGTCGATTTTAATCTTGACTTGGTCGATCATGAAATATTATGTAAGCAATACTGACGTAATTCAGTGTATCTCACTGCCGGAAAGCCGGCCTTCAGGGAACGCGATGCGAACGACGACGATCATTATTTGCGCAAAAGCGGCCATCGCCGCCAAGCCGTTTGACGGCCGCAAAACGACCGTTCGCGCCATTAAACGCCGCTAAGCAGAAGAATGAGGAGCAGCCAGGTCGCCTGCGGCTCCGCCCGCAGAGTGCCGGCTGACGCGCCGGGTTTCGGGAAAGAGGGCGATGCCGCGCGAAATGCGCAACGAGAGGAGAGTGCCTTGAGTGTGACGGAGCAAAAATTCGGCCTTTACGATGCGGCTTTTGAAAAAAGCAGCTGTGGTGTCGGTTTCATCACCCGCAAGGACGGCGTGCAGACGCATGATGTGCTGAAGCGCGGCCACGAGGCTCTCTGTGCCGTGCCGCATCGCGGCGGCATGTCGGCGGAAGGTGTCGGGGATGGCGCGGGCGTATCGCTGGATTTGTCGCTCTCTTTCTTTCGGGAATTGACCGGTGAGGACGGCTTGCAGGCCGGCCGGTTCGGCGTCGGCAATTTTTTCCTGCCGCAAAATCCGGCTTTCCACGGCGAGGCTGTCGGTATCATCGCAAACGCCCTCAAAGAGCAGGGCTTTTTAATCCTGCTCGTTCGCGATGTGCCGGTGAATGATGCGGCCATCCGTCCTGCCGCCATCCCTTACCAGTTGCCAATCCGCCAATGGGTCTTTTCGGCTCCGGCCGAATGCGCAACCCTCGCCGAATTCGACTGGCGCATCCACAAGGCGCTGCTGGCCATCGAGGCGCTGGCCTATACCGTGCCGGAACTCGCCGGCTTTTATCCGCTGTCGCTCAGCGCCCGCACGCAGGTTCTGAAGGGCCGCCTGAACTCCCATGAGGTCATGCCCTATTTCTGCGATCTCACAGATCCGCGCCATGAAGTGCATACGATGTATTTCCACACGCGGTTCTCCACCAATACCGATCCGCATCCTTCCATGGCGCAGCCCTTCCGTCTGATGGCGCATAATGGCGAGCTCAACACCGACAAGAAGAACCGGCTGTCGGAAGCGGCCGTGGCGCTGGCAAAGAATGCCAGCATCATCCGGCCGAAAGGCCAGTCGGACAGCTGCCGTCTGGATCAGACCCTGCAGGCACGGGTGATGGAAGACGGTCTCGACCTCGTCACCGCCGTGGTCTCGATGATGCCGCCAGCCTGGGAAAATGACGATACCCTGTCACCGGGTGTGAAGGCGATGCTGGAATATTTCTCGCTCTATGAGGAGAAGAATGACGGCCCGGCCGCGCTGATCTTCGGCGACGGCACCATAATCGGCGCGCGGCTCGATCGCCTCGGCCTGCGCCCGCTGCGCACCGTCGAGACGGAAGATTATCTCTGCGTCATGTCGGAGGCCGGGCAGATCGCCTTTCCGGCGGAAAGCGTCATCCGCCGCGGCCGCATCGAGGCGGGCGGCATGCTTTATTACGACCATGCAGAACGCCGCGCCTTTTCCACCGTCGAGGCGCTGGAGCTTCTCGCCTCACGCCGCGAATATTCATCCCTGTTGCGCGAAGCCCGTGTCATGCTGGAAGATCTGCCGGAAGTGCCGGCGGAAAAGCAGGGCTCGCCGCTGCGTTACAATGGCGATCTGGAGCGCCACCAGCGTTATGTCGCCTATTCGCATAATCAGGAAAGCTTCAAGTTCCTGATGGACCCGATGCTGGCCTCAGGCGCGGAAAAGATTTCGGCGATGGGTTACGGGAATGCCATCAATGCGCTGTCCGATCAGGAAGGCGGGGTTGCGAAGTATTTCTCACAGCGCTTCGCGCAGGTCACCAATCCTCCGCTCGACAGTATTCGTGAGGCCGACGGTATGACGTTGCGTGTCGCCCTCGGTGCGAAGCCGAACAGCGGTGCGAAGAAGGCCCGCCAGATCGTCGTGCGCTCTCCGATCCTGACCCATCTCGATATGCTGCGCATCCGCGAGCAGTCGGAGACGCCCCTTCGACGTTTTGAAATGCTTTATTCGCCGGTCTTCGATGTTGCTGAAGCCAACGAAACCGCGCTGCGGCAGGCAATCGATGATCTCTGCGATGAGGTTGTGGCTTTCGCAGCTGAGGAAGGCGGCATCGCCGTCATTACCGACCGGCATGTCTCGGCAGGCCGTGCGGCCTTGCCGATGATCATGGTCGTCTCCGCCATCAATCAGCGGCTGATCGAGGAAGGTCTACGGCTGCGCATTTCCCTGATCGTGGAAAGTGGCCAGTTTTCTTCCTCGCATCACATAGCAGCTGGCCTCGGCTTCGGCGCTTCTGCCGTCTATCCGCTTGGCGTGCAGTTCCGCGCCGAGGAGAAATTCGGAGCCGATGCCGACAAGGCATTCAAGCGTTTTGCCAAGGCGGCGGAAAAGTCGCTGATGAAGACCATGGGCAAGGTCGGCCTGTGTACGGCGGAAAGCTATATCGGCGGCGAGTTCTTCGAGCCGAACTTCCTCGATACCGACGATGCGGTACTGAAGCGCTATTTCCCGAATGTGAAGACCCCGGTTGGCGGCGTCAACTTCGCCGTCATCGCGCAGGCGGTGGCGGACTGGCACCGCAAGGCGCTGTCCGTGAAGGGCGAAAACGACATTCCGCTGCTCGGTCTCTTCAAGGAGCGTGCGGAAGGCGCCGGCCATTCCTATGGCACGACGGCGGTACGCGGTTTCGTGGATATGACGGAAGAAAAGATCGGTTTCGACAGGGGAACCGAAAACGAGGAGGCTTTGCGCCTGCTGCCGCTCAACCGGTTGGAAGATGCCTTCGGTCTCAACGATGCGGCCTATTATCACAACAGCTTCGACCGGCTGACCCCGGATGCCATCGACAAATTCGAGGTAACGCCCGGTTATCGCGCTTTCGCCCGCATGATGACGGAAGAAAGGGCGCGCCGCCCCGCCGCTCTGCGCGATGTTCTGGAATTGCCCGCCGATGTGACCTTCGCCGGTTCCGCAGAAGAATTCCGTCGGGAAATGGGCCGTTTTTCCCGGCAGGGCAATAATAGCTTCATGGTGCGCGGATTGCGTTGCGAAGAGGCGGGAGACGGCGCTTTCCGGCTGCAATTGACCGGCCCGCACGGTCATGAGCTTGCCCGGCTTGCCGCACTCGGCCAGTCGTTGCTCGACCGTTTCGGTGCGGATATTCCCGGCCACTGGCTGGAAGGTGGCGCGCTCATGGTCCAGGCGCAGGGTGAAGCATCCGCCTATCTCTCGCTTATCCGCACTGCACCGGAAAGCATTCCGCTCGATGCCGTACAGAAGGCGAGCGAGATCACCAAGACCTTGGCATCGGGCGCCATGAGCCACGGCGCGCTGGTTGCCGCCGCCCATGAGGCGGTTGCCCATGGCACCAACATGGTCGGCGGTATGTCGAATTCGGGCGAGGGCGGCGAGCATATTTCCCGTTATGGCACCATCCGTGCCTCGCGCATCAAGCAGTTCGCTTCCGGCCGCTTCGGCGTCTGGGCCGGTTATCTTGCCGATCCGATGCTGGAAGAGATAGAGATCAAGATCGGTCAGGGCGCAAAGCCAGGCGAGGGCGGGCAGTTGCCGTCTCCCAAGGTGACGGTGGAAATCGCCGCCGCGCGTGGCGGCACGCCGGGCGTCGAGCTTGTCTCGCCGCCGCCGCATCACGATACCTATTCCATCGAGGATCTGGCCCAGCTCATCCATGACGCCAAGGCGGCGCGCGTGCGCGTCATCGTCAAGCTGGTCTCGTCGGAAGGCATCGGCACGATTGCGGTCGGCGTCGCCAAGGCGGGGGCGGATGTCATCAATGTCGCAGGCAATACCGGCGGCACGGGTGCGGCGGCTGTCACCAGCCTCAAATACACCGGCCGCGCGGCGGAGATCGGCATTGCCGAGGTGCATCAGGCGCTTTGCGCCACCGGCCTGCGCGCCAAGGTGCTGCTGCGCTGCTCCGGCGCGCACCAGACGGCAAGCGACGTGGTGAAATCGGCACTCCTCGGCGGCGACAGTTTCGAATTCGGCACGACGGCGCTGATGATGCTGAAATGCGTCATGGCCAAGAACTGCAACATCAAGTGCCCGGCCGGTCTCACCACCAATCAGGAAGCCTTCAACGGCGATCCCCGCGCGCTGGCGCAATATCTCATGAACATCGCCCATGAAACGCGCGAGATTTTGGCCGGGCTTGGGGTTGCCTCGCTGCGGGAAGCACGCGGCCGTTCCGATCTTCTTCACCTCCTCGATCATCCGGCGAGCGTCGGCCAGCTTGACCTCCGGGCAATGCTCGCCGTGGTCGAAGAGGTGAAGATCGACAGCCCCGTCTATATGGAAAAGGACTTCGCGCTGGACGATGCGTTTATCGAACTCGTGCGCTCGGCTCTGATTGACAGCCGGCGCGAGAATATCGAGCTTGGCGGCAATCGTTTCCTCAATAATTGCAACAAGAGCGTCGGCGGTCAGCTCGCCGTCGATATCGAACGCATGCTGAACCATGAGCTTTCCGACGAAGAGGCGGATGCGTTGCCGGCCGTGAAGCGGGACAGCCGCGGTCGCCGGTTCCTGGAGGCGGGTTCGGTGCGCATCGATACGTCCGGTTCCGCCGGGCAGTCTTTCGGCGCTTTCTGCAATGACGGCATGGTCATGGTCCATACCGGTACCTGCAATGACGGCGTCGGCAAAAGCGCCTGCGGCGGCACCATCGTCGTGCGCTCCCCCGGCGGCGGCTCGGAAGAGGCGGGCGGCAATGTGCTGGTCGGCAATTTCGCGCTGTTCGGCGCAACCGGCGGCCGCACCTTCGTGGAGGGGCAGGCGGGCGACCGTTTCGCGGTGCGTAACTCCGGCGCCACCGCCGTCGTCGAAGGCGTGGGTGATTTCGCCTGTGAATACATGACCAACGGCGCGGTCCTGAACCTTGGCAGCTTCGGTAAGGGTTTCGGCAACGGCATGAGCGGCGGTTTCGTTTATCAGTATGATCCCTATGGCGACCTGCCGAAGAAAGTCAGCCACGATTCCATCCTGCTCGGCTCGATCACCGGTGAGGATGAACAGGCCGCCATTCATAATCAGGCCATCCACCAGCTTCTGACCTGGCATGTCGCAGAGACCGGCTCGGCCAAGGCGGCATGGCTTCTGGAAAACTGGGAAAGTGAACAGCATAATTTCGTCTATGGCATGCCACGCGCCCTGCTGCTTTATCAGGATAGCGATGAAATTCTGAAGGCGAAGCCCCGCAAGGAATTGCTGGAGGAACTGGCATCCGCGCTTGCCGCTCATCAACTGCGCAAGTTCAAGCTCGCTTATCGTGACCGCAAGGCCGTCCTGAACGGAACGGTGCCGGGTTATGGCGAGACGGATACCGAGGAAATGTATGCGCTGCTCAACAATTATACCGTGTTGAGCATGGCGCAGGCCATCGCCATGCAGCGGCTGCCGATGGCGTCGGGTCCTTCCGACCCGGCAATTGAAAAAGCCGTGCGCAATCTCATCCTCACGGAAGACTATGCGCTGATGCAGCGGTTGCTGAAATATGCCCGCGAGGCGCTTTCGGACCATAGCGATGAACAGCTTGCGGTGATGATCGCCGCCAAGCGCCTCGACGATTACAAGCAGGCGCTGGCGCGCAGGAACATCTGGTCGGTGGACAGCCCCGGCACCTATGGCTGGATCATTCAGCAGAACCGAAAAAACATCGAGAAGATCGGCCGTCTGCCGGGCTTCGAGGAGCTTTTCGCAGCCCGCGCCATTCCCGACCTCGCCACCGCATCCAGCCACAGGGCAGCATGATGAAGATACCTTATATTCCCGAAGACGCGCCCTTTAACGGTGATCAGCGCGCATGGCTTTCCGGTTTTCTGGCGGGGCTCCATTCCCGCGCCGCCATCGGCCTGGAGACATCGGTTGCCGCCGCTGCTCCCAGGGCGGCGGCCAGTGTGCTGAATATTCTTTTCGGCACCCAGACCGGCAATGCCGAGGCGCTGGCGATGGATATTGCCGCCGCCGCCCGCGCGCAGGGCATGCAGCCGGTGGTGACGGCACTCGATGATGTCTCGATGGACAGTCTCGGCACCATGAAGCGGGTCATCGTCGTCACCTCGACCTATGGCGAAGGTGAAATGCCTGATAATGCCCAGCTTTTCTGGGAAGCGCTCGCTGCGGGCAGCGCGCCGCGTCTGGACGAGATGAATTTTGCCGTGCTCGCGCTCGGCGATACCGGTTATGACGGCTTCTGCCAGGCGGGCAAGCTTATCGATACGCGGTTCGAACAACTCGGCGGCAAGCGTATGAAGACGCGTATCGATTGCGATATCGACTTCGAAGATGCCGCCGCCGCATGGATCGGCGAGACCCTGCCGCTCGCGCTTGCTGTCGATGGCGGCAATGCGGCATCTGTCACCGTGCCCGACATCGCCGAGCCGCCCGTGCGGGCAAAACAGGGCTGGGGCCGCAAAAATCCCTATTCGGCTGAGGTAAGCGTCAATCGCCGCCTGTCCGGTCCCGGCTCATCCAAGGAAATTCGCCACTATGAATTCGATCTCGGCGAAAGCGGCCTGGACTATGAGGCGGGTGACGCTCTTGGTGTCGTGCCCCTGAACGATCCGAAACTGGTCGGCGCGCTGCTGGAACACTTCGGGGCGGCTGCGGAAAGCCAAATCGCCGGGCTGGACCGGCCGGTCGGCGATGCGCTTCTCAACATGTTCGAGATATCGACGCCTTCGCGCGAACTCGTCGCCGAAATCGGCAAGCGGGCGGGGCATGACGAACTCATCCACATTCTCGCAAACGGAGACAGGGAGCAACTGGCCGCCTTTCTCTGGAGCAAGGATATTCTCGACCTCATCAATCTTGGCGGAAAGCCGCTATTCGATGTTGCTGAATTTGTGACATTCCTGAAGCCGCTGCAACATCGCGCCTATTCCATTTCTTCCAGCCCGCTCGTCGCAAAAAATACCGTGCATCTGACCATCGCCAGCGTGCGTTATCGCGCTGAGGGCCGTGAGCGTGGGGGCGTGTGCTCCACCTATCTCGCCGACCGCGTGGAGGCCGGGCAGAGTGCCGGGATTTTCGTCTCGCCGAATAAGGCGTTTCGTGTGCCGCAGGACAATGACGCGCCTATGATCATGGTGGGACCGGGTACGGGCATCGCGCCCTTCCGGGCTTTTTTGCAGGAACGGCAAGCCCGAGGCGCAAACGGCAAAAACTGGCTGTTTTTCGGCGACCAGCACCGGCAGTCGGATTTCATCTATGAAAACGAGCTTGGCGACATGAGCCGCGATGGTGTGCTCACCCGCCTCGACCTTGCTTTCTCGCGGGATCAGGCGGAGAAGATCTATGTCCAGACCCGCATGCGGCAGAACGGCAAGGCGCTCTATCAATGGCTTGAAGAGGGCGGTTATTTCTACGTCTGCGGCGACGCGACCCGCATGGCGAAGGACGTCGATGATGCCCTGCACGGCATCGTCAGCGAGGAGGCCGGCATCTCCGCTGAGGCGGCGAGCGAGTATGTGAACAGGCTGAAACGCGAAAAACGTTATCTGCGCGACGTCTACTAACTATTGCCATGACGAGACCGTTCTGGCGCACCGATTGCTCAGCAATTGGTGCAGACGGTCTCGGCGTCGCGTTGCTTAAAGAAATACTCCCGGCCGATGGTGATCGACTTCACCCCGGACGAGGCAAGATCGGGCATGAACATCAGCAATTCATGCGGGATGGAAAGTTCGACGTGGATGAGAAAGCTGTTTTCCACGAGCAGGCGCGTCGGAACGGCGACCGGTGACCCCACCGCATAGGGTCTCAGATTTTTCTCATCCCAGGACCAGGTGATTTTCGCCTGTTTTTGCGCGTCGATCTTGATGCCGCTGATCTTCAGCTGCAGACCCTTGGTGCTGTAGGGCGCAAACACGGCGGCTGCGACGTCCTGCATGCCCGCGAGATAGGTTTTATCGACGGAACCTGTTTTCGATATCAGATCGTTGATGGAGGCTGCAGCGGTGCTTGCCCGCTTGTAGGTGTTGTATCCGATCGTCAATTCGAACGAGGTCAGATAAAGCGCAAGCAATATCGGAAAGAGGATCGCGAACTCCACCGCACCCACGCCACGGCGATCTTTGGCAAAGCGTGAAACGAGCGCCAGCAGATGTCGTTTGCCGTTTGCCGCAACGGACACCAGCCCTGCCATCATGAGCCCCCGCCTGTGATGTATTTCTCGTTCATGAACGCATTTGTCGCGACGATGAGGAAATGTGAGGGCATCGATCCGTCGGCCGGACGTATTTTCGTCAGGTATGGTCGGATGATATCGGCAACCACACGCCAGCGATAATAGACACGCAACATGTTGATGGTTTCCGGCCCGCCCGGCTTGAAGCCGAATTGGGCGGTGTCGAGATCGTAATATTCGCCATAGGCCTTCAGCGGTATCGTGGTCGGAATATCCTTGAAGGCGGTAAAGGAGCGAAGATCGATATAGAGCTTCTGTTCTTTTTGGATTTCATCCGCTGAGCAGGTGATCATCACCGAGACTTCATTGCAGAAGCTCTTGCGGAAATCCTCTTTCGAAATCGAGCTGCTGATCTGCCCGGTGCGCAGACGCCGCGCCATGTTTTCGGTGGCATTGGCGACGACCTGTTCCGCCATCAGGGCGATGAAGGTCTCGATGATCGCAAAGACGACGAGGAAATAGGGGATCGCGAGTATCGCGAATTCTATAGCTGCTGTCCCGTCGCGCGAGACTCCGAATTTTTCCAGCAATGGCTTCAGTCTGGCCAGTCGCATGAGGCGATATCGATCTCTAAGAATATGCGGCAAGCGCAACCGTTGAATTTGTTGCGGACCATAACCACCCGATGTTTAAATTCAGTTACTCCAACGAATTATACTTTAGTGATTTCCGAAATTGATACGTCCCAAAATATAAAAGCCCGGCACATGGCCGGGCTTTTGTTGACGCTGAAACGGGCGCTTATTCCGCATCCGCTTTGGAGAGAACCTCCAGCGTGGGTGTGGAAGTGATGTTATAACCACAGTCCACATAATGGCATTCGCCGGTTACGCCGCGCGACAGATTGGACAGCAGGTAAAGCGCCGATCCGCCGATATCGTCGATATCCGCGGTCCGCCGAAGCGGTGCGTTTTTCTGGTTCCATGCGTAGATCGCCCGCGCATCCGAGATGCCGGCGCCCGCCAGCGTGCGGACCGGACCGGCCGAGATGGCGTTGACGCGAATATCGCGCGGGCCGTAATCGGCGGCGAGATAACGCACGGACGCCTCGAGAGCCGCCTTGGCGACGCCCATGACATTGTAGTTCGGGATGACGCGCTGCGAACCATTGTAGGTCAGCGTCAGCATGGAGCCGCCATTGGTCATCAACTCGGCGGCGCGCTTGGCGATTTCCGTGAAGGAGAAACAGGAAATGACCATGGTGCGGCTGAAATTCTCGCGCGTCGTGTCGGCGTAGAGACCTTTCAACTCGTTCTTGTCGGAAAAGCCGATGGCGTGCACGACGAAATCCAGCGAACCCCATTTTTCGCGGATCGTCGCAAACAGGGCGTCGACCGAGGCGATATCCTCGACATCGCATGGTACGATGAAATCGGATCCGAGCTCGGCGGCGAGCGGTTTCACACGCTTGCCGAGCGCTTCACCCTGATAGGTGAAGGCCAGTTCCGCTCCCTGTGCCGCAAGCGCCTTGGAGATACCCCAGGCGATGGAATGATTGTTTGCGACGCCCATGATGAGGCCGCGTTTACCCTGCATGATGCCGTTCATGGGCAATTATCCGTTATGACGCTGGAAGACGAGCGTGGCGTTGGTGCCGCCGAAGCCGAAGGAGTTGGAAAGGATGGTGTCGATCTTGGCGTTGTCGATGCGGCTGCGAACGATCGGAACGCCCGCAAATTCGGGATCGAGCTCGGAAATATGCGCGCTTTCGCCGATGAAGCGTTCCTGCATCATCAACAGGCCGTAGATCGATTCCTGCACGCCGGCCGCACCCAGCGAATGGCCGGTGAGCGACTTGGTCGACTGGATATGCGGAATCTTGTCGCCGAAGACTTCCCGGATCGCGCCGATTTCCTTGCTGTCGCCAACCGGCGTCGATGTGCCGTGGGTATTGATGTAGTCAATGTCACCCTTCACGGTGGAAAGCGCCTGCCGCATGCAGCGGATCGCGCCTTCGCCTGAAGGCGCCACCATGTCGTAACCGTCGGAGGTCGCGCCGTAACCGACGATCTCGGCGTAAATCTTCGCACCGCGCGCCTTGGCATGTTCCAGCTCTTCGAGAACCAGCACGCCCGCACCGCCGGCAATCACGAAACCGTCGCGGTTGACGTCATAGGCGCGCGAGGCGGCGCTCGGTGTCTCGTTATATTTGGACGACATGGCGCCCATGGCGTCGAAGAGGTTGGACATGGACCAGTCGAGATCCTCATGGCCGCCCGCAAACATCACGTCCTGCTTGCCCCACTGGATCATTTCGGCAGCGTTGCCGATGCAATGCGCCGAGGTGGAGCAGGCCGACGAGATGGAGTAGTTGACGCCATGGATCTTGAACCAGGTAGCAAGCGTCGCAGAGGCGGTGGATGACATGGCCTTCGGCACGGCAAAGGGGCCGATGCGCTTAGGGCTGTTGTTCTTCAGCGTAATATCGGCCGCCTCGACGATGGTGCGGGTGGAAGGTCCGCCCGAACCCATGATGATGCCAGTGCGCTCATTGCCGCTGATGTCGCTCTCTTCGAGACCGGAATCGGCGATGGCCTGCTTCATGGCGACATGGTTCCACGCGCCGCCCTGCGACAGGAAGCGCATGGCGCGGCGGTCGACCAGATCGGTCGGGTCGAGAGACGGCTTGCCCCAGACCTGGCATTTGAAACCGTGTTCGGCAAAATCCGGCGAAAATGAAATGCCGGATTTGGCATTGCGCAGCGATGCGGTGACTTCAGCGGCATCACCGCCGATGGAAGAAACAATACCGAGGCCGGTGACAACAACTCGTCTCATGAAAGGGACCTTTTCTTAAGATTTCGGCTGGACGACCGAAGCCGCCCGGCGTTTGTCAGGACTATTCCGTCTGCCTCAGGCAGCCTTTTCCTTCGACAGGCCTACGCGCAGATCCGTCGCCTGATAAATGGTTTCGCCGTCCGCCTTGAGCCAGCCGTCGGCGGTTCCGAGCACCAGACGGCCGCGCATCACGCGCTTGAAATCAATACCATATTGAAGGAGCTTCGTGTGAGGGCGAACCATGCCCTTGAACTTCACTTCGCCGGTGGAAAGCGCCATGCCGCGACCTTCTTCGCCCAGCCAGCCGAGGAAGAAACCGGTCAGCTGCCACATGCCGTCAAGGCCGAGGCACCCCGGCATGATCGGGTTGCCCTGGAAGTGGCAGGGGAAATACCAGTCGTCCGGGCTGACATCGTATTCGGCGCGGATGAAACCCTTGTCGAAGGCGCCGCCGGTTTCGGAAATTTCGGTAATGCGATGGACCATGAGCATGGGGGGCAATGGGAGCTGTGCATTTCCCGGGCCGAACAATTCGCCGCGACCGCAGGACAGGATCTCCTCGTAATTGTAACTTGATTGCCTCGTTGCCATACCGCTTTCACTTCCCCAGTTACTGGTGTTGATCGACTTCACTAGAGCAAGTTAGGTTCAAAATGAAGCGCTGCAAGGGCGAAGCCGCTCCGCCCCCATTCTTTGTCTTCGAACCTTCTTCGCAGAAGTCATTACCTCAATATGCCGTCCGCATACAGGAACCGTACGGCTGGAACCAGAGGAAAATTGCAGGAATGGCCGGTTTGCCGCCATTTGCCGCGCCTAAGCCACGCCGAAACTATTGAAAGCACTCGCCGCAAAAGATATATGCTAATGCAATTGGTAAGTTTCATACCTCTGTTTGGAATGGGATTGCATGGCATTTGACGCCACATTGGATATCGGAACAAGGTTGCGGCGCTCGGGGCTGCGCCCCACGCGACAGCGTGTGGCTTTGGGCGATCTGCTTTTCGCAAAGGGCGATCGCCATCTGACGGTCGAGGAACTGCACGATGAGGCGGTCACCGCCGGCGTGCCCGTTTCTCTCGCCACCGTCTACAATACGCTGCACCAGTTCACCGAAGCCGGCCTCATCCGTGTTCTCGCCGTGGAAGGCGCCCGCACCTATTTCGACACCAACGTCTCGGATCACCACCACTTCTTCGTGGAGGGCGAGAACGAGGTTCTGGATATTCCCGTCAATAACCTCCAGATCGACAATTTGCCGGAAGCGCCCGAGGGCATGGAAATCGCCCATGTGGACGTGGTCATCCGCCTTCGCCGCAAGCGCGGATAAGGCTTCAGTCCGATAGCGGATGTGAAAATGGCGCCCACGGGCGCCATCTCTGTTTTCGGCGGTCATTTCTATTTGTCACTTCATGACATCTTCCGGCCGCCTGCCGGGCTTTGCCTTGTAGGGCGGAAAAGTCCAGCCGAAGATCAGCGCACCGGACCGGACGGCGAAGGCCGTCAGGACGCCTGCGGCTGATGCGGCATAAAGCGGTGCGCCGAGGAAATAGACGACAATGAATGTGGAGGAGCCCAGGAGCGCACAGGTGATGTAGATTTCCGGCCGCAGCAGCACGGACGGTTCGCCGGCGAGAATATCGCGCAACACACCACCGAACGTCGCCGTCAGAACGCCGGTGACGATGGCGACGGTTGCGGAGCCGCTGGCGGCAAGCCCCTTGGCTGCTCCCATGACGCAATAAGCGGAAAGGCCGAGTGCATCGAGCCAGATCAGTACGCGGTAACGGGATTCGAAAAGATGCGCGGTGAAGAACAGCAGCACCGCGACCGAGACGCAGACGAGGATATAGGTCGGGTTCACCACCCAGAATACCGGCGTCCTGCCAAGCACCAGATCGCGCACCGTGCCGCCGCCGATGCCGGTTGCGGCGGCGAAAAACAGGAAGCCGATCAGGTCGAGCTGCTTGCGCGAGGCGGCGAGCGCGCCCGTTGCGGCAAAGATGGCGACCCCGGCATAGTCGAGAAAACCCAGAAGCGTCATGAAAAGGTTCCCCCCGGAAACACGGGCTGCGAACACGTCAGTGTCGCGCAAGCACTAAACTCTAGGCTGGTCGCCCGGATGATCGCAACATCCATAACCGAAACGGATGCAAAGGAAAATGCCGTGCGAATCGCTCTCGTTGCCGCTCTTCAGGCGCTGGTTCTCTTGATGTTTCCGGTGGCGCTCTCGGCGCAGCAGCAGCTGGTGAACGACCCCGAGATCTACGAGAAGGACCATTTCCGCAACGAGTGCAAGGTGGCGGCCTTCGGCGACGATTTCGTCACGCGGCTGGATATCAACAATGACGGGCTAATGGACGCCGTCGTCAATCACGGTGTTCTCGATTGTGAGGGCGAAAAGGGCCGCAGCTGCGACGACGAGGGATGCCCTTATAATTTCTATGTCCAGGTGAAAGAGGGCGGTTATCTGATGATCGCGACGGCCCGGATTTACGACTATGATTTCATCAAGCGCTTCGGCAACATGGTTTTCGTGCTGAAGATGCATCCGCGTTATTGCGAGCGTACCGACAAGGAACCCTGCCTGATGACGGTGCGGGTGCGCGGCACGAAATTCGTCACCATCTCGCGAAAGTGACGGCGACGATTTTCAGGGCGTAAACCGCCGGATTTTGACCCTTTGATTGTAGCGCTGGCGAAGTGAGCGCGGAATGATGAAGGTGGCGATGGCGACGGCGAAAACCGTGGCCGCAACCACCCAGAGGGCATTCGATTGCAGGGTGGCGGCGAGAACAGCGCCGCAGATTGCGCCGCATATCATTCCAAGCCATGGCACGATCTGAATGCCCCAGTCGAGGCTCCGTTCGCCGAGAAGAAAACGACCGATGCCGCGGCCGAAACGGGAAAGCGCGCCGGTCACATAGGTAAGCCCGATTGGCAGTCCCTCAATATGCTCAACGGCGGCGTTGACCATGCCCATGGCGAAAACGACGAGATAAAATTGCGCAAGAGCGGAAGTCTCGCCGCCGAGCAGCGCGGCAATTGTTACCAGCAATCCCACCGCCATCAGAACGGCGAAGATGCGCCGGTCGAACTTATGCGCGACCACGATGCCGCCGGCATTGCCCGCCACGAAGGCAATGATTGCGAAAAGCAGTTTCGCGGCGTGGGAATAGAGGCCAGCCTCTATCGAGACTGCGGCGCGCGTGGTGTTGCCGGTCATGAAGGACACGAAGTCGCCTGAAATATGCAGGCCCACCGCATCCGTCATGCCCGCGATGAAGGAAATGGCGGCAACCAGCGCAATTCCGGTTCCGGTTCGCCTTGCCCTGATGATATTGCGACGTCTTTGTCTGGTCATGGAAAGCTCGACATGGAAAAACGGCGGGCCTGTGCGCCGGGCCGTGTTATCCTATGTCTAGAATGCCGGATGGTGTATTTGCAATCTTTCTGGAGGCCTTCGGAAACTTCTATTTTGTCTAGACAAATACAAAATCCCTGCCTACGATGCCTCAAATAAAGCGATAAACAACATCGCACAAAAATAAATCAAAAGGGGTTCAGATCATGAAGAAAACATGGGTACTCGCCACAGTCGCCGCGCTCTTTTCATCCGCTTCCGCCTATGCCGAGACGTCGGTGACGATTGGCATGTCCGGCTGGACCGGTTTTGCACCGTTGACGCTCGCCAAACAGGCCGGCATTTTCGAAAAGAACGGTCTGAAAGTCGATATCAAGAAAATCCCGCAGGCGAGCCGCCATCTGGCCCTTGCTTCCGGTGACATCCAGTGCGCCGCCACCACGGTGGAAACATGGATCGCGTGGAATGCCAATGGCGTGAAATCCACCCAGATTTTCCAGATGGACAAGTCGCATGGCGCGGATGGCATTGCGGTGCGCAGTGATGTTGCCAAGGTCGCGGACCTGAAAGGCAAGACGGTTGCCGCCTCCGCGCCGGGCACCTCCCCTTATTTCTTCCTTGCCTGGATACTCAAGGAAAACGGCCTTACCCTGAAGGATGTCAAGGTCGTCAACCTCGAGCCGGGACCGGCCGCGCAGGCATTCGTTGCCGGTCAAAATGATGCGGCCATGACCTATGAGCCCTATCTGTCCACTGTCCGCGCCGCCCCCGATAAGGGCAAAATCCTCGCCACGACGCTGGATTATCCCGCCGTCATGGATACGTTCGGTTGCACCCCGGATTTCCTGAAGGCCAATCCGCAGGCGGCGAAAGCACTGGCGGACAGCTATTTCCAGGCGCTCGAGCTCATCAAGGCCGATCCCGAAAAGTCCTATGCGACGATGGGCGCGGATGTGAAGCAGACCGGCGAGGCCTTTGCCGCTTCGGCAAAGTTCCTCGAATGGCAGGACAAGGCCGCCAACCAGAAGTTTTTCGAGGGTGAATTCAAGACATTCTCGGAAAAATCGGCGGACCTGCTGCTGGAAATCGGCGTGATAAAGTCGAAACCCGATCTTTCGACCCTCGCGGATACGTCCTTCATTAAGTAACAGAAAAGGCGGCCGCGTTCCCTGCAGGGAATATTGCAGCCAAGACAGGTGAGTGCGTCGATTGTGCGTCACGAGACGCGCACGGCGCTCCGATGGCGCGGCGAAGGTGCCGCGCCGGTTTTCCGGACAGGCGACAGATGCAACCTCTTCAACCCATAAGGAACAGCACGAGAATTGCTCTCGGCATCCTGTTCTTCGTGCTGTTTTTTTCCGCCTGGGGCTTTGCCACGCTGGGCGGTTTCGTATCGCCGACCTTTCTGGCCGACCCCATCACCATGCTGAAGGACGGCATCTATCTGCTGACCGATCAGGGTTTTGCCAGCGATATCGGCATGACGATCTGGCGCGTGGTGGGCGGTTTCGTGCTGGCATCGCTCATTGCCGTGCCGGTCGGCATCGCCATGGGGGCCTATAAGCCCATCGAGGCGCTGCTGGAGCCCTTCGTCTCCTTCGCGCGCTATCTGCCTGCTTCCGCCTTCGTGCCGCTCCTCATTCTCTGGGCCGGCATCGGCGAGATGCAGAAGCTGCTGGTGATCTTCATCGGCGCGGTGTTCCAGATCATCCTGATGGTGGCCGTGGCTGTCGCCGGCACAAGACGGGATCTGGTGGAGGCCGCCTATACGCTTGGTGCGAAGGACAGGGGCGTTGTTCGCCGTGTTCTCATTCCCGCCAATGCGCCCGATATTGCGGAAATCCTCCGTCTCGTTCTCGGCTGGGCCTGGACCTATGTCATAGTCGCGGAACTGATCGGCGCCTCCTCGGGTATCGGCTATATGATTATCAACAGCCAGGCGCTGATGGCGACCGGGCAGATCATCTTCGGCATCATCGTCATCGGCATTATCGGACTTATTTCGGACTTCGCGTTCAAATCGCTGAACCGGAAGCTTTTCGCCTGGAGGCTTGCCTGATGAGCGAACTCGTTATCAAGGGCGTCAGTCGCACTTTTCCGGGTGTGCAGGGCGGGCAGCCGACGCTGGCCCTCCAGCCCACCGATCTGGAAATCCCCCGCAATGATTTCGTCACCATCCTCGGCCCGTCGGGATGCGGAAAATCGACCTTGCTGCGCATCATCGCCGGTCTCGACCGCCCGACGACGGGCGAAGTGCTGCTGTCCGGTAGGGCGGTGACGGGGCCGGGGGCGGATCGCGGCATGGTGTTCCAGTCCTATACGCTGTTTCCCTGGCTGACGATCCGCGAAAACGTCGCCTTCGGCCTGCGCGAACGCGGCGTTGCCGAGAAGGAAAAATGGGAGATTGTCGATAGCTATATCGACAAGGTCGGCCTGCGCGGCTTCGAGAACCATTGGCCGAAACAGCTCTCCGGCGGCATGCAGCAGAGAACGGCCATCGCCCGCGCCCTGGCGAACGGCCCGAAAATCCTGCTGCTCGACGAGCCTTTCGGCGCTCTCGACAACCAGACGCGCGGGCTGATGCAGGAATTGCTGCTCGGTATCTGGGAGCGGGAGCAGAAGACGGTCATTTTCGTCACCCACGATATCGAAGAGGCAGTTTTCATGGCGTCGCGTGTGGTGACTATGTCCGCAAGGCCGGGTCGCATCAAGTCGATCACGCCGGTCGACCTGCCGCATCCGCGTCACTACACCGTCAAGGCCAGCCCGGAATTTTCTGAGCTGCGCGCCAAGCTTACGGAGGAAATCCGCAGCGAGGCGATTGCCGCCGCTGCCCATGGATAGTTGATCCGGCAAAGGGGAGGATAAAAGCATCGGGATGAGGAGCACAGGCGCCGATCTTCAGGAAAAATCGCTGCACGAGCGCATCCGCAATGATGTCGAGCGCCACATCATGTCGGGCGAATGGCCGCCGGGTTATCGTATTCCCTTCGAACACGAAATGACCCGGCAATATGCCTGCTCACGCATGACGGTGAACAAGGCTCTCAGCGAACTGGTGCAGCGCGGACTCATCGAAAGACGCCGCCGTCTCGGCACCTTCGTTCGTCAGCCCCATGCGCAATCCGCCGTTCTGGAAATCCACGATATCGAGCGGGAGGTGCAGGCGCTGGGTCTGGTCTACGGTTACCGTCTCGACAAACGACGGCTGCGCCCTGCGGGGGAAGAAGACGGCGCGGCCATGGCGCTTGCCGCCGACGCCCCGGTCCTGGAACTCACCTGCACGCACTTTGCCGGCGGCGTTCCCTTTTGCCTTGAAGAGCGCATCGTCAATGTCACCGCCGTTCCGGAGGCGGAAGCCGCGGATTTTTCACAGATCGGGCCGGGGACATGGCTGCTGAAAATGGTGCCCTGGAGTGCGGCCGAACATCGTATCAGCGCCGTTTCCGCCGACCGTAAAAATGCAGCCGCGCTCGGCATTGCTTCTGGCGCTGCCTGTCTGGTCATCGATCGGCGGACCTGGCATGGGGCGGATTATATCACCCGTGTCCGTGTCACCTATCCCGGTGACCGGCATGCTCTCATTGCGCAGTTTTCGCCCTCGCAAAACGGCTGAAGGCCGTCGATCGGTCAATTTTTTGTAAAGAAGAGTTTACGGGTGGTCTTTTGACAATATAATAGTTGTCAAAAGAACTCAGGTTTATTATCGGAACGTCAAGCTTTCACGACGGTATCCGTTCATGACCCCGGTTTTCAGGAACCGGTCAATCTGCGGATGAGTTCATCGACGGAAATCCGGGATAAAAATTATGTCAGCTGAGACCTCAACTTCTTCCGCATCCTTCAACAAGGCAAACACGACAAGGCATCTCTCCCTTGCCATGACTGTCACCTTGCTGGCCGGCCTGAGTGCTGGCTTGAGTGCCGGCGCGGTTTTCGCTCAGACGGCACCGGAAACCCAGATACAGCCGGCACCGCAAACGGAAGCGATTCAGCCAGCACAGCCGGCGGCTCCTGCAACGCCGGGCGCTCCGGCCGCCGCGCCCGTCCAGCCTTCCGCGACTGCACCGGAACAGCCGGCCGCCACCGCACCCTCGCAGCCTCAGTCAACTCAGCCCGCACCGGCCCAGCCTGCACCGGCTCAGCCCGCGACGAATACCGCACCGGCACCGCAGCCGACGCAGACCGAGCAGCCCGCACAGACGGGCCAGACGACCGCGCCGAATGAAGCCGCGACCCCGATAGAGCCTGTCAGCACCGAGCCCGCGAGCGCCGAACATCGTGCGGATATCCCGCACAACCTTTCTCCCTGGGGCATGTTCATGGCGGCCGACTGGGTCGTGAAGGGTGTCATGATCGGTCTTGCCTTCGCATCTCTGGTTACGTGGACGGTCTGGGTCGCGAAGTCTATCGAGCTTGCAGGTGCGCGGGTGCGCGCCGGCTCGACGCTCAAGGTCATTCGCAGGGCAAAAACCCTGACGGAGGCCACCGAGGCCGTCGAAAAGAAGGGCGGGCCGGCAGCACTGATGCTGCGCATGGCAACCCACGAAATGCAGCTTTCCGATGCGGTGGTCGAACATACGGATGGCGGCGGTATCAAGGAGCGTGTCTCGTCGGCGCTTTCGCGTATCGAAACCCATGCGGGTCGCCGCATGTCACGCGGAACGGGCGTTTTGGCGACCATCGGTTCCACCGCTCCCTTCGTCGGTCTGTTCGGCACCGTCTGGGGCATCATGAACTCCTTCATCAGCATTTCGGAATCGCAGACGACCAATCTTGCCGTCGTCGCGCCGGGCATCGCCGAAGCGCTGCTCGCCACCGCCATCGGCCTTGTCGCCGCCATTCCGGCCGTGGTGATCTACAACGTCTTCGCCCGCTCCATCACCGGGTACCGCCATCTGCTGGCGGATGCCGCAGCCGGTGTGGAACGCCTCGTCAGCCGCGATCTCGATTTCCGCCGTATTCCGCCGGGCAGCACCAGCAAGCCCGCGGTATCGCTGGTAGGACGGTGATCGGCCATGGCTGGCGGTATTCGCGAAAATAGCGGAGACGATCTCTCCGAAAACCACGAGATCAATGTCACGCCCTTCATCGACGTGATGCTGGTTCTGCTCATCATCTTCATGGTGGCGGCACCGCTCGCCACCGTCGATGTGAATGTCGATCTGCCGGCATCCACCGCAAAGCCGGCGGAACGCCCGGAGGAGCCGCTTTATCTGACGGTCAAGGACGATCTCTCGCTCAATCTCGGCAATGATGCGGTTGCCCGCGAAGCACTGGCGGCCGCCATCGACCGGCAGACGGGCGGCAAGAAGGATACGCGCATCTTCCTGCGGGCCGACAAGGCGGTCGATTACGGCCACTTCATGGAAATCATGAACCTGCTGAGAGATGCCGGTTATCTGAAGATCGCCCTCGTAGGACTGGAAAACGCGGCTGCCGCATCGCAGCCGGCCGCCGTTGGCCAACCCGCAGCGCCGGGAACCACGCCATGACTGAAAACGGCTACCCGCAGGCCCGGCATTCCCGTCTCGGGGAAGTAACGCTGTGGTCCGTCGCGGCGCTGCTCATGCTGGGCGTTCACGCTGGTTTTGCCTATTATCTGATGCAGGAGCCCGAAGAGCAGGAAGCCGGCGGGCCGCCTCCTGCTGCGATCATGATCGAAATGGCGGCGATACCGGAGGCCGTAAAGACCGAAGAAACGACGCCCGCGCAAGATGTTGAGGACGCAGAAGAGGTGAAGAGCGACAGCAGCGAACCGGTGGAGGAAGCCGCCCCGGAAGAGCCGCCGCCACCGGAGCCGGTTGCGGAAACGCCGCCGCCGCCAGAGCCTGTGCAGCCGCCTGAACCGCCGGTCGAGGAGATCGTCGAACCGCAGGAAATTCCCGAACCCGTGGAGCCGGTCGATCCCGTTCAGGAGCAGATGATGGCGGAACTCGAAAATATCGAGGTCCCTCTGCCCGTCATGCGTCCTCCGCCGCCGCCCGTCGAAAAGAAGGTGGAAAAGAAAGAGCCGGAAGAGAAAAAGAAGGTCGAGCGCCAGCGTCCCAAACCGCAGCAGGCATCGGAACTGCGCGAAACGGCGAAGGCTGAAGCCCAGCAGTCCGACCGGACGGCGGCATCGCGCAGCAATGCCGGCTCCTTCTCGTCCTCGTCCATGTCAAATGCCGATTGGGGTGCGAAAGTGCGCTCGGCGATGCAGCGGCGACTGGTGCGTTCGGCTGGAAAATCGGGGATGACCATTACGGTTTCATTCAAGATAGACAGCGGTGGTTCCGTCGGCGGTGCGAGGATTATTTCATCCACCGGTGACTCGGCGATGGATCAGAAGCTTCTGGCCGTCATACAAAGAGCGTCCGTCTCGCCGCCGCCGCCAGGCGCAAATACGAGTTTTACCCTGCCGATTCTTTTCAAGTAGGGTGAAAAAGCCCAACCGCATAAGGGCATCCCAACTCTGGAGAGGAAGGGATGCCCGATTTATTTTCCATGTTGATTTGCGGCGACCGCATACCGCAAAGTAGGACCAATCCGTCCCATCGCATGCAAGACAACAGGAATCACGAAAATCATGAAATTCTCAATCGCAGAGGCGGAGGATCTCGTATCCTCTATCTTTGAGCGCAACGGCGTTCTGCCGCAAAACGCCCGTTCGGTGGCAAAGGCGCTCGTCGCCTCCGAAGCGGCCGGCCAGGGTGGTCACGGTTTTCGCCGCATCTCCGTTTATGTCCGGCAGGCGCGGGTTGGAAAGGTCGATGGCAAGGCGCGTCCGGTGGCGACCCGCGTGAAGCCGGGCGTGCTCTCGGTCGACGCCAATCACGGCTATGCCTATCCGGCGATCGATTGCGCCCTTGAGGAATTGCCGGACATGGTCCGGCAGCAGGGCATTGCGCTTGCGGCGATCCACCGCTCCCATCATGCGGGTGTCATGGCGCTGACCGTAGAGCGCCTCGCCGAAATGGGTTTTGTCGCACTCATGTTCGCCAACGCTCCGGCATCCATGGCACCTTGGGGCGGCAGCAAACCGCTTTATGGAACCAATCCAATTGCCTTCGCCACCCCCGTCGGCGGCGCCGATCCGCTGGTCATCGATCTCGCGCTCTCCAAGGTCGCGCGCGGAAAGATCATGGCGGCCCGCCAGAAGGGTGAAACCATCCCCGGCGACTGGGCGCTCGACCGAAACGGTCGGCCGACGACCGATCCCGAAGAGGCCATAGAGGGAACCATGGTGCCCGCAGGCGAGGCCAAGGGCGCTGCGCTGGCATTGATGGTGGAGATCATGGCCGCTGCGATTACCGGCGGAAACTTCGCATTCGAGGCATCTTCCCTTCTCGATGACAAGGGAGCACCACCCTCTCTTGGCCACACGATCATCGCCATAGACCCGGTATCGTCAGGCGGTACGGCCTTTACCGAGCGGCTGGGGCTCATAGCCGGCGAGATAGAAAAGCAGGAAAATGTGCGTCTGCCCGGCCGCCGCAGCCAGGGGATTCGCAAGCAGGCGCTGGAAAGCGGCATCGTGATCGAAAGCGATATTCTGGCCGAAATTAAATCGCTCTGATGCGACAATAAAAACCCGGCGGGTCGACTATGACCCGCCGGGCAAACCGTAAATGGCATGCTTTGCATTTGCGTCGATAGGGCCGGACATCATGTCCAGCCCGCTTTGGTCCGCCATCCCTCCATTGATATGGAAGGATTTTGACGCAGAAAGCCGCTCATTCGGTTTTCAGCTTACGGGAGGGGACGTTTCGCGTAAGCTTGGATGATCAGGTTGGCGATTATGCGTCCTGCACTATCAGGCCGCGCAGCAGGGCGATGCTGACGGCATTCAGCAGATTGGTGGCGCCCAATCTGTGGCGCACGCTTTCAAGAGTGTCCTTCACGTCCGCTTCGTCCGCGCCGGTTATCAGGGCGACGTGGGACGGATGCTTGCCCCGCGCGACCAGCCCCAGATAATGCCGCTCACGCTCCGAAAGGATGATTTCACGCGTCTGGCGATGTTCATGCGGCGTGTTTGAAGACATTTTCTTTCAGCCTTAAAAGAGATTGGCCTTCCCGGGGCACGATCAGTCAATGATTCATTCCCCGAAACCAGCTCGTTTACCGCTCTGTCTATACGCGAACAGAAACGCTAATTTCGCCAATAGGTTTCATCGGGCATTGGTAATTATGCAATAAGGGCCGCTTTCGCAGCCAGCCGATCCTGACGCGGACGCTCTATTCTGTGCACTGAAGGGAACTGCAACACCGATATCGCCAGAGACCACAATGGGTCTGGCGTGAAATGCAGCTTCAAAGCTCTGGAATGTTTTCGTCACACCCCGAAGGATATGCGGCGCTCTAATAGGCGATGTGCCTCACCGAGAGAATAACATCTCGCGCCAAGTTTTTCGTTTTATTGTTATGTTTCGGCACACAACGCGATGAGCGCCGACATATTTCTCAAATTTAATACATCATTTCGAAATATTGATGCCGTCAACATGTATCATCCGGCGGAATGATGCGCGTGTTTCTTGCGAATGTCGGTCGGTGTTGCCCCGAACCAGCGCGAAACGGAACGCGAAAACGCACCGGGTGTCGAATAGCCAAGCCTGTAACTGATGTCGGATACCGGAAGATCGCTTTCCACGAGGAGTTTGAAACCGGCATTTTTGCGAATGGCATCCTTTATCTCGTTGAGATTGGTGCCGAGCTCTGCGAGCCGCCGTTGAAAACTCCGTTCCGACAGGTTGAAATAGGGAGCGATCTCGCCGAGCGAAAGCTCGGCATCCGAGAGCCGCATCTGC
This sequence comes from Agrobacterium sp. CFBP 3001, assembly GCF_027871605.1. Lineage (NCBI taxonomy): Bacteria > Pseudomonadati > Pseudomonadota > Alphaproteobacteria > Hyphomicrobiales > Rhizobiaceae > Agrobacterium > Agrobacterium sp. CFBP 3001. The sequence goes on from NZ_JAQAHD010000001.1 coordinate 74,833, forward strand.
ATATACCGCTTCACCTGGTCAATGAAATGGGTCGCGTCCGCCGATGTTTCCGGTCGCAACATGCGGCATTGCAGGTTCATTAGCTCGAACAGCCGCTCATCCGCATTCGGATTGACCACATCGAGAAGCGGTACCGGCAGACGCATGGTATGGATCGGCTGGGAAAAACTGACGCGCCTGGTCATTCTTTCTTTAAATAGCTGAATATTATTCGGTTTCGGCCGCTCCAGACCGATCTCGATCTGGTTGATACGATCTCCGAGAATATCGCGGAGACGCTGTACCAGGACGGCGAGCGACAAATCCACATATTGATCGCGCTTGGCAATAACCGGCGCGAAGGACCATGACAGGGTTACCTGCGTGGCATCCGTTACCATGGTGAAATTGCTGTTATTGGTCGCGTAATAAACATGGTCCTGAAGAAAACGCAGGAACGCCCTAACCGTCGGTGCACTGATCAGCCCATATCCGAACGCGCCGGATGCACCCGCTGGAAAGGTGGAGGCGCATTGCAGACCGAAAGCGTCGTCGCCGGAAATCAGTGCACAGGTTTCGAGCAGCCGGGAAAATCTATCGAGGCTTATGCGTTCCGTCAGGCTGCTGAATATGGCTGGATCAATGTCCAGAGCCTTGCAGATCGGTGCGATATCGATGCCCCGTGACCGGGCATAATTGCTGACGCCGGCAGCCAGGCCGGCCACCACACTTATCTCGTCGCTGACCCTTTTCTCGGGCATCCCTCGCCTTGGCGTACCATGTTTGGAAATTGTCGCCTGATGGTAAGCCTTGAGAGAGCGTTTGTCGAGCAGCCCGGCTTCGGGATATTAAGTGCGACCGATGTCTGCGCTTTGCTCCAGCACCTGCATGATGGCTTGGCCGGCATCTTCGATAGCGCCGCTATTATCGACGGTCGTGACGTCGAAGTCTCCAGCGACTGTCAACGAACTGCGTTCCAGCCGCCGGAGAATATCGTCCCGGCTTTCCCGACCGCGCTGCTCCAGGCGCATTGCCAAAACCTCCGGCCGAGCGACGATGTTCACGACCTTGAGACGGGAAAAGGCGGTGCCGAAATGCGGCAGGGCGGAACGCGAACCGTTGGCGATGACCACGTCTCCCGCATTGAGGTGACGATAGACCGCGGCCGGGATGCCATATTTCAGCCCATGCGCCTGCCAGGACACCGCGAAGGCGCCCTCATCTTCCAGCCGGTTGAACTCGTGCATCGAAACGGCATCGTGGTTTTCACCCCCCGCATCGCCGCTGCGGGTAATGACGCGGCGGGTGAAGTGAAAGCCCGGCCGTCCGCACAATCGCGCTGCGGCATAGTCCATCAGCGTGTCCTTGCCGGCCCCGCTCGGGCCGACAATCACGATCATCGTGCCGGGCGATGCCGCGCGCCGGCTATCCTGCCCATCGTCGGTCATGCCACGCGCTTGCCCTGACGCCAGACGGAACGGGCGACCGGCACTCCGTCCTCGCGGTGAACCCGCACCAGATCGGCCCGCAATCCCGTCGCGATACGACCGCGATCGAGAAGGCCGACGGTGCGCGCCGGCGTGGCGGTGACCATGCGCAGCGCCTCCGGCAGGCTGATGGCTTCCACCTGATCGGCGAGCAGGAATGGCGCGAAGAGCAGGCTGAAGGGCACATAGTCGGAAGAAAGAACATCCAGCACGCCGATCTCGGCGAGGTCGCGGGCGGCGATGTTGCCGGAGTGGGACTTGCCGCGAACGATGTTCGGCGCGCCCATCAGCACGCTCATGCCGGCGCTGTGGGAGGCTTTTGCGGCTTCGACGCTGGTGGGGAATTCCGCCAGTTTCACGCCGTGGCCGATAGCTTCGCCGACATGCGCCTCGGTGGCGTCGTCATGGCTTGCGACGGTGATGCCGCGCTCGGCGCAGCGGGCCGCCAGATAATCGCGGTGCTTGGCGGAATATTCCGCCGACGCCGCCTGCCGGCGCCGCACGAACTCGGCGAAAGCCTCGTCGCTCAGCCCACGCTTCTTCTGGTAATAGAAGATATATTGATCCATCGACTGGAACTGGCGCTGCCCCGGGGAGTGGTCCATCAGCGAAATCAGCCGCACGCGCGGATCGGTTTCGAAGTCTTCGAAATGGTCCAGCACATCCGAGGAGGCGACTTCACAGCGCAGATGCAGCAGGTGATCCGAACGAAGGCGGTTCTGATCCGCCGCGGCCTCGATGGCGTCAGCCATTTCGCGCATTTCACCCTTCTTGAAGCCGCCGTCCTCATCCGAGCCGAGCCGCAGGCAGTCGAATACGGTGGTAATGCCGGAGGCGGCCACCTGGGCGTCATGGGCCTGAATGGCGGCGATCTTGTCCCAGATCACGCCAGGGCGCGGCGAATAATGCTGCTCAAGATGGTCGGTATGCAGTTCCACCAGACCCGGGATCAAATAATCACCTTCCAGGTCTTCGCCGGTTTTGGAAGCACCTTCGCTGATATCGGCGATCTTGCCGTCACGGATCAGGACGGAGCCCAGAATAATATCGTCTTCCAGAACGATACGGGCATTGGAAAGGGCGTGCTCGGTCATGGGTTCGCATCTTTCTTTGGTGGCTGGCCAAGGGGGTGCCAGCTATGAACGGTAAAGGGCGCCCCGCGCGTTTCTTCAATGAACAAGGCGAGGCCGGAAATGCTGAGAGGTCGATCGGTGAATTCGGAAAACCGCGCCGAAAGCACCTTGTGCATGGCGGGCTGCTCGCTCTCGTCGATGCGGCCGGTCAGCGTCATATGAAAACGGAAATCATCCATGACATGCGGATAACCCCAGAGAGACAGATTTTGCCGCTGGCTCTCCGTCAGCATCTGTGGCCGCCGACGGGCAATATCGGTCTCTGACAGGGGCGCGCGAAACCGGTCGAAATGATCGACGATCTCGGCGGCAAAATCCTGCAGCGGCTGATAGATGCGGTCCGGGACGAGTGCAAAAAAGGGCCCGAGCGCACCGACGACGACGCGCGGAATTTCGAAGGTGGACTGGCTGGCCGCGAAATCTTCGAAGGCCGTGAGCAGCTCCGCCTCGCTGTATTTTTCGGCAAGCTCGAAAGGAGCCTTCAGGGTCGCGTGGAAACCGTAACGGCGCGGCTCCTCCGTGATCTCGGCATACTCGTCGTGGTCGTCATGCAGCGTGCCGGAAAATGCGTTGCGGCCCAGCCAGCGTGACGCTGCCTCGGTCAGCGGGTGATCTTTAGCCGGAGAAAAATAGATGGCATAGCGCACGGCAAGCACTCTTCAGTGTCATGGGAGACCAGGGATGAGAAGCTATTTGGCGTGACTCGCCAGCTTCCCGCAAGGTCAGGAGTGCGAGGTAATTGGTTTCCGTGACAGAATGATGATGCCGAAGGAAAAAAGCGCATTGGAAATGCGGCAAGCTTCCTAATGTGCTGAAGACACAGGCGGACATGATGACGGCATACGGCCGGCCTAAATCGGGACTGCGCGGGTGTCTGGCGGAGATGACGAACATCGTTACGAGGTTCGTCATTCCATCCCTTCAGACCTAGTGTTGTGTTTTGCCGATCAGGCGTGAACGCAGCGAATTGGAGATGTGGTCGAACAGGAAAACGACGAAGAGGATGAGCAGGACCATATAGGCGACCTTGTCCCAGTCGGCATTGGTGCCCATCGCTTCCAGCAGTTTCAGACCGATGCCGCCGGCGCCCACCGCGCCGATGATGGTGGCGGAGCGGGTATTGCTTTCCCAGAAATAGAGTGACTGCGAAATGAAGACCGGCAGGACCTGCGGCAGCACACCGAAGCGGTTGACCGCAATCGGGGAAGCACCGACCGATTTGACACCCTCGCGTTGCTTGTCGTCGACATTTTCCAGCGCCTCGGCATAGACCTTGCCGAGCGCTCCGGTATCGGTGAAGAAGATCGCGGCAATGCCGGGGATCGGTCCGGGCCCGAAGCTGCGGGTAAAGAACAGCGCCCAGATCAGCATGTCGATGGAACGCAGGAAGTCGAATAACCGCTTCATGCCCCAGTTTGCGGCCTTGTTGGCGGTGATGTTGCGCGCGGCGATGAAGGCGAGCGGCAGGGCGACGAGCGTGCCGAACAGCGTGCCCACAAAGGCCATGACCAGCGTCTGCATCAGCTTGGAAAGAATATCGGCATGTTGCCAGACGCTGTTGTCGAGGAAATCATCCACCATGTGGCCGATATTGGAGCGCTCAGGATCGAGCCTTTCTCCCCACAGCGCGAGAGCGGCGAGTTCACCATAGCCCTTGCCCCAGAATTCCGATTTGGTGTCGAACAGGAAATTCGCCCATCCGAGGAACCGACGCTGGACATAGACCTGGCTGGTGCGGATTTCCGCCTGTCCGGCAAAACCAAAATGCACGAGAACCTTGTTGCCGTCCTGCTGGATTTCCTGCGGCACGTCGTCGGATGCCCGGGCCTGTTCTCCATTGATGATGACGGGATAATTCTTGCCGTCGACATAGACATCCACCCGGGTCGGGGTCACGTCGAGGCGGTTTTCCATGCCCGCATAAACGACGCTGTAGCCGCCATCCGGCAGGGGCTGCAGCCAGTCGATTTTTGCATCGACTGGATATTGCCCGCGGCTGGACCATTGCGGCTCCACCTTGCCGTCTTCGAAACGCAGGCGCGGCTGGGCACGCCAGGAATACCAGTCTTGAATATAGCTCGAGGCACGATCCCACCGGCCCTGCATGAAGGCCGGGCCGACGTTGAAGAAGAAAAAGCAGCCGATGAGATAGACGGTGACGGCGAGAAGGCCGACGAGCAGACCATATCGCTGCATGAAACCGCGATTGAACACGTGCGGATGCGCGGCCGTCAGCCTCTCACGGTCGGCGGTGTTGAGAATGAAGCTGGACGACATCAGGCCGCTCCCCGTCCGAATTCGAAGGATTGATGGCCGATCAGCCTGCGGCGCAGCCAGCCGGAAAACTGGTCGACGGCGATGATGGTGATCAGCAGAAGGATGATGATGGCATAGGTCTTCGACGCATGATCGTTACCGATCGACAGCCGGAAGACCTCGCCGATACCGCCGCCGCCCACGGCACCGATGATGGTGGAGGCGCGCACGTTGATTTCGGCGCGCAGCAGCGCGTAAGAGACGAAATTGGGCAGAACCTGCGGCACGATGGCGAAGCGCACCCGTTCCAGCCAGTTGGCGCCGGCGGCGCGCAGGCCTTCATCCGGCTTCATGTCGGCATTTTCCACCACTTCGAAGAACAGCTTGCCCAAAGCACCGATCGTGTGGACAGAAATCGCGATGATCGCGGCGATAGGGCCGATGGATAGAATGGCGGTCAACAGCCCGGCGACGACGATTTCCGGGAAGGCGCGCAGCACTTCCATGACCCGGCGCACGACCCAGCGCACGATCCCGGCACCGACGAGATTTGTGGAGGCAAAAAAGCACAGCACGAAGGCAAAACTGGTGCCGATGATTGTCGAAACCAGCGCGATGTTGAGCGTGATGATCAGCTGATAGATGAAATGCGGGATGTAGAAGCTGTCAGTGATGTAAACACGATCTGCGACGTAATTATATTTCAGCGAACCGTCCGCATAGGGTGACGGCAGGTCAAACATCGCCCGGAAAATTTCAAGCGGGCTGTCCGGCACGAAGGTTTTCATGAAGTCGAAGAAATAGGGCAGGCGCTCGAAGAATTTACCAGAATTGGCCGCGTTGGCAAAATTCAGGGAAGCGGCGAGGATGACGAGGAAGATCACAAGCGAAATAACGGTATAGATCCGTCTTGTCGCAAGCTGCTGTTGATAATGACGCATGACCGTCTGGGACGATGCGCTCAATCCCTTGGGGGAGAGGGTGCCATGATGCAGTGTGGTCGCCATGCCGCTTTTCCTTTATTGGCAAAAGCGGCGGCGCCGCAAGGCACCGCCGCTTCCGGGTATGATCGCAGGATCAGCCGCCGATAACGGACTTACGGGCGTCGATGATCGTCTGGTAGAAGGACGGATCGACCTTGATGTAGGCGGTGTTCTTGCCCTGGGTGAAACCCTGGAAGCAGGCCAGGTCCTTCTTCGGCAGTTCCATGAAGAAGTCTTCGACCTTCTGCTTCATCGCGTCGCCGAGCTTGTTCGTAACCATCAGCGGGCCGTTCGGGATCAGCGGCGACTTCCAGACTTCGACGATATCGTCCATGTCGAGGTTGCCCTTCTTGACCATCTGGTAGAGGTTGCCGGCGGTGTAGCCTTCTTCCCACTTGCCGACGCCCGAACCGAAGGTGGTACCGACGTCGAATTTCTTGTCGAGAACGGCGAGAACGAGGTTCTCATGACCGCCGCCGAAGCCGGTTTCGGAGAAGTATTCCTTCACCGGAACACCGGTTTCCTTCGGGATCGCCACGTTAGGAACGAGGAAGCCGGAGGTGGAGTCGGGGTCGGCGAAGCCGATCTTCTTACCCTTGGCGTCAGCCAGCGTCTTGATACCGCTGTCCTTGCGGGCAACCATGATCGTGTAATAACCGGTCGAACCGTCAGCGCCGGCCGTGGTCAGGATCGGATCGACGGCCTTCGGATCGGCAAGAGCGATCTTGGCGTAGGAGGACGCGCCCATGGAAGCGATGTCGATGGTGCCGCCGAGAAGACCCTGGATGACGCCGTTATAGTCCGGCGACGGGAAAACCTGAACTTCGGCAACGCCGGTCGCGGCCTTCAGGCCATCGGCAACGCACTTGGTGTTGCGGATCTGGTCGGCTTCGTTTTCGGAGCCGTCGAGACCGATGCGCAGAACCTTGACGTCCTGAGCCATGGCGGAACCGGCCAGAACGCCAAGCGCGACTGCCGAAAGAAGGACTTTCTTCAACATGGACTTTCTCCTGTTTCCCGGCGAGCCGGAGTTTGTTGTGAAGTATCGGCCCTTGACGCGGGCGCAAACGATGCTGAGCGGTTCCTCAGAGCCCGGCGAGAGCGAGCGGTTCGGGGCCGGCAGATTGCTGCACCGGACGCGCGGGAAGCTGCGCGCCGGGAATATTGATGCTGGTCGAGGTCATGGTCTCGTCGATGCCGGACCCTTGAGAATCGGTTCCGTAAATCTCCGTGACGGCCGCAGCCGTCAGCTCTGCCGGCGTTCCGTCGAAGACGACGCGGCCCTGAGACATGCCGATGATGCGTTCGCAATAATTGCGTGCCGTATCCAGCGTGTGCAAGTTGGTGATGACCGTGATGCCTTCGCGTTCGTTGATGTCGCGCAGCGCGTCCATTACGATCTTGGCGTTCAGCGGGTCGAGGGAAGCGATCGGCTCATCGGCCAGAACCATCTTAGGAGACTGCATCAGGGCGCGGGCGATGGCGACGCGCTGCTGCTGACCGCCGGAAAGCGTGCCGGCCGCCTGCATGGCCACATGTTCGATGCCAAGCCTTTCCAGGGCGGCGATGGCCATCAGGCGCTCGTCATTGGTGAAGATGTTGAACAGGCTGAGCGCCGTCAAGCGGTGGTTGAGGCGGCCGAGCATGACATTGGTGAGCACATCGAGACGCGGCACCAGATTAAACTGCTGGAAAATCATGGCGCAGTCGCGCTGCCAGCTGCGAAGCGCAGCACCCTTCAGCGCCGAAACTTCCGTGTCGTTGAAATGGATGGAACCCGAGGACGGATCAACGAGGCGGTTGATCATGCGCAGCAGCGTCGATTTTCCCGCACCCGAGCGTCCGATCACGCCGACCATCTGGCCCTGCGGAATTTCGACATTCACGGAATCGACCGCAGTGTGGTTGCCGAAACGGCGCGTGACTTGCTTCAGGTGAAAGCTCATTTCCCCGTCCAATCTTCTTTTTGACGGGGTTCGGCGTAACAGCGGTGCGTGAAGTGTGGATGTCAGTTTGATGAATAAAATATTACAGAATTCGCAGATACGACGCCCAGGGGTTCGCCGACAAAGCTTTCGGGAGGAATCTTGAGACCGTTCAAATCCGCGTGTCTTTTTTGATCGCATAAACAAAAATCCCGGGGGTACCCCGGGATTTGCAGGTGTTCGGCAGCAGGAGATTTCATCCGCCATATTTCGCGACGAAAACCTCGGCGTCCAGATTGCGGAAATCGTCGAGAGCGACGCGCAATGCCGCGTGATCCCAGTCCCACCACTTCAGATTATCCATTTGCCGGCCCAGTTCCGCCGGGAAGCGCTCCCTAATCAGCCGGGCGGGCACGCCGCCGACGATGGTATAGGGCGCGACATCTTTTGAGACGACTGCACCCGCCCCGATCACAGCGCCGTTTCCCACCGTGACGCCGGGCAGGATCGTCGCACCATGGCCGATCCATACATCATGGCCGATGACGACGCGCTTGGCGCGGCGGGCGGCAAAGAAGTCCGTCTCATCCTCCGCATCGTCCCAATAGTTGTTGGCACGATAGGTGAAGTGATGCAGCGTCGCCCGCTGCATCGGGTGATTGGTGGCATTGATGCGGACGGAGGCGGCGATGTTGACGAATTTGCCGATGGTGGCGCACCAGATCGCACCATCCTGCATGACATAGGAGTAGTCGCCCATCTCGACTTCCTCGATGCGGCAGCGTTCCGAAATTTCGGTATAGCGGCCGATCGTGGAGTTGCTGACACGGGCGGTCTCATGGATGACCGGTTCCAGACCCACCTTGACGCTCATGCCGCTGCTTTCCTGGGAGAAAACTGTGAGACGTCCAGAATGCGGTCGGCCACGGCCTCCCGCACCTCCTCGTCATGGAAAATGCCGAGCAGTGCCGTGCCCTTCTGTTTTTTCTCGACGATCATATCGACGACGACACGCCGGTTGAGGGCGTCCAGCGAGGCCGTCGGCTCGTCCAGAAGCAGAATCGCATGGTCGGTGATGAAGCCGCGGGCGATATTCACGCGCTGCTGCTCGCCGCCCGAGAAGGTTGCGGGCGGAAGCGACCATAGTTCCCGTGGCAGGTTGAGCTTCGAAAGCAGCATGGCTGCGTGTTCGCGGGCTTCATCGGCGGCAACCTTGCGCGCCAGAAGCGGTTCGGCGACGACATCTATGGCAGCGACACGCGGCACGGTGCGCAGGAACTGGCTGACATAACCGATGGTGCGGTGGCGGATATCGAGGATCGTGCGCGGCGAGGCGTTGCCGATATCGACGACCTGGCCCTCATGACGAACGAGAATCTGCCCGCTGTCGATGGCGTAGTTGCCATAGAGCATTTTCAGGATCGAGCTTTTGCCGATGCCGGAGGGACCGCCCAACACGACACATTCGCCGCCGCAAACGGAGAAATTGACATCGCGCACAACGGGCAATTCGATGCCGTCGCGAAGATGCATGGTGAAGCTTTTGAAGACTTCCGAAACGATAAGGGGCGTCGGCATGGCGTCAAACCTGCAGAATAGAGGAAACAAGCAATTGCGTGTAGGGCTCGCGCGGGTCGTCCAACACCCGGTCGGTCAGACCATGTTCGATGACGTCGCCGCCCTTCATCACCATCATGCGGTGGGAAAGCAGCCGCGCCACCGCAAGATCATGGGTGACGACGACGACGGCGAGACCGAGATCGTTGACGAGACCGCGGACCAGATCGAGCAGGCGCGCCTGCACGGAAACATCGAGGCCGCCAGTCGGTTCGTCCATGAAGACGAGGCGCGGCGAGGTGACGAGGTTGCGGGCGATCTGCAGGCGCTGTCGCATGCCGCCGGAAAAGGCGCGTGGTTGGTCGTCGATGCGGTCGGTGCCGATTTCCACCCGTTCCAGCCATTCGCTGGCCGATTGCCTGATATTGCCGTAATGCCGGTTACCGACGGCCATCAGCCGCTCGCCGACATTGGCGCCGGCCGAAACCGCCATGCGCAGCCCGTCCGCCGGGTTCTGGTGCACGAAACCCCAGTCGGTCCGCATCAGGAAACGCCGTTCGGCCTCGCCCATATGATAGAGGTCACGTACCGAACCGTCGCGCATGCGATACTCCACACTGCCCGCCGTCGGCATCAGCCGGGTGGAAATGCAGTTGAGAAGCGTGGTCTTGCCGGAACCGGATTCGCCGACGATGGCAAGCACCTCGCCCGGGTAAAGCTCGAAGGAGACATTGCGGCAACCGGCGCGGTCACCGTAATATTTGGAAACGTCCCGGACTTTCAGAAGCGGTGCGTCGCTCATTCTGCGGCCTCCTTCACATCCGCCAGCAGGTGGCCCTTGTGGCCATGGGCGCGGCGGTCCTCGCAATGGTCGGTATCGGAGCAGACGAACATCCGCCCGCCCTTATCATCAAGCACCACCTCGTCCAGATAGACATTCTCCGCACCGCACAGCGCGCAGGGCTTGTCGAAGCGCTGGATTTCGAAGGGATGGTCCTCGAAATCGAGGCTGACGACGTCGGTATAGGGCGGCACGGCATAGATGCGCTTTTCGCGTCCTGCGCCGAAGAGTTGCAGGGCGTCCGAGAGATGCATTTTCGGATTGTCGAATTTCGGGGTAGGCGATGGATCCATCACATAACGCCCGGCCACCTTCACCGGATAGGCGTAGGTGGTGGAGATACGGCCGTTGCGGGCGATATCCTCGTAAAGCTTGACGTGCATCAGGCCGTATTCCTCCAGCGCGTGCATGACTCGCGTTTCGGTCTCGCGCGGCTCGAGGAAGCGCAGGGGCTCGGGAATGGGAACCTGATAGACGAGGACCTGACCCGAATGCAGTTCTTCTTCGGGAATGCGATGCCGCGTCTGGATGATAGTTGCATCCTTGGTGCGGGTGGTGACGGCAACATTCGCCACCTTCTGGAAAAAGGCGCGGATGGAAACCGCATTGGTCGTGTCGTCCGCACCCTGATCGATAACCTTCAGCACATCGTCCGGGCCGAGAATGGAAGCGGTTACCTGCACACCGCCGGTGCCCCAGCCATAGGGCATGGGCATTTCGCGGGAAGCGAAGGGAACCTGATAACCGGGAATGGCGATGGCCTTCAGGATCGCCCGGCGGATCATTCGCTTGGTCTGTTCGTCCAGATAAGCGAAGTTGTAGGCAGCCAGTCCGTCGTCAAATGAAACTTCTTCAAGCATTGCGCGTTAGCCTTGTGAAAAAAGGAGTACAAGCTCATGGAGATTGGAATTCTTGCAGCCGTGTTCTTTGCTGTATTTGCAGCATCGACCGTCTTTTGCGCTTACTGGTTTGGCGAGCAGCACAGCCGCTGAGCTATTCGGCCGCATCGCCCAGCCACTCCGCGCCATTGGCGTTGATCGCCTCGAAATCGGCACGCATTTTCCTGACCAGACCGAGTTCGGCCTGAAAATCCACGTAATGCGGCAGTTTCAGATGTTCGACGAAACCTGTCGCCTGAACGTTGTCGGCGTGTGAAATGACGAATTCCTCGTCCTGCGCGGGGGCCACCACATCCTCGCCGAATTCGCCTGCCCGCAGCGCCCGGTCGACCAGCGACATGGCCATCGCCTTGCGTTCGCTCTGGCCGAACACCAGACCGTAGCCGCGTGTGAATTGCGGTGGCGCCTTGGCAGAACCCTTGAACTGGTTCACCATCTGGCATTCGGTAACCTGTATGTCGCCAAGCGAGACGGCAAAGCCGAGTTCTGGCACCTCCAGTTCCATCTCCACTTCGCCGATGCGGATTTCACCGACGAACGGATGGGTGCGGCCGTAACCGCGCTGCGTCGAATAAGCGAGCGCCAGAAGGAAACCTTCGTCACCACGTGCCAGCGATTGCAGGCGCAGGTCACGCGGCATTGGAAATTCCATCGGCTCCCGCGTTAGGTCGCCGGCAATATGGTCAGCCGGCATATCGCCGTCGGTTTCGATCAGTCCTTCTTGCGCCAGAATGTCTGAGACGCGCATGACATGTTCCGGCTCGCCTTCGCGCTGGGTGGCTGTCTCAACGGCCTCATCCTCGAGAAGCGAAGGATCGAGCAGGCGATGGGTGTAATCGAAGGTTGGCCCCAGCAATTGTCCGCCCGGCAAATCCTTATAGGTCGCGGAAACGCGCCGCTGCACCGTCATGTCAGCGGTATCGACCGGAACCGAATAACCGAAACGCGGCAGCGTCGTGCGGTAGGCGCGCAGCAGGAAGATGGCCTCAATCATGTCGCCGCGGGCCTGCTTGACGGCAAGGGCTGCCAGCGACTGATCGTAAAGAGACGCTTCCGCCATCACCCGGTCGACGGCGAGCGAAAGCTGCGAAACGATCTGCGAAACCGTCATCGCGGGCAGGTGGCGGTCTCCGCGCCGCTTGTCGGCCAGAAGCCGGTGGGCGTTGGCAATGGCGGTTTCCCCGCCTTTGACAGCAACATACATCTTACGCCTCCACGGGTTGAATGCGCGTCGTGCGCGGCAGGCAGACAAATCTGTCGGCGGATGTCAGGATGACGTCGACGCCGCGCGGAAAAATGGCGTTGTTCTCCGCCCACAGCCGCGGGAATATGTCCGGCAGGCCCGTGGGGCTGATGATGTTGACGTGACGGATACCGGGGCCGGAGAGCAGCAATTCCCGTCCTCCATCCAGATCAGGCAGCTCGATGATGAGCGTGGTGGAGCGGTCGGGATATTCCTGACTTCCCTGGGCGAAGAGACCGAAGGAGGCTATGGCGCTGCCCGCTTCGATGACGGCGAAATGCGCTGCGCTTTTTTCATCCGTCGCAACCGCGCCGGTATGAAATCCGATCCAGCCGGGGACGGTTGTTTTCCGCAGGGCGCCGCTCAGCCAGAACGGCGTATCGTGATCGCAGAGCGCCAGCAGAACCGCGCCGGTGGCGGGGGCGAGAGGCGATGGTGGGGCGACTGCGGTTTCGATTGTCTGCGGCGTGCCCGGCCGGGCCATGCCATCCATGAGTTTCTTGAAAATTCGTTGGGAATCGAAGACGGCGTCGGAAAAACCGCCCGTCAATGCTTCGGCCTTGACGCTCATCAATCTTCTCCTCGAACCATGGTGAAGAAATCGACCCGTGTTGCGGCGGTCTCTTTTGTCTTCCTGTCCTTATCCTCGGTCAGTCGTTTCTCGACCGGTGAAAGAAGCTCGGCCTCGACAAAGCCGCGGGTCGGGCTTTCCTGCCAGAGCGCATCGAAAACGGCGGCGTACCAGGCCTTCTTGCGGCCGGTGCCGAGAACATGGGCGTGACCGACGGTGCCCGAGGCAAGCTTGACGGTTGCCCGGGTCACGGTCGTCTCACCCAGATTGAAGGGCGCGCCGCCCCCGCCGATGCGGCCCTTGACCATGACGAGCCCGGTTTCCGGGCCGCGCACGTTTTCCGTCCGGGGGCTCTCATCCTGCCGGTTCCAGACGGTTTCGAGTTCCTGCACGGTGGCGCGGGCAAGAAGCGCCGCCACCCGCTTTCTGTCTGCATGCAAATCTGCAGTTTTGTGAATCATCGCTTGACCTCTAATGTCTATTGATATAGACAACTATACAATATAAGGTACATTTAACGTTAGTGAATGACAAGCGTGTGACATGGGCCCTTCGGCAGCGATGAAAAGAAAGAACGGCGTGGCGCTCTGGCGGCAGATCGCCGACAGGATCAGAGGCGAGATCGCGGCGGGCGATCACGATGAAACCGGCATGTTGCCGCCGGAAATGACGCTGGCCGAAAAATTCGGCGTCAACCGTCATACCGTCCGAAGCGCCATTGCCGCACTCGCCAGCGAAGGCATTCTCGAGCCGGTGCAGGGGCGTGGCACGATGATCGCCCGCAAGGAGCGCCTGAGTTTTCCGATTTCGCGGCGCACGCGGTTCACAGCGGGCATTGCCGATCAGGTCAAGGAAATGGAGGCCCTGCTTCTTTCCCACACAACCGAACCGGCCAATGCCGATCTGGCGGCGCGGCTGCAATTGCCGGCGGGTGCGCCGCTCATACGTCTCGAAACGCTGCGCAAGGCCGATAACCGGCCGGTGTCCCGCTCGACCACATGGTTTCCGGCGGATCGTTTCGCCGGAATAGGCGAGGCCTATCTTAAAAGTGGCTCGATTACGGCTGCCTTCAATATGCTGGGCGTGGCGGATTACGTGCGCATTTCCACCGTCATTTCCGCCAGCCATGCGGACACGCAGGATCTGGCCGATCTCGAATTGTCGCCGGGCGCGATCCTGCTTGTTACTCAAGCATTGAACGCCGACATGGATGGCGTACCAGTGCAATATGCCATCAGCCGTTTTTCGGCCGATACGGTCGAATTCACGGTGGAGAATTAAGCCGAAAGCTTACTCCGCCTGCGAAAGCCCCAGCACATCCAGCATCGAATAGAAGCCCGGCTTCTTGTCGAAGGCCCAGACGGCTGCAGCAATCGCGCCGCGTGCGAAAATGGAGCGGTCGCCAGCATAGTGCGAAAGCTCGACGCGCTCGCCCTCTCCGGCGAAGATCACAGAATGTTCGCCGATCACCGAGCCGCCACGCAGCGTGGCGAAACCGATGGTCCCGGCTTCACGCGCGCCCGTATGCCCGTCGCGCACGCGAACGGACGATGTAGTGAGGTCGACCTTGCGGCCCGCCGCCGCCGCCTCGCCGAGCAGAAGGGCGGTACCGGAGGGCGCATCCACCTTGTGCTTGTGGTGCATTTCAAGGATTTCGATATCCCAGTTCTGCGCATCCAGCGCCTGCGCTGCCTGCTGTGTGAGAACACTGAGCAGGTTGACGCCGAGGCTCATATTTCCCGACTTGACGATGCGGGCATGGCGCGACGCCGCCTTGAATTTTTCCTCGTCTTCCGCCGAGCAACCCGTGGTGCCGATGACATGCACGATGCGGGCCTGTGCGGCGAGGCCGGCAAAGGTGACGCTGGTTGCCGGCGAGGTGAAATCAATCACCCCTTCCGCATGCAGAAATGCCTGCAGCGGATCGCTGGTGATTTCGACACCGATCGGGCCAAGACCCGCAATCTCGCCCGCATCGCGGCCGACAAAGGCGGAGCCTTCGCGCGCGACGGCGGCATGCAGCTGGACGCCGGGGGTCTGGTGAATGAGGCGGATCAGCGCCTGTCCCATGCGGCCCGCCGCGCCGACCACCACCAGTTTCATGCCGCTGCTGCCCATGCTGTCACTCACTTTTCATCTCGGGCGGATCGAGATCCGCCGGTATCGGTCGATTGATGTTTTCAGCAGCGACGTTAAAGACCGCCCGCCTGCTTCGCAAGCATCACGTAAGAACAGGCCGGGCGATCAAGTCCTCCAGCGTCGTCCGTCCAGCGACAGGCCGAAATCGGACGGCGTTCTCGAATAGGTGGCAAGCCCGGAAAGCGCCGCCTGCGGATGGGTGACGACGAAGGTGGGAATGGTCCGCATCAGCGCGCTGTGCGGCGCCTTGTCTTCGAAGGCAGCCCGGAATTCCGGGCTCTTCAGCGCCGGAATGATCTTCTGCGAAATACCGCCGGCCAGATAGACACCGCCCTTCGCCATGAAGATCAGCGCGAGGTCACCGGCCACGCGGCCGAGATAGGTGCTGAAAAGGGACAGGGTCTCTTTCGCCTGCGGGTTCTCGCCCGAAAGCCCTTGAGAAGTAATGTCGGCCGGATCGGAAAAGACAGGCTCGATGCCATCGGCGGTGCAGACGGCCCGGTAAAGATTGACCAGCCCGCGCCCGCACAGGATTTGCTCCCCGGCGACACGGCCCTCGATGGTTTCGATATGCGGGAAAACCGCATAGTCACGCGCGCTTCTCGGGCCGATATCGATATGGCCGCCCTCACCAGGCACCGGGAACCACATATGACGGGCATAAACCAGCCCGGCGACGCCAAGCCCCGTGCCGGGTCCAAGAACGACGCGCGATGCCAGCACATCCTTACGGCCGGAGCCGATGGGTTCGCGGTTGTCGTCGTCAAGCGCTGCAATCGCCAGAGCCTGCGCCTCGAAGTCGTTGATGACGATGACATCCTTCAGGCCAAGATTGGCCAGCATGTCCTTTGGCTTGACGACCCAATGGCAATTGGTGAGCGGTATCTCGTCACCTTCGATCGGGCCGGCAATCGCCAGAATGGTCGAGACCGGCTGAAGCGAGGTCTTGTCCAGAACCGCCTGCTGAATGGCGTCGTCGATAGTCGGATATTCCGCCGTCTTCACGGTGGTGAGGTGCACCGGTTCGGCAAAGGAATCGATCAGAATGGAAAAGCGGGCATTGGTGCCGCCGATGTCGCCAAGAAGGATCGGAAAGGACAGATATTCGGTATCGGACGTCTTCGGCATTGCCTGTTCCATGTTGGGAGGTTCAGTTGGCGACGTGGAAGTCGATGAGATTTTCTGCGGTGGCGCGGTTGAGCGCCATGGGAATATCGTAAACCGTAGCAAGTCGCGTCAGCGCCTTCACATCCACATCATGCGGCATTGCCGTCAGCGGGTCGGTGAAGAAGATCAGCATGTCCACCTCGCCCGTGGCGATCATCGCGCCAATCTGCTGGTCGCCGCCGAGAGGACCGCTTTTGAGGCGAATGACTTCAAGACCCGGACAGGCTTCCTGTACCCGCCCGCCGGTCGTGCCGGTGGCGACGATCCTGAAACCGGCAAGCGCTTTCTGGTGATGACGGGCGAAATCCGCCATATCGTCCTTTTTCTCGTCGTGAGCGATGAGCGCGATACAGCGTTGTCCTTCCATGGTCCCAGCCCGTTCCATCAAGAATTAAATCGATTTGAAGCCTTCTATAGCAGCTTGCCGCCATTTGAAAAGGGAAGCTGTTGAATGCCTCATTTCTGTTTCAGTTCAATGTCGGGCGCTGGGTGGGAAGCGGAATATCCGAAGGCGGCTGCAGGGCGGGGGCCGCCTGAATGACCTGTTCCACGCTTTGCTGGCGCGTTGCCGGAGCAGGCGAATAGGCCTGGGCCGCAAGCCCCTCAGGATTGGCGGAAGGGGCGACAGCCACGGCGGCGCAGGCCGAGGGCAGATCGGAAACCATGACCGGGCGCGGTTTCACCGGCTTGGCATTGGGGTCCTTTTTCGGCGGCGCCCATGGTTCCTTGCTGAACCACCAGGCAAGCGACTTGTCGCAGCCGTCGCCTTTGCCCACGGCCGCCTGCGGCTTGCAGTTCGGCGCGCCGGGCGGGCATTCGAGCCGGATGTGGAAGTGCTCGTCATGGCCGTATATCGGCCTGATCTTGCCCATGAAGGTGCGGTCGCCGGTCCATGTCTGGCAGAGCTTCTGCTTGATGGCCGGGTTGACGAAGACACGCTCCACCTGCGGGTAACTTGCCGCCATCATCACCAGCCGGGCATTCAGCGGCGACCACTTGCGGTCATCGACCGTCAGGAACTTGCTCTTGTCCAGCATGGAGATGAAAGGCACGGTTTCGCGCTGCTCCACGCTCAGCCGCGGGGTCGGCATCGGTCGCCACCAGATGTCGACATCAAGGCCGATCTGGTGCGACGCATGGCCAGTCAGCATCGGTCCGCCGCGCGGCTGGGAAATATCGCCCAGCAGCAGGCCCGGCCAGCCGATCTTCTGCGCATCCTGCGAAAATTGTTCGAGGAAGGAAATCATCTGCGGCTGGCCCCAGCGCCGGTTGCGGGAAAGGCGCATGGCCTGCCAGCCGGGACCGTCCGTCGGCATGGCGATGGCGCCGGACTGGCAGCCCTTGGCATAGGAGCCGATCGGCTGCGAGCCCGTGGCGGAAGGCAGCGCCATGTGGCCGAACACCTCTTTCGCGGGCCTGTCCTCGGCCGATGCGGTTTCCATCTGCAACTGCAGCGCGGAGACGACCGAAATCGCCAGCATGGCCGCCTTGAAAACTCTCGATGATCCCGCCGTCATATCGTCGTGCCCGTCCGATCAGATGATTCTCTTCCCCTTAAGATAAACTGGAACGGGATTTTGTTGAAACCATGTTTCGCCCCGCCTGTTGCAAAGCGGGAGGATAAAGGCGCGGATAAAGAGCTTGTGAGCCAGCGCATCTGTTTTTTGCCAATCTTTGTTTTATGCTCTCTTCAACAAACGCGAAAACAGGGACATTCCCCCGATGAAATTGGCACCACTGAAATCCCGTCTCCTCATTGCTCTTGCGGCATCCGCCCTGCTGATACCGGCGGCGGCCTTCGCACAATCGGCCGATGTGTGGCGAAAGGGGATTTCGACGGTTGGGGAACTGAAACATCCCGATGGCTTCGATCATTTCGACTATGTGAACACCAAGGCGCCGAAAGGCGGCACCCTTCGCCTGTCGACGGCGGGCACTTTCGATACCCTTAATCCGCTGCTCGCCAAGGGCGAGGCGGCGACCGGCCTCTCGCTCGTTTTCGATACATTGATGAAATCGACGGAAGAGGAGCTGTCGGCTTCCTACGGTCTTCTGGCGGAGGGCGTGAGCTACCCGGACGATATTTCGAAAGCCACCTTCCGGCTGCGCGCCGAGGCCAAATGGGCCGATGGCAAGCCGGTGACGCCGGAGGATGTCGTCTTCAGCTTCGAAAAAGCGAAGGATCTGAGCCCGCAGCTAGCGACCTATTACACCCACGTCACCAAGGCGGAGGTGAGCGGCGAAAGGGACATCACCTTCACTTTCGATGAAAAGAACAATCGCGAATTGCCGCAGATTGTCGGGCAATTGCTGATCGTTCCCAAGCACTGGTGGGAGGCAGCCGGCCCGGATGGCAAGCCGCGCGACATATCGCGCGGCACGCTGGAGCCGGTGATGGGTTCCGGCCCCTACAAGATTGCCTCAGTCTCTCCCGGCTCGACAATCACTTATGAACGCCGCGACGACTACTGGGGCAAGGACGTCAATGTGAATGTGGGGATGAACAATTTCAAAACCATCGCCTACACCTTCTTTGCCGATCAGGATGTGGAATTCCAGGCGTTCAAGTCCGGCACCGTCGATTTCCGCCAGGAAGCCTCCTCCAGCCGCTGGGTCACGGGTTATGATTTTCCGGCAGTCAAGGAAGGCCGCGTCAAGAAGGAAGAACTGCCGAATATCTATCGCTCCGTCGGTATCATGCAGGCCTTTGTGCCGAACATGCGCCGCGAAAAGTTCCAGAACCCGAACCTGCGCAAGGCACTCAACTACGCCTTCGATTTCGAGGAGCTGAACCGCACGCTGGCTTACGGCCAGTTCCAGCGCATCAACAGCTTCTTCATGGGCAGCGAGCTGGCCTCTTCCGGCCTGCCGACCGGTCGCGAGCTGGAAATTCTTCAGGAACTGAAGGATCAGGTTCCGCCGGAGGTTTTCACGACAGAATATCGCAACCCGGTCGCGGGTGATCCGGCCAAGCAGCGCGACAATCTGCGCGAAGCGGTGAAGCTGATGAAAGAGGCCGGTTACGAGCTGCGCGGCAACCGCATGGTCAATGCCAAAACCGGACAGCCGCTCGATATGGAGTTTCTGATCGATTCCGCCGGCATGGAAAGAACCATCCTTCCCTATGTGCAGAATCTGAAGAAGATCGGCATCAACGCGACGATCCGGACCGTCGATGCCTCGCAATATACCAACCGCACCCGCAGCTTCGACTATGACGTGATCGTCAAGCTCTGGGCGACTTCGGCGAACCCCGGGAACGAACAGGCGGATTTCTGGGGCTCGGCCGCCGCTGACCGGCAGGGTTCCAACAATATTGCCGGAATCAAGAATCCCGCCGTCGACGCGTTGGTCAGGAAGGTCATATTTGCGCCCAACCGGGATGAACAGGTGGCCGCCGCACGCGCGCTCGACCGGGTGCTTCTGGCAAACAGCTATGTCATCCCGCAATTCTATCGCGGCGAGATGTTCATCGCCTACTGGAACACGCTTATCCGTCCGGAAAACCTGCCCCAATATGGTGTCGGTTTTCCCGATGCATGGTGGTCCAGCCAGGCCGGAAACTGACGCCGGCCTTGCTTTCGTGGCGAAGGCTTGATTCACATAGGGCGAGACGAATCGCTTAAAGCGCAGGCAGGCGCTTTCAGGAAAGGACCGGGTTTGACAGAAACGAAAACCGCTGACGTATCGGCCGGGAGCAGAGGCTGATGGGCGCCTATATCCTCAGACGTCTGGCGCTGATGATCCCGACCATCATCGGCATTATGGGCATTTCGTTTCTCGTCATCCAGTTCGCGCCGGGCGGGCCGGTGGAACAGGTCGTCGCGCAATTGACCGGGCAGGGCGACAGCGCCTCCGACCGGTTATCGGGCGGCGGCGATCTCATGGGCCAGTCCGGCGGTTTCGATGATAGCGGTTCGAAATATCGCGGTGCGCAGGGTCTCGATCCGGAACTGATCGCCAAGCTCGAAAAACAGTTCGGCTTCGACAAGCCGCCGCTTACCCGTTTTCTCGAGATGATGTGGAATTACATCCGCTTCGATTTCGGCGACAGCTTCTTCCGCAATTCCTCGGTGATCGATCTCATCATCGACAAGCTGCCGGTCTCGGCCTCGCTCGGCTTCTGGATCCTGATCATTTCCTACATCATCTCCATTCCGCTCGGCATCAAGAAGGCCGTGTCCGACGGCTCGACCTTCGATGTCTGGACCTCCGGCATCATCATCATCGGTTATGCCGTGCCAAGCTTCCTGTTCGGTATCCTGCTCATCGTCCTCTTCGCCGGCGGCTCCTTCTTCGACTGGTTCCCGCTGCGCGGTCTGGTATCGGATAATTTTGATCAGCTGAACTGGTGGCAGAAGATCATCGACTATTTCTGGCATCTGACCCTGCCGCTCATCGCACTGTCGCTTTCGGCCTTCGCGACGACGACGCTTCTGACCAAGAACTCCTTCATCGACGAAATCAAGAAACAATATGTCATCACCGCCCGCGCCAAGGGCCTTACCGAGCGCAGGGTTCTTTATGGTCATGTCTTTCGCAATGCGATGCTGATCGTGATCGCCGGTTTTCCCGGCGCCTTCATCTCGGCCTTCTTCACCGGATCGCTGCTGATCGAGAATATCTTCTCGCTCGATGGCCTCGGCCGCCTCGGTTATCTCTCGGTGGTCAACCGCGATTACCCGATCGTCTTCGGCACGCTCTTCATCTTCTCGTTGATGGGCCTGGTCGTCGGTCTCATTTCCGACCTGATCTATACATGGATCGATCCACGTATCGATTTCGAGCGGAGGGATGTGTGATGACACTTGCCCATGCCGCCGAAACGGAAACGCTGGTAAAACCGAAGCGCCCGTGGTTCTCGCCGACCACCAAGCGCCGCTGGCAGAATTTCAAGGCAAACCGGCGCGGTTACTGGTCCTTCTGGCTGTTCCTGATCCTGTTTTTCCTGAGCCTGATTGCGGAATTCATCGCCAATGACAAACCCATTCTCGCTTCCTACAAGGGCGAGTTGCTGGTGCCGGTCATGGTGGATTATCCGGAGGAAAAATTCGGCGGGTTCCTTGCCCAGACCGATTACAAATCCTCCTTCATTCAGGATGAGATCAACGCCAATGGCTGGATGATCTGGCCACCGATCCGCTACTCCTATCAGACGGTCAATTCCAATATTCCGCATTCGGCGCCGACCGCGCCCTTCTGGCTGATGGATAAAAAGGATCGCTGCTCGGCTTACCCGCAGGGCGATGCCGATCCCGGCTGCACGCTTGGCAATCTCAACTGGCTCGGAACCGACAATCAGGCCCGCGACGTCACGGCGCGGATGATCTATGGTTTCCGTATTTCCGTGCTGTTCGGCCTGACGCTGACCATTGCGTCGGCCCTTGTCGGCGTCACTGCCGGTGCGATCCAGGGTTATTTCGGCGGTTGGACTGACCTTTTGTTACAGCGTTTCATCGAAATCTGGTCGTCCATGCCGGTGCTCTACATCCTGCTCATCATCGCGGCCATCCTGCCGCCGGGCTTCTTCGTGCTGCTCGGCATCATGCTGCTCTTTTCATGGGTCGGCTTCGTCGGCATCGTGCGCGCCGAATTCCTGCGGGCCAGAAACTTCGAATATGTCCGCGCCGCCCGTGCGCTTGGCGTCGGTAACTGGACGATCATGTTCCGCCACCTTCTGCCCAACGCCATGGTGGCGACACTGACCTTCCTGCCCTTCATCCTCTCCGGTTCGATCACGACGCTCACCTCGCTCGATTTCCTCGGCTTCGGCATGCCGCCGGGATCGCCGTCGCTGGGCGAGATGATCGCGCAGGGCAAGAACAACCTTCAGGCCCCCTGGCTTGGCCTCACTGCGTTTTTCACCATGTCCATCATGCTCTCACTGTTGATTTTCGTCGGTGAAGCGGTGCGCGACGCCTTCGATCCACGCAAGACGTTCCGGTGATCGCCATGACGGAAACAAAGACCCAACCGCTTCTCTCCGTCCGCGATCTCTCCGTCGCCTTTCATCAAGGCGGCGCGACGAGCATCGCTGTCGATCATGTGTCCTTCGATTTGATGCCGGGCGAAGTCGTTGCCCTCGTCGGCGAGTCCGGTTCCGGCAAGTCCGTGACGGCGAACTCCATTCTCAAATTGCTGCCCTATCCGGCGGCAAGCCATCCCTCGGGGAAAATCCTGTTCGACGGCAAGGATATGCTGACTTTGCCGGAACGCTCCCTGCGCGCGGTCCGCGGCAACGACGTCACCATGATTTTCCAGGAGCCGATGACCTCGCTCAACCCGCTCCACACCATCGAGCGGCAGATCGGCGAGATTCTGGAACTGCATCAGGCAATCACCGGAGCGCAGGCACGGGCGCGCACGCTGGAACTGCTGCTGCAGGTGGGTATCCGCGAACCGGAAAAGCGCCTCAAGGCCTATCCGCATGAATTGTCCGGCGGCCAGCGGCAGCGCGTGATGATCGCCATGGCGCTTGCCAACCGGCCGAAACTGCTGATCGCCGATGAGCCGACGACGGCGCTCGACGTGACGGTTCAGGCCCAGATCCTCGAACTTCTGAGCGACCTCAAGACGAAGCACGGCATGTCCATGCTGTTCATCACCCACGATCTCGGCATTGTCCGCAAATTTGCCGACCGCGTCTGCGTCATGACCAAGGGCAAGATTGTCGAGACCGGCACAGTGGAGCAGGTTTTCAACGATCCGCAGCACGCCTATACGCGCCATCTTCTGGCGGCGGAGCCGAAGGGCGAGCCGCCACATTCCGACGCCAGCAAACCCGTGGTCATGCAGGGTGACGATATCAAGGTCTGGTTTCCCATCAAGGCGGGGCTGATGCGCCGGGTGGTCGACCATGTGAAGGCGGTCGATGGCATCGATATTACCCTCCGCGCCGGCCAGACGGTGGGCGTGGTGGGCGAATCCGGTTCCGGCAAGACCACGCTCGGTCTGGCGCTCTCGCGGTTGATTGCGTCTGAAGGGCGTATCAGCTTCATCGGCCAGTCGATCGACCACTATTCCTATGAAATGATGAAGCCGCTCAGAAACCGGCTGCAGGTGGTGTTTCAGGATCCTTACGGTTCGCTCAGTCCACGAATGTCGGTCGGCGAGATTGTCGCGGAAGGCCTGAAGGTGCATGAGCGGTCTCTGTCTGCCGACGAGCGCGATACGCGTGTCGCCACCGCGCTGGAAGAGGTCGGCCTCGATCCGGCCACCCGCTGGCGGTATCCGCATGAATTTTCCGGCGGCCAGCGCCAGCGCATCGCTATTGCCCGCGCCATGGTGCTGAAACCGCGTTTCGTCATGTTGGATGAGCCGACCTCCGCGCTTGACATGAGCGTGCAGGCGCAGGTGGTCGATCTGCTGCGCGATCTGCAGGCGAAGCACGAACTCGCCTATCTCTTCATCAGCCACGATCTGAAGGTGGTGAAGGCGCTCGCCAACGACCTGATCGTCATGCGCCATGGCAAGGTGGTGGAGAGCGGCCCGGCGGCGGAAATCTTCGCTGACCCGCAGCAGGACTATACCAAGGCGTTGCTGGCGGCCGCCTTCAACATCGAGGCGATGAAAACGAACGCTATAAGCCACTAGGCTGCATTGCTGTTTCTGTTAAGGTGATGATTTTTCTGTTGCTTCGCGGAAAATGCCGACCCATGTTGAGGGGCATGTGACGCGGAAACGGATTGATTGCCATGGCAGCGGATGTGATCGTTTTGGGGGCAGGGATCATCGGGGTCTCCATCGCCTTGCAACTGGCCCGCAGGGGTAAGTCGGTGGTGCTGGTCGACCGGCGCGGGCCGGGTGAGGAGACCTCGTTCGGCAATGCCGGGCTGATCCAGAGAGAAGGCGTCGTGCCTTATGCCTTCCCGCAGGATCTCGCCCTGTTGCTGCGCTATTCCCTGAACAACAGCATCGATGCCCGCTATCACCTCTCCGCTTTGCCGAAGATCGCGCCTTTTCTCGGCCGCTACTGGTACAATTCCGCAGCCTCGCGCCACGCGGCAATTGCCCGCGCCTATGCGCCGCTGATCGAGCATTCGGTTTCGGAGCACAATATCCTGATCGAGGAGGCGAAAGCCGGTGATCTGATCGTCAAGAACGGCTGGATGGAGGCGTACAGAACCGCCGCAAGGCGGGATGCCGATTTTGCTTTCGCCGAGCGTCTGGCGCGCGACCATGGCATTTCCCATACGAAACTCGACGCCGAGGAGCTTGCCGCAGCCGAGCCGCATCTGAGCCATGATTTCGTCGGCGGCCTGAAATGGAACGATCCCTGGTCGGTGCGCGATCCGCATGCGCTGACGCTCGCTTATGTCCGGCTGTTCGAGAGCCTCGGCGGAAGCTTCGTCAGGGGCGATGCCTCCACCCTCAGCCAGACGGTGAGCGGGTGGACGGTGCGCACCGAAACCGGCGCGGTCGAGGCCGAACATGCCGTCGTGGCACTTGGCCCCTGGGCGGATATCGTTACGGAACGGCTGGGTTACCGCTTTCCACTCGGTGTGAAACGCGGTTACCACATGCATTATGCGCCGCAGGAGGGCACGAAGCTCAATAACTGGCTGATCGACGCCGAGCGCGGTTATTTCCTCGCGCCGATGCGAAAGGGCATCCGCCTGACGACGGGCGCGGAATTTGCTGAACGCGATGCACCGAAATCTCCCGTGCAGATCGAGCGGGCAGAGCGGGTGGCGCGCACCGTCTTTCCTCTCGGCGGCCGGCTGGATGCGGAACCGTGGATGGGTGCGAGGCCCTGCACGCCGGATATGATGCCGATCATCGGCAAAGCGCCGCGCCATAAAACATTGTGGTTTGCTTTCGGGCACGCCCACCATGGCCTTACACTTGGGCCGATCACCGGCCGTGTATTGGCGGAAACCATGCTGGGTGAAACGCCGGTTATCGCCATCGACGCCTATCGCGCTGAAAGGTTCAATCCCTGATAGCTAAATCCGCTGGCCTTCCGGGGACAGGCCACGTAACATGGTCGCATGCTGGGGCGGGATGGCGAAAAGTGTAAGCGGTTTTCGCCTGAAATCCCGTTCTAACTATATAATTTAGATCATGTAATGATCTAAAGGGGAAAAGGGGCGAAACGTCATCATGGTGGCGAGGTTTCTCATCTATCAGCAGCAGGACGACTTTCGTTAGCGCAACTCGCTGCGCATGAAACGAGATGGAAACGGCTTGCTGGTGCATGATGGATGATATTGAAAACGCAAAGAAATTTTTCGCCGATAACCCCGATATCGAAATTCTCGAAGCTTTCGTCATAGACGCGAACGGCGTGCCGCGCGGCAAATGGATTCCGCGCGAACGGGCAATCGACGTTCTTGAAAAGGGAATGGCCATTCCCCGGTCGGTCTATGCGCTGGATATCTGGGGCCGGGATGTGCATGCCGCAGGCCTTGCGGAAGGCACGGGCGATCCGGACGGGTTTTGTTTCCCCGTTCCAGGCACGCTGTCGCGGGTGACATGGCTTGGCCGCCCGACGGCGCAGGTTCTGCTGGCAATGAAAAATCCGGATGGAACCGGCTTTTATGGCGATCCGCGCCATGTTCTGGCGCAGGTTCTGAACGCTTATAAAAAGGCCGGTCTCACACCGGTCGTTGCCACCGAACTCGAATTTTACTTGATCGATCCCGTCCGCTCCGCGCTCGATCCCGTCCGTCCGCCGCATAGCCGCGAGGGCCGCTGGCACACGGGCCAGACCCAGGTTCTGTCGATTTCCGAACTGCAGGATTTCGAGGATGTCTTCCATGATATTGCCACGGCCTGCCGCGCACAGGGCGTGCTTGCCGATACGACGTTGCGGGAAAACGGTCCCGGCCAATATGAGATCAACCTCAATCATGTTCCGGATGCGTTGCAGGCGGCCGATTTCGCGGTCTTTCTGAAACGTATCGTCAAGGGCGTGGCGCGGCGGCATGATCTCGACGCCACCTTCATGGCCAAGCCTTATGGGTTGCAGGCCGGCAACGGCATGCACGTGCATTTTTCCGTTCTCGACAGGGACGGCAGGAACATCTACGCCGGAGAGGATGGCCCATCGGATGCTTTGATGCATTCGGTCGGCGGCCTCTTGGAAAACATGGGTGAAAGCATGGCGATCTTCGCCCCCCATGCCAATTCCTATCGTCGTCTGACCCCCAGCGAACACGCACCGACCTACGCCTCCTGGGGCATCGACAACCGCTCGGCGGCTGTGCGTGTCATCGTTGCCAGCAAGGCCGCGACGCGTATCGAACACCGGGTCGCCGGCGCCGATACCAATCCCTATCTCGTTGTCGCGATGATCCTGAGCGCCGCATTGGCTGGCATGAAGGAGAAGCGCCAACCGGGTGGCGCGATTGCCGGCGACAGCCACGCGATCAATCACGAGCCGCTGCCCACCAACTGGGACTATGCGTTGCAACGCTTCACGCGGTCGAGCTTTGCCTATGCGACGCTCGGCCAGAAGTACCGCACGTTGTTTTCCGCCTGCAAACAGCAGGAGCTTTCCGAATTTTCCTTGCGTGTAACCGACGTCGAATATGACGCCTATATCAGGACGGTGTGAGATGGCTGAGGTAACGAACATTCCCAATCCCGGCCACACATCGTCATGGTATGCGGCCTCCGCCAATGTCAAAACCGTGCGGCCGACACTCGAAGGCGCGCTGGACGCCGATGTCTGCATCATCGGCGGTGGCTTCACCGGCATTTCCGCCGCGCTGGAACTCAGTGAGCGCGGCTATTCCGTCATCGTTCTGGAAGGCGTCCGCGTCGGCTTCGGCGCTTCGGGTCGCAATGGCGGCCAGATCGTCAACGGCTATAGCCGCGATCTCGAGACCATCGCTGGCCGCTATGGGCATGACAAGGCGGTGAAACTCGGCGAAATGTCGCTTGAAGGCGGCGCGATCATCCGCAACCGCATTGCCAAATACGCCATCGATTGCGATCTCGTCGATGGCGGTTTCTTCGCCGCCTTCACGCCGAAACAGATTCGCGAGATGGAGGCTCACAAAACCCATTGGGCGAAACACGGCCATGGCGGGCTCGAAATGGTCTCGAAGGCGGATGTCGGCCAGTATGTGAAGACCGATCGATATGCCGGCGGCATGATCGACCGCTTCGGCGGGCATATCCACCCGCTCAATCTGGTGCAGGGCGAAGCGGCGGCGGCGGAAAGCCTCGGTGCGCGCATATTCGAAAATTCGCGGGTCATTGCGGTGGAGCAGGGCGCAAACCCCGTGGTGCGCACGGCAACAGGCAGCGTGAAGACGAAATATGTCCTCGTCTGCGGCAACGCCTATCTCGGCAAACTCTTGCCAGAAATCGGCGACCGCATGATGCCGGTCTCAAGCCAGGTCATGGCGACGGAGCCGCTCGATGCCGATCTGATCGAGGCCCTTCTGCCCGCCAATTATTGCGTCGAGGATGCCAATTACATTCTCGATTATTACCGCCGGACCTCGGATAATCGCCTGCTCTATGGCGGCGGCATCGGTTATGGCGGCAGCGATCCGGCTGACCTCACGGGCGTGATCCGCCCGAACATGCTCAAAACCTTCCCGCAACTGGAAAAAACGAAGATCGACTTTGCCTGGAGCGGCAATTTCGCGCTGACCCTGACGCGCATTCCGCATATGGGCAGGCTGTCGGACAATATCTATTTCTCGCATGGCGACAGCGGCCATGGTGTTACGACAACCCATCTGCTCGGCAAGATACTGGGCGAGGCCGTTGCCGGCCACGCCGAACGTTTCGATATCTGGAGCTCGCTGCCGAACTATCCGTTCCCCGGCGGCAAGACCTTCCGGGTGCCGCTGACCGTGCTTGGCGCGTGGTGGTACGGCCTGCGCGACAGGCTCGGATTTTAGAACGTCACCGTCTTTAAACCGGAAAGTGCGTTATTCGCAATATCCTCCGGTGTGGCATCGATGCTGACGGTCACGACCCCCGGTTCGCCAGTCGGCACTTCCAGCGTGGCAAGCTGGGTTTGAAGCAGCGAAAGCGGCATGAAATGGCCCTTGCGTTCGCCCATGCGCCGGCTGAGAAGCTCCAGGCTGCCATCCAGATAGACGAAAGCCAGCGGGCCGCCAGTGGCCTTGCGAAGCCGGTCACGATAGATTTTCTTGAGCGCCGAGCAGGAAACGACGACACCGTTGCTTTCGCTGCCCTTGCGCAGTTCCGCGCCAATCAGATCGAGCCAGGGCCAGCGGTCTTCGTCCGTCAGCGGAATACCCTCGGACATTTTATCGACGTTGGATTTCGGGTGAAGCTTGTCGCCCTCTATGAAAGGAACGCCCAGTTTCTTCGCCACTGCTTCCGCGACCGTGGACTTGCCGGAGCCGCTCACTCCCATCACGACAATTGCCTGTGTCACCCGAACCTCGAATGTTTCTGTTTCGACGGTCAGCCCCTACCATGTGCGGCAGGCATCGGGAATATAAAAATGCGGGGCTTGCCTGGGTCAGTGCCCGGTTTTGCGCGCCGCACTCTTCTCCAGGGCGGAAAAGGCAGCGTGAATCAGGATCGCCAGCGCCGCAACGATCAGCCCGCCCTGAAGAATGAAGGCCAGATTGTTGGATTGCAGGCCGGCAATGATCACTTCGCCGAGGGTGCGCGCCGCGACGGTCGAGCCGATGGTTGCGGTGGAAAGGCTGATGACCGCCGAAAGCCGGATGCCGGCGAGAATGGCTGGAAGGGCAAGCGGCAACTCCACTTTGACAAGGCGTTGCCAGCCGGTCATGCCGCTGCCTCTCGCGGCATCCATCACCGTGGCGGGCAGGGTTGTAAGACCCGTCAGCGTATTTTCGAATACCGGCAAAAGCGCATAGAGAAACAGGGCAATGAGCGTTGGTTTTTCGCCAAAACCGATCATCGGTACGGCCAGCGCCAGCACCGCTACCGGCGGAAAGGTCTGGCCGATATTGACGATGCTGCGCGACAGCGGCAGGAAATCCGCCCCGAACGGCCGGGTGACGAGAACCGCGAGCGCTCCCGCCGTGAGCGTGGCCAGCCCCGTGGCAATCGCCACAATGGTCAGATGCGACAGCGTGAGGGAAAACAGATTGGCCTGCGTGTAGATTGCCGGCGCATTCGCCTGCACGAGAGGGCGGAACACCGGCGCAAAGACCTGCGGCACGGCAAGGAAGATGATCAGCGCCAGCGTCAGGAAACCGAGGGCAAACAAGGATAAGGCGTTTTTCATGGGGCTCCGGCGGCACGCTGGAGGAGAACGTCACGCCGAACCCGGCCGGCGGGTTGCCCATTGTCCCTGACGACCGGCAAGGCATCGCAGCCCGCCCATAGCATAGCCGACAGGGCGTCGCGCTGGCTTGTATGCTCGCTGAGCGGTTCGCCCTCTGCGTTTCCCGGCTCCACGACATCGGCAACGGAGAGAACGGACAGCAGTTTCAGCGCCCGTTCGTTTTCGCCGATCATGGTGCGCACGAAATCCGTCGCCGGTTTCAGCACCAGTTCGGCCGGCGGGCCGTCCTGTACGATACGGCCCTTGTCCATCACGGCGATACGATCCGCCAGATGAAAAGCCTCGTCCATATCGTGTGTGACGAGAACGACGGTCACGCCGAGCTTTTTCTGGATATCGAGAAGATCGTTCTGGGCCTTGGCGCGGATCACCGGGTCCAGCGCGCCGAATGGTTCGTCCATCAGAAGAATGTTCGGCTCGGCGGCCAGCGCACGCGCCACGCCGACACGCTGCTGCTGACCGCCTGAGAGTTCATGCGGGAAACGGTCGGCATAAAGCGCGGGATCGAGCTGGAAGAGATGCATCAGCGCATCGATCTTCGCCTCGATCCGCTTGCGATCCCAGCCGATCAGCTGCGGAACGGTCGCGATATTTTCGGCCACCGTCCGGTGCGGAAACAGGCCATGGCCCTGAATGGCGTAGCCGATCTGGCGGCGCAGCTTGAAACCGGGCATCGCGCTGACATCCTCACCATCGATACGGATCGTGCCGGAGGTGGGCTCCACCAGCCGGTTTATCATGCGCAGCAGAGTGGTCTTTCCCGAGCCGGAGGTGCCGACGATGACGGTGACGGTGCGCGGCGCGACAGTCAGCGATACCTGATCCACGACGGCGGCATCGCCATATCGTTTCGTGATGGTGTCGATTTCGATCATGCCTTTTGCCTTCCGCCTGCGCTGAAGAGATTGCTGTCGATGATGGCGTCGAGTGTTATCGCGGCGGCAAAGCCGAGAAGAACCGTCGGCACGGTGCCGAGCAGCACGAGGTCCATCGCTGTCTGCCCGATGCCCTGAAATACGAAAACGCCAAAGCCGCCGCCGCCGATCAGGGCGGCAATCGTCGCCAGGCCGATATTCTGCACCAGCACGATGCGGATACCGGTGAGGATGACCGGCATGGCCAGCGGAAATTCCACCCGCAGCAGCCGTTGCACCGAGGTCATGCCGAGCCCGCGCGCCGCTTCCCGTACCGCTTGCGAAACACCCGAAAGACCGACCACCGTGTTGGAAACCACCGGCAGCAGCGAATAAAGAAAAAGCGCCACGAAAGCGGGCGCCATGCCGATGCCGGCAATGCCGATTTTCGCGGCACCCGGCACAGTGGCCGCGATCCACCCGAGCGGTGCGATCAAAAGGCCGAAAAGGGCGATGGAGGGAATGGTCTGGACGATGTTGAGGCTGTTCAGTACGCCTGCGCGCAACCGCTCGACCTTGTAACAGAGTATCCCCAGGGGGATGCCCACCACGGTCGCTGCGATCAGCGAGCCGATGGCAAGTTCCACATGCCGCAAAGCCTCGGTCCAGAATGTATCGGCCCGGCCGGTATATTCCTTGATGATGGAGAGGTCGTTCCAGAGGCCGCTTGTCAGCACGGCCGCGAGCGCGGCGATGGCCACCAGCAGCAGCAAAATCCGGGCAGCGGGCTTCGGCTCAAGACGCGCAATACAATCCGTAGCGAGCAGAGCCAGCCCGGCAAATATCAGCCAGAAGCCGCTGGCAGGTGAAACGCGGGCAAAACCGTTACCCTCCGGCATGAGGAAACATGCCGCCTGCCCGACGAAAACCGCCAGTGCCGCAAGACCGGTGAGCGCGAATGCGAGTTTCAATCGCGTGGGAAAGCGGAAAAAGGCGATGAAGGCCGAAAGAAGAACGATGGTGACGAGAACAGTTGCAGCCGAACCCGGAAGAGCTTCAAAGACCGTTCGTGTCTCGCCCTGAACGATCCGGTTGGCACGGAATGTCATGAAAGGTGAGGCAAAAAGCGCATAAAGAAGCAGGCACGAAATCACAACGCCCACTTTGTCAGGCCATTTCGTCAAATCCTGCTCCCCTGTCTTTTGGCCCGTGTACCATGATTTGGGACGGGACCACGGGAACGCACCGGTTCCCGCAACCCGCTCTGGTGCCGCGAGCGGTTACTTGACGAAACCGTTCTTTGTCAGAAAGTCGAGCGCCACGGTCTTGGCCTGTTCACCGCCCACCTGAACGCGGGCGTTCAGATCCTGCAGCGTTGCGAGATCGAGTTTTTCGAACACCGGTTTCAGCAGCTCTTCGATATTCGGGTGCTTTTTCAGAACCTCTTCGCGAATGATCGGCGCTGGCTGATAGACCGGCTGCACATGTTTGTCGTCCTCCAGCACCACAAGACCGGAGGGCGCGATGCCGCCATCCGTGCCATAGACCATGGCGGCATTGGCATTGTTGGTCTGGTTGGCGGCGGCGGCAATCGTGGCCGCGGTGTCGCCGCCGGAAAGCGTGATCAGCTGGTCAGGCTTCATGGTGAAGCCATAGGTGGTTTGAAATGCAGGGAGCGCGGCGGCGGAGTTGACGAATTCGGAAGACGCGGCAAGCACGACTTCGCCGCCATTGGCAACATATTTGCCAAAATCGGAAAGCGTCTTCAAATTGTTCTTGTCGGCGACATCCTTGCGCAGCGCAATCGCCCAGGTGTTGTTTGCCGGCGATGGCGTCAGCCAGACAATTTTATTGGCATCGAAGTCGAGTGTTTTCGCCTCTTTATAGCCCTTGGCCGCATCTTTCCAGAGCGGATCGTCCGCCTTGGAGAAAAAGAACGCGGCGTTGCCGGTATATTCGGGATAGATGTCGATCTCACCGGCGGTGATCGCTTTTCGCACAACCGGCGTGGCGCCAAGCTGGATGCGATCCGTCGTTTCGATCTTGTTCTGGTTAAGGACGGCGAGGATGATGTTGCCGAGAACACCGCCTTCCGTGTCGATCTTCGACGACACGACCACCTGCGCCTGAGCGATGGAAACAGAAAGGGCAAGCGCAAGTCCGGCGCCCGTCAACGTCATCAAGCGGTTCATGAATGTTCCTCCGGTGGGTCAGCCTGCCGAACAGGCAAAAGATCGCCGCCGCAATTGCGGCCGAATATAAACGGCCGGGAGGAAAAATGGTTGCATGCCATCTGCGTTTTCGCGCCGATGGCTCCGGCTACGCGCCGACGGTCAGGTTTCGCCGTCCCGCTTGCGTGCGTCCTTGCCCATGACCAGCGGCATTAGAACGGAAAGAAACAGGAGCCTGATGACGTGGTGGGAGCCGACATAGGCGGTATCGGCATGCATCATCACCGCCATCGCCGCCATGGTCTCCAGGCCGCCGGGCGAATAGGCGATCATGACGGCATTGAGCGGAACGCCGGTCACCCCGGAAATCATCCAGGCAATGCTTCCGGCGATCAGCATCACGGCGATGGTAACGACGAAGCCGGCCAGAAAGCCTTTCCGCACGTCCATCAGTGAGACATTCGAAAAGCGGGTGCCGATAAGGCAGCCGATCAGCACATAGACGGGCAGGCTGAGCCAGGTGGGAACGCCGCCTTCGGTAAGGCCGGTAATGTGGGTGCCGATGGAAATGGCGACGCCGCCAAGCAGCAGCGCGGCCGGAAACTTCCAGCGCAGGAAAAGCCAGCCGGTCAGAAGCGATGCGCCGATGGTCAGCGCCAGCGTGAAAAGGCCCATTGGCGGGTTGGCCACAAGCGGTTCCGTGCTGACGAGATCGAAATATTCGACGATCAGCGGCACGGAAAGCGTCAGCGCCAGCACCCGCACGCTTTGCACGATGCTGACGGTCGCAAGGTCGCTTTTCGTCTCGGCGCCGAGGCTGATGATATAGCTGAGATGACCGGGAGAGGCGCCCAGCATCGCCGTTGTCCGGTCGTAACCGAAGCCGTAATGCAGGATCCAGTAGGCGACATAGAGCATGATGACGACAGCGACGAGCACAACGACGAAGCTCACGGGCCAGGTCTTTGCGGCGTCGATCACGGAGGGCGTCACGCTCGTTCCCATGGAAATGCCGACGACGACGAAACAGGCATTGCGGATGAAGGCGGGAACGCCAAGCCTTACACCGGCCAGCCCCGTGATCGTCACCGCAAGTGCCGGGCCGGAAAGAAAAGGCGCCGGAATATCGATGAGGCTGGCGAGTAGCGCCCCTATGCTGCCGACGAGCGCGGTGAGTGCAAATGTATGGAATTCAGGCTTGATGATCATTGCGACGCTGATTGGTTGCTTGAAAAAGCTCGCGACCAAATGCGCCGCTTCCATTCGCGACGTCAACACGCAGGATCAAAAATATTACATTTCATGCGTATTCTATAAAAGAAAAGCCCGTGGCCTGAAGGACACGGGCTATGGCAATTGCCGATGCGGCAATGGGATGATCAGGCAGCCGGAAGGGCGGCGATTTTCGGCATTTCCGTATCGAGGCCCAGCAGGAAGTTGATCTGGGGCCGCGCCTTGACGAGATCGTCAATCGAATATTCCGCCAGAACGTCGAAAAAGGCATTGAGCGCCTTGCGAAGCGCCGAGTTGAGGCCGCAGCTATCCACAAGCGGACATTCCACAGCACCGTCCTCGAAGCATTCCGCCATGGCGAAGCTGTCTTCAGTCACCTTCACCACGTCGAACAGGCTGATCTTTTCGGCGGGTTTGCCAAGACGCACGCCGCCGTTACGACCGCGCACGGTTTCCACCAGGCCCGCCTTGTTGAGCGGCTGCAGGATTTTGAACAGGAACAGCTCCGAAACGCCATAGGCCTTGGCGATCTCGGGAATGCGGCTCAGATGGCCTTCATTGGCGGCGCAATACATCAACATGCGAACGGCATAGTTGGTCTGTTTGGTCAAGCGCATGCTGGTCTCCTAACTCTCAATGTGGAGTTATATAGTCTCTTTTTCAGTTTAGAACAATTCCAGAAACTGAAAAAACTGGCACCCATCCGATATTTCTCGAACAGCCTTGTTGACCGTCCGGATGATTCATGAACAAACAAGTCAAGAATCGGAATGTAATGGAGGCATTCATAATGGCAAGCTTGAAATCATACTTTTCCGCTGCCGTTTTTTCAGGGTTGACGATCCTTGTCGCCGCGCCCGTCGCTCTGGCAGAAGGGGAGGTTAACGTCTATTCCTATCGCCAGCCTGAATTGATCCAGCCGCTGCTCGATGCTTTCACGAAGGAAACCGGGATAGAGGCGAATGTGCTTTTTCTCGATAAGGGGCTGGTGGAACGCATTCAGGCCGAGGGCGTCAATTCGCCCGCGGATGTGCTGCTGACGGTCGATATCGCCCGTCTCGTCGAG
This sequence comes from Agrobacterium sp. CFBP 3001, assembly GCF_027871605.1. Taxonomy (NCBI): domain Bacteria; kingdom Pseudomonadati; phylum Pseudomonadota; class Alphaproteobacteria; order Hyphomicrobiales; family Rhizobiaceae; genus Agrobacterium; species Agrobacterium sp. CFBP 3001. The sequence continues at coordinate 109,592 of NZ_JAQAHD010000001.1, forward strand.
GCGAAGGAGGGCAAGGTTACCCAGCCGGTCCTCAACGATCCCGTCATCGAAAAGGATATCCCCGCCAATCTGCGCGACCCCGAGGGCGAATGGTTTGGTCTCACCACGCGCGGCCGGGTGGTCTATGCGTCGAAGGAGCGGGTGACCCAGAAGGACATTAGCTATGAGGAGCTTGCCGATCCGAAATGGAAGGGCAAGATCTGCATTCGCGACGGCCAGCATTCCTATAATATCGCGCTGATCGCCTCGATGATTGCCCATCACGGCGTCGATTATACCCGCACATGGCTGACCGGCCTGAAGAACAATCTCGCCCGCAAGCCTGACGGAACCGACCGCAGCCAGGCGAAATCGATCTTTTCCGGCGAATGCGATATCGCACTCGGCAACACCTATTATGTCGGCCTGATGCTGACCAATGATCGCGAGCCGGAAGAAAAGGAATGGGCCGGATCGGTGCGGGTGATCTTCCCCAATGCGGGCGATCGCGGCACACATGTAAATATTTCCGGCATGGCGCTGACGAAACACGCCCCCAACAAAGACAATGCGCTGAAGCTTATGGAATTCCTGGCCTCCCGCGAGGCGCAGGAAATCTATGCCAAGCAGGTCTTCGAATATCCGGTGCTGCCCGGCGCGGAGCCATCCGATGTCGTGAAGGGCTTCGGCCCCATCAATCCGGACAAGCTGCCGCTGACGGACATAGCCGCCCATCGCAAGCAGGCGTCCGAACTGGTGGATGAAGTGGGTTTCAACGACGGCCCGACCAACTGATCCCGGCGCAGCCCTTACCGCCCAGCCGAAATCCAATAAAAAGCCCCGCTGTTTTTCCAGCGGGGCTTTTGCTTGTGTGGCTTACTTCATTGTCGGCATCACGAATTCAGCGCCCGACTTGATACCCGACGGCCAGCGCGAGGTGATCGTCTTGGTTTTCGTCCAGAACTTGATCGAATCCGTCCCGTGCTGGTTGAGGTCGCCGAAGCTCGAAGCCTTCCAGCCGCCGAAGGAGTGATAGGCAAGCGGAACCGGGATCGGAACGTTGACGCCGATCATGCCGATATTGACGCGGCTTGCGAAGTCGCGGGCGGCATCGCCGTCGCGGGTATAGATGGCGACGCCATTGCCATATTCATGCTTCATCGGCAGTTCCAGCGCGTCTTCGTAATTCTTGGCGCGAACAACGGAGAGAACGGGTCCGAAGATTTCCGTCTTGTAGATATCCATGTCAGGGGTCACATGGTCGAACAGGCAGCCACCGACGAAATAGCCGTCTTCATAGCCCTGCAGCTTGAAGTCGCGACCATCGACCAGAAGCTTCGCACCCTGTGTGACGCCGCTGTCGATCAGGCCCTTGACGCGCGTCTGCGCTTCCTTGGTGACGAGCGGACCCATATCGGCCTTGTCGTCGGTATAGGGGCCGATCCTCAGGCTTTCGATCTGCGGAATGAGCTTTTCGACGAGACGGTTTGCCGTCTCCTCACCAACCGGAACCGCAACGGAAACAGCCATGCAGCGCTCGCCGGCCGAACCGTAACCTGCGCCCATCAGCGCGTTGACCGCCTGGTCGAGATCGGCATCCGGCATGATGATCATGTGGTTCTTCGCACCGCCGAAGCACTGCGCACGCTTGCCGTTCATGGCGGCCGTGCCATAGACATAGCGGGCGATCGGCGTCGAACCGACGAAGGAGACCGCGCCGATATCCGGATCGGTCAGGATGGCGTCGACGGCGCCCTTGTCACCGTTGACGACGTTGAGGATGCCGGCCGGAAGACCGGCTTCGATCATCAGTTCGGCAAGACGGATCGGCAGCGACGGGTCGCGCTCGGAAGGCTTAAGGATGAAGGCGTTGCCGCAGGCAATCGCCGGCGCGAACATCCACATCGGGATCATGCCGGGGAAGTTAAACGGCGTAATGCCCGCGCCGATGCCAACCGGCTGGCGGATCGAGTACATGTCGATGGCCGGGCCGGCACCCTCGGTGAATTCGCCCTTCTGCAGATGCGGAATGCCGCAGACGAATTCGCAGACTTCGAGGCCGCGCACGATATCGCCCTTGGAATCTTCAACGGTCTTGCCATGCTCGCTGGAGAGCAGCACCGCCAGCTCGTTCATGTCGCGGTTCAGAAGTTCGACGAACTTGAAGAAAACGCGGGCGCGGCGCTGCGGGTTGGTGGCGGCCCATTTCGGCTGCGCGGCCTTGGCGCTTTCTACGGCGGCGCGCAGTTCGGCGTCGCTTGCAAGCGCGACAGTTGCCTGAACTTCGCCGGTGGCCGGGTTGTAGACATTCGATGTGCGGCCGCTGGTGCCCGGCACATGCTTGCCGTTAATGAAATGACCGATTTCCTTCATGGGTGTTCCTCCAGAATGTGATGGCGCAGCATTACCTTTCGATTTGCACAAATCAATCGCCTGAAATAAGCATCCATTGTGCAAAAATAGACATAAGGAGGGTGCCGTGAACTGGGATGATGTGCGTTTGTTTCTAAGCGTGGCGCGAAGCGGCCAGTTTCTTTCGGCGGCCAGAAAGCTTGGCGTCAACCATGCCACCCTTAGCCGGCGCATTTCCGCACTGGAAGCGGCCATCGGCACGCAGCTCTTCCTGCGCAGCACCAATGGCTGCGAGTTGACCGAAGAGGGGCAGCGCCTTCTTGCCGGGGCCGAGCGGATGGAAACCGAAATGCTGAATGCCCAGGCAAATCTCGGCCGTGTCGATACGGCGGTGGCGGGAACGGTGCGCATCGGCGCGCCGGATGGCCTCGGCGTTTCTTTCCTCGCGCCGCGGCTCGGCCGGCTGACGGCGCGTTATCCCGATCTGAAAATCCAGCTCGTGCCGGTGCCGCGTTCCTTCTCACTGTCGCAGCGTGAGGCCGATATAGCCATCACCATCGAAAGACCGGAGCAGGGCAGGCTGATGTTTTCAAAGCTCACCGATTATTCGCTGGGCCTCTATGCCTCGGCGGATTATCTGGCCGATTATGGAACGCCTGATGATGTAGAGGCGCTGAAGCGCCACCGGCGGATCGGTTATGTGGAAGACCTGATCTTTTCGCCTTCACTTAACTTTACCGGTGAGATCATGCGCGACTGGGACGCCGCCTTTGAAATCTCCAGCGCTACCGGGCAAACCGAGGCGGTGCGTTCCGGTGCGGGCATCGGCATCCTGCACAATTACATCGCCGGGCAATATCCCGAACTTCTGCGTATCATGCCGCAACTCACCATCAGCCGGTCCTACTGGACGGCCTATCACGAATCCGCCCGTCAACTGGTCCGCGTCCGCACGGTGGTCGATTTTCTCCAGGAACTGGTTGCCGAAGAACGGCGAATCTTCACCTGACATCCAACACGCCGACATTATTAGTACTATTAATTGTTCCGGCCCGGCAGTTCGGGGCTTGACAAAGGATGGCAGGCTGGACGACCAATGCAGCCATTGGGAGAGATCGGAACTGACATGTCTATGATACGTAAGCTTTCGCCGACTGGCCTCGGCGTGGCCGTCATGCTGCTTGGAATGCTGCTTTTCGCACTGAACGACGCCATGGGAAAATGGCTCGTTGCCACCTATAGCCAGGGTCAGGTGATCCTCATTCGCAGTGCGGCGGCGCTTATTATCCTCGTTCCGATCGTCTGGCGTGCCGGCCTCTCCGGCCTTGTCAGAATTGAACGTCCCGGCCTTCAGTTTGCGCGCGTTTTCTTTTCCACCGCAGAGCTTTTCTGTTTCTATTTCGCGGTCGCGGCCCTGCCGCTCGCCGATGTCATGACCTATTGGCTGGCCGCCCCAATCTATGTGGCGGCGCTCTCGCCGTTTCTGCTCGGAGAAAAGGTGGGCTGGCGTCGCTGGACGGCCATCGCCATCGGTTTTGTCGGCGTTCTCATTGCGCTCAAACCCAGCTCGGCAAGCCTCACCTCCGCAGCATTGTTTTCGATCCTTGGCAGTGCCGCTTTCGCTTTCATGATGTTATCCGGTCGTCAGCTGCGCAATACGCCGGATACGGTGCTTGCCTTCTGGCAGATCATCGGTGCGGCGCTTGCGGGCATTGTCGCGGTATTCATCACGCCATCGGGATGGCTGCCGGTTCAGTCCAGTTTCGATCTCGCCTTCCTCGGCCTGCTCGGTGTCGTCGCCATGACGGCGCATGTGCTGGTCAACCGGGCGCTTAAACTCGCCGATGCCGCCACCGTCGCGCCGCTGCAATATACGCTGCTGCTCTGGGCGGTGATTTTCGGCTGGCTGTTCTTCGGCGATGTGCCGCAGACGAGTATCGTCGTCGGCGCAGGCCTGATCGTTCTTTCCGGCCTTTATATCTTCTTCCGCGAAAATACTCTCAAACGCCGCCGCGAAACCGCTGAAGACCTGGCAGCAGAGCAGGTTTGATCTTTCTCAGGGCCTTGATCACGATCACGGGACTTGACGAAGGCGTGATCTTCAGGGAGTAAGAAAGAGCCCTGCGATGATTTGTCTCGCAACGGCAGAGGAAACAAAGGTGCCGGGCCCCTCTGGCGAGAGTTTTACGGCGCTCTCGCGATGTCGGTACCGCCTGCAAAAATTGGCCGGCGGATTAAAAACTATGAAAAACCCGAATGTGCTTCGCGCGCGTGCTTTCTGCGTGCGGCCTGACGCCCTGCGTCGGCCCCTGAACGCCCTCTTTATGGGAGGCGACCGGACATGAGCGCTGCCCAGAAAAACACGCTTACCTACTTCAAGTGGGCTTTTATCGTCACCGTGGTCGGTTTGATCCTCGGCGGTTATCTCGGTTGGGAAATGACCGGAACGGTGAGCGGTACGGCGACGATCTTCTTCATCTGCGTCGTGCTGGCGGTGCTGGAAATCTCACTTTCCTTCGACAACGCCATCGTCAACGCCAATAAGCTCAAGGATATGACACCGGTCTGGCAGCATCGCTTCCTGACCTGGGGTATCCTGATTGCCGTTTTCGGCATGCGTATCGTCTTCCCGCTGCTCATCGTGGTCGTTGCGGCCAATGTCGGCCCGTGGACGGCGATTGTCATGGCGGCTACGCAGCCGGAACGTTACGCGGAAATCATGCGTGACGCCCATCTGCCGATTGCGGCTTTCGGCGGCACCTTCCTGATGATGGTCGGTCTCAACTTCTTCTTCGACCATGAAAAGGACGTGCACTGGGTGCGCTGGATCGAGGAAAAGGCTGCAACCTATTCCTCCGTGAAGGGCATCGAGATTGCCTTCGTGCTGGTCGTCATGCTGATCTTTTCCCGCATCATCGGTGCTAGCGACAATCCGGAACTTGGTCCGGTCGCGGCCAACACCTTCTTCCATTCGGCGATCTGGGGTCTTTTGACCTTCCTGCTGGTGGAAGTCGTCGGCGGCATTCTCGACCGCAGCCAGGAAATGCTGGAAGGCGCGGCGAAAGGCGGCTTCGGTGCGTTTCTTTATCTCGAAGTGCTGGATGCCAGCTTCTCCTTCGATGGCGTTATCGGCGCTTTTGCGCTGACGCAGAACCTGTTCATCATCGCCATCGGCCTCGGCATCGGCGCCATGTATGTGCGTTCGATGACCATCATGCTGGTCGAGAAGGGAACCCTGGCGGAATATCGCTATCTGGAGCACGGCGCCTTTTATGCAATCCTCATCCTGTCCGTCATCATGTACGTGCAGACCATGGTGCATATTCCGGAGGTCATCACGGGCCTTGGCGGCGCGGGCCTGATCGGCATCTCGCTCTGGTCGTCGATCCGCTATAACCGGCGACAGAGTGCCGATGCGGTCGATGCCGCGCGCGGCGCGGAGATCTGATCCGCAATTACCCATGCCTTCCGCTGTCGCGGCGGAAGGCAGTTTTTAAGCATTGAATTATTTTTTTGCCTATTTTTGCTGCTGTTTATCCTTTGCGAAAAATTTCGCCATAAGGCGGAGTTTTTGAATTAAGCCACTGTTTTTACTATTGCTTGTGCGTTGCATCAAAACTGGCACGCTTCCTGCATCTCATTCTGCAAGTCCAGAGGGGACATCATGGCTCGAAAACGGGTCAACAAATACCGCCGCGCCGCGCGATCTTTCTGATCTGCGCCGTGCGGCGGTTCTGTTTGTGCGGGATGGTTCTTGAGTTTTCCGTTCGGTTGAATGAAAACGATAAGACAACGACTGGAAGGGTCACGGTTTGCCTGCACAATTGTCGCCCACGGAGGCACTGGGTCTCTGGCATCGTGTATCCACGGCGCAGGTCATTGACGATCAGCCGGATTTGACCTTGCGTCAAACCGCCATCCTGCTGCAGATTTATCTCGTGCCGCCGCCGCACACCGTGCGGGGTCTCGCCGCCATGCTGGGTGTGACCAAACCGGTTATCACCCGCGCCCTCGACAGTCTGGGTGCTCTTGGACTGGTCGACCGGGTTCGGGATGAGCGGGACAAGCGCAATGTCGTGATAAAACGCACAGTAGCCGGTGCGCTTTATCTGGAAAAATTCGGCGATCTGATTATTGATCAGGCGCGCAAGATTTAACCTCTGGATGTGAAACCCATGATGCTCGACCGCCGCCTGAATGTCTTCCGCTCCGATCTCGCCGATGAAAAGCTGCAGGGCGTGGTGCAGGCCGAACGTTTTGTCAGCGGCTCGCCCGCGCAGATCGCGGTGCCGGTTGTTGGCCTGCGGCCGACGCCGGACCTTGCCGCTGGCATCGATACCGAGCTGCTGTCTGGCGAAACCGTCCGTGTTTTCGAGCACGCGAATGGCTGGGCATGGGTGCAGGCGGATGCAGATGGTTATGCCGGCTATGTGCCGGAAACGGCGATCGGCGATGTCGTTGTCGCCACCCATCGGGTGATTGCACCGCGCACTTTTCTCTATCCAGCCGCTGAATTGCGCAAACCGCCGGTCGCAGCGCTGTCCATGGGCAGTCTCATCCGCATCGTTGGTGAGGCGGAGACACGCGGCACCCGTTACCTGCTGACCGAAAAGGGCGAAGGCATCATCGCCGCCCATTGTCGCGCCGTGGATGAGGCGCTTGAAGAGGATTATGTGGCGGTAGCACTGCGCTTTATCGAGACCCCCTATCTCTGGGGCGGCCGTTCCGGCTTCGGTATCGATTGTTCCGGCCTCGTGCAGCTTTCCATGGCCATGGCGGGCCGGCGGGTTCTGCGCGATACCGACATGCAGGTGAAGTCGCTCGGCGTCGAAATAGAGCGGGATGAATTGCGCCGCGGCGATCTCGTCTTCTGGAAGGGCCATGTCGGCCTCATGGAAAACGAGGAAACGCTGCTGCATGCCAATGGCCATACGATGAATGTCGCACGCGAAAATCTCGATGCGGCCATCGAGCGTATCGGCTGGCTGTACGAAAAGCCGACGGCTTTCCGCCGCCTGGAAGACTGAAAAGGCGGCTTTCACGAAATTGTGCCTGTGAGGCCCTTTGTGCGAGAGCCGCCGACAGCCTACATCGGTTGGATGATGGTTCGGGACCGGCATCGATGAAGACAAGAACGGCGACACGATTGGCAGCGATCCTCGCGGCGGTTTTGCTGAGCGTGTCGGCGCAGGCGCAGACTGTTTTCCAGAACGGTTTTGCCCCCGCGCCGGATGCCTATGCAAATCTGCCAGGCGTCAAGGATCCGCGCACGCTGCAGCCAAAGGTCCGTTACAATTGCCACAGCGCTCTTGGCTCGACCGGATATTCGCGCGGCCCCTACCGGAATGTTTTTGGCAGCCGTGGACTTCCCGTTCAGGGTTACCGTTGCACCGATGAAAACGGAATTTCCAGCTTCGGCGGCAGAAACCCGGTTTCCAAGGACTGGTATCCCGGCATAAACCCCGTAGACCCGACCTTCTGAGGCGGCATCGCTCCAGCAGCGGACCGAAAACCCCATTGCGCTCTTCGGAAAATCGATGCGCGGGCGGTGGCGGCGGGCATTTGCCTGGCCGGTGCTCTGGACTTGTTGTCGCTTTTTCAGATAAATCTTCCGCATGACAGGTTGATACCTGCCGGGGTGCGGAGTGACATCGGCTATTCTGACCTTTGGCCGATATTGGGGAATGCGAGTATGACGAAGACCGATATAGCCACCCGTGTCCATAATCATACCTGGAAACTCGACCCTATCGTCCGCAGCCTGATCGATACGGATTTCTACAAGCTCTTGATGTTGCAGATGATCTGGAAGCTCTATCCGGAGGTCGACGCGACGTTTTCGCTGATCAACCGCACGAAGACGGTGCGGCTGGCGGAAGAAATCGACGAGATGGAGCTGCGCGAACAGCTCGATCATGCACGCACCCTGCGTCTTTCCAAAAAGGAAAACATCTGGCTTGCGGGTAACACGTTTTACGGCCGCTCGCAGATTTTCGAGCCGGAATTCCTCTCCTGGCTGTCGAGCTATCAATTGCCGGAATATGAGCTTTTCAAGCGCGACGGGCAATATGAGCTGAATTTTCATGGCCGCTGGATGGACACGACGCTCTGGGAAATCCCGGCGCTCGCCATCATCAACGAGTTGCGCTCGCGCAGCGCCATGCGCTCGCTCGGTTATTTCACGCTCGATGTGCTTTATGCCCGCGCAAAGGCCAAGATGTGGGAGAAGGTGGAGCGGCTGCGGGAGCTGCCGGGCCTGCGCATTTCCGATTTCGGCACCCGTCGCCGCCACAGCTTCCTTTGGCAACGCTGGTGCGTCGAAGCGCTGAAGGAAGGCATCGGGCCCGCCTTTACCGGTACGAGTAACGTCCTGCTCGCCATGGATTCCGATCTCGAAGCCGTCGGCACGAACGCGCATGAACTGCCGATGGTGGTCGCGGCGCTGGCGCAGACGGATGAGGAGCTCGCCGCAGCACCCTATCAGGTTCTGAAGGACTGGAACCGGCTTTATGGCGGCAACCTGCTGATCGTACTGCCGGATGCCTTCGGCACGGCGGCTTTCCTGCGCAACGCGCCGGAATGGGTGGCAGACTGGACGGGTTTCCGTCCCGACAGTGCGCCGCCGATCGAAGGTGGGGAAAAGATCATCGAGTGGTGGCAGAAGATGGGCCGCGATCCGCGCAAGAAGATGCTGATCTTCTCCGACGGTCTCGATGTCGACGCCATCATCGATACCTACAGGCATTTCGAAGGCCGTGTCCGCATGAGCTTCGGTTGGGGCACCAACCTCACCAATGATTTTGCAGGTTGCGCGCCAAAAACCATCGCCAGCCTCAAGCCGATTTCCATCGTCTGCAAGGTGAGCGACGCCAATGGCCGGCCGGCGGTGAAGCTCTCGGACAATCCGCAAAAGGCCACCGGCGACCCAGCCGAAGTGGAGCGTTACCTGAAGTTCTTCGGCGAAGAGGACCATAAGGAACAGAAGGTTCTGGTTTAGAGCTTTTGTGGAGCCCGGTTTTCCGCCCGGAAAATGCTCTGAATTGAGAACGGGCGCTCCGGTTGAGGAAGCGCCCGTGGAAGCCTGCACCTATAAGCAGATTACTTCGCAAACTGATGTGCGATGTAATGGAAGAGTGCGCGGATACCCTGCGCCTCCCCGCCGATCGATGAATGATGCCTCTCGCTCAGAGACCAGCCGTAAATATCGAAATGCGCCCAGCGCCTGGTATTGGTAACGAAACGCTTCAGGAACAGGGCGGCGGTGATCGATCCGCCCATGCCGCCCGAAGGCGCGTTGGTGATATCGGCTGCGCGTGAGCGGATATCCTTGTCGTAGCCCATATAGAGCGGCATGCGCCACAGCGGATCGTCCGTATCGATGCTGGCTTCCGCGATATCATGCGCCAGATCCTCATCATCAGTGTAGAAGGGCGGCAGATCCGGGCCGAGCGCGACGCGTGCGGCACCCGTCAGCGTTGCCATGTCGATCATCAGGTCCGGCGCATCTTCGTCCGCATAGGCCAGCGCATCCGCCAGAACAAGACGGCCTTCAGCGTCGGTATTGTCGATCTGCACCGTCAGCCCCTTGCGGCTGCGGTAGATATCGCCGGGGCGGAAGGCATTGGAGGAGATGGAGTTTTCGACCGCGGGCACGAGAACGCGAAGATCGACCGGCAGCTTCGCATCCATGATCATCAGCGCAAGGCCGAGCACATTGGCCGCGCCTCCCATATCCTTCTTCATCAGCGCCATGGAGGCGGCAGGTTTAATATCGAGGCCACCTGTATCGAAGCAGACGCCCTTGCCGACAAGGGTGAGGCGCGGATTGCCCTTCTTGCCCCAGTTCATCTCCAGAAGCCGCGGCGCGCTTTCGCTGGCCCGGCCGACAGCATGGATCAGGGGGAAGTTTTCCTTGAGCAGATCATCGCCGGTGGTGACCTTCACCTTTGCCTTGTAGTGGGCGGCAAGCGCGCGAAAGGCAATCTCAAGCTCATCCGGCCCCATGTCGTTGGCCGGAACATTGATGAGGTCGCGCGCAAGGAAAACGCCGGCCAGTACGCGCTTGATCTCGCCGTCTTCCGCGTCCTGCGGAATAAGGAGCTTTGCCCCGTTCGTCTTGGTGGTCTTGTATTTGTCGAAGCGGTAGCTGCCGAGACCGAAACCGAGAGCGAGGCGATTGGCCGTCAGGGGTGCGGTCTCGATGTGCCATTCGCCTTCCGGCAGTTCACGGGCGAGTTTCCCGGTGATGAAGGGGATTTCCGAGGGATTGCCGCCGAGGCCGAGAAGCACGCCGCCCAGCGAACCATCGGCGGAAGGAACGAGCAGGATGGCGCCTGCCTCCGCCTTGAACCCCGCCTTCTTCGCCCAATCCAGAGCGACAGGATCGATGGCGCCCTGTTCGATATGGGCCGGTGTGACGGCGAAAACCGGCAATGTGCTGCCGGCCTTGGAGCTGAAAGGGGTCGGGCGTTCGATGAACTGATAGGGCGCCATTGTATGCTTCCGTAAATGTCGAGAATCGGTGCGATTAACGCTCTGTTAGGGTTAACAGATTATTGCTTAAGCGAAAGTTGCGTCATGTGAGTCTGTCGTGTGTCGGGCGCAAGATTGATCATTCTTGGGCGGGGGCGCTGCCATGACTGCATTTTCTTTGGGCGAGACAGGCCGGACAGGGTTGCTGCGGGGAGCATGTCTTGCCGCATTGGTTCTTGCGATTTCAGGATGCGCGAGCACCAACAAGCCTGATCGCATGTCCACCGGCTCCATTCCCGCCGCCACGCGCTCCTATGATCACATGAACATGGAGCAGCTTCGGCAGGCGGAGGAGAGCGCCGGCAAAGCTTATGAACGCAGTCCCAAGGATAAATCGGTCGGCATGAATTATGCCAGCGTGCTGATGATGACCGGCAAGAACACACAGGCTCTCGCCGTCATGCAGCAGATCGCCATCGCCAATCCGGCCGACCGCGATGTCCTTGCCGCCTATGGCAAATCGCAGGCCGCTGCCGGCCAGCTGGAACAGGCGCTTTCGACCATCCAGCGGGCGCAGACGCCGGACAGGCCCGACTGGCGGCTTTATTCCGCCGAGGGCGCCGTGCTCGATCAGCTTGGACGCTCGAACGAGGCGCGTTCCCGCTACAGGCAGGCGCTTGACCTGAAGCCGAACGACCCGAGCGTATTGTCCAACCTCGGCATGTCCTATGTTCTGTCGAGCGATCCGCGCACTGCCGAAACATATCTGCAATCCGCCATCGCCCAGCCGGGCGCCGATAGCCGCGTTCGCCAGAATCTCGCACTCGTGGTCGGTCTACAGGGCCGCTTTGCCGAAGCCGAGCGCATCGCGGTTCAGGAGCTCTCTGCGCAGCAGGCACAGGCAAACCTCACCTATCTGCGTGCCATGCTTTCGCAGCAGAACTCCTGGCAGCAACTGGCGAAAAAGGACGGCAAGCCGGCTGGTTGATACGCTTTCGCAGGTATAGAAGGGTTGCCCTGATCGAACGATTTCCGGTTTCGCTCCTGCGCGTTTCCGTCGTTAGAACGTGTCGGCGACACGAATGCCGGCAGGCCCGAGAATAACGGCGATGAGAACCGGCAGGAAGAACACTATCATCGGTACAGTCAGTTTGGGCGGCAGCGCTGCGGCCTTTTTCTCAGCTTCATTCATTCGCTCGTCTCGACCTTCCTGCGCCAGAACACGCAGAGCCTGTGCGAGCGGCGTGCCATATCGTTCCGCCTGGATGAGGGCCTGCACCACGCTTTTGACACCGTCCAGTTGTGTGCGCATACCAAAATTCTCAAGCGCGACACGCCTGTCCTGAAGGAAGGACAATTCCGCTGTCGTCAGGATCATTTCTTCCGCAAGTTCAGGCGACTGTTCTCCCATCTCTTCCGCCACGCGGCGCATGGCCGCTTCCATCGAAACACCGGATTCGATGCAGATCAGCATGAGATCAAGTGCATCTGGCCAAGCCCGCTTGATCGAGACCTGTCGCTTGGTCATGCGGTTAGAAACGTAGATATTGGGAGCATAAAAGCCGATATAGCCGAAAAGAAGAACGGCCATCAGTCGAATGAAGAAGGCTTTATCCGCAAGATTTCCGAGAACGAAAATCCAGGTGAATGCGACGGCCAGAAAAATGAACGGCAATATGAATCGGGCGGCAAGAAATGTATTAAGCGCATTTTGCGAACGAAAACCGGCCGCTCGCAGCTTGTTCATTGTGTTCTTGTCGGCGAGCGCTTCCTGGAGATTGAATTTTTCGACGATTCGCCGTGCGGACTTGTTGTTGTTGCCACGCAGGGAGGCCTTGCCGTCTCTGGTTGCAGTTGCCAGACGCTCGCGCTCGCGGCTGCGAATAAGTTCCCGTTCGGACGATACGGCCTTCATTCGCTTGGCAAAGTCCTTTCGTTCGAAGAAAGGTGTAATGAGCGTATAAAGGGTGGCGAAAACCGCCACTGTTACAAGAATCGCAATTATAGTTTGCGGATTCGTCAGGTCTGAAAGGAGATTTCCTGTCATCGGTGACCCTCAAATATCGAAATTGATCATTTGACGCATGATGAAAATTCCGATGAGCATCCATAGCCCGGATGCACCCAGAATGATGTGCCCGCGCATATCCGTGAAGAGGACCGCGAGATAGTCGGGCGACGTGAAGTGCACCAGCAGCATCACAATGAAAGGCAATGCGCCGATAATGACGGCCGACGCTTTTGCCTCCATCGATAGAGCGTTCACTTTGGCGCGCATTTTCTTTCGGTCACGCAATACCTTTGAAAGGTTGGATAATGCCTCCGAAAGATTGCCGCCCGCCTGTGCCTGGATATTGATGACGGTGCTGAAGAAGCTGACTTCGAAAAGCGGCATGGTCAGCATCATGCGCTCTATCCCTTGGGGAATCCCGATACCAACCTGCTGCGCATCTACGACCCGCTGAAACTCTGTTTTCACCGGCTCCTGACCATCAGACGCGATCAGTCGCACGGCGTCATTCAGCGGCAATCCGGATTTGATTGAGCGGCACATGACATCCAGCGCATTGGGAAATTCCTCAAGGAATTTTTTCTGCCGGCGCTTGAGGATGAACGCCAATACCCAACGGGGCAGCCCTAAAGCTACCACTGCGCCTATGAGCAGCGAGGTTATTAATGATAGGTCATATAGAAGCGCGATGAGAGTGGCGAAAGCCGAAGCACCTGCGCTCAGGAGATGAAACTGCCGAACGGAGATTGCCAGCCCAGCCTGCACCAGCTTGTCGCGCAGGCTCACATTCTTCGCTTTTTTCGCCTTTTCATTCTGTTTTTTTTCCATATCCCGCAGGCTGTCCTGCATGGATTTGCGGCGCTTGCTGAGTTCCTGGACGCGGTCTCGTGCAGCTTTGATGTTTGTATGATCCGTCTCTGCGGCCTGCACCCGCTTGAAACGGCTGGTGGTCTTTTTCTCGACCTCTATCTGCTGGAAAAGAAAGACGTAGGCGAGTGCTCCTGCCGAGATGGCGACAAGTACGGCCAGTAACGCTATTGTCGGGTCCATGGCAGTCGCTTTCCCTTAGGATGTCTTTTCCATCTCATCGAGCGCGGCTGCCAGGCGTTTCTCTTCGCCGTAATAGCGTGCACGATCCCAGAAATTGGGCTTGCTGATGCCGGTCGATACGTGCCTGCCGATCAGCTTGCCGTTCGCATCTTCGCCTTCGATTTCGTATCGCATCAGATCCTGGGTGACGATGACATCGCCTTCCATACCGATCACTTCCGTAATCTGGGTTATCCGGCGCGAGCCGTCACGCAGACGCGCTGCCTGAATGACGACATCGATCGATCCTGAGATGATTTCACGCACGGTTTTGGCCGGCAGTGTGAAGCCGCCCATGGCGATCATCGATTCGATACGGCTGAGGCATTCGCGTGGGGTATTGGCGTGCAGCGTTCCCATCGAACCGTCGTGACCGGTGTTCATGGCCTGCAGAAGGTCGAAAACTTCCGGTCCGCGCACTTCGCCGACGATGATGCGTTCGGGCCGCATGCGAAGGCAGTTCTTGACGAGATCGCGCATTGTGATCTCGCCTTCCCCTTCGATATTGGGCGGACGCGTTTCGAGCCTCACCACATGCGGTTGCTGCAGCTGCAGTTCGGCGGTGTCTTCACAGGTGATGACGCGTTCATCCTTGTCGATGAAGCTCGTCAGGCAGTTAAGAAGCGTCGTCTTACCCGAGCCGGTGCCGCCCGAGATAACGACATTGCAGCGGACGCGACCGATGATCTTGAGCAATGTAGCGCCTTCCGGCGTGATCGCTCCGAAACGTACGAGCTGGTCGAGTGTCAGCTTGTCCTTCTTGAATTTTCGGATCGTCAGCGCCGGACCGTCGATGGCAAGCGGTGGAGCGATGACGTTGACGCGCGACCCATCCGGAAGGCGGGCGTCGCATATCGGGCTCGACTCATCCACGCGTCGGCCGACCTGGCTGACGATGCGCTGGCAGATGGAAAGCAACTGCGCATTGTCACGAAAACGGATATCGGATTCGATGGTCTTGCCGCCGACTTCGATGAAGGTCTGGCCGGAACCGTTGACCATGATATCGGCAATGTCGTCGCGTGCGAGAAGCGGCTCCAGCGGTCCGTAACCAAGAACGTCGTTGCAGATATCTTCGAGCAGCTCTTCCTGCTCGGCAATCGACATGGCGAAATTCTTGATCGTGATAATGTCGTTGACGATATCGCGAATTTCCTCGCGCGCGCTTTCCGCGTCAAGCTTGGCGAGCTGCGAAAGGTCGATCGTATCGATAAGCGCGGAAAATACCTGGCTCTTGGTATTGTAGTAGTCTTCCGTGCGGGCGCGTTTTCTCTGCGCGAGCGGTGCGCTTGCGATTGCTTGACGCACCACCGGTGATTGGCCGGGTTCAAGAGTGTCAAGTGCAGCAGAACGAGGTTCAGGCGCCGCCGTTACCTGCATGGGCACAGGTGCAGCAAGATCCGGCTTCGTGCTTCTGGCTGGGCCTTCAGGCCCGCGTTTTCCGAACATCGGCGTTTCCGTCTAAGGACGCAGGCAGAAGGCCTACTTGCGCTTGAGAATATTCTTCAGTTTTTCCAGACCGCCGCGCCTGCTTTTGCGCAGCACGGAGCGGCCGGTGATGGTATGGGCGATTTGCGAAAAGGTTTCCGCCGTCTGGGATTTTTCATCCATCTCGCTGATCATGCGTCCGCTATTGGCGGCGTTTCCGAACAATTGTGCGTCGAATGGGATAATCGCAATCGGCTCGATTTCCAGCGGCTCAAGGAAGTCCGCCGGCGCGATTTCCGGGCGCTTGGGCATGCCGACCTGATTGAGAACGAGGTGCGGCAATTTATCGTTGGGTCTCAGCTTGATGAGAGCGTCGAAGAGATTCTTCGTATTGCGCAGATTTGCGAGATCGGGAACCGCCGTTATGACCACCTCATCGGCTTCCGCAAGGACTGCGCGCGTCCAGTCGCACCATTGGTGGGGAAGATCGAGAACCGCAACCGGGGCACTGCGCTGCAAAACCTCGAGGATCGGCAGAAAAGCCTGACGATCGAGATCGTAGGTTCTGTCGAGAAGAGACGGTGCCGCCAAAAGCGACAGATGATCGGAACATTTCGTCAAAAGACGGTCGAGAAATACCTCGTCCAGCCGCTCCGGCGAAAAGACCGCTTCAGCCATGCCCTGGGCAGGGTCCTGATCGAAATCGATATTCGCCGTTCCATAGGCAAGATCCATATCCGCCAGAATGGTTTCCGTGGAGAAAAGACTCGAAATGCCGAAGGCGCAATTATGCGCGATGGTCGATGAACCTACGCCGCCCTTGGCACCAATGAAGGCGATGTTGCGGCCCAGCGGCTCCGCTTCCGGATCGACGAAGATCGCGGCGATCGAAGCCAGGAGATCGGCCATATTGACCGGAGCTACGAGATATTCGGAAATGCCGTTGCGGATGAGATCGCGATAAAGCGTGATGTCGTTGTGTCGGCCGACAATGATGACACGCGTGGAGGGATCACAAACTTCCGCCAGGGGCGCGAGATCGTCCAGCAGCGAGGCGGTTGAGCTTGCCGTTTCAAGAACGATGAGATTGGGCGTGGGCGACGTGGAAAACATCGTGGCTGCCGCATTGATATCGCCCTTGGTCACCCGCAGGGTAACCTTGCTCATGCGCCGGTCGCTGGACAATCCGTCCATGACGCCTTGCATGTTGTCGCTGACGCAGAAAGCGTGAACGGAAATGCGGGGCAGGGGGCGCAGGCGATCCATATCCGAAGCGCGCACGGGCGGCTCGGCTTCCCCGCCGCCGCTAGGTTTGATATCGTATTCTACAGCGCTCATCGTCTATCCTGCCGTGACAAATTTTGGGTCTGCATCAATCTGTTGCCGCGGTCGAAGTCTTGCCGCGATAGGTGTCGATGACGACCGCGCGGCGCTCGGCATCGATCGGGCTCATGCCACGCGGGCCGACCAGATCCATGGGATTGGCGATCTGCGCTGCGAGATTGCTTTGGGACGCGCACCCGAAATTGTACCAGTTCTTATTGGCGAAGGTATTGTCCGAGAGATCCTCTGGCCATTGGCCGCACTGACCGGTCATGGCGGTAACGGCGACATAGCTCAAACGGATGGGAGAGGCGTCGCCATTGGGGGAAGCGGCATAACGCGTCTCCATGATCTTGCCCGGCGCCACACCCGCGCCGGAAAGCGTCGAGCGAATCTGTTTCGCCATTCGCGATGCGGCCGCCGAGTTGGCCGATCCCGACGGCGTCTGAATATTGATGATCCCGGTGGACATCGACGCATAATTCTGGGCAAAGCCGCGGACATTATCCGCCATCGCTGTGGTCAGCCGACTGTCGCTGGCCGAGACCGGAATATCCAGCGAATGCTCCGCTTCCGACAGGGTAATCGGGTGGCGTGTGCGATAATCGTCGGGAATGGCGTTGGTGGTCATCGGATCGCGTGCGCAACCCTGCAACAGGCCGGCGGCAAGCGCGGCAACGACGACGAGGCCGGTCCGTCTTCCGGAAAGGTAGGGGGAAAAGGAGGAATAGGGTTCCTTCATGACGTTTCCTGCCCTGACCGGGCTTGCTGTGAAGAGGGGATTTTGTGTGCGTGTCGTCATTTGTAGATGAACCCCACTGACCCCTGATAGGGCGCGGCCTGAACCTGATCCTTGCGGCCATAGACCTTGTTGACGCGGTTCATGAAATACATGGCGGCGTCGTTTTCCGGATTGAAGTTATCATCTGGCCGGGCGATCTGATTGCGGGCAACGGGCCGCACCAGATAGGGCGTTGCGATAATGACCAGTTCGGTTTCGTTGCGCAGGAAGTCCTTGCTGCGGAAAAGCGTGCCGAAAATCGGGATTTTCGACATGCCCGGAAGCCCGGACATGGCCTGGCGGACATTGTCCTGAACGAGACCTGCGATCACGATCGATCCGCCGGAGGGAAGCTCGACCGTTGTGGAGGTCTCACGCTTTCTGACCGACATGTAGGTCGAACCTGGGACCGTGCGGCCCGAATTGCCAGTTACAACATTGCCTTCATAGGTGGGTTCGGAAACATTGGTTTCAATTTTGAGACTTATTCGGCCCGGCGAAAGCACCACGGGCTTGAAGTTTAACGTGATCCCATAATCGACAGTATTGGTCGTGCGCGTAATTGTGGGTCGCCCGGTGTCCTCGTCGATGTCGACTTCCTGTTCTCCGGCAATCCTGAAATCGCCTCCGACGTAGAACTTTGCCTGCTCTCCGGAAATAGCCGTCAGGCTTGGTTCCGCCAATGTACGCATGACGCCCGCCTGCTCCATTGCAGTGAGATAAGAAGCGAATCTGAGAGACCCCGAGCCTATCGCACCACTGGCAATTCTTGACGCGCCATCGATCACATTGCCAAGATTAGACGGATTCGCAAATTCGAAACCATTACCGCTTGTTGAACTGCTGATGGAGCCGTTGAAGCCGAGTTGCTTCAGAACCTGTCTGCTCACCTCGGCGACGGTAACCTTCAGTGTTACCTGATCTTCACCCTCAATCGTCAGCATGTTCACAATTTGCGATACCTGCCGGCGCTCCGCAAAAATCGCTGCATCGCCGCCATTGTCACCGCCTGTCAGAGATATATTACGGGTGGTGGCCTCACCGCCTTTTAGAAATGCGTCGGCAAGTTGAACGGCGCGTGCGGAGTCCTGCGGTGTACGCACCGATCCTGTAAGAACGATGTTGTCTGAAACGATTTCTACCTTGATATCCGACTCGGGAATGAAACGGCGAATATTCGCCTCGAGTCCGGAGATGTCCCGCTCTACTTCCAGATCGAGACTGACGATTTCCCGGCCGCCCTCACCAAAAATGAAAATGTTGGTCTGTCCTACCGTTTTACCAAAAAGATAAATACGTCTGGACGTGCGGGTGACGGCATCGGCAAGGCTCGGATCGGCAACGAGAATGTCGTGTGCATCTTCGGGCAGGTCGATGACCAACGCCTTGTTTAAACCCAGCTTTAAGCGCTTGCGAATGCCTGTGCCGCTTTCGGTAATCCGCACGATGCTTGCGCTTTGCGCCTCCGCTTCGCTGACGCGCAGAAACTTGGGGGAATGCTGGCCGGGAACGCCTGAAAAGGCCAGGCAGAATGCGAGCCCACCCGCCATCGATGAACGCAGGCGTTGGTTGAGACGATTTGTCATGAGCCTTCCGGTCATTGTGAAGCTCCTTGACCGCTCTTCACGATCGAGCCGGATTTGATCACCTGGATTTCCGGCTGTCCGGAACCGCCGCTGAGAAGATGGCCAGCCGAAAGCGTATCGTTTTCCTGCGCATCGGCGACGGAGCGCAAAGCAAGCGTGAGACGGTCCGCCATTTGCTGCGCCACCGTTATGATCTTCGCCTGTTCCGGTGTGAGTTCGAGCGTGGCGGTTGCGCCGACCACTGCCGACGTTCCGTCCTCGCCTTCCTTGATCTGCTGATCGATTGCCAGGACACGAACATTGTTCAAAACATTTTCGGTCAGAAAGTTATTATTGTCGCCCTTGCGGACCATGATCACATCGACCCGGTCGTTCGGCAGCACGAAACCGCCTGCGCCTGTCGAGACGGAAATCTCGGTGGCGACAGCGCGTTTCCCGGCCGGCAAAAGGGAGGACATGATGCGCGTGCTGGAATCGACCACTTTTTCCGGCCGGATCGGTTCACCTTCGAACAGAGGCAGCCGCACGACCGCACCGGTGAGTTCGGTAATGGCGTCAGGCCTTTTTACTTCCGTTATGAAACTGTCGACCACATTGCCCTGTGGCCAGGGTGTCCAGCGCACGGAACTGTCGTTCAGGCGGCTACCGACGGGCAGATTGACCGAAGAGACGAGAACGTTGACCGTCGGTTCTTTCTGGATGATCGTTTCTGCTTTTTTGATGACCTGCTTCGCGCCGGAAATCTGCATGGCGACAAGGCCGGCAAGACCGGCGGCCACCAGAGCAACGGAAAGAATAAAGATACGCGACGGTTTCATGCTCGATCCTTGAGGGAATCAGATTCTTCTCCCGTCAGGATGGCGCGCGATTGGTATAATTATGGTTAATAGTGTGCTTGGATTTGTAGTTAACAATTCTATAAACGATTGGGATCGAAATCCTGATCTAGTATAGGCTTGTGATCGCCGCTTTTACGAGGGGGCAATTCCCATACGTCAGAAGCCCCGCTGCAGCGATACCGATACCGTATGGAATCTTCTTGGCAACCATAAGGGAATCAGGGATCGGTATGCCGATGGCTACGATTTCCTGTGACCGTGATCTCAGCAGTAGTATGCCAACTGTCAATGCGCCGCCGATCAGCGTCACCGCAAGTAAAAATTCTACGAGAGAAATGTCGAAGCCGTACCAGACTGCCGCTCCAGTCAGCAGTTTTGCGTCTCCTCCGCCCATGACATTGGCAGCGAAGAGCATAAAACAGCAGAGAAAAACGGCGAGGCCGCCTGCGAGACTTAAGATAAAAGTCTGCAAATCCATTCCCGATAGGGGCGCTACGAAAGCGAAAGATAGTAAGAGCACGACGGTTATCGAGTTGGGGATCGTCATGCTGAAAAGATCGTTCAAGGCCGCGAAACTGAGGCAGAGCGGGACAATAAGAAAAATCGCTGCAACGATCATAGTTACCCTGCCTTAATCTATTCAATTCAGCTGGAAGAATAGCAAATGCAGGTGATTTCCCAATTCTGGGTAAATCACCTGCATTATACTTTTTATCAATCAAACGCCGCCGGTGGAGGCTTTCGAGTTCGTGAACGAGGTGCTGATGAAAGTGAAAGTGTCTTTCAGCTTACCGCCGACTGCCGTGGTACCACCGATGATGCCAACGGAAATAAGTGCAGCAATCAAACCATATTCGATTGCGGTAGCACCGGATTCATCCTTGAGGAAACGAGCAAAAATCTTGGTCATAGGGTCTCTCCTAACTTGTGTTGGTTCAGCACGCCGACAACTGTTCTCCGTTGTTCGGTTGGGTTCAAACTACAACGGAGCGATTTCCAAGCGCTTAAAAAAAACGATTAACTCAAAGTAAACGGCAGGATGAGTTTCTCTTGGTAAATAAAAATAAAAAGTATTGTCTGCATTTTTATATTTGCTGATAAACAAATATATTCAGACGCTGCCCATTTCTCTCTTTTGGCAAAGTTTCCTTTGAAAGAGGCGCAGCTGTTCAGTTTTGACGCGCGACGGAGAGACGTGAAAATATCAATACATTACGAATGGTTACCATCCGCATTGCGGATTTCCGCCATTTAACGCTTCATTCACTAAAACCGCGCATGGTGTGGAGCAATAAAGTGCGGGTAGTGAGCAAGGGCCAAACGCGTGTCATCCGGAAAACTGGCGAAAATTGTGGTCGGCTTGTCCGTCTTTCTATCGGGTTCGCTGCAGCCCGCCTTCGCTGAGGATGACATTTTGCGCGTTTCGATGAATCACGCCCGTGTCCTTCGTCTCGACCGCGCCGTCAGCAAGGTTATCGTCGGCAACTCCAAAGTCGCCGATGCCACGGTTGCCGATGCCACCACGATTGTTCTGACGGGTCGCAGTTTCGGCACGACCAATCTCGTGCTTCTGGATGCCGATGGCAATCCTATCGTGGATGAACGCATTCTCGTCTCTATCGACGAGGGCAATACGGTGCGTGTTTTCCGCCAAACGGAGCGGACCGTTCTGTCCTGTACGCCGAATTGCGAACAGCATTCGCAAAATAGTGGCGATCAGCCATAACAGGTAAGGTCGATCGTATTTCAGACAGGACAAAAGGCCTTCCGACAAAAACGGAAGCGGCCTGTTCGTAGCTTTTCTGTAAGTGGAAAAGGCGAAAAAGCAACACGCTTCCCGGCGTTTACCGGTCGGCTATATGTTGCTGTTTTTTCGGCTAAGTTCTTGATCTGGCTAAGATCAAAAATGGAATGGTGCCCAGAAGAGGACTCGAACCTCCACACCCTTGCGAGTACCAGCACCTGAAGCTGGCGCGTCTACCAATTCCGCCATCTGGGCGACGGAGAGCGATGTACGAGGGCAGCCGCCCGGTGTCAACAGGCTTTTTGAACTTTTATGACGATCATTGATTTTAAAGGGAAAAAACTTGGTTAGGGCTGTTGAAACATGTCGCCGGGTCAGGTGTCGAACCCTTCATGCTTCGTTCTGTCCACATGACCGAGGTCGCGCTCCGGGTCGATGATGTCACGGATTCTCTGTTTGAGTTCTTTTGGGCCGGGAAAACCGCCATCGCGTTTGCGTTCCCATATGGTCGTGCCGTCCACGGTGATCTCGAACAGACCGCCGGTCGAGGGAACGAGGCTGACTTCGCCGACGTCTGAAGCGAAGGTCTGCAGGATTTCCTGCGCCATCCAGCCTGCCCGGAGCAGCCAGTTGCATTGCGTGCAATAGCGGATGGTTATGCGGGGTTTTGTCTCGGTCATCCTCAGGTCTCCTTCACCGCGCAGCGGCAATAATGTTCACGATAATGTCAACCATAATACTCATGTTTTTACCGGGCGTACGCTTGTTCTTATCATGCGGCTTTGCGAACAGAGAAGCTGTCGAAGGCTGAAACGTGGAGATCCTATGGCCCAGTTCGAGAATAATCGTCAGCGTCTTTTCGTTCCGGCGGTCGCACCGCTTTATAATGCGACACACGATCTAGTGGAGACGATCCTGCGCGTCACGGCCGGGCTTCTTCTTGTCACCCATGGTTTCGGCAAGATCGTCAATCCTTTCGGCGCAGTCGGCATGGTGGAGAGCCTCGGCTTTTATCCCGGCGTCTTCTGGTCGCCGCTGCTTGCCGCCACGGAATTTTTCGGCGGCATTCTGGTCGCCATCGGCCTGTTCACACGGCCGGCATCTTTCGCGGCCATGATCGTTCTTCTGGTAACGGTTTATTTTCACGGCATCGTAAAGGCGGAAGGTCTGGGCGGCGCGGAAAAATCGATTCTGTGGGCTGCGATTTTCCTGTTCTTTGCCGTTCGTGGCGGCAACCGGCATTCCGCAGACGCCAAACTGGCGCGTGAATTCTAAGGCGCATCAGGTCAGGTCATCCGCCTGTCGTCGCACTGACGACGCCGCGGCTCTTGAAAATCGATTTTTCTCGTGGTGAAGCTGGATTCGATCGGCACTCTTGGCCGGTTGAATCCATTGTAGTCTCCACGAGGTCTTATGCGCGTCGCAATCATAGAAAACATGGCGGGTACGCCGCATGGGCAACTCGGCGTAGCGCTGGAAGAAGCGGCGGCGGAAATCCATGTGATCCGCGCCTATGCGGGTGAGTCGCTCCCAAGGGATGCCGCCGACCATGATGCGCTTGTCGTTCTGGGCGGCGAACAGAACGCGCTTGACGATGCGCTTTATCCCTATCTTGCCGATCTCGCCCTTCTCATGAAAGCCTTTGGCGATGCTGGTAAAGCGGTCATGGGTGTGTGCCTCGGCAGCCAGTTGCTGGCGCGCGCCTATGGCGGAGAGAATATTCTCTCGGGGCCGCCGGAATTCGGCTGGCAGGATGTCTCCCTGACGGAAGAGGGCGTGTCCGATCCGCTATTGGCCGGGCTGGAAAAGACCTTTCCTATTTTTCAGTGGCATTGCGATACATTTACGCTTCCGCCGGACGCCACGCGGCTTGCGACCAATGGCGCGACACGAAATCAGGCCTTTCGCATCGGCCGGGCGGTCTATGGCACGCAATTCCATTTCGAGGCCTCGACCGCCGTGGTTGATGGCTGGTGCCAGGCGTTTCCTGCTTCCGTCGAAAGAATGTCGCCGGGCTGGCTGGAGAATTATCGTGACCACCGTGGCTTGCGCGCAGAAATGGCCGATGCAGCCGGGCTGGAGATCGCTCGAGCCTGGGTACGGCTCATTCAGATCGGCGATTTTCCGTTGCGAAAGTGATCGAGGCCGAACAGAGTTGCGGCTGATGGACTACCGCGCGAAAGGAGGCGCAAAGATTATGTACAAATTCGAAATCTATCAGGACAAGGCCGGCGAATATCGTTTCCGCTTCAAGGCATCCAACGGGGAGACAATGTTCTCGTCGGAAGGGTACAAGGCGAAGGCGTCGGCTATCCATGCGATCGAATCGATCAAGAGAAACTCCCCCGGCGCCGACACTGTCGATCTGACCGCCATGACGGCCTGAGCCGCGCCACGACGCGAGAACTCGAACCGTTTCGCCTGCCAGAAATGACGGGCGCATCGGTGGGTGCCGACGTAAAGATAAGATTCAGTCTTTTTTGATAATCTTCCGTTAGCATTTGTATTTCGAGGTCTCCGGGCGGCATCAGAGTGCCCCCGATTTGTTTTGCGTACGGGTTCTCATGCGTTCATCGGCTGTGCCAGCACTTTTCTTCGGTTGCTTCCTGCTTGGAGGCTGCACGTCCAGTTCCGGGCCGGAAAGCCTGGTGGCCGGTTTGCCCTCGAAGGAAACGACGAGTTCGGTCACGCCATCCGCGCCGGTGCCGCAGGCAAGTGTCGGTACCCAGCCCATTTCAGCACAGCCACGGCAGGAAGTTCTGGCATGGGGCGGGCCGGTGCCTGACGAACCCAAGGCCTTTTCCGCTGTCACCCCCAGGGCGTCGTTAACGCAGAATGCACCTGAAATCCGTTTGCCGGTTCCGTCACAGGCGGCGGGAATGGTGCGGCCGGCGGAGCGCCCCACGATCAACCAGATGGAGCGCCCGGTCCAGTTGGCCATGGCTGCGGCCCCGGCGGCGAGCGCCGGTGCGCAAATCCGCTCGCGCATTTTCCGCTCCAGCTTCAGCGATGCCAAGCCGATCAATTTCGGCAAGGTCCAGCCGCGTCATTTCCAGGTCCACGGGGTGGATGTATCCCGCTGGCAGGCCAATATAAACTGGCCGCAGCTGCGCACACGCGGCGCCAATTTCGCCTTCATCAAGGCGACGGATGGCGGCGACCATCTCGATCCGATGTTCCGCACCAACTGGCAGCGCGCGAAGGAAGCGGGCATTCGCCGCGGCGCTTACCACTTCTTCTACTGGTGCCGCAACGCCAGCGAACAGGCGGACTGGTTCATTCGCAATGTACCGCGCGACCCGGAAGCCCTGCCGCCGGTCATCGACGTGGAATATAACGGCGAATCGAGCTGCAAGATGCGCCATTCCCGTGAACGCGTTCTGGAAAAGATGCGCGTCTTCATGGACAAGCTTGAGCGCCATTACGGCCAGCGGCCGATCATTTATACGGCGCCCGATTTTTACAAGGACAACCTCCAGGGCGAATTCCAGGATTATCCCTTCTGGCTGCGCGCCGTCGCCCAGCATCCATCGGTGGTTTATCCCAGCCGCAAGTGGCTGTTCTGGCAATATTCCGGTTCCGGCCTGTCGCACGGCGTCGATGGCCGCATCGATCTCAATGTCTTCAACGGCAGTGAGGATGCATGGCATCGCTGGGTGGACCGCCGTTCGAGCTGACGATGGCAGCCGTCAACGCGCGAATTTTCGTGCGCCTGCAACACAGAGCACCACCACAAGCGTAACGGCGATCATGGCCGGGCTCACTTCCTCATGCAGCAGGGTCGCGGCAAGTGCCAGCCCGAAAAAGGGCTGAAGCAATTGCAGCTGGCCGACGGCTGCGATGCCGCCAAGCGCCAGTCCGCGATACCAGAAGATGAAGCCGATCAGCATGCTGAACAGGGAAACATAGGCAAGGCCGGCCCAGGCCTGCGGGTCGATGCCGGCAAGCGTTTCCGGCCCGGTGAAGAAAGCAAGCGGCAGCATTACCGGCAGGGAAAGAACCAGCGCCCAGGAAATGACCTGCCAGCCGCCCAGCTTGCGGGAAAGGGCAGCACCTTCCGCATAGCCAAGCCCGCAGACGATGATTGCGCCGAGCATCAGAAGATCGCCGGCAAGCGAGGCCTCGATCCCGGCGGCAAACGAATTCGACAGCGAAAACCCCGCAACAAGCGCGCTTCCAAGACAGGAAAAGAGCCAGAAGACGGGGCGTGGGCGTTCTCCGCCGCGCAGCACGGCGAAGATTGCTGTTGCGAGCGGCAAGAGCCCCACGAAAACGATGGAATGCGCCGAGGTGACATGCCGCAGGGCGAGTGCGGTCAGTAACGGGAAGCCCACCACGACGCCGAGCGAGACGATTAAAAGCGATGTCAGGTCATCGCGCGCCGGGCGCCTTTGCCTGAACAGAGACAGCAGCGCCAGCGCCAGCAGGCCCGCAATGCTGGCGCGGGCGACGGTCAGGAACACCGGATCGAAACCCGTTACCGCAATGCGTGTCGCGGGCAGCGAACCGCTGAATATCACCACGCCTGTCAGACCGCTCAGCCAGCCGCTCGTCGTCTTGTCCATTGTCAACTCCTGCGTTTTGCCTTTCTTGATCCGGAATGGCTGGCAGGAACAGCGACAATCATATACAATTTCAACAAACTGTTATGGTATCATAAGCGGTACAGTTGGAGGAAAGTGTGGACGGACAAGTCGCTGCGGGCACGCGCATAGAGAAGGTGATGGCAAGTGTGCGGCAACGCATCGCCTCGCGCAGCCTGGTGCCTGGCGCGCGCCTGCCGTCGGTCAGGGCACTGGCGAAGACCATGCAGGTTTCCACCTCCACCGTTGTCGAGGCCTACGACCGGCTCGTGGCGGATGGTACGATAAGCTCGCGCCCCGGCTCCGGTTTTTTCGTTTCGGGCCCGCTTGCGCCCCTGTCGCTTGCCGATATCGAGCCGCAGCTCGATAGGGCGGTGGATCCCTTGTGGGTCTCGCGGCAGGCGCTGGATGAGGGTTCCGTTCTCGCCAAACCCGGCTGCGGCTGGCTTCCCGCATCGTGGATGCCGCAGGAAGCGTTGAGGCGGGCGATGCGCGGGCTTGCCCGCGCCGACGCCGCCCTGCTGACGGATTATGGCAGTCCGATGGGGCTGTTGCCGCTGCGCCAGCTTCTGTCGCGCCGGCTGGCCGAACACGGGGTGCAGGCGGGCGCCAGCCAGATCATGCTCACCGATTCAGGCACGCAGGCGATCGATCTTCTGTGCCGTTTCCTGCTGCAACCGGGGGATACGGTTGTTGTCGATGATCCCTGTTATTTCAATTTCCACGCCCTCTTGCGGGCGCATCGGGTGAAGATCGTCGGTGTTCCCTATACGCCGACCGGACCGGATCTGGCACTCTTCGAGCAGGCGCTGAAAGACCATCAGCCCCGGCTTTATATTACCAATTCCGCAATCCATAATCCGACAGGTGCAAGGCTTTCCGCCGTTTCCGCCCATCGCCTGCTGATGCTCGCCGAACAGGTGGGGCTGACCATCATCGAGGATGATATTTTTGCCGATTTCGAAACCCAGGCCGCGTCCCGGCTGGCGGCCTTCGACGGTCTTAACCGCGTCGTCCAGATAGGCAGTTTTTCAAAAACACTGTCGGCCTCCGTGCGGTGCGGTTTCATTGCAGCGCCCGTCGCATGGGTGGAAGCCCTGACCGATCTCAAGATCGCCACCACTTTTGGCGGAACGCATTTTTCGGCGGCGCTGATCCTGTCGCTTTTGACCGATGGCAGTTACCGCAAGCATGTCGAGGCGCTGAGGCAGCGTCTTGCGGCAACGATGCCGGAGGTGGCGGCGCGTCTGAGGTCGGTCGGATGTGTGCCGTGGATCGAACCGCAGGCGGGCATGTTTTTATGGTGCCGCCTACCGGACGGGGTTGATGCCGCCGATGTGGCGCGCCGCGCGCTTTCGCGGCAGGTGGTGCTGGCCCCCGGCAATGTGTTCAGTTCCTCGCAGAACGCCTCCGGTTTCATGCGTTTCAATGTGTCGCAAATGGCAGGTCCGCAGGTCATGACGGTGCTGGCGGAGGCGCTTCAGCAAGCGCCCGAACCTCGTCGGTTGTAAGCGTTCTGGAAGGAATCGGAACAAAATCCCGTGAACGTCGTTTTCTCCGCAGAATGAAGAGGAGGAAACACCATGACATTCGATCCCAACAACCCGCGTCCGGACCGCGATCTTCGTCCGGAAGTGAATATCAGCAATGAACCGCGTGCCCGCACGTCGTCGTCCTGGGTGCCGTGGTTGGCGATCATCGTCGTCGTATTGGTGGGCGTTTTCGCCTGGTCGCAGATGAGCGGCCCGACCACCGATCCGGCCACGACATCCTCCACCACGCCGCCAGCGGCAACGGATCAGGCACCGGCGCCCATGGCTCCAACCGCTCCGGCAACACCGCCTGCGAACAACACCGCACCGGCAAGCCCGAATACGGGCGGCACGCAGACCCAGCCGTAACGGGCCTACTGATATGATAAAACCGCCTGCCTCCGGGCAGGCGGTTTTTCTTTGCGGCCATCATCCGCGCCCTAAAGCTGCTCCATCGCGGAAGGGTGGTTGGAAACCCTGGACCAACGGCTGATGGATTCCTGTGCCAGTTGCGAAAGGGCAATGCTCCCGAAACGGGATAGCAGAATGTTTTCCGCCTCTTTCATGGCGTCGAAAAGTGCTGCATTGACGGCCTGTTCAATAACGCAATTCGGGTTGTCGCCCGCCAGCCCTATCGAGAACAGTTCCGGTGCGCCAAGCGCCCGGTAAATGTCGAGCAGCGTGATTTCGCTGAGCGGCCGCGCCAGCACCCACCCGCCGCCATGGCCCTTTTCCGACGAGACATAACCATGCTCGCGCAAGCCGGCCATTGTCCTGCGCACCACCACCGGGTTGGTCTGAAGCATCGCCGCGATGCTCTCGGATGTCGCCGCACCCTTATGATTTTCCATATGGATCAGAATATGCAGCACCCGTGAAAGCCGCGTGTCGTGTCTCATTGTCCAAACCCGTCTGTTTACACCGACGCTATCACTTTCGATGTGACGTAACAATATAAGTTGCGTGACTATTGACTCTGAAAATCACGTAACAATATAAGTATCGTGAAATGAACCGGCACTTCCGCCTCTTTCCTGAAACGATGGGTGCATCATGAAATTCGACGTCATCATTATCGGCGGCAGCTATGCCGGCCTCTCGGCCGCCCTGCAGCTTGGACGCGCCAGAAAAAACATTCTGGTGGTGGACGCCGGTGAACGGAGAAACCGTTTCGCCAGCCATTCCCACGGTTTTCTCGGCCAGGATGGAAAGGCGCCGGGTGAAATTATCGCCGAGGCGCGCCGCCAGATCGAACGTTACCCGACCATAGATTGGGTTGAGGGGAGGGTGACCGATGCCGAAGGCTCCTCCGGCGATTTTGTAGTCGAGATCGATGGCAAACGCCGTGAGACAGCGGACCGGCTGATCCTCGCCATGGGCGTCACCGATGAATTGCCTGCTATTGCCGGGCTGAAAGAGCGTTGGGGCTCTTCGGTCTTCCATTGCCCCTATTGCCATGGTTACGAGCTCAATCAGGAAAAGATCGGTGTCATCGCCGCTTCACCTCTGGCCATTCACCACGCATTGATGCTGCCCGACTGGGGCGAGACGACCTTTTTCACCAATGGCGTATTCGAGCCGGATGGGGATCAGCAGGCATTGTTGGCGGCCCGGGGCGTGCGGGTGGAAACAACCCGAATCCGGGAAATTACGGGGCATGCGGATGTCGTTATGGCGGATGGACGCAGCATCGCATTGGCTGGCCTTTTCACCCAGCCGAAGTTGCGTATCGCCTCGAACTGGCTGGAAAAACTTGGCTGCGCCGTGGAGGAGGGGCCGATGGGATCGACCATCGTGACAGATCCCATGAAACAGACCACGGCCCGCGGCATCTTCGCCTGCGGTGATGTGGCAAGGCCTGCCGGCTCAGTCGCCCTTTCGGTGGGAGACGGCGCCATGGCGGGTGCTGCGGCTCACCGGTCGATCCTGTTTCCGGAATGATCAATGCGAAACAAGATTGAGCCAGCGGCCCGGCGGCATGCCGAAGGCATTTTTGAAATGTCGGGTAAAATGCGCCTGATCCGCAAAACCGCAGGCAAATGCCGTTTCCGCAAGGCCCGCACCCGCACGCATCATCTCTTTGCATTTTTGCAGCCGGCGCATGATGAGATAACGGTGCGGGCTGGTGCCGAACAGGAAGCGAAAGTGCCGAAAGAGCGTGAAGCGGTCGAGCCCGCTTATCCGTTCCAGCTCTTCGGAACCGACGGTGTCGGCGCTATTCTCCAGCAGATAGTCCCGGCACCGTAAAACGGCGATCCGGTCGATCCGTTTGATGGTTCTGGCGCTTCCGTTTGAATGTTTCCAGAGCAAATCCGCCAGTCTCGACTGCCAGTCGGTGAGAAGCAGATTGTCCGGCGCGCCTTCCAGATTGCCAAGCGCCTCGATGAGGCATTGCCGGAATTCCTCATCCTCGATGACGGGATTCTGGGCGAAGGGCAGCGCATTATATCCGGCCTCAGTCGTTTTTTCGGGCGGAAGATAAAGCATACGGTAGCGCAGGCCTTCATCGGTGCCTGCGCCACCATCGTGGACTTCGTCCGGATGCAGCACGATTACCCTTCCGGGCGTGCTGAAATGCGATTTCCCCCGATAGGAAAAAGTCTGGACGCCGGAAAGCGTGACACCCAGCGCATAGGTATCATGACGGTGCGGCGCATAGGCGTTGCCATGAAAGCGCGCTTCGATGCGTTCTATGCCTTCGCTGGAGGGTGCCTGCACGATCCCTTCGAATTTGCACGAACGTTCAAGATCGCCGACGCCCCGAGGCGCTAGGATCGCTTCTCTTTCGTAACCACAGCCAGATTGAGTTCGCATGTTTGATACCAAGATCGCCGTCATCCTTCGCGATGACCTTGCCGTGTGGCAAAAACTGAACGTTACCGCATTTCTCATGTCCGGGATCGTCGCCCAGACCAAGGAGATCATTGGAGAACCATACCGCGACGGGGCAGGCAACGTCTATAATCCCCTGTCCATCCAGCCGATTGTCGTCATGGCCACGGATCAGGAGGCGCTGCGCAAAATCCATCAGCGATCCCTCGAGCGCGACGTCACGACTTCGCTTTATATCGAGGAAATGTTCGCCACCGGGCACGATGTCGCCAATCGCCAGGTATTTTCGGAGTTTTCGCCGGAGAATGCCAAGGTGGTCGGCATGGCGCTGAGGGCCGACAGGAAGATCGTCGACAAGATTACCAAGGGTGCGAAGCTGCACGCGTGATAGAAGCCTAAACGCAAAAGGGAGGCGATGGGCCTCCCTTCAATCGCGACGGCAATATGATTTTGCCGCTTATTCGTCGTTCATCTTCAGCGCAGCGATAAAGGCTTCCTGCGGAATTTCCACCTTGCCGAACTGGCGCATGCGCTTTTTGCCTTCCTTCTGCTTGTCGAGAAGTTTGCGTTTGCGCGTCGCGTCGCCGCCATAGCATTTCGCCGTCACGTCCTTGCGCAGCGCACGCACGGTTTCGCGGGCGATGACCTTGCCGCCGATAGCCGCCTGGATCGGGATCTGGAACATGTGCGGCGGAATGAGTTCCTTCAGCTTTTCGCACATGCCACGCCCGCGCCGGTCCGCCGCCGAGCGGTGAACCAGCATGGAGAGCGCATCCACCGGATCGCCGTTTACGAGGATAGACATCTTGACGAGGTCGCCTTCGCGATAGTCGATGATGTTGTAATCGAACGAGGCGTAACCCTTGGAGATGGATTTCAGCCGGTCGTAGAAATCGAACACCACTTCGTTGAGCGGTAGCTCATAGGTGATCATCGCACGGTTGCCGACATAGGTCAGCTCCGTCTGCAGGCCGCGCCGGTCCTGACAGAGTTTCAGGATGCCGCCGAGATATTCGTCCGGCGTCATGATCGTCGCCTTGATCCAGGGCTCGCGGATTTCCTTGATCTTCACGACGTCGGGCATGTCGGCCGGGTTGTGAAGTTCCTTCTCCGTGCCATCCGTCAGCGTCATTTCATAGACAACGGAAGGCGCTGTCGCGACGAGATCGAGATTGAACTCGCGCTCGAGGCGCTCCTGAATGATTTCGAGATGCAGCAGGCCGAGGAAACCGCAGCGGAAACCGAAACCGAGGGCGGCGGACGATTCCATTTCGAAGGAGAAGGAGGCGTCGTTGAGACGAAGCTTGCCCACCGCCGCGCGCAAATCTTCGAAGTCGGCCGCATCGACCGGGAAGAGGCCGCAGAACACCACGGGCTGCGCAGGCTTGAAGCCGGGCAGGGCCTGCGCCGTCGGGCGCTTGTCGTCGGTGATGGTATCGCCAACACGGGTATCGGCGACTTCCTTGATCGAGGCGGTGATGAAGCCGATCTCGCCGGGGCCGAGGCTGTCGACATTGACCATCTTCGGAGTCAGCACGCCGACGCGCTCGATGCCGTATTTCGCGCCCGAGCCCATCATGCGGATCTGCTGGCCCTTGCTCAGCACGCCATCGATGACGCGCACCAGAACCATGACGCCGAGATAGGTGTCGTACCAGCTGTCGACCAGCAGCGCCTTCAGCGGTCCGTTTTCGCCGACTTCGCTCTTCGGTGGCGGCAGACGGTGGACGATGGCTTCCAGAACATCGGGAATGCCAAGACCGGTCTTGGCGGAAATCATCACGGCGTCGGAGGCGTCGATGCCGATCACCTCTTCGATCTGCTCCTTGATGCGGTCAGGTTCGGCCGCCGGCAGGTCGATTTTGTTAAGCACGGTGACCAGCTCGTGATTGTTATCGATGGCCTGATAGACGTTGGCGAGCGTCTGGGCTTCCACGCCCTGCGATGCGTCGACCACAAGAAGCGAACCTTCACAGGCCGAAAGCGAGCGGGACACTTCGTAGGCGAAGTCGACGTGGCCGGGCGTGTCGATGAGGTTCAGCACATAGGTCTCGCCGTTATTCGCCTTGTAGTGCAGGCGCACGGTCTGGGCCTTGATGGTGATGCCGCGTTCGCGCTCGATATCCATCGAATCGAGAACCTGTTCCGACATGTCGCGTTCGGCAAGGCCGCCCGTCGACTGGATCAACCGGTCGGCCAGCGTCGATTTGCCGTGATCGATGTGGGCAACGATCGAGAAGTTGCGGATATGGTCCAGGGGCGTGCGGGTCGAATTTGTGCTCATGTCCCGCGCTATAGCAGGGGCTTGTCACACCGCAAAGCGGGAATTTGGTTAAAAGCCTTTTAAAATGGGCTTTTCAGATCGCAAATTGCTCCGGCCAGTCGCGCCGGGTGGCCACCTGTCCCTCGGTTCGGAGTCTTGCGACGGCGGCAAGATCGATATCGGCGATCAGAAGCGTGCCCTGTGTCACCGCATCGCTTTCGCTTTCCGCGACGATACCGGATGCGGGCATGCCGTAGTCGGACGGCACGTAAAGGGCGGCGCGGCCGCGATTCTCATCGACGGCGGGAGACCATGGGGCCTCGCCCGCGGTGGGGGAGGAGAGGATGGCATATTGGTTTTCCAATGCCCTGGCCTGCGCGCCGATGCGCACCCGGTAAGCACCCGCCAACGTGTCGGTACAGCTGGGGGCGAGCACGAGTTCGACGCCGAGCTCCGCCAGTCTGCGGCCCAGCATCGGGAACTCGTTGTCGTAGCAGATGAGAATGCCCAGCCTGCCTATCGGCGTCTCGAAGGCTTTCAGGCCCTCGACGCCGGCATGAATGTTCCATTCCTCCCGCTCGAAACGGGTCATGATCTGCTTGTCCTGATAGCCGATCAGCCCATCCGGGCCGAACAGCCATGCGCGGTTGCGGAATTTGCCGTCCGGGTCCTTCACCGGTGCGCTGCCCGGCTGGAAGAGGATTTGATGTTGCCGCGCCAGCTCCTCGCAAAGCTCTACCCAGGAAGGGATCAACGGCTGTATCTCTTCGATGGAACGATGCAGATCGGAGCGCGCGGCGGGTGGCAATTGCCCGGTCAGCGCCATGGCCGAATATTCAGGAAGCAGCAACAATTCCGCGCCTTTTTCCTTCGCCTCGCGAACGATGGCGGAGAGATGCGCGGCATAAGCCTCCCATGTCTCGATCAGCTCGATGGCATATTGGCTGGCGGCAAGGCGTGTCATTTGTCTCCGTCTCCGGCAAGAATGGTCTTCATCCAGAAGGACAGCGGTTTCGGGCTTTCAACGCTTTCGTCGAGGTCCTGCCATGTGAAGCTGGTGCGCAGTTCCGGGTGATGGCTATAACCGCGCTTTTCCCAGAAGGCGTTCAGCGGCACGTAGTCCGCCGGGCGTCGTGGATGGTCTGCGGGTCGCTCCACAGCACAGAAAGTGCACCTGTCGAAACCGAGCCGCTTTGCATGCGCCTCCCGTTCTTCGAAGAAACGCACCCCAATGCCGTGGCCGCGATAGCCGGGCAGAAGTACGCTTTCACCGAAGTAGAATATCCGGTCCGGATCGTAACCTGCTTTGACGAAGGGCTCCTTCACCTCTTCGGTCTCGGCCGCCATCGGCATGCCGGTGGACATGCCGATCACTTTGCCGTCATCAAGCGCCAGCACGAAGACGGCGCCGTCCGTATCGGCATAGGTCGCGAGATATTTGCGCTCATAGTCCAGCGAGCCGTCATAGAGATAGGGAAAGGCGCGAAACACCTCGATCCGCAGGCGCGCGAGGTCATCGAAATACGGTGTGGCGTCAATGCCGGAAAGAGACTTGATTTCGACGGTCATGGGCATTTTCACTTTCGGTTGCACTGGTTATACCGTCATGGAAAACCCGCGCAAGCATTGAACGGAGAAGACGATGACCGCTGCCGAGACCATCCGCGCCTACTACGAAGCCTTCAACCGTCAGGACATGGATGCCTTTCTGGCGCTTCTTCACGATGAGGTGGTGCACGACATCAATCAGGGCGAGCGCCAGACCGGCAAGGCCGCCTTCGCTTCCTTCATGGACCATATGAACCGCTGCTATAAGGAAAATCTCACCGACATGGTCATCATGGCGAGCGAAGATGGCAAGCGTGCTTCCGCAGAATTCATCGTCAACGGCGAATATCTCAAGACCGACGAGGGATTGCCCGAGGCGAATGGCCAGAAATACGTACTACCGGCCGGTGCCTTTTTTGACCTGAAGGACGGCAAAGTTAGCCGAGTAACGAACTACTATAATCTGAACGACTGGATTGCCCAGGTCGGCGCCTGAGACGTTCTTTTGCCGCAAAGCAACCGGCGGCAAAGAAGATGATAGTTTCCATTATCGTGGATATTGACTCCATCATATGAGAGTGCAATTCTCATATGATGGAAAACGAAGATCATATTCTTGAGCGCTCCATCGGCGAGCGGATCAAAACATTGCGGGCTGAAAACGGCCTGACGCTGGACAGGCTCGCCGCCGAATCCGGCGTCAGCCGCGCCATGATCTCCCGCATCGAGCGTGGAGAGGCGAGCCCTACGGCCTCGCTGCTGGCCCGCATCTGCGCAGCCCTTGGCCTGTCGCTTTCCGGTTTCTTCGCTGAAAACGAAGAGGCTGTGTCCCCGCTTATGAAAAAGCGTGATCAGCAGCTCTGGAAAGATCCGGAGACCGGTTATGTGCGCCGCGCCATCTCTCCGCCGCGTGTGGGATCCGATGTCGATATCGTCGAAGTCGAATTTCCGCCCGGCGCGCGCGTCGGCTTCCCTCCGCATGCGGCGAGCCGGGGGATGACGCAATATGTCTGGCTTTTCGAAGGTGTGCTGGAAATGACGAGCGGCGGAGACGTTCACCGGCTGGAACCCGGAGATTGCCTTTTCATGCCGGTTGGCGAGGGGCATGTTTTCCACAACCCCTCCGAAAAACCTGCCCGTTATGCCGTCGTGCTGGACCAAAGACAGCGCTGATTTCCCCGACAGGAGTTTTTATGACCACCATCCGCGTGTTGAACCGGGAAGAGACCATCGATGTCTTGCCCGAACTCTGTGAGGTTCTGGCTGCCTGCGTGAACGGGGGCGCATCCGTCGGCTTCATGTTGCCCTTTTCACCGCAGGATGCGCAGCCTTTCTGGCAGTCAGTTGCAGAAGCGGCGGGCGAGGGCAGCACCATTCACGTGGTGGCGGAAGTGGATGGCAAGGTGATGGGCACCGTGCAGGTCGGCCTTGCCTCCAAACCCAACCAGCCGCATCGCGGCGATTTGATGAAGCTTCTGGTGCATCCGTCCGCGCGAGGCCTCGGACTTGCCCGCAAGCTCATGCAAAAAGTGGAGGAGGAGGCGGCAAAACGTGGTCGTACCCTGCTGGTGCTGGATACGGCCACGGGCAGCGATGCCGAGGCGATCTATCCTCGCCTCGGCTGGGAGCGGGTCGGCGTCATCCCCGATTACGCCCTGTTTCCTGATGGACGCTTTTGCGGCACGACCCTTTTCTATAAGCGGATCGGCTAGGCCTTTCAGTCTGCCGCCTTACTGACCCGGCTTCAGTGTACGGTTGAAGGCGGCAGCGATAATCGTCTCCAATTGTGCGTGAATATCCGCGCGGTCCCGCGGTCCGGCCGGTTCGCAGATGGGATCGCGCTCACCGACGGATTTGAGAAAGGCGTCGGCATCCGGTTTGCACAACGGCAGGAAGCTGAAATGATTGGCCTCGTCCACTTGCTGATAGGTCGCGCCGGGCACTTCGTTCGCGAGTTTATCTGCAAGCACGGCGGGTGGAATTTTGCCCTTATTGCCGAGATTGATGAAGGTGAGCGGAATATCGATCTGCTTCAGGCTGTCAGGCCGAAAGGCGAGCGCCAGACCGGGATCGACCAGTACGGCGGACCGAATACGGGGATCGCGGTTCTGCTGCTCGAAACGTGCCTTGTCGATGGTTCTGAGATCGAGCTTCGGCACGCTGACCGGCTCGCCCTTGAGATAACCCCGGGCACCGGCGAACCATTGGCAATCCATCATCGTGGCATAGTCTTCGCAATAGCGCGCATAGGCATCGAGATCGGCGCGCGCGCCCGAAATCTCCATCGCCGCGCTGCCGCCGAGCGAAAAGCCGAGCACGCCGATCCTCTGCGCGTCGATAGCACTCGACCATTTGCCCTTTGCCGTTAGAACAGTGACAATCGTGGAG
This sequence comes from Agrobacterium sp. CFBP 3001, assembly GCF_027871605.1. Classification (NCBI taxonomy): domain Bacteria; kingdom Pseudomonadati; phylum Pseudomonadota; class Alphaproteobacteria; order Hyphomicrobiales; family Rhizobiaceae; genus Agrobacterium; species Agrobacterium sp. CFBP 3001. The sequence goes on from NZ_JAQAHD010000001.1 coordinate 146,342, forward strand.
AGATCGTCCGTTCGCTCCCAGATTTTCGGTGTATCGGCGGGTGTGGAATCGCCGCTGGTGGTGCCGGGGTGGTTGGCTCCTGCCACAATGAAACCTTCGCTCGCAAGCTTCGCGGCGATCCATGCCATGCCGGACACTCTTGAACCCGAGCCGTGAGACAGAAGCACAAGCGGCAGCCGACCAAATTTCACAGCACCGTCCTTGAATATGGGCGTGCCCTGAAAAATCCGGTCATCGCCGGAAACCGTCTGCGTGCCCTTTCCGTCGGAGGGATACCAGATGGTGACGGCAAGATCCTTGCCGCGTGCCGGCGAATGGATGGTGGTTTCGCTGACGCCGACAGCCTCGCCTGCAAAAACAGGCTGGGTGACGAGAGCGGAAAACAGGATGGCCGTGACGGTGGCGATAGGGCGCATGAAAACCTCGTGCGGTTGGAAAGAACGGGGTTCAATCTGCGCCGCGACATGTTTTTTGCGTCCTTGATCGTGTTAAAGGTCGTCCCGAAACGCGATCTGGTCCATGAATTGGCAATATAAGCCGTTGTTTCGGGGATATTCATTCGTGCTGTTCATTCCGCTGCCTTTCGTCGTGGCGCTTCTGCTGGTTGTCATGTTCATCGTTTTCTTTCGAGGCGGAGACGATGTGCGAACCAATCGGGCCTTTCTGACGTTGATCGCGCTTTGTGCCCTTCAATCCGTCCTTGTCGGACTGCGCTGGGGGTATGGCGTCAGCGAAGCGCGTTATGTTTTGCCGGTCCTCGCCGCCTGCCTGCCGCCGCTCGTCTACATTGCTTTTCGTGGGCTGATGAGAGTGGCGGCGGAGAGCAGGATAGCGATGCTTGCCAACCTCGCTTTGTCGCCTTTGCTCATCGTCATCATGGAATTCATCTGGCCGATGGCGATCGATCTTGCGCTGATCGTCATTTTTGTCGGCCACGCCATTGCCCTGCTTCTTCTTGGCAGAAAGGGGCCGGATGGGCTGGACGAGGCGCAATTTGCCAGCGTCACCTCGGCGCACCGGGCGCTTATTATCGCTGCCATCGCTCTTTGTGTTTCTGCCCTGTTCGATCTGCTCGTGTTTTTCGATTTCGAATGGGCGCATGGGCAGAGTGTTGCAGCGCTGGTCAGCAATGCCAATCTTTTTGGCCTGCTGTTGATTGGCCTCATGGCCGCGCTGGCCGGCAAGAGCAAGGCGCCGCAAACAGGCATAGAACCTGTCGCGGAATTGTCAGCATCGGCGGAGCCATCGGAACAGGACCGCGATATCGTCGCAAGGGTTGATCGGCTGATGGAGACACAGGCGCTTTACCGTGATGAGAATCTCAACCTGTCGCGGCTTGCAAGACGCCTCGGCCTGCCGAGCCGGCAGATATCAGGCGCGATCAACCGCTCGCTCGGCGTCAATGTCTCGCAATATGTCAATCAGTTGCGCATCCGCGAAGCCTGCCGGCTGCTGGAAGAGACGGAGCAATCGGTGACCGCGATCATGCTGTCCTCCGGCTTTCAGACCAAGTCCAATTTCAACCGCGAATTTCGCCGCGTCACCGGCATGAGCCCGGTCGACTGGCGGGAGCGTGAAGTGTGGAAGCTGGTCTCGCCAAACAAAACGGTCACCCGGCAGATGCCGGATGACCGTTTGAAGATCGTCGGGAAATGATGGGGATCAGAGCGTGCCGTTGCGCTGCTGGATCATCATGTAGGTGTCATAGGTGTATTCGGCGATCTGCGCCCAGAGATAGGCGTCCTTCTTGAAGGCCTGCTGGCTCTCGTAGATTTTCTTGAAGCTCTCGTTCTTGGCAGAAATCTCCGCATAGGTGTCCTGTGCCGCCTTGTGGCAGACATCGAGGATTTCCTGGCTGAAGGGGCGCAGGATGGCGCCCTGCGCCACGAGTTCCTTCAGCGCCTTGGGATTGCGGGCGTCGTAACGCTCCAGCATGCTGGCGCTGCCGGCGGCGCAGGCGTCTTTCAGGATGCGCTTGTAGTTCTCCGGAAGCTCGTTGAACTTCTGCAGATTGACGAAGGCATGAACGGCCGGGCCGCCTTCCCACCATGCCGGGTAGTAATAATATTTCGCGACCTTGTAGAAGCCGAGCTTCTGGTCGTCATAGGGACCGACGAATTCGGTGGCGTCGATCGTGCCCTTTTCCAGGGCCGCATAGACATCGCCGCCGGCGATCTGCTGAGGTGTCACGCCGACCTTCTGCATCACCTGGCCGGTCAGGCCGGCGATACGCATCTTTAGACCCTTCAGGTCGTCGATGGTGTTGATTTCCTTGCGGAACCAGCCGCCCATCTGGGCACCGGTATTGCCGAGCAGGATCGAGTAAATATTGTGCTGGGCAAGGAATTCGTTGAGCAGCTCATTGCCGCCGGCCTGGTTGAACCAGGCATTCGTCTGGCGTGCATTGAGGCCGAAAGGAACCGAGGTTCCGAGCGCGAAGGTCGGGTCCTTGCCGACGTAATAATAGGAGCAGGTATGCGCCATTTCGACGGTGCCGGCCGTCACCGCATCCGCCGCCTGCAGCGCCGGCACGATTTCACCGCCGGCAAAGTGCTGAATGACGAAGTTGCCGCCGGAGGCTTCCTTGACATGGTCGGCGACGATCTGGCCCGCGCCGAAAAGAATGTCGAGGCCTTTGGTGAAGGACGATGTCATGCGCCAGGTGATCTTGGGGTTTTCCTGCGCAATAGCCGGAGCGGCAAGCGCCGTTGCGGTAACACCGGCGCTGAGAGCGCCCGCCTTGCGGATAAATGATCTGCGATCCATGTCGATAAGCCCTGTTATGTCTGCATATTACAGGCGAACCGCACGGTACGCCTCCCGCTGGCTACTAAACATTTATCCCTGCAGCCATCAAGAGGGAATGTTCGAAACTTGCGTGATCTCCGGTGATGCTTGGCGAATGTTGCTTCGTCACGTCTTTCCGCGTCACTTGCTGCGCATCAACGCCGGGTCGTCCATTGCGGGATTGTAAAACAGTGAAAGCGTCAGGCTTCTGGCGATGCGTTCCGCCGTTTCCATGAACCAGTCGTGGGCCTCTTTGCTTGGCGCAATATCATCAAGCGTAGCGGAAAACAGCGCAAGCCATTGCGGGAAAAGCTCCGCCGACATGCCCTTTACGCCGAGATGCGCCTGCACGGGTTTGCCGCCATAACCACCATTCTTGAACGCGACAGCCGCCCAGAACTGTTTCATTCTGGCCATATGCTCCGGCCAGCGCCCGGCAAGCCGCGCATCAAAAACCGGGCCGAGCGTGGGATGTGCAAGAACGCGGCCGTAGAATGTCTCCACCAGCAAATCGATGAAACCGGCATCGACGCCGATCTCCGCCATGGCTTTTTCCGCCCTGTCCTGAATTTCCGCGCTGTGAGCGGCTCTGGCCGCAACGTCGTCCTGCATGGTGTTTCCTTTTTCGCGAATTTACCCCGCTGCGATGCGGCCCGCAATGCGACCCTTTGCCTTATTAGAATTATTCTAAGAAGGCTTGATCCCGGTGCGATGCGGATGTATTTAGAATTATTCTAAAAAAGGTCTCAGCCATGTTTCGCAGTCTTTTTCCCCTGTCCAAACGTCCCTTTTCCTCCCTTGGCGAACAGGAAATCCTCGCGCTCGCCATTTCATCCGAGGAGGACGATTCCCGCATCTATCGCTCCTATGCCGATCATCTGCGCGCGCAATATCCGCAATCCGCCAAAGTCTTCGAGGATATGGCCGAGGTCGAGCAGCAGCATCGAAACGTGCTGATCGATATGCATCGCCGCCGCTTCGGAGAAACCATCCCGCTGATCCGCCGCGAACATGTGCGTGGTTTCTATGAGCGCACCCCGGACTGGCTGGTGAAGAACCTGTCGCTCGAAAAAATCCGCGCCCAGGCCGAATTGATGGAAGCGCAGGCGATCCGCTTCTACGATGAGGCCGTCAAGCGTACCAGCGATGCCTCAACACGCAAGCTCCTCGGCGATCTGGCCGAGGCGGAGCGGGGTCACGAAGACATTGCGCAGATGCTGCAAGAAAAACACCTCGATGAAAACGGCAAGACCGAAGAGGCGGAAACCGCAAAACGGCAATTTCTTCTGACCTATATTCAGCCGGGTCTTGCGGGGCTTATGGATGGCTCCGTCTCGACGCTCGCGCCGATTTTCGCGGCCGCCTTTGCCACGCAGGATACCTGGCAGACCTTCCTTATCGGCCTCTCGGCCTCCGTTGGTGCGGGTATTTCCATGGGCTTCACCGAAGCCGCCCATGATGATGGCAAGCTTTCTGGCCGCGGTTCTCCGGTAAAGCGGGGCCTGGCCTCGGGCATCATGACGGCCATAGGCGGCCTCGGCCACGCATTGCCCTATCTCATTCCGCATTTCTGGACGGCGACCGCGATTGCCGCCGTCGTCGTTTTCGTGGAACTCTGGGCCATCGCCTTCATTCAGAACCGCTTCATGGAAACGCCGTTCCTGCGCGCGGTGTTTCAGGTGGTCCTCGGCGGCTCACTGGTGCTTGCGGCCGGCATTATCATCGGCAATGGGTAAAAAAAGAAAGAGCCCGCAATAGCGGGCTCTTAATTCCTTCGAACCTGGCACAGGCGTCAGCGCAATGCGCCGACCAGCACGTCGCGACCGTCTTCAATGGAGACCCAACGGCCCGTATTGAAGGACGCCTGCCGCTTCAGATAGGTGTAGTTGGTGTCGGTCCACAGCTTCACGTCGTCGGTGAGGTTATCGAGAATATAATCGCCGTCGGTGGTGCGAAGGGTCAGCACGGCATGGCCTTCGCCATCCGGCTTGCGCACGACGGTGATCAGAAGATCGGCCACGGAAAAACCACGCTCGACCAGCTTCTTTCGCTTCAGCAGCACGAAATCTTCGCAGTCGCCGGCGGTCGTCGGATATTCCCAGACTTCGTCCTTGCCGTAGATTTCCTGATCGGTCATCGCCACGATGGTGGTATTGACGGACGTATTGACTTCGCGAATGACATCCCAGCCATAATCCGTGACGCGCGGCGGCGGCGTCGCCTTGCTGCGAATATTGCATTCATCGGCATATTTCTGACAGAACTCATAATGGCCGATAGGCTGGGAGGTAATCCCCCCCGTCACCATGGAAGGGCTTCCCTTGGTTTCCGCCGTGGCGGAGGCAGCAGTCATTAGCCCGGCGGCAACTGCAAACAGCAGCGCACGCGCCAGCGGTGCGTTCATCATGAAACCCGTCCCTTAATTCTTAACGAAAAGTTAAGAGGGATAGGGGGCTTGAGTCAATCGCTAGCAATCGGCGGCGCGCAAGACTCGTCGAATATGGTTAAGAGCGTTGCGCAAATGCCTATATTGCAAGGGCTTTGACCGCGGCGAGCATCCGCTCGATATCCTGCGGCCGGGAAAGCCGATGGTCGCCGTCGCGGATCAGCGTCAACACGACGTCGTCGGACGGAAGATGTTCTAGAAGCTTCAGTGCATGCTGATAGGGAACATCCGGGTCGCGCATGCCCTGCAGGATGTGAACGGGGCAGCCGGTGGTGATGATACCCTGCAGCACGCGGTTCTGCTTCCCGTCCTCCATCAGCGCGCGGGTGAAGATGTTGGGCTCGGGGCTATATTCCGAATGTTCCTCGAAATATCCCTTTTCCGCCAGAGAGGTTTTTTCCGCATCCGAAAGGCTGGGCTCTATCAGCTCCTGCGTGAAATCCGGCGCTGGCGCAATGAGGACGAGACCGGCGACGGATGGCGCGCTGCCCGCCTTGCGCAACTCCTCGACCATGCGTAGCGCAATCCATCCGCCCATGGAGGAGCCGATGAGAACGACGCGCGACGGCGCCTTTGCGCGCACCACGGCAAGCGCCTCTTCCAGCCAGCGGGAAATCGTGCCCTTCCTGAAGTCGCCGCCGGAGGCGCCATGGCCGGAATAGTCGAGCCGCAGGCAGGCAAGACCGTTTTCAGCGGCGAAGCGATCGAGTTCAACCGCCTTGGTTCCGGTCATGTCGGAACGATAGCCGCCGAGCCATACCAGCATCGGTATATTCTCACCCGAAGCCGCCGGGCGATGAAGGAAAGCAATGTCGCGGGTGTCGTTGTCTGGGCCTACGCGCAGGAATTCAGCGGCTTGTTCGGTCATGTCTATGCAATTCTCCTGATTTTGGTGCAACAACGGCGGCGTATTTGCAAAAACCGTGACAACAGGTGATCTTTTCGGGCAGATATGCTATTGACTTCGCCACGGCAATAACGACATTTCCGCCGCTTGTACCAAACAAGCTGTTTTTTGCTGACGTGATCCAGAAACAGATCAGGAGAATACGACCATTCGCAGACCTTTCAAAGCCGATGCCCCCGTCAAGGAGGGGCCGCGCTCCAACCGGGAAATTCGGGTTCCCAGAGTTCAGCTTATTGATGAAGAGGGCCAGAACCTCGGTAGCATGCCGACGGATCAGGCTTTGAAACTGGCGGAGGAGGCCGGTCTCGATCTCGTTGAGATTTCGCCGAACGCTGAACCGCCGGTATGCAAGATCCTCGATCTCGGCAAGCTGAAGTACTCGACCCAGAAAAAGGCCGCTGAAGCGCGCAAGAAACAGAAGATCGTCGAAGTTAAAGAAATCAAGATGCGCCCCAACATCGACACGCACGACTATGACGTGAAGATGAAGGCGATGGGCCGTTTCTTTGACGATGGCGACAAGGTGAAGGTAACGCTGAAGTTCCGCGGCCGCGAAATGGCCCACCAGGAACTCGGCATGAAGCTTCTCCTTCAGGTGAAGGAAGACACCCAGGCGATTGCCAAGGTGGAGGCCGAGCCGAAGCTGGAAGGCCGTCAGATGATGATGGTTCTCGCCCCGAAATAATTTGCGCCAGCCTTTTAAGGCCGCATGAATCGCCATCGCAAGGGGAAGTTTGCTTTCCCCGTTGCGCTTTTAGCCGACTGCGGTTATAAGCGCGCGTCCGAACGGTCCGGCAGGGCATGCCGAGGCCGTTCCTGAATAGCTTGAAATAGGCCTCGTCTGCCTGTTTCGATACAAAAACGGAGTAGCAAAATGCCCAAGATGAAGACGAAGTCCGCTGCAAAGAAGCGGTTCAAGATCACCGCAACCGGTAAGGTTGTTGCAGCCGCCGCCGGCAAGCGCCACGGCATGATCAAGCGTACCAACAAGTTCATTCGCGACGCGCGCGGAACCATGGTTCTCGCCGACGCTGACGGCAAGAAGGTCGTCAAGAACTACCTGCCGAACGGTCTCTGAGACTTTTCCGCACATTTGGACACTTTAAGGAGATCATGACATGGCACGCGTAAAACGTGGCGTAACTTCCCGCGCCAAGCACACCAAGACACTCAAGGCAGCCAAGGGCTTCTACGGCCGCCGCAAGAACACCATCCGCGCAGCAAAGGCTGCCGTGGATCGTTCCAAGCAGTACGCTTACCGCGACCGCAAGGTCAACAAGCGCAACTTCCGCGCTCTGTGGATCCAGCGTATCAACGCTGCTGTTCGCGAATTCGGCCTGACCTATGGCCGCTTCATCGACGGCCTGAACAAGGCTGGCATCGAAGTCGACCGCAAGGTTCTGTCCGACATGGCTATCCATGAGCCGGCAGCATTCGGCGCGCTCGTCGAAGCAGCGAAGAAGGCGCTTGAGTACCTCAAGGATGCTGGTACGGCCAACGAGTTTGAAACCGCTGTAAAGTAATTACGGCGCGGACAATCTGTTGTTCATTTGAAACCCGCGCCGGTTCTCCGGCGCGGGTTTTGCGTTTGGCTGGTGCAACCGCCTGGTCGAGAATGTATCGTAGTTTTTAATTTAGAAATTTAGGAAAAATAGAGTATCCAGCGCGTCTGCCCTGAAAAATCTCCTGGTGGACGAGAATGCTGGTTAATGAAAATCAGGCTGATACAGCCGAAGGGTTTCGAGTACATCTTGATGATGCAGATATTGCCACTCTCATGCACGCTTTGTTAAAAAGCGAGCGGCGGGTCCAGAAGGTTGAGCTGTCGCAACTGACAGTATGGATCAAGCGCCAGGGCACGGAAACGCCGTCCTGGTGGATAAAGCTGCAGACCTTTCTCGCAAAGCTGCTTCCTTACACCTTCATGCGCCCTTCGCCGCCGCTCGACGGTGCCGGCCTGATGCGTCGCGAACTCGACACGCTGCAGGCCTTCAAGGCCAGTGGTTTTCCGGTTCCGCCCGTGATCTATTCTTCCCGGACCGCAGTTGTGCTGGGCGACGTTGGCCCCACCATCATCGAGCGCATGGACGCGATAAAGACAGCCGCGCCGGCGGAACATGATGCCCTGCTGGTAAAATCTGCCGAGGCACTCGGCGAATTGCATGCGGCAGGCCTTTGCCATGGGCGCCCGCATGTGCGCGACTTTTTTCTCGAAGACGGCCGCGTTGGTTTCATGGATTTTGAGGAGCGCCCGCAGGAAGTCATGCCGCTCGAGACGGCGCAGGCCCGCGATGTCTGGCTGCTGTTTTTACAGGTCGCGACCCGCGCCTGCGATGCGCGGAAAACCTGCGATGCCGCCTTTGCCCGCTGGCGCGAAAACGCCCCGCCCCGGGCGCTGGAAGAATTGTGCCGTCTGACCGGCATTCTGGGGCGTTTTTTACCGGTTGCCCGGTTGATCGGGCGCGTGCGGATGGGTAGTGATCTGCGACGCTTTATCATGGCGACCGACTATCTGATGAATGCTGTGAACCCCGAAGCCGCTGTTAAAAAGACCGGCAAGGCAGGAAAAGATGACTGAACTTGATACCTTGAAATCGCAATTGATGTCGGAGATCGCCACGGCTGCCGATGAGCCGGCCATTGAAGCCGTGCGCCTTTCCGCGCTTGGCAAGAAGGGCTCGGTTTCGGAGCTTCTGAAGACGCTTGGCAGCATGACGCCGGAAGAGCGCCAGACCCGCGGCGCCGCCATCAACCAGCTCAAGACCGAAATCACCGACCTCATCGGCGAGCGCAAGAATGCGCTGAAGGACGCTGCCATTACTGCCCGGCTGAAGGCGGAAACGGTGGATGTCAGCCTGCCGGTCCGCCAGTCTCCGGCCGAGCGCGGCCGCATTCATCCGATCAGCCAGATCGTCGATGAAATCACCGCGATCTTCGCGGATATGGGTTTCTCGATCGCCGAAGGTCCGGATATCGAAACCGACTATTACAACTTCACGGCGCTGAATTTCCCCGAAGGCCATCCGGCCCGCGAGATGCACGATACCTTCTTCTTCCAGCCGGATGAAAAGGGCGAGCGCAAGGTGCTGCGCACCCACACTTCGCCAGTGCAGATCCGCACCATGGAAAGCCAGAAGCCGCCGATCCGCATCGTCATTCCCGGCAAGACCTATCGCCAGGATTCCGACGCTACCCATTCGCCGATGTTCCATCAGGTCGAAGGCCTTGTCATCGACAAGAAGGCGCATGTCGGCAATCTGCGCTGGATTCTGGAAGAATTCTGCAAGACCTTCTTCGAGGTCGACAGCGTCGTCATGCGCTTTCGCCCCTCCTTCTTCCCCTTCACGGAGCCGAGCTTCGAGGTGGATATCCAGTGCGACCGTTCCGGCCCCATCGTCAAGTTCGGCGAAGGCAAGGACTGGATGGAGATCCTCGGCTGCGGCATGGTGCACCCGAACGTGCTGCGAGCCGGCGGGCTGGACCCGGATGAATATCAGGGCTTTGCCTGGGGCATGGGCCTCGACCGCATCGCCATGCTGAAATACGGCATGCCGGACCTGCGCGATTTCTTCAACGCCGATGTCCGCTGGATGAACCACTACGGCTTCCGCCCGCTCGACATGCCGACGCTGTTCGGCGGTTTGAGCGTTTAATCCGGTTAGCCAAGGAGCAAAGACATGAAATTCACTCTTTCCTGGCTGAAAGAGCATCTCGATACCGATGCGACGCTGGATGAGATTTGCGAGCGGCTGACGGCAATCGGCCTTGAGGTCGAGGACGTTGACGACAAGGCGGCCTACAAGCCTTTCGTCATCGCCAAGGTGCTCTCCGCCGAGAAGCACCCGGAAGCTGACCGCCTGAAGGTTCTCTCCGTCGACGCCGGCGACGGCAAGCCGGTGCAGATCGTCTGCGGCGCGCCGAATGCACGCGCCGGCCTCGTCGGTGCGCTCGCGCGTCCGGGCGTGTATGTTCCGGGCATCGACGTCACCCTTGCCGTCGGCAAGATACGCGGCGTGGAAAGCCACGGCATGATGTGCTCCGAAAAGGAGCTGAACATTTCCGAAGATCACGACGGCATCATCGACCTGCCGGAAGATGCGCCGGTCGGCACCTCCTTCGCCGCCTATGCCGGGCTCGACGATCCGGTCATCGAAATCAACCTGACCCCGAACCGCCCGGACTGCACCTCGATCTACGGTATTGCCCGCGATCTCGCTGCTTCCGGTCTCGGCAAGCTGAAGACGAGACCCGCGCCGTCCTTCAAGGTGGAAGGCGCAACCCCGGTCGACGTGAAGCTTGAGCTGGACGATGCGGCGCTCTGCCCCGGCTTTTCGCTGCGCGTCGTTCGTGGCGTGAAGAACGGCCCCAGCCCGAAATGGATGCAGCAGCGCCTGCTGGCAATCGGCCTGCGTCCCATCAATGCGCTAGTCGACATCACCAACTACATGACCTTCGATCAGGGCCGGCCGATGCACGTCTTCGACGCCGCCAAGGTCAAGGGCGATCTCACGGTTCGCCGCGCAAAAGAGGGCGAGACGATCCTCGCGCTCGACCAGCGTGAATATAAGCTCGGCCCGAACAATGTCGTCATCGCCGATGAGAAAGGTCTCGAATCCATCGGCGGCGTCATGGGTGGCGAACATTCCGGCTGCGATGACAATACTGTCGACGTGCTGATCGAATCCGCTCTCTGGGATCCGATCAACATTGCCAAGACCGGCCGTTCGCTCGGCATCATCACCGATGCGCGTTATCGTTTCGAGCGCGGCGTCGATCCGGAATATATGGTTCCGGGTCTGGAGCGTACCACCGAACTGGTTCTCGAATTGTGCGGCGGCATTGCCGGCGAGGCGAAGGTCGTTGGTTACAAGGGTTATGAGCTCAAGGTCGTGGATTTCCCGCTCGCGGAAGTAAAGCGCCTGACAGGTCTGGAAGTCTCGGCGGAAGAGAGCCTCGCCATTCTCAAAGGCCTGGGTTTCAGCGTCGAGGGAACGGGCGAGCGCGTCTCCGTCACCGTGCCGTCCTGGCGTCCGGATGTCGATGGCAAGGCCGATCTGGTGGAAGAGGTCATGCGCATCCATGGCGTCGACAACATCAAGCCCGAGCCGTTGGAAAGCTTCGGCGCGGTCAACGGCCGTATCCTGACCACGCTGCAAATCCGCACCCGCACCGCGCGCCGTGCGCTGGCAAGCCGCGGCATGCTCGAGGCCGTCACCTGGTCCTTCATCCCGGAAGCGCAGGCGAAACTCTTCGGCGGTGGTTCGCCGGCCCTCAAGCTCGCAAACCCGATTGCGGCCGATATGTCGGACATGCGGCCCTCGCTGCTGCCCGGCCTGCTGACTGCCGCACAGCGCAATGCCGACAAGGGTTATGGTGACGTCGCGATCTTCGAGGTTTCCGGCACCTATGAGGGCGATACACCTGATAAGCAACGCCGCGTTGCTGGCGGTGTTCGTCGTGGCACGGCCTCGCTCGCAGGCAGCGGCCGCATGTGGTCCAATGCTTTGAAGGGCGGTGGCAAGCCCGTGGATGTCTATGACGCCAAGGCCGATGCGCTCTCGGTGCTGGAAGCTTGCGGCCTGCCCATGGCCAATGTGCAGATCGAAGCCGGCGGCCCCGGCTGGTATCATCCCGGCCGCTCCGGCACCATCAAGATGGGTCCGAAGGTCGTGCTCGGCTATTTCGGCGAGTTCCATCCGAAGACGCTCTCCGAACTGGATGTCTCCGGCGCCTATTGCGGTTTCGAGATTTATCTCGACGCCATGCAGGAGCCGAAGAAGAAGGCCACCCGCACCAAGCCTGCGCTCGAGCTTTCGCCCTTCCAGGCCGTCAAGCGCGATTTCGCCTTCGTGGTCGACAAGTCGGTCGAGGCGGGCGCCATCATCAAGGCTGCGACCAGCGCTGACCGCAAGCTGATCACCGGCGTCAATGTCTTCGATATTTTCGAGGGCGCATCGCTCGGTGAAAACCGCAAGTCGGTCGCCATCGAAGTGCAGATCCAGCCGGTCGACAAGACGCTGACGGACGAGGATTTCGAGGCCCTGACGGCCAAGATCGTCGGCAATGTCGAGAAATCGACGGGCGGCGTCCTGCGCGCCTGAAATGAAAAAAGCCGCGGCACTGCCGCGGCTTTTTGTTGTTATCGGTTGGCCATCCGTGACATCTGTTCCGGGTAACGCGCGCCGGCGACTTTTGCGGGCGAAAGCAGTGCGCCGAGGCTGGCGGCTTCTTCTGCCGTCAGCGACACCTCCGCTGCGGCAACGTTCTTCTCCAGATTGGCGATTTTTGTCGTGCCGGGAATAGGAACGATGAAGTCGCCCTGCGCCAGAACCCAGGCCAGCGCCAGTTGTCCGGCGGTCACGCCTTTCTCAGTCGCCATGTCTTCCAGAAGCTTGATGAGCGCCAGATTGGCGTCGAAGTTTTCGCTCTGGAAGCGCGGCAGGCCGCGGCGGAAGTCGTCGGATGCAAGGCCGTCGAGCGACTTCAGCGCGCCCGTCAAGGCACCGCGCCCGAGCGGGCTGAAGGGGACGAAACCGATGCCGAGTTCTCGGCAGGTTTCCAGCACGCCGTTTTCCTCCACGTCGCGGGTCCACAGCGAATATTCGCTCTGAATTGCCGCAATCGGATGAACGGCGTGCGCTTTGCGAAGCGTTTCGGCACTCGCTTCCGATAGGCCGAGATGCTTCACTTTGCCCTGCCGGACGAGCTCGGCCATAGCGCCTATCGTGTCTTCGATCGGAACATTCGGATCGACGCGATGCTGGTAGAACAGGTCGATCTCATCGACGCCGAGGCGTTTGAGAGAGGCTTCGGCGACGGCGCGCACATTTTCCGGGCGGCTGTCGGTGCCCACCATCATCTGGCCAGCGGGTTTGCTGGTGTCGATTTTGAAACCGAACTTGGTGGCGATGACCACCTTGTCACGATAGGGCTTCAAACCCTTGCCGACAAGGATTTCGTTGTTGTAAGGCCCATAAACTTCCGCCGTATCGAAAAAGGTGACGCCGAGTTCGACGGCGCGGTGCAGCGTTGCAATTGCGCTGCTCTCATCGCCGGTCGGGCTATAGGCGTGTGTCATGCCCATGCAGCCGAGGCCAAGCGCGGAAACGGAAAGGTTGTTTCCAAGGGTTCTTTTTTTCATCTGTTCGTCCTTCCAAAGGAACCGCCCGTCATCAGGGCGTGATGAGAAAATAGCGTCTCATGGCGGCAAAAATAATCGCTGCAAATCCGCGTGGGTTGTTCTATCATTTAGAACAATGAACCGTGTGCAACTCTCCCAACTGGCTGTTCTCGCTGCCGTTGCCGAAGGCCGAAGCTTTCGCAAGGCCGCCGCCGAACTTGCCATTGCCCCTTCCGCCGTCAGCCATGCGGTGTCGTCGCTGGAGGCGAGCCTTGGCTTGCGTCTGCTTCATCGTACCACCCGCAGCGTTTCGCCGACAGAGGAGGGCAGGCGGCTTCTCGAAACGCTTGGTCCGGCACTTGCCGATATCGATGCGGTCATCGAGACGCTTGCCGAGCAGGGCGGAAGACCGGCCGGCCCCCTGCGCATCACCCTGCCGCGGCTTGCTGCCGAGGACCTCATCGTGCCCCGGCTGGGTGAGTTCCTGCGGCTCTATCCCGATATTTCACTCGAAATCTCAACGGATGATCGTTTCGAGGATATTGTCGCGAAAGGTTTCGATGCGGGTTTGCGGCTTGGCGAGCACCTCGATGCGGATATGATTGCGGTAAAAGCCAGCGGCGCATGGCGCGGTGCGATTGTCGGCGCGCCCTCCTATTTCTCAGAAAATCCACCACCGCAGGATCCAAGGGATCTCATCCGGCATCGCTGTATCCGCCGGCGTTTCGCCAGCGGCCTTATCTATCGCTGGGAACTGGAGAAGAATGGCAAGCCATTGGTGGTTGATGTGCAGGGGCCGCTGATCCTGTCGGACCAGAGCCTCATTCGCCGGGCTGCCATCGACGGGGCAGGGCTTGCGTTCGTTTTCGAGCAGCGTGTTGAAGACGATATCCGGGCGGGCAGGCTTATCCGCGTGCTTGACGACTGGTGCGCCCCGTTCGACGGTTTTTACATTTATTATCCCTCGCGCCGGCAGATGAGGCCGGCGCTGAGGGCTTTCGTGGATTTCTTCCGCTTCAGGAATTGATCAGAACTTGATGCGATAGCGGATATGGCCGTCGCTCTTCACATAGCTGTCGTAGAGCTTCTGGGCGCGGTGATTGTCCTCGCCGGTGTGCCAGTAGAGCCGTGACCAGCCCTTGTCCTTGCAGATGGCGACAAGATCGTCCATCAGCGCCCGGCCCGTTCCCTTGCCGCGGATTTCGCCATCGACGAACAGGTCTTCCAGATAGCAGTCAGGCGTCTTTACCCAGGTGGAATCATGGAAGTGGTGAATGGCGAAACCGGCCATGCGGTCGCCGAGCATGGCCACGCGCATGGAAACCCGGGATGCGGGATCGAGAATGCGCGCCCAGGTATGCTCGGTCACCTCATCGGCAAGTTCGACATCATAAAAGGCAAGATAGTCGTTCCACAGGCGCAGCCATTCCGTCCGGTCAGCCGGCTGCGCATCGCGAATTCTGAGCTCCATGTTACGCACCCGCCTTGTCGAGCAGCGTCATCATCTCATCCGTCAGCTTTAACTCGACGGCGCGTTTGAAGCTTTCAAGCTGGGAGAGGCTGGTGGCGCTGGCGATCGGCGCGGTTATCGCCTTCTTTCGCAACAGCCAGGCCAGTGCGATATCGGCAAGCTTGGCCCCGGTTTCCACTGCCACGGCATCCATGGCGCCCAGAATGGCAAGCCCGCGCGTATTGACATATTCACCCACGCGATAGCTGCGGGCGACGCCTTCCGTATCCGCCTTGGCACGATATTTCCCGGTGAGGAAGCCGGCGGCGAGGCTGTAATAATTGATGACGCCGATCTCTTCCTTCTGGCAAAGCTCGGCAAGCGGACCTTCGAAATCCTTGCGGTTATAGAGATTATACTCCGGCTGCAGCACGTCATAACGGGGAAGATTGTTTTTTGCGGCCGTGTCCAGCGCTTCCTGAAGCTGGCTTGCGGAATAATTGGAGCAGCCGATGGCGCGGATTTTTCCCTGCTCCTTCAGCTTGCCGAAAGCGGCGAGCGTTTCCTCCAGCGGCACATCCGCATCCGGCTTGTGGGCGAGGTAAAGGTCGATATAGTCGGTTTGCAGCCGCTTCAGCGACGCTTCCACGGCCTCTTCGATCCACTTGGCGCTGAGGCCTGTCTTCTGGCCGCGATTGTCAAAACCGACCTTGGTGACGATTACCGCATCTTCGCGCTTCACGCTCGACTGCTTCAGCCATTTGCCGATGATCGTCTCGGACTCGCCGCCCACATGTCCGTCCACCCAGGCGGAATAGACATCCGCCGTGTCGATGGCGTTGAACCCGGCGTCGAAAAAGGCGTTGAGCAGCGCAAAGGAAGTCTTCTCATCCGCTGTCCAGCCGAACACGTTACCGCCGAAAACGATCGGGGCGATGGAGAGGCCGGTGCGGCCGAGGCTTCGTTTTTCCACGGGGAATGCTCCTGTTGCTGTCTTGGTGGCAAGGTTAGCAACTGCTCATCCGCATAACCATTCAATTCCTTTGATGGCATTCATCAGGCAGCGACAGGGTTTGAGATTATCAGGCCTGAAAACCGCGATAATGGCTGGGCGGGTAACGATTATGCTGCTGCCAGACACGCCGTAAATGCCGGGCGGAGGCAAAGCCCGCCCGTTCGGCAATGGCTTCCATATCCAGGCGACTGTTGGCGAGAATGTCGCGGGCGAGATTGACCCGCATCAGGTTGACGTAGTCGATGACGCTGATGCCGGTATGCTCGCGAAACAGTCGCGACAAATGCCTTTCGCTGAGCGCCGCAATATCGGCCAGCCGCTCCAGCGACCAGTCCTGCGCCGGCTCGGCCATCACACGGTCCTGAACCCGGTGAATGGCGGGGTGGATGTGGTTGCGGCCGGTCATCCAGGGGGAGATTTGCGGATCGTTGCCGCTGCGTCTGAGATAAACCACCATGGTTTTGGCAATACGCGCGGCGACAGCCGGGGATGTCAGCCGGGAAACCACATGCAGCATCAGATCGACGCCGGTGGAAATTCCGGCGCTTGAGAAGCGGTTGCCATCCTCGACGAAAAGGCGGTTTTCGGCCACCTGGGACAGCGGCGCGATGCGACGCAGCCCTTCAAGGCAATCGGCATGGGTCGTGCAGTTGCGCCCATCGAAAAGCCCGGCTTCGCCCGCCAGCAGCGCGCCGGAACAGATGGAAATGACTGTCGTATCGGGGCGCACAACACGGCGCAGCCATGCCGCCAGCACTTGCCGCTCTCGCCCTGTCTCCGGATCGTTGTCGAAGCGTGATGTGCTGCCGGAGATCAGCAGGAAAGCATTTTCCGGCAGGGTCGCAGGCAAGTTCTCCAGCCCTGAAAGCGCAAGACCGATGGAAGATTGCTGTTTGTCAGTCGCAGCAATGTAGCGGCAGTCGAAATGGATGTCCCGCTGTTCCCCATTGGCATAACGGATCACTTCGAGCGGGCCGGCAATATCGAGCAACAGCGCATGTGGCGGCACAAGCGTATAAAAGGGAATGGTGCGCGTGCCGCCTTTATCCATCAGGCGGCCTCTTTGACGGTGGCCAGTGCATCATCGACGGTCACGATGCGCGCGAAGCGGCCGGCCAGCACCAGCTCGGTTCGCTTGCGGATATCGTCCGGGCTGAAGACGGTGCCGGAAGCATGTGTCATCGGGAAAGTCAGCGTCGCTTCGGTGACGTAATCGACGCTGTAACCAAGATCGGAAGCATGCCGGGTGGTGGTTTCGCAGCATTGTTCGGTGCGGATGCCGGAGACGATCAGCCGGTTGATGCCCTTCTGCGTCAGCCAGATTTCGAGGCCGGTGCCGGCAAAAGCCGAATGGCGGTTTTTGTGAAAGGTGACATCAGGGGTAATCCGCACACCCTCCAGCGCCCGGATATAGCCGCTGTCTTTTGAAAAGGCCCTGTCGCCATCGACGTGGAAGATTTGTACGACGGGAATGCCCGCAGCCCTGGCGCCGTCGATCAGTGCCTGCTGCTTCTCCAGATAGTCGGCAAGCTCGCTTTCCTCGAAGTAAGGGGCGTGCCGAAAGGACTCCTGAACGTCGATGACAAGCAGCGCTGTACGAGAAGAGGACATTTCATGTTTCTCCATTGGGTTCATGCATAGCATAATTCCTCTTATCCAGATCGGAGAAAAGCAGGCATTCCGACAAAGACAGGACACATTCAGCCATACTCTGCTCTGTCATGCATGTGCGGCTTGCCAGACCGTATGACGATGGTAAGTTTCCGGCGGATGGCAGAGCGGGAGATTGGAATGCTGCGTTTCGGAATAATCTCAACGGCGAAAATCGCTCAGGATCACGTCATTCCGGCGATACAGGATGCGCAGAACTGCGTGGTCAGCGCTATCGCCAGCCGTGACCTCGCCAAGGCGCGCGCGGTGGCGGATCGTTTTTCCGTGCCCCACGCCTTCGGCTCCTATGAGGAGATGCTGGCCTCGGATGTGATCGACGCCGTCTATATTCCGCTTCCGACCTCGCAGCACGTGGAATGGACCATCAAGGCCGCCGATTCCGGCAAGCATGTTCTGTGCGAAAAGCCGATTGCATTGAAGGCTGGGGAGATCGACACCCTCATCGCCGCGCGTGACCGCAACCGTGTTGTCATTTCGGAAGCTTTCATGGTCACCTATGCGCCCGTCTGGGCGAAGGTTAAGGAGTTGCTGGCGTCCGGCGCGACAGGCACACTGAAGCATGTTCAGGGCGCTTTCAGCTATTTCAACCGCGATCCCGGCAATATGCGCAATATTCCCGAACTGGGTGGGGGAGCCTTGCCGGATATCGGCGTTTACCCGACCATCGTGACGCGCTTTGCTACCGGCGCGGAGCCCCGGCGCGTACAGGCCACCGTCGAGCGCGATAAGGAGTTCGGCACAGATATCTATTCCAGTGTCAGGGCCGATTTCGGCGGCTTCGAACTGAGTTTTTATCTGGCCACACAGCTTGCCGCCCGTCAGCTCATGGTTTTCCATGGCACTGAGGGATACATTGAGGTCAAATCTCCCTTCAACGCCAATCGCTGGGGTGCGGAAGAGATCGAGCTGACCAATCAGGCCCATAACCAGTCGCAAATCTTCCGGTTTCAGGATAGCCGCCAATATAAGCTGGAGGCGGAGGCCTTTGCCCGTGCGGCGAAGGGCGAGGGCGACGTCGTGACGCTGGAAAGCTCGAGAAAGAACCAGCTTTTCATCGACGCCATCTACCGGGCGGCGGAAAAGAATGGCTGGGAGACGGTTTAGTCCTGATCTTGCCGTTGCTTTTGAAGCCGCCAATAACCGTAAAGCGCCAGCGCCAGTGCCGCCAGCGCTGAAAAGGCAAGTGGGACGAGCGGCTGGACGAGAGGATTGCGCCATTGCAGCAGGGCAAACAGGCCGACACTGACGATACGTGAGGTGACTGTGACGGCATTCATCAGAAAGCTGTTCAGCCTGGCTGACGCCTCACCATTTGCACGGTTCAGCCGCCAGCTTGTTGCAAGCCCCGTTGCTGCGCCCGGCAAACGGGCGGCCAGCGGATCGACGCCGAGATAGAAAATAACCAGACAGGTCACGGCAAGGTCAGCGGCCAGTCCGCAAATCTCGGTCAGCGCAAAGTGCGGACGCCTCAAGACTGTGGGCTTTTAGAGGGTTGGCTGGGTGGAGCGCGGGCGCTGCAGCACCAGAAGGCTAAGGACGACACCCACGACACCGAAATTGTAACCGGCGAGCGCCAGAAGCAGCGACATCAAGGGCACGGCCGTGGAAGAAAGTGCAATCGCCACGCCATAGGCACCGATAATCATCATGCAGATGAAAACGATGCTGAAAACCGAACGAAGCGCAACTGCGGTTACGCCGAGTGCTGTGGCGGTAAGAAAAATCATGATGCCGCCTCCTCTTTGGTTGCCGGGCCTGGGGCAAGACGTAACGCCGTTTTCCCTAACGAACCCTTGTTTCCTCCTCCAATCCCCATTTTCCTAACTCGTTAGTTGAGGATATGGTTTCATCGCCGTTAAAATGAGGCCGGCCGGTGCCGGCATTTCCGAATCGACGGGTTTTGGTTACAAACGGGCATGAGCGATATCTTCTCCCACGCAGCATTGAGCAATCTTGCCGAGTTCTCGGTCTCCGAACTGTCGGGTTCCATCAAGCGCACGGTGGAGACGGCTTTCGAACAGGTGCGGGTGCGCGGCGAGATTTCCGGCTATCGCGGTCCGCATTCTTCAGGACATGCCTATTTCTCGCTGAAAGACGACCGCGCCCGTATCGATGCGGTGATCTGGAAAGGCACCTTCTCGCGGCTGAAGTTCCGCCCGGAAGAGGGCATGGAAGTCATTGCCACCGGCAAGGTCACAACTTTTCCCGGCTCGTCGAAATACCAGATCGTCATAGAAAGCCTCGAGCCTGCCGGCGCCGGCGCGCTGATGGCGCTCTTGGAAGATCGCCGCCGGCGTCTGGCGGCGGAAGGGCTGTTCGATGCGGCCCGCAAGCGCCGGCTGCCCTTCATGCCGCATGTCATCGGCGTCGTTACCTCGCCCACGGGCGCTGTCATTCGCGATATTCTTCACCGCATTTCGGATCGATTTCCTGTCCATGTGGTCGTCTGGCCAGTCAAGGTGCAGGGCGAAGGTTCGGGCGAAGAAGTGGCGAACGCCATTCGCGGTTTCAATGCGCTTCAGCCCGGCGGTGAGATTGCGCGGCCGGATGTGCTGATTGTCGCGCGTGGCGGCGGCAGTCTGGAGGACCTCTGGAGCTTCAACGACGAAATCGTCGTACGCGCCGCTGCCGAAAGCGAAATCCCGCTGATTTCCGCCGTCGGGCATGAAACCGATACGACCTTGATCGACTACGCTGCCGATGTGCGCGCGCCGACCCCGACGGGGGCCGCCGAAATGGCCGTGCCGGTGCGTGCGGAACTGGAAGCGCAGCTCTCCGGCCTTGCTGCGCGTCTTTCAGGCTCGGTATCGCGGCAGATGGACAATCGCCGTCAGGGCGTGCGGGCGCTGGTGCGCGCGCTGCCGTCGCTCGATCAGCTTCTGGCCCTGCCGCGCCGCCGTTTCGACGAGGCCGCGAGCGGTCTCGGGCGTGGACTGGAATTGACAACCCTGAACAAGCGCCGCGCTTTTGAGCGGTCCGCCTCGGGTCTCAGGCCGGAAACCCTGCTGAACGGTCTCAAACAGCACAGGCAACGGTTTACCGAGCGCATGCACCGGGCTGAGACCCTGGTGGAGCGCCGTCTGCTGCAGGGTAAAGGCCGCGTCGATGCCTTCGATTCCGCGCTGCGTTCGCTTCCCGCCCGGCTGCTCGGCCAGGTGGAGCGGCAGAAGGAGCGGGTCGTCACCGGCGCGCGCCGGGCCGATACAGCCGTATTGCACCGCATGGCACAGAACCGTGCGGGCCTTGCCGCCCATGACCGCATCCTGCAATCGCTCTCTTATAAAAACGTGCTGAAACGCGGTTATGCCGTGATCCGCGATGAGGAGAACAGGCCGCTGACCCGCGCTGCCGCTATTGCTTCAGGTGCTGTGGTCTCGATGGAATTTGCCGATGGCCGCGTCTCGGCCATCACGACGGGGGAGGGAGCGCCATCCCCGGATAACCCCATAGTGCCAAAAAAGAAGCCGGCGAAACCGGCTTCTTCCGATCCGGGCAATCAGGGCAGCCTGTTCTGATCAGATCGACGCCGCATCCGAAAAACGGCGGCTGACGGTGAAGGTCTTTTCGATATCGGGATGCAGTTCCATGCCAAGGCCGGCGCCCGGCGGCACGGTGATCATGCCGTTCTTCACCTCAGGCAATGCGGTGACGAGATCGCGATACCAGGTCTTGTAGAAGGCGCGAACGCTTTCCTGCACCAGCGCGTTCGGCGCGTTGAGCGACAGGTGGGTGGAGGCGCAGAGCACCACCGGCCCGGTGCAATCATGGGGGGCGACGGGCAGATGCCAGGCTTCCGCCATAGAAGCGATCTTGCGCGCCTCCGAAAGCCCGCCGCACCAGCTGATGTCCAGCATCACCACACCGGCAGCACCTGTCTCCAGCAGATCGCGGAAGGCCCAGCGGGAGCCGAGCGTCTCCGAGGCGGAAATGGGCGCGGGCGAAACGGCGGCATAACGCGTCAGGCTGGAAAGACTGTCCATCTTGATCGGGTCTTCATGCCAGAAGGTCTGGTAGGGGGTGAGTGCCTTTGCGATCTGCATGGCGGGCAGAAGCTGCCACATGGAGTGAAACTCCACCATGATATCCATCTTGTCACCCACTGCCTTGCGGATTTTTTCAAATGGCTCGAGCGCGCTTTTCAGGTCCGGCATCGAGATATATTGCCCGCGCGTCTTTTCCGCCGCCGCGTCGAAGGGCCAGATCTTCATGGCGGTGATGCCGTCTTCCAGCAGCGAATGGGCAAGCTCGTCTGCCCGGTGCAGGAAGCCGTTCAGATCGTCATAGTCCTTGCCGCCGGAAAGGCCATAATTGGCGGTCTGCTGCCCGGTCGCCTTCTTGATATATTCGGTGCCCGCGCAGGTGTTGTAGGTGCGGATTTCCTTACGGCTGAAACCGCCGAGAAGCTGGGCGATGGGCTGGTTTGTCGCCTTGCCGAAAATGTCCCACAGCGCAATATCGAAGGCGGAGTTGCCGCGCACTTCCGCGCCCGATGAACGGAAGCCGAGATAACCGACGAGGTCCTGCGCCAAAAGGTCGATCTGCAGCGGGTCGCGGCCGATCACGCGGGGGGCGATGTATTCGTGCACATAGGTCTCCACCGTCTCGGCGCCATAAAAGGTTTCGCCAAGCCCGGTAATGCCCTCATCGGTGTGGACCAGAACCCAGAGCAGGTTTGCCCGTTCCGCCACACGGACGGTCTCGAGTTTTGTGATTTTCATGAAAGTGTCTCCTCCAGAGATTTTCGTCTGGGATTGCGTTGAAAAAATCAGGCTATGCCGGCGGCCAGAAGCGCATGCACGCTTTCATCGAAATGCCGCGCCATCAGCGTTGAGGCGGTTTGCGGGTCACCGGCGGCAATGGCCTGCCCGATGGCGATATGAAGTTCCCCGGCTGCATGACGCTGCGCGTCGGATGTTCGGCTCTTCCATCCGATCGGCCATGTCTGGCGCGTCACGTTTTGAAAGGCGCCGAGAATGAGTTCGAAAACCGGGTTCTTCGAGGCTCGGGCAACGGCGAGGTGAAAAGCAAGGTCGTGTTCCATGACATTGTCATTGTCACCGAAATCCCGCTCCATATTGTTGGCATGGTCGAGAATGGTGAGCGCTTCCGCATCCGTGCGTCTCAGTGCCGCGAGCGTCACGGTTCTGACTTCGATCGTGCGGCGCACGTCGTAAATCTGCTGGATGTTGATCTGTTCGGTGTGAATGCCATGTTCGAACATCAATGACATTGCACCGTGATCCAGCGTCGCCACCGTCGCGCGCTTGCCGGCACTCACGTCGATCAACCGCATGGCCGAGAGGGACCGGAAAGCCTCGCGAACGACGGTGCGGGAGACACCTAGCTGCTGCGAGAGCGAAAGCTCGCTGGGGAGCTTTGCTCCCGGTGCAAGTTCGTTTTCGCGGATATGGCGGGTGATAGCGCCGATCGTGCTGCTGACGAGACCGGACTCATGCGAAATGGCAGTTAACATTTTTCCTCCAACCTGTAGTACAGGTTTATGGAAAATTGCTTACAGGATTTTTGGGAGCGAAACAAGCGCCATCCCGGAGCCCTTGTGTGTTTGTCGGGCCGAAAAGCCTATTCTTCGAAATCCCGCAAAAACCGTTTCAGCAGTCGGTTCAGCGTCGCACGCTCTTCTTCGCTGAGGCCGGCGACCAGGCGATGCTGGTTTTCGACGTGAGCGCCTGCCGCTTCCTCGACAATGGCAAACCCCCGTTCCGTCAACGATATCAGGACGCTGCGCCGGTCGTTCGGGTTATGGATACGCTCCACCAACCCGGCTTTCTCGAGCTGGTCGATCCGGTTGGTCATGGTGCCGGAACTCACCATCGTCATGGCCAAAAGATCGCCGGGGGAGAGCCTGTAGGGTGAGCCGGAGCGCCGCAATGTCGCCAGCACATCGAAAGCGGAAGAGGAAAGCCCGTGCTTAAGCAGCACCGCCTCCACCTCCCGGCCGAGATGGGTGGTGAGACGGTTCAGGCGCCCGAGCAGCCCCATGGGGCCGACATCGAGATCGGGCCGCTCCCTGCGCCATTGCGCCAGAATGTGATCGACATGGTCCAACGGTTCTTTGCTCATCACCAAGGCATAACAATTGATGTCTTGACGTCAAGATAAAATCGGCTAGATTGCATTTATCTTGATATAGAGATTCTTGAAATGAAGAAAAATCCGACCTATGCCGCCGATGTGGTGGTGACCGCCCTTGCCCCCGCCATCTGGGGAACCACCTATTTCGTGACGACCGAATTTTTGCCGCACGGCTATCCCTTTCATGTCGCGATGCTGCGCGCATTCCCGGCCGGCGTGCTTTTGCTGCTTTTTGTAAGAAAGCTGCCGCACGGTATCTGGTGGCCGCGCAGCTTCATTCTCGGGGCGCTGAATTTCTCGTTCTTCTGGGCGATGCTTTTTGTGTCGGCCTATCGGCTGCCGGGCGGCGTGGCGGCAACGGTGGGTGCAGTCCAGCCCCTGATCGTGATTGGCCTTTCCCGGCTGTTTCTCGCCGCACCCGTCCGGCCGCTTGCCATCGCGGCCGGTTTTCTGGGCATTGTCGGCGTCGCGCTTCTGGTTCTGGCGCCGGGCGCTGCGCTGGATGGTATCGGTGTGGCGGCAGGTCTTGCCGGTGCCGTCTCCATGGCTTTCGGAACGGTGTTGACCCGCAAATGGCGGCCGCCGGTGTCGAACCTCACATTCACCGCCTGGCAATTGACGGCGGGCGGCCTTCTGTTGCTGCCGGTCGCCTATTTCCTGGAGCCGGCCCTGCCGACGCCGACAGCGGCCAATATTCTCGGCATGGCCTATCTGGGACTTGTCGGTGCTGCCCTGACCTATTTTCTGTGGTTTCGCGGGCTTGCCCGCATCGAACCTTCCGCCGCCGCATCGCTCGGCTTCCTAAGCCCGGTCGTTGCAACCCTGCTCGGCTGGCTGGCGCTCGGCCAAAGCCTCACGCCAGCGCAGATCGTCGGTTTCGTTGCGGTGCTTTTCAGCATCTGGCTCAGTCAGCGCAGCCAGTTGCCGAGATAGGTGTCGTCAGGCCCATTCGCCCTCGCGCAT
Source organism: Agrobacterium sp. CFBP 3001 (assembly GCF_027871605.1). NCBI lineage: Bacteria > Pseudomonadati > Pseudomonadota > Alphaproteobacteria > Hyphomicrobiales > Rhizobiaceae > Agrobacterium > Agrobacterium sp. CFBP 3001. The sequence continues at coordinate 170,794 of NZ_JAQAHD010000001.1, forward strand.
CACCGGAACCGTGGAGCCGTCCGGCTTCACACCGTCAATATCCACCTTGTCGGAGCCGATCATCCAGTCAATGTGGATCAGGCTTGAGTTGCCGCCCTGCGCCTTGATTTCATCCTGCGACAGCGAAGCACCGTCGAGGAAGCATTTCGAATAGCATTGGCCGAGCGCAATGTGGCAGGAGGCGTTTTCATCGAACAGCGTGTTGTAGAACAGGATGCCGCTTGCCGAGATCGGCGAGGAATGCGGCACCAGCGCCACTTCGCCGAGACGCCGCGCGCCCTCGTCGGTGTCGAGCACCTTGTTCAGCACCGCTTCGCCCTTCGAGGCCTTGGCTTCGACGATGCGACCGGCTTCGAACTTCACCTGGATGTCGTCAATCAGCGTTCCTTGATGCGATAGCGGCTTGGTGCTGGAGACGTAACCGTCGACACGCAGCGCATGCGGGGTGGTGAAGACCTCTTCCGTTGGGATATTCGGGTTGCAGGTCACGCCATTCTTGGCGGTGGAGGCGCCGCCATGCCATTCATGGCCGTCGGCGAGGCCGATCTTCACATCCGTGCCGGGGCCGGTGAAATGTAGCGCAGAGAAACGCTCGCCGTTCAGCCATGCCGAACGTTTGGCGAGATTGGCATTGTGCTCGGCCCAGGCCGCGACCGGATCGGCCAGATCTACCCGCGACGCGGCGAAGATGGCGTCCGCGAGCTTGCGGATCGCTTCGTCTTCCGCGAGACCGGGGAAGACCTGCTTCGCCCAGGAGGGGTTCGGATAGGAGATGATGTTCCAGTTGATGTCGAAATTGGAAATCTTCTCCAGCGCCGGCTTGTAGGCCGTGGAATTGGCCTTGTTGGCGCGGGCTACCTTGGCGGGGTCCTGTTCAGCCAGCAGCATGGGATTGTCGCCGGCAATCGCCAGCCGCGCCGCGCCATTGGCATAGGCCTTCGCCATGCCTTCATAAAGCCAGCCGGAAGCCCGGTCGAAATTGGCGTCGCTGGCGTGGCGATAGCGGGCAAGCGTGGTTTCTTCGTCAGAATAAAAGGTGGTGACCAGTCCGCCACCCGCCATATAGGCGTGTTTGGTCAAAAATCGCACCAGCGGCAGGGCCGCCAGCGGTGCGGTAATCACCAGATCCTGATCCTTCTGCAATTGCAGGCCGACCTTGACTGCGACTTCGGCCAGTTTTTCGAGTTTGACGGGATCGATGGGGGAAACGGTCATGATCTGCCTTCGTCTATTTCAATGGGAGGTGCCGACCATAGCCCATTCCTTCCGAAAGCCAAATGCTTTCAGGCGCGCATCCCGCGCTTCAATCAGCGACCAGCGGCGCGGCAATGGCCTTCAGTGCGCTTTGGGCATCGCGGGGCGAAAGCCTCACCTGCAGGCCGCGTTGTCCGCCATTCATGTAGACATAATCATGCGCCGTGGCCCCGGCCTCAATGGCCGTTGGCACCTGTTTCTTCTGCCCGAAAGGGCTGATGCCGCCGACATGGTAACCGGTGGCGCGCTCCGCATCGGCAGGCCTCATCATGCTGGCGGATTTGCCTCCGAAGGCGGCGGCCAACTTCTTCATGCTGACCTCGCGATCCGAAGGGACGACGACGCAGACCGGTTTGCCATCGAGTTCCGCCATCAGCGTTTTCAGCACCAGATGCGGTGGTTCACCGATCGCCTCGGCCGCCTGCAGGCCGATGCGGTCGGCATTCGGGTCGTAATCATAGGTGACGGTGGTGAAGGCAACGCCGGCCTTGGTCAGCATTTGGGTGGCACGGGTTGTTTTGGACATGGCGGGCTGCGTTCACGCAAAAAGGGTCTGGTAGGTTTCAGGCTTGAAACCGACGGTTATCCTGCCCTTCGCTTCCAGCACGGGACGCTTGATCATGGAGGGCTGTTCCAGCATCAGCCCGATGGCCTTCTCACGGGTGAGATCGGCCTTCTGGCCGTCGTTGAGTTTTTTGAAGGTCGTGCCGGCGCGGTTGAGAACCGTTTCCCAGCCCGCGGCATCGCACCATGTTTCCAGATGGGCACGATCAATGCCGGCCGCCTTATAGTCATGGAAAGAATAGTCGACACCGTTGGCTTCCAGCCAGCTTCTGGCCTTCTTCATCGTGTCACAGTTCTTGATGCCGTAAATCGTGACCGTCATGCCTTCTGCCTCTTCGTCTCTAAAAGCACTTCCGGCATAACAAAATATCCGTCTTATTCAACCCGCTTGCTGAAGTGCCCTGCGCATATACCCGGTCCTGGCGCTTAAGCCATGCAAAATCGCAATGGCTGATATCCAAACGAGCGCGAGCAAAGCTGCATGGCTTCCCTGCTGCATCATGAGTTGTAGAATGGGCCGGAAATGCCCATTATCTGGGCATCAAAGATGGAGAGAAAAATGCGTCAGGTTGCAAAGACATCGCGTAACTTCTTCGGTGAAACTTTCGCCGTTCTCGGTGCAGCGCTCTCGGTTTCGGCCGCTGTTCGCGCACATCGCAAGCCCGCCCGCGCCGATCTCGAAGCCCTCGGCATCGACGGCAAGGCTTTCGACAAGGTACAGCTCTAAGCTGGTCATTATCCGTTGCGAGGCGATAGCGCCTCGCTTGCGCTCAGGATCGATAACCGGATCGGTTTTCGGCTGGCGCGGCGGGTGTGCAACTGGCGCGAAAAGCGTCGGATTCGCACAAGAAGGTTCCGCATAGTTCCCAATGGAGAATGCGGAAAGTTGGCATGGGAGTGGTGCGCCGCTTCAGGTGCATGTTATCGCACCGATGCCCTTTGTGTCGGCCGTTTCGAAGGTCCGATCACTTTTTCCGGCAAATGGAGCTGGCTTTCAGGCCGTTCATAACGCTCCGCTTTCGGCGAGAGTGCGAAGCGCCCGAGCAGTTCATGCCGTGTTTCGCCATTGTGGCTGAAAACGAGTTCGAAGCTCCCCGCAAGCCAGCTATAGGGTTTGTCAGCCGGCATCAACTCAATTTTCCCGCAGCCGTAGATAACGGTGAGATGTGGCGTAAACGACGATGCAGCGACATAGGGCAGGTTTGCCCGCCGCAGGGCGCGCTGCACCATTTTCGCCAGAGCCCTAAGTTCCTGCATCTCGCGGCTGCTGTGTAGCGCCAGACTGTTGCGATTGCCGAAAAGCGATGTTCCATCGAATGTGATCGGAACGGGCCGAGCCTTGATCTCCCCCAGCGCTGCCTTCAGCCTTTCTACTAGCCCGTGAGGCACGGTCTCGAAACCTCCGATACAGAGCAGGGTTATGTGCAGAAGCTCCGGCGGATAGGCCTCACGCTTCGTCCGCCCTGCGGCATGGCGCGCCGCATCGGCAAAAATTCGTTCCGCCAGGGCGGCCGGCGGTTTCACCGTGATCAAGAGCTTGCTGCTAAATCGCGGATTGAAACGCCGTATTTTCTCCGGCTCCCATCCTTCGAAGAAAAGCTGCCTTAAACCTCCTTCATTTGCCAACCCAAAACCCATAGCGATGCTCCACGGCCTTTGCCTGGGCCGGGATATTATCACCAGCGGCAATAATTAAAAGAACAAAAAGAGAACAAAAGCCTTGGGTGCTTACCCGATGCCGGGAAATAGCCGGGAGCGCCTTTTCGCAGCCGCAGGTTAAAACCGCCTGATATTGACATTCTACCTACTAATTGGTAGGCAGCTCTCATGAAAAATCCACAGACCAAAGCCGATGAAATCCTCCGTTGCGCACGCTCCCTGATCATAAAGGGCGGCTACAACAGTTTCAGCTATGCCGACGTTTCCGCCGTGGTCGGCATTCGCAATGCGAGCATTCACCATCACTTTCCCAGCAAGTCCGATCTGGTCCAAAAACTCGTTGCGCAATACAGGCAGGAGGCGGAAGCGGGTATCGCCGAACTGGAGCAAAACATTTCCGACCCGCTCGAACAGCTCCGCGCCTATATCAGCTATTGGGAGGGCTGTATCGCCGAGGCCACTCACCCCTTCTGCGTCTGCGCTCTGCTCGCCAGTGAAATTCCGGTTCTTCCTGAAACAGTCGCTCTTGAAGTGCGCACGCATTTTCGAAGTCTCTCCGACTGGCTCACCGCCGTTCTGGAACGTGGCGTTGCCCAGGGGCGCCTCGCGCTGAACGGAACCGCCAGAGCCAATGCTGAAATCTTCATGGCTACCGTGCATGGCGCGATGCTTTCCGCCCGTGCCCATGGTGATGCGACGACTTTTGGCGCAATAACCCGCCCCATGCTGGAGCGCATGGCCGCTTGAAACTGCAGTTTCGCGAGGGAGCTCGATGCATGACCCGAGCGGCACGCCACCGAAAAAATAGACCGTAGTAAGCTGGCAGATTTGTCGATGACGGACTGCTTCCCGGACCACCACGTCCTTTTGGACGAGAAAGGCAATCTCTCATGTTCGGAATTTCTCCGCTCGGCTGGATCCATACGCTTGGAAGCCTGCCGGCCATTCCCGCCGCCATTTACATGTTTGCCCGCCACGGCCGAATCGTTCCCCGATCAGCGCCAGGCACTCTTTATCTTGTCTCCATGCTCATTGGCGCTGCGACGGTCTTCCTCGTGGCGCATCAGCCGATCAGTTACGGCGTTGGCGTCCTGACCATCCTGTTCCTGCTCGCAGGTTACGGCATCGAAGGCGTTCTGGGTTCAACGCGCATGGCCAGATATATCGAAACCATCTGTCTCAGCATCAGTGCGTTTCTTTTGATGGTCCCGACGGTGAGCGAAATCCTGCGTCGTGTTCCAGACGGTCACCCTCTGGTTACGGACCTGAAATCGCCGCTGCTTCTCGGCGCTCAGGCAGGGTTGCTGGCGATCCTCGTGGTCGGTCTGACCGCCCAGATCATCTATCTCGCACGGCAAAACAGAAACGCCGCGAACTAGTCGCGGCGTCATCTTTATAGGACCTGTCGAGTATAGTCCTTATTCCCACTCGATCGTGCCGGGCGGCTTGCTCGTCACGTCATAGACGACGCGATTGATGCCGCGCACTTCGTTGATGATGCGGGTTGCTGCGCGGCCAAGGAAATTCATGTCGTAGGGATAGAAATCCGCCGTCATGCCATCCACCGAGGTCACGGCGCGAAGCGCGCAGACGAAGTCATAGGTACGGTAATCGCCCATGACGCCCACGGTCTGCACCGGCAGCAGCACGGCGAAGGCCTGCCAGATGGTGTCGTAGAGACCGGCCTTGCGGATTTCATCAAGATAGATCGCATCCGCCTTGCGCAGAATATCGAGCTTCTCGCGTGTGATCGCGCCGGGGCAGCGGATTGCGAGACCCGGACCCGGGAAGGGGTGGCGGCCGATGAAGCTGTCCGGCAGGCCGAGTTCGCGGCCGAGAGCGCGAACCTCATCCTTGAAGAGTTCGCGCAGCGGCTCAACGAGCTGCATGTTCATCCGCTCGGGAAGGCCGCCGACATTGTGGTGGCTCTTGATGGTGACCGAGGGGCCGCCGGAGAAGGAGACGCTTTCGATGACGTCAGGGTAAAGCGTGCCCTGCGCCAGGAAATTCGGTGCACCCTTGCCATCGGCAGCAATCTTGGCCGCTTCGGCCTCGAAGACCTCAATGAACAGGCGGCCGATGGTCTTGCGCTTCACTTCCGGATCGGAAACGCCCGACAGTTCGCCGAGGAACAGGTCGGCGGCATCCACATGCACCAGCGGAATATTGTAGTGGTCGCGGAACATGCCGACGACCTGCTCGCTTTCGCCAAGCCGCATCAGGCCATGATCGACGTAAACGCAGGTGAGCTGGTCGCCGATCGCCTCATGGATGAGGATGGCCGCAACCGAGGAGTCGACGCCGCCGGAAAGCGCGCAGAGCACGCGGCCGGTGCCGACCTGTTCGCGGATCTTGCGGATCATTTCGGCGCGATAGGCCGCCATCGTCCAGTCGGATTTGAGCCCGACGATCTTGTGCACGAAGTTGGAGAGCAGCTTGCCGCCGTCCGGCGTATGCACCACTTCCGGGTGGAACATGGTGGTGTAATAGTGGCGCGTCTCGTCCGCGGCGATGGCGAAAGGTGCGTTCTCAGAGGTCGCGATGACCTCGAAACCTTCCGGCAGCTTCGTCACGCGGTCGCCATGGCTCATCCAGACGGGATAGCTCTTGCCCTGCTCCCAGAAGCCTTCGAAAAGCGGGCTCGCCTTTTTGATGTCGATATCGGCGCGGCCGAATTCCGCCGCATGGCCACCCTCGACCACACCGCCGAGCTGCGTGCAGAGCGTTTGCTGGCCGTAGCAGATGCCGAGGATCGGAACCTTGCTGTCGAACACCGCCTGCGGTGCGCGCGGGCTTCCTTCCGCCGTGACAGATGCGGGGCCGCCGGAGAAGATCACGCCCTTGGGCTGAAGCTTCTCGAACGCCTCTGCGGCATTCTGAAACGGATGGATTTCGCAATAGACCCCGGCTTCGCGGATGCGGCGCGCAATCAGCTGCGTCACCTGGCTGCCGAAATCGATGATGAGAATGCTGTCGGGATGGGCTATCTGGGTCATGGCGAGCCTTTAAAGAAAATGGCGGCTTTAGGCAACCCGGAAGCGGGCGTCAAACAGCGGAAATTTGCGAAAATCGCAAGGTTCTAAAGGGCAATCACGCCGTCCTCGATGGCGCGGCAAAGCCGGTGGACGGCATCCGCCAGCTTTTCATCGATGATGTGCAGGTACTCCGTCCAGTCGTCCACATGGTTCACATCCACCTTGCCATCGGAAATGCCGCGCAGACTGACGAGCGGTACGCCGAAGCGCTGGCAGGCTCTTAAAACCGCGAAGGTTTCCATTTCCACCATATCGGCGTCGATCAGCCCGTAGGCCTCACCCGAAACGACATTGGCGCCCGTGGAAAGCCGGGCCTCGGCAATTTCAGGTATTCGAAAAGGCAAGGCCACTTCGGCGGGCAGATCGAGCAGCGGCGTGCAGCCCTTTTCGAAACCGAAGGCGGAGGCGTCCATGTCGCGATAGGAAACCGAAATCGCCTGATAGATGCCGGTTTGCTCCAGCGTCCGCGAACCGGCGGAACCGAGCGAAACGACGAGGTCCGGCAGGTGATCGGCCGCATCGAGACCGGCAAGAACGGCCGTGACGGCAATCGCCGCCTCGACAGGGCCGATACCGGTCATCAGCGGCGCAATGCGTGCCTGGAGATGGGGACCGTATTCGGGGGAAGCGGCCATGACAAAGAGGACGGATTTATCCGCGACATGCAAAAGCCGGTAGCTCATCCGGTAATATCCTCGCGACCCTTCACCACCATCATCGTGCCCGTCATGGAGGCGATCAGCTTCGCCGGTCCGTCGGACAGCGCATAGGCGCGGCCATCGGCGACGATCAGGTTGTTCCCTGGCTTGATGATCTCGCCGCGAAACAGGAACCGCTCGCCGCGCCCGGGCGACATGAGGTTGACCTTGAACTCGATGGTCAGCAGCGAGGCTTCCGGCTCGATGATCGTATAAGCGGCATAGGTGCAGGCCGTATCCAGACCGGCGGCGATGACGCCCGCATGCAATATGCCGTGCTGCTGCGTCAGCTTTTCATGAAAAGGAAGCTCGATTTCCACCAGCCGGTGTTCGATACGGGTGATCTCGGCGTTAATCGCCAGCACCACGCCCTGCCGCGCAAAGCTTCTTTCTATCCGCTGACGAAAATCGCCGGGATCCGTGATCTCCATGGCCTACCTGCCTGCTTCTGCCTCATCGCAAACTGACATGGCGCGTGGCGGCAGGCAAGGCAAGGGCGGTGCGGGGATTTAGTTCAACATGCCGATGCTTGCATTCAGCATCGTGGCAAAGGCGACCCATACGGCATAGGGCACGAAAAGCCACATGGATATGCGGTCACGGCGGTAGGTGAGCGCCATAAAGGCGACGATGCAGATCAGCATCGGAACGATGATGACGAGCGCCCCCGCCGGGCTTTGCATTCCGAAAAAAATCGGAGACCACAGGAAGTTCAGCACCATCTGCGTGAACCACAGCCGCATGCGCGTTCCCATCGGCTTGCGGATCCATGTCCGCGCGCCGGCAATGCCGATCAGCACGTAAAGCGCGGTCCAGACGGGCCCGAAAATCCAGTTGGGCGGATTGAAGAAAGGCTTCTGCAGCGATTGATACCATTCGCCGGGCACATTGTTGACGCCGATCAGCGCCCCCACGGCAACAACAACAACCACAAAAATGACATAGACGGCAAGGTTTCTCATGATCCGTCAAATGCGCCGGCCGTGCTTTTGTTCCCCTGTCTTTTCAGTATTTTAGCTGGACAGACGCACGATGTGCTGATCCCACGCCACGTCGCTGCGCCGGGTCTCGAAAAATCCGTCATAGGAAGAAACCGCAATGCCTCTCGCGGCGGGCGCGACGCCTGCCGCTTCCCGCACGGTCGTCTCGGAAACGACGCGCCCGGTTTTCGCATCCAGCGTCACGGCGGCGTTGCCGTTGGGTGATGTCAGGCCCACCAGCCCATCGCGCCGGTTGACGGCAATGGCCCCGACATAATTGGCAAGGCGCACCGTCGTTTCTTCCGGCAGATCGACGAAGGTGAGAGCCTCGCCCCTGGAGAAATGGCCGACAAGCGGCGGGAGATCGTTGCGCGGTCCCTCATATTGGCAGGCGAACCAGATACGCCCGTCATCGCCGAGATCGACATGGCGGGTGGAAAGCTGGCGCAGATGGGCCGGCATGGCTTGTTTCTGGATCACTTGCCCGGTCGCCGCATCCAGAAGCACGAGGGACGGCTGCATGTTGTCGATATTGAGTTTGGTTCGGCCGAAATCCGGATGGGTTTCGATGCCGCCATTGGCGATCACGATCAGCCGCCCGTCATCGCTCACCGTCATGTCATGCGTGCCGATGCCATGCGCATCATATTCGCCGATGCGGGTAAAGCCGTTGCGGGCGTCATACAGCCCGATAACGCCGCGATTGCCGTCGAAGTCGTTTTCGCTGGCATAGAGGATTGCCCCGTTAGGGGAGAATTGCCCGTGGCCGTAGAAGTGGCGGTTTTCCGGCGTGTGCATCACGATCGGTTCGCCGCGCCGCGCGGGGTCGAAGGCCATGAAGAAGGTGCCGGGCCGGCGCGCAAAGGCCACGGTCATGCCGGTCGTGTGGCTCGTCGCCATTCCATGGGCGCGGGCAGGAAGCGCGACACGGTCGATGATCTCGCCGCGTTCGCTCACCGTCGCAATGCCGTAGGACCCGTCACGGGCGCGGAAGGCGGAGGCAAAGACCGCGTCTGTCCGCTCCAGCGCAAAAAGTGAACGGGGAGCCAGCGCGGCGAGGAAGGGAACTCCCGCCGCTTTGATGAAGCTGCGCCGATCTATCAGCATCCGTTTGGTGCCAGAGATCATCGGCTCAGTCCCCATCGGCGAAGGAGAAGCCGGAGCTGAGGCCGATCGCGCCGCCATATTGATCGTTCAAGCGGTAGATCAGGTCTTTGCCATTGAGCAGCAGATAATCCACCTTGGCGCGCTGATCGTCCTGATCCAGCGCCTTTTGCACATCCGTATCGATGGTCCCGGCAACGCGGATCATCGATTTGGCGATGAAATCGATGGAGTTGACGATGGAGCGTTGATCGGGCGGTACGAGTTCGACCATATCCGCCGTGTGCAGCAGGGTCTGAACCGCCTTGATATTGGTGGAAATGCTCTGCCATGTCAGGCCGGAGCGCCAATAAATGGCGGTGCGGGGAAATCTTGCCTTGTCCGGTCCCTTGTAGAAGGTTTCGATCCGCTGGTCGCGAATGGCTTCGGAGCCATGGACGAGAATGCCGAGCAGGGCGACCAGCGCCTCGCGCTCGTCACGAAAGACGGGGTTGTCCGCTCCGGGCTGCGTCCAGTTTTTCTGCGCGCCGTCAGGCGCATTCCAGCTGTCAGAAAGTTCCGTTGCCACATTGGCGATATTGCCGGCGATAGCAGCGCCATAGCGGCAGCGGAAATCACCCTTCCTGTCGAGCAACTCTTCCGCTCCGGTTCCGTAAAGCACGAACTCAAGAGCGCCGAGCCCCTGCGCCGCAACGCTCTTGCCGCTCAGGCCATCCGCACTCGTGACGCTTTCATCCTTTTCGGTGAGATAACGCTGCACCTGTTTCAGTCCGAGACCCTTCTTGTCGGGATAATAAAGCACGCGTTCGAAACGGTTCTTCTCGATGACAGGGCCGACACGCACGATCTCGATGGTCGACCAGCTTGACACCGTATCGACAAAGGCCGCCTTGGCCGCCGCTGCGGTCGTTTCGGAGGGAGCGGTGCAGAAAGCTTTCATGCGGCCTTCCAGCGTCTCCGCCGACTGCCGGAAGCGGTCATAGCCGGGACGGATGAAGCCGTTCACTGCCTTTTCCATCACGCCTCGCACCTCAACCGGGTCGAGCGGCGGCGGCGGCATCAGCTCCACATCCTGCGCCCTTGCCGGCGGCGTGGTCAGAAGCAGCAGCACGGACATGACGCCAGAAATTTTTCGCATGGCATTTTTCATCAAAGGGACTCCAGAAAGGCCAGCAAAGCCTGCCGGTCGGATTTTTGCAAGGCGGCAAAGGCGTCGCGCGCTTTTTGCCCTTCGCCGCCGTGCCACAATATCGCTTCCGTCAGGCTGCGCGCCCGCCCGTCATGCAGGTAAAAACCGTTGCCATTGACCTTTTGCGTCAGGCCTATGCCCCAGAGCGGCTGGGTTCGCCACTGCCGTCCGCTGGCTTCGCCCACCTGCTGGCCATCGGCAAGTCCTTCGCCCATGTCATGCAGCAGAAAATCGGAATAGGGCCAGATCAGCTGGAACGCATGCATTGGGTCGGCGGTGTCGCGGCGTGTGACGAATTTCGGGGTGTGGCAGGCCGTACAGCCGGAGGCGTAGAAAAGCTGCTTTCCCCGCAGAACCGTCGGATCATCGACGTTGCGGCGGCGCGGCACTGCGAGGTTTTCGGTGTAGAAGGTCACGAGATCGAGAACCGGATCGGGCGCCTCCACCGGCCCTAGCCTCAGCTGCACACCGGTCGGCACGGCAAGACAGTCCTTCTGTACGCCGGTACAGTCGCCATAGGCATTCGGCGCATCCGGTGTGGAAATGCCGATATCGTGGGAGAAGGCGCTGGCGCTCTGGTCTCGCACGCTCGCATTCTGCGCTTTCCAGCCAAACCGACCGAGTTTCACCTCGCCGGTGCGATGGTCTTTGACCCATGCGGGACGCCCGGCAACGCCGTCGCCATCATTGTCGTCCGGGTCGGCCTGGGCCAAAATATCGGCCTCGGCAATGGCCTCGATCAGGCCAAGACCGAGGGTGGGCATGGCAATGCGCGCCGAAAGCGTCGTGTCGGCACCGAGCGGGCCATATTGCAGGTTCGCCACGGCATAGTCGGGCTTGCGCAGCATCACCACCTCGCCATCCGCCAGCTGAATCGGCTCTTCCGTGTAGGTGATGACCGGTTTGCCTTCGGCGGCGAGGCCGGGAATGGCCAGGTTTTGAAGCTGCCGGCCATAGGTCTCATCGGGAAAATTCAAGGTCTGGTGGCTGGCAATGGCGTGTCGTTCGGCTTCATCACGGGCCGGTCGCGCCAGCCGCAGAAACAGCGAGACGGCGTCTTCTCCGGCAAGAGGCGGTCGACCCCTGCCATCCTTCACATGGCAGGTCTGGCAGGATCGAGCGTTAAACAGCGGCCCGAGCCCGTCCGAGGCCTGTGTGGAGGACGGAGAGGAGACCCAGAGCTTCTGGAACAGTGCATTGCCGAGCTTGAAATCCTGCTTCCGTTCGAGCGGCATTGTAGCGGAAGGATGGGAGAACGCGCCGCTGTCGGCCTTGCTGGTGCTGGTTGTTGCTCCGCCGGACATGGCTTCGAAAGGTTCCGGCCCGGTAAAATCTGCCGTTGGCGCAGTCACGGCCAGCACGCGGCTTCGATCTTTCTCCGTCAGGTCGTTGCGCAGCGGTTCGGCAAGCGCCATCGACGCCACAAGGCAGGCTGCCCCGGCGAAGAAGAATGGCTTGCGGATCGGCGGCAGCAAAAATTGCATGACAATAAGGGCGGGTGAAAAGTGACGGGCCGCAGCGACCTGCGACCCGTTTTACCGCTTATTTGAAGACGGCGTTCGGATTGTCGAGGCTGTCGGAGCCTTCAAGCTCGATCTTGCCGAGATCGAGCGCCGCGATGACGCGTTCGACAGTCTTCGTCTGGTCGAGAAGGCCGTCGATGGCCGTCTGAACCACGGCGTTGCCTTCCTTGTTGCCTTCGCCAATCATCTGGTCATAGGCCTCGACGGTCTGCGCGCGCTTTTCCATGGCATGCATGGCGTCGAGCGTCTTGTTCAGCTTCGCCAGCATCTCGTCGTTCAGCGCCTTGTCCTTGGCGCCGACCAGTTCCGACAGCGAGGCGCCCGTCATCTTCGTTCCGTCCACGCGGGTATAGTCGCCGGTATAGGCCGAGGCGATGCCGATCGCGTCGTAAAGATGCGAATTGTAGGTGTTGTCGGAGAAGCAATCATGCTCCTCTTCCGGATCGTGCAGCAGAAGGCCGAGCTTCATGCGCTCACCCGCCAGCTCGCCATAGGAGAGCGAACCCATGCCGGTGAGAATGGCGGTCAGGCCCGCTTTCGGATCGGCTTCCACCGTTTTCGTGGCTTCGCCTTCCGGCGCCCAGGCATCCACCATCTCCTGAAGATCCTTGATCAGCAGGGTCGAGGCGGATTTCAGGTAATCGGCCCGGCGGTCGCAATTACCGTTCGTGCATTTCGCCTTGTCGTAATCGGTATAGGGGCGGTTACCCGCGCCCGGTCCGGTGCCGTTCAGATCCTGGCCCCAGAGCAGGAATTCGATGGCGTGGTAACCGGTCGTCACATTGGCTTCGACGTCGCCCGCCTCGTGCAGGCTTTCGATCAGCTCGGGGGTGATCTTGGAGGCGTCGACCTCTTCACCGCTGATCTTGATCTTCGGATTGGCGATGATGTTGGCAACGTAAAGCTCGTTCTCGTCGCTTTCCGTGCCATAAGAACCGTCGACATAGTCGATCAGGCCTTCATCCAGTGGCCATGCATTCACCTTGCCTTCCCAATCATCGACGATCGGGTTGCCGAAACGATAGACTTCCGACTGCTGATAGGGAACGCGGGCCTTGATCCATGCTTCCCGGGCGGCCTTCAGGGTTTCTTCGCTCGGCGTTGCGATCAGCGCATCGATGGCCTTGTCCAGCGCCTTCGCCGTGGTCAGCGAATCCTCATATTTCGCATGCGCGACATCGGCATAATGTTTGACGACGGCGGCCGCGTCGGTGGCGGCCCGGGCGGGAAGCGCGGTGAAAGCCGCAGATGCGGCAAGAAGCGCAAAAGAAGCGCTGAGAATGGTTTTGCGGATCATGATCCCTCTCCTTCGGCAGGCGTGAAATGACTTCGCGCCGCGGCAAGCGAGTTCTGACCCAATCACAAACTTGTGTCAAACATTCTAGTTTAGAATGCTTTGAAACAAGACCTGGCGTTGTTTTCCAAGTAAAATCAGTGCTTGCAAAGACGGTGTTATGCTTTGCGTTTCATCAAGCAGAAGAAGAAGCCATCCGTATCTGTGGTTGCAGGCGTCAGCGTCACTGTCTTGCCGTCGGAAGAATGCGGTTTATTCGCGTTGCCGCCGAAAGTCGTCTGCCAGCGTTCCAGTGCGGAGCCGATGGAGAATTCCGGATTTTCCGCGCAGAAACGCCTTACCTGCTGTTCGTTTTCTTCGGGTAGAACTGAACAGGTGACATAAAGCAGCTCTCCGCCCGGGCGTACGAACCCCTTGGCCTGTGAGAGCGCCTCGCCCTGCTGCTGTACGCGCTCTTCCAGATTACGGGCCGTTAGCCGCCATTTGGTGTCGGGCCGGCGGCGCCATGTCCCGGTGCCGGTGCAGGGCGCGTCGACCAGAACGCGGTCGAACTTCTCCTGAAACGGCGTAAGGCCGGAGGCGCGGTCGTGCACCTGCACATTGCGTGTGCCAGCCCGCTTCAGCCGTTCGATGATCGGCGCAAGGCGCTTGCGGTCGGCGTCGAAGGAGTGGACCTGGCCCTTATTGTTCATGCTGGCCGCCATGGCCAGCGTCTTGCCGCCGCCGCCCGCGCAATAATCAAGGATCTGTTCGCCTTCATGCGCGCCGGCAAGGTCGGCAACGATCTGCGAACCTTCGTCCTGTACTTCGAACCAGCCCTTCTGGAAGGACAGTTCGGCGGTAACGTTCGGCAGGCGGGAAGGGCCTTCGCCGGCGGGAATGCGAACGCCCTGCCGGGCAATATGCGTGGCTTCTGCGCCGCTTTCTTCCAGAGCCTTCAGCACCTTGTCGCGCGTTGCTTTCAAGGTGTTGGCGCGCAGATCAAGCGTGGGCCGCTCGTTCAGGGCCTGCGCCTCGGCGAGCCAGCGATCGCTAAAGGCGGTTTCGAAGGAGGATTGCACCCATTCGGGTATGTCGCCCTGAATATGGGCCGGTGCATCGCTGAGGGAACGGGACAGAAAGGCCTGCTGCCTTTGTTCATCCGGTGCGGCGGGGGCGAATTTGTCGCCGTCGAATTCCGCCGAAAGGTCCGAAAAGCTTTTGCCCCATTGGCGCAGCAGCACGGCATAACCAAGCGAGGCAGCGCTGTCGTCATCCATCAGCCAGGCGTGCGACAGTTTCATGCGCAGCGCGTCATAGACGATGTTGCCGATTGCAGCCCTGTCGCCGGAGCCGGCGAAACGATGGGCAAGGCCCCAATCTTTCAGAGCATCGGCGACGGGACGCCTGCGTCCCTCAATATCCGCCAATACTTCGATTGCTCCGGCCAAACGCCCGCCTAAACGCATTGTCTACCTCGTTCTTGTGCTAAGCCCGGTTGGTAGACGCGAATGGCGGCGAGGGCAAGGCTCAATCGGCCTTGACGACCTCGTAGCAGACCTTGGCGGTGCCGGAGTTGATCATGCCGATGTTCTTGGCGGCTGCCTTGGAAAGATCGAGAACGCGGCCCTTGATGAACGGCCCACGGTCATTGATGCGCACCACAACGGCCTTGCCATTGCGCGCATTGGTCACCTTGACCTTGGTGCCGAACCGCAGCGAGCGGTGGGCGGCGGTCAGGTTGGCGGCGTTCATGCGCTCGCCCGAAGCAGTCTTGGAGGTCAACGCATACCACGATGCGCCTCCACAACCATTTGCCGCATTCGCCTGAAGAGGCGCAATGATGGAACAGGCGGCGATAGTTGCAGCGGTGAAAGTTATACGACGGATATTCAACAAACTGTGCTTCCCTGAAAATCGGCCCCGCGCCGATTGATTGTGCCCTTGCTAAACGGCCATGAACTGGCCTGAACGCCTTTTGATGCGAGATTGTAGGGCGAGGGAAAAATGGCGAAAAAAAGCTGACCTCAAATCACGAACTGTTACAGTATGTAATATTCGTGATCGTTAGCCGGAAAGCTGCCGGCAGGGCGTCCCGGCCAAAAGCTGGAAAAAATAACGCAGAATCAATGGATAACGGAAATGCTGTTGCGGGTCACGGCTTCGTGAATCCAGTTCACGAAATGTGAGTGAAATATTTTTCTAATGACTACGATTTTAGTGATTTTTGGACGGTTAATAAAATCCTAATTGGCTGAAATAAGACGAAAACCATCCGCAAAAGCGGGATTGGAAGGATTTTTCATCGCTTTTCGAGAGGGAATTTTTCAGCCTCGCCAGAGGCCGTTTTCCCACAATTGTCTCAGGGAGAACCTGTACTCCGGGAAGCGGAAATCGAAGCCGAGATTGCGTATTCTGGCGTTGGAAACGCGCTTGTTCTCGCCATAAAAAGAGCGCGCCATCGGCGTCAGATCGGCGGTCTCGAAGGCCTGCTCGGGTGGCGGTTCCACCCCCATCAATGCTGCTGCGAAACTCACCACATCCTGCGGCGGGCAGGGTTCGTCGTCGGTCACGTTGAAGATGCCGCGTTCGTTTTTCCGTGCCAGAAAGGCAAGTGCGGCACCGATATCCTCGACCCGGATGCGATTGAACACCTGGTCCTTCTTCACCAGCCGCCGCGCCGTTCCCTTCTCGAAATTCATGAAGGCATTGCGTCCGGGGCCGTAAATTCCGGAAAGGCGCAGGATGGCAAGCGGCACATCCGCCTTTTCCGCTGCCGCAGTCCAGGCGGTTTCCGCAGCCACCCGTTCCACGGATCGCGCGGAGACCGGGCGGCAGGGCGTTGTCTCGTCCACCCAGGCGGCGCCATGGTCGCCATAAACGCCGACGGTGGAAAGATAAGCGACCCATTTCAGATTGGGCGTGAGCTTTTTCAGATCGCCACCCAGAAGCGCAAGCAGCGGATCGCCATCCTTGCCCGGCGCGACGGATTGTACGAGATGCGTGATGTTGCCCATTGCGGCGACGAGTTCGTCATTGAGCTGAACGCCATCAAAGAGGAAGGGCGTCATGCCTGCGGCGGTGAGGTTTGGAAACTTGTCCTGACTGCGTGTGGTGCCGGAAACGCTTGCTGCTTCGGTTCTCAGCGCGTTAGCGATGGCTTTCCCAGAATATCCCGCGCCAAAAATCATCACATGCATGCGTCACGCCTCTGCCAGTTGCCATTCCATTTCCGCCTCCGGATCAGGCTCCGGCGCGCGACCGGCAGAGTATGTACGGAATTCGTCCCTGTCCATAAGCCGCGACAAAGCCCACGCGGCCATGCCGCGTACTTCGGGCGAAGGGTCGGTTTCGGCAAGCGCCTTGCATCGTTCCACGAATTGCCGGTCGGCCGAGTTGCCCGCCGCGATCAGCACATTGCGGATGAAGCGATTGCGGCCGATGCGCTTGACGGGTGAGCCGCTGAAGAAACCGCGAAAGGCTGCGTCATCGAGCGTGAGCAGGAAGGCGATGGAGGGTTCCTTCAGATCCTCGCGCGCCTGCAATTTCATCTCGGAGGCGCTCGCTGCAAACTTGTTCCACGGACAGGCGGCAAGACAGTCGTCGCAGCCATAGATGCGATTGCCGATCATCGGCCGGAATTCGTGCGGGATCGGCCCCTTGTGCTCGATGGTGAGATAGGAGATGCAGCGGCGCGCATCCAATTGATAGGGCGCGGGGAAAGCGGCCGTCGGACAGGCATCGAGACAGGCGCGGCAGGAGCCGCAATGGTCCCTTTCAGCCTCGTCAAGACAGAGTTCGGCCGTGGTGAACATGCTACCGAGAAACAGCCACGAACCATGGGTGCGGCTGACAAGGTTGGTATGCTTGCCCTGCCAGCCGAGACCGGCGGCGGCGGCAAGCGGTTTTTCCATTACCGGTGCGGTATCGACAAAGACTTTCACATCCTCGCCGGCGCGCGCGGCAAAACGGGTGGCGATTTCCTTCAGCCGCCCCTTGATGATGTCGTGATAATCGCGATTGCGGGCATAGACCGAAATGGCAGCCTTGTCGGGTTTGGAAAGCAGGCCGCGTGGGTCTTCCTCGGGGCCGTAGTTCAGCCCGAACATGACGATGGAGCGCACGTCTCCCCAGAGCGTTTTCGGCTCTGCCCGGCGGGCCTCGGTTTCTTCCATCCACGCCATCGTACCGTGATAGCCATTGTCGAGAAACTGTCTCAGCCGTTCGGGTGCGAGCGGAATGCTGTCCGGCGCGGTGATGCGACACAGATCGAAGCCAAGCGAAAGCGCTTCCTGACGAACGAAGTCCGTCAGTTTACGCGCGCGTATTCGCTGCTTTTCGCTCGCGACGTCGATGGTCGTTTCTCCTGCGGGTTATTCCGCGGCATATATAATGCATGTCGCCCGAAAGTGTGCAGCGGTTTCGGGACAACGACATGCTTTGGATACAGCCGCAGGCCACAGCAAATAACCGGAAGGCCAGACCTCAGAAGTCCAGATCGGCGTAGTGGGAGGAAGGGGCAAGGCGCGGAATGCGTTCGCTGAGGAACGGCCGGAAGGAAGGACGGGATTTCACCCGCTGATACCATTCCTTGGCAATCGGCGCTTCGAGCCAGTTGATCTCACCGAGATAGTCCAGCACCGAGACCGCGGCAGCAGCGGCAAGATCGGCATAGCTCAACCGGTCGCCGGCAAGCCAGGTGCGTGAGCCAGCCAGCCATTCCAGATATTTGATGTGCTGGCGAATGTTGTTGCGGGCCGTGCGCAGCAGCTTGGAATCCGGCGGTCCGCCACCCTGCGCCGCCGTCATCTGCAATTTATAGACCCTTTCCCGCACCAGCGGCCGGGTCACGTCGTTTTCCATCTTCTGCAGAAACCATTCCGTCAGCCGGCGGATTTCCGCACGCTGAAACGGGTCTTCGGCGAGAAGCCGACGGTCGCGCTTCAGAACCCCATGCGTTTCGTCAAGAAATTCCGCAAGCACATAGGGCCCGCTCAGCGAGCGCATATTGTCATCCAGATAGACCGGCAGGGTGCCGGCCGGATTGAGCGCCAGAAACTCCCGCCGTCTTTCCCACGGCTGCTCCTCCACGAGATCGGTCTGGAACCCGTATTCCGCGAGGATCAGACGAACGAACCGGGATGCGGTCGACATCGGAGAGTGATAGAGAGTTGGCATCGGTACTCAATTTTTACGATTGGTTGTCATGATCGGCATTTGCCGAAAAACTTTTTCAGTTTCGCTTCATCAAGACGCTATAAGAGCTTGGCTACTTTAAAACAAGTTTAACGCAATTGCCTTCCATTGCCACTTTCCCCCTGAAAAGAAGGATACCTCATGGGTGACCAATCGATCATCAGCGCGCTTCTGCTGGGCATTATCGAGGGTCTGACGGAGTTCATTCCCGTCTCCTCAACGGCGCACGTGCTGCTGGCCGGGCATTTCCTCGGCTTCAAATCACCCGGCAACACCTTTGCCGTTCTTATTCAGCTTGGTGCGATCGTTGCGATCCTTCTTGTTTATTTTCAAAAGCTTGTGTCGATTGCGCTCGCTCTGCCGACAAGCGCGAAAGCGCGCCGCTTCGTGCTGGCCGTCGCTCTCGCTTTCCTGCCGGCGGCGATAATCGGCGCTTTGGCGCATGACTTCATCAAGACCGTGCTGTTTGAAACGCCGATGCTCATCTGTGTGGTGCTGATCATCGGTGGCGTCATTCTGCTCGGCGTCGACCGCATGCCGCTGAAACCGAAATATACCGACATTATGGATTATCCGCCGTCGCTCGCCTTCAAGATCGGCCTCTTCCAATGCCTTGCGATGATTCCCGGCACGTCGCGGTCCGGCGCCACAATCGTCGGGTCGCTGCTGATGGGAACGGACAAGCGCTCCGCCGCCGAATTTTCGTTCTTCCTGGCGATGCCGACCATGCTCGGTGCTTTCACGCTCGATCTTTACAAGAACCGCGATGCGCTGAGCTTCGATGACGGTGCGCTGATCGCCGTCGGTTTCATCGCCGCTTTCGTCTCCGGCCTCTTCGTTGTTCGCTCCCTGCTGGATTTCGTGTCACGGCGGGGCTTTGCACCCTTCGCCTGGTGGCGCATCGCCATCGGTTCGCTGGGACTGGTGGCACTTCTGGTTCTGGGTTGAACCAGGGGCGGGAATAATCTCCGTTCGTGACGAACGAACAGAAAAAGAAAAAGCGCCCCGGAGAACCGGCGGCGCTTTTTCTTTGAAACTTTTAAAGGCCGATCAGTTGGTGCTGATCGAAGCCGTTGCGCAGGGGTCGACGCCATAGGCGGGAGCGCAACCGCTCTTACCCGCTGCAACCGTTCCCGGCGCCATGAAAGAACCCGCCAGAACCACCAAAGCCGCACACGCAAAAAAGAGTGCGATAGATCTGCCCATTTTATGATTGCCTTTCAGACGTTCGTTTGCGCGGATCATGCCGCCGTGTGTGAATTGAGTGGTCGGGATATGTTTGGAATGTGGCGAATATCAATAAAGCAGCTTGTTGAATACCGGGTTAATACGAAGTCTTTTCCACAGTTGCGCTTGTGCCACGCTTGCCTGTGGAGGCCGGACCACCGTTAACTTTTACCCGGCTTTGCAAAGCAGCCCTGGTTCATTCAACACCTCCCCTGCAGTTGAGGGGAAAATGCACGAATAGCGGTTTGGTTGCGATTGAATTGCGCAAAAACAAAAAGCGGGAATGGCTCCCGCTTTGTTGTGTTCGATGAGGCTGAAGATGGGCTTCAGGCCGCTTTTCCGGCATTTGAGAACTGGCCGTGCGGGCGGTATTGCACCATATAGGAAGGCAGAATGGACGCGACGCGAACGGGCGTGATGCCAATGCCTTCCAGTGTCAGGCCGTTCTTTTCGGCGTCAGTGGAAACGACATTGTCCTTTTTCAGCATGGTCACCTGATCGGGCGTCAGCGGCGGCGCAATCAGCGGCACCATTGAAGCGATCTTGCCAATCATCGACGCGACGCCGAAGGGCAGGTTGACGAAGGGACGCTCCCGGTAGGTCGCGGCAAGAACCGCCTCGAGACAGTCACGGAATGTCATGACATCCTGACCGCCGAGTTCATAGATCGCGCCGGGCTTCAGCTTGCCATCGACGCCAAGGGCGACGGCTTCCGCGACATCCTCGACATAGACCGGCTGGAACCTGGTTTTCCCGCCACCGATCAGCGGCAGGAACGGCATGCTGCGGGCCATCTTTGCGAACTTGTTGAAGAAATCGTCTTCCGGTCCAAAAATGATCGACGGGCGCAGGATCACGGCGCCAGGCAGAATGGAATGGATGGCGGCCTCGGCGCGGCCCTTCGTGCGGCCATAACCGGTCGGCGAACCGGCATCCGCGCCGATGGCGGAGATATGCGTCAGCGTGGCGCCGGCATCGCGGGCCGCCTCGGCAATGGCTTTCGCGCCGAATTCCTGTACGGCGTCAAAGGTGTTGCGGCCGCTTTCGGTCAGGATACCGACGCAATTGACCACATGGTCGGCGTCTTCCA
The DNA here is from genome assembly GCF_027871605.1 of Agrobacterium sp. CFBP 3001. NCBI lineage: Bacteria > Pseudomonadati > Pseudomonadota > Alphaproteobacteria > Hyphomicrobiales > Rhizobiaceae > Agrobacterium > Agrobacterium sp. CFBP 3001. The sequence continues at coordinate 191,586 of NZ_JAQAHD010000001.1, forward strand.
CGGCTTTGACGATGGAATCGCGATAACGCAGGTTCGCCTGGGCGAAGGAAATCTGGCCGACATTGCCGAGCGGCTGCAGGAACCCGGCGAGATCCGGGCGGCGTACGGCGACGCGGATGCGATAACCGCGCTTCGCAAGTATCCGCACGACATGCCGCCCGACAAAACCCGAACCGCCGAAAACGGTGACGAGGGGTGGAAGGTTGGCCAAGGTCATGGGAGGCTCCTCAGAAGCTGTCGATAAAGCGTTTTTCAGTCTCTTAGCCCAAAGCCGCGCGCGCGTGAAGAGATGTTGTCGCGAGGCTGGAAGACGGTTTGGGAAATGCGGTTGACGGACGTCAAATTCCTTCGACGATCATCATCTCCGCATCCGCGACTTCCTGGCGGATTTTGGCCGCGGCCTGATATTCGGGAGAATTATAGCAGTCGATGGCGTGCTGCACCGACGGGAACTCGATGATGACGTTGCGCGCACGCGCCTTGCCCTCCAGCTCGGTCAGCGCGCCGCCACGGGCCAGGAAATTGGCGCCGAACCGCTCGAAAGCGGGCTTAGCCGTCGTGACATAGTCCTTGTAACGCTCACTATCGCGCACATCGACGCGGGCGATCCAATATCCCTTTGCCATTTCATCTCCTCCGATTGTCGTTACTGATTGGCCGGAAAGCTGGCGCGCAGCATGTCGTCAAGAATGGCGCGGGCCGCCGCTTTCGGGTCTTCCGCCCTGACGATCGGGCGGGCGACGACCAGATGGCTCGATCCGGCCTTGATGGCGTCGTAGGGTGTCATCACCCGCTTCTGATCGCCGAGATCCGCGCCGGCCGGGCGAATGCCGGGGGTGACGACGGCAAGGTCCGGGCCGAGGATTTCGCGCACGGCGGTCGATTCTTCCGCCGAACAGACGATGCCGCCCATGCCAGCCTCGCGTGCCTGCTCCGCCCGGCGCAGCACCAGCGAACGGGCGTCAGAGGCATAACCTGCCTCGGCGAGATCGACGTCGTCCATCGACGTCAGCACGGTGACGCCCAGCAGGCAGAGGCCGGAGCCTTCGGCGGCCTTGACGGCGGCGCGCATCGCTTTGGGATAGGCATGCAGCGTCAGCATCGACATGCCCATGCGGGCGATGTTTTCGACACCGGAGGCGATGGTATTGTCGATATCGAGCAGTTTCATGTCGAGAAAGACCTTCTTGCCGCTCTGGACAAGGTCGCGCGCAAATTCGAGACCGCCGGCAAAGACCAGCTGATAACCGATCTTGTAGAACAGAACCTCGTCGCCGATTTTCGACACGATGTCTTCGGCCTGCTGCACAGTCGGAACATCCAGCCCGACGATGAGTTTTTCGCGCGCGGTCATTGTCTTATCCCTGCCATGTTTCCATTGCCGTCCAGTCGCATGTGGGGGACGCGGCTGCAAGTGAAAAGTCGGCGATGGAGAAGCGAAAGAGATTGCCGCCGCCGGGCGGCTGGTCCTTGCTGCGGCTGATGCCGCGGCCTTCGATATGGCATTTCAGCAGCGTACCTACGCCACCATGTCCGACAAAGGCGATTGGCTGCTGCGGGTCGTGCCGGTCGAGAACGGCTTTGACTGCCCCGACGATCCTTGCCTGAGCGTCGATTGCACGCTCCCAGCCGTGAAAACTCTCCTCGGGATGGGCGAAGAACCAGTCCGCCGCCTTTTCGAATTCCGGCGGCGGCAGGAAGCCGGTGGCGGACCGGTCGTTTTCATGCATTGCCTCGACGATGTCCATTTCCGCCCCGGAGGTTTCAGCCAGGATGCGGGCGGTTTCGATCGCCTTGGTCTCGGCGCTGGAAACGATGCGGCGCAATGACCGCGCCCAGGGCAGGCGGCTTGCCTCGCGCGTCCGCTCGGCACCCCTGTCCGAAAGCCCCCATTCGGGAACGGGAACAGCCGGATCGATCTTGACCTGGGGATGGGTGATGTAGAGCGCATGCATGGCAATCGGTCCTCAAGGGCGATGGAAAGGGCAAATCGACACCCTAACCATTCGTCACGACCGGGAAATGACGAGTTCCCGCCCTCTGTCGAAGATCAGGCCCGCGTATAGGTCCACAATTGCGCCGGCGGAATATTGCGCACGATGAAATCGAAATGACGGATGTGGTAGAGATGCGGCTGCGCGACGATGGGGGAAATCGGACCGTAGGATATCTGCACGACGGGGCGGCCATGAGGCACGCGCTTCAGCAATTCATCGAGAAGCTTGATACGGGCGGCCATGGGGAAATTCAGCATCGGCACGGCGGAAACGACGCTGTCGAACATCTGGCCCGTGTGTTCGCCAAGCGTCGCATCGAGATCGAAGGCGTCGCCATTGACGAAATTGACGCCCGGATAGCTCCTGAGGAGCTGATTGTAGAAATCGGTCGAATATTCGATGGCGGTCAGGTTCTCCGGCTTGATGCCGCGCGCCAGAATGGCCTTGGTGATGACACCGGTGCCCGGGCCGAGTTCGAGAACCGGCAGGCCGGAATGGGGATTGATGACACTGGCCATTTTTTTCGCCGTGATGGACGATGTCGGTACAATGGCCCCGACTTTTTTCGGTTGGCTGACCATGCCTTTGAAAAAGCGAATTTCTTCTTCAAATTTCTGTTCAAGCCGTTGCTTCAGGTTAAGTGCCATAGTTCCCTCAGATGCTTTTGGTCATTGTCAAAAAACTGTTACGCAATGTTGATCCCATTTGGCGCAAAAACAAGGCAAAATGTCGTAACTGGAAAAATTCGCTTACGGTTTGAAAGACACCGTCGCCGAATCAAAAAAAGCCGGTGAAGCGTTCCACCGGCTTTTTTGATGAAACCTGCAAAAAAGTCCCGTTTCAAACGCGCATCGGCATCAGAACATAAAGCGCATCGTCGCCAGCGGTGTCGCGAACGAGCGTCGGCGAGCCGGCGTCGGCCAGCAGGAAAATCGCGTCGTCGCCGGAAAGCTGCGAGGTGATGTCGAGGAGATATTTGGCGTTGAAGCCGATTTCCATCGAATCATTGTCGTAACCGACAGCCACTTCTTCCGTAGCACTTCCCGAATCCGGGTTGTTGACGGTCAGCGTCAGCTGGCCGTTGGTGAGCGCGAGCTTCACGGCGCGGCCGCGCTCGGAAGAAATGGTCGAGACGCGGTCGACAGCCTGCGCGAAGGTCTGGCAATCGACGCGCATTTCCTTGTCGTTGCCGGTCGGGATCACGCGCTGATAATCCGGGAATGTGCCGTCGATCAGCTTCGAGGTCAGAACGACCGAACCGATGGTCAGGCGGATTTTCGCATCCGAGACTTCGGCGGTGACTTCCAGCTCGGGGTTGTCCATCAACTTCTGCAACTCGCCGACGGTCTTGCGCGGTATGATGATACCCGGCATGCCTTCGGAACCGGAAGGCGCATCCACATCGGCGCGCGCCAGGCGGTGGCCATCGGTCGCGACGGCGCGCAGCTTCAGGTCGCCATTGCTTTCGATGGTATGGAAGAAAATGCCGTTCAGGTAATAACGCGTTTCTTCGGTCGAGATCGCAAATTGCGTCCGGTCGATCAGCATCTTCAGATCGGTCGCCTTCAGTTTGAAGGTGTGGCTGAAGGTGCCGGCCGTGAGGTCGGGGAAGTCCCCTTCCGGCAGGCATTGCAGCGAGAATTTCGAACGGCCGGAGGCAACCGTCATCGAGGAGCCGTCCGGATTGGTGGCCAGAAGCACTTCGGAACCGTCCGGCAGCTTGCGCACGATTTCATAAAGCAGATGCGCCGGCACGGTGGTGGCGCCTGCCTGCTCCACCATGGCCGGTGTCGCTTCGGTGATTTCGAGATCGAGGTCGGTCGCCTTCATGTCCAGATTGGCGCCGGATGCGCGCAGCAGGACGTTGGACAGGATCGGGATCGTGTTGCGACGCTCGACGACCCGGTGGACGTGGTTCAGCGATTTCAGAAGGTTCGACCGCTCAAGAGTAATACGCATGGACGCTACCGCTTTCAACCGTTGCGAACCGGCCACCGCCGGATCGGCAAGAAGAGTCTTCACCGGCCAGAAAGCCGGACAATGTGGACGGGCAAAATGGCAGAGTTATTGCAGGAAATGCAAGAGCCGAGTGCATCTGCCACGGGTCATTTTGCTGCTATACAGCATGATCCACAGGCTGGGGGCGTCCGTGGACCTTGTTCGCCGGTTTTCTATTGCCCATAAAGAGAGGAAACCAGAGCGACCGGCCGCGAATAATCGGCCAGAATGATTGGAAGCCGTGTGACGGAAGAAATATCGAACAGCGACTTGAGAGATGCAACAAAGAGCTTCAGGATCGGCACGGCCACCATTCCGGCCCGGCCGCTGGAGCCTGCGCTTTATCTCGTGGCCACGCCCATCGGCAATCTTGGCGATATCACCATCCGCGCGCTGGAAACGCTGGCCTCGGCCGATGTTCTCGCCTGCGAGGATACCCGCGTCACCCGCATCCTGCTCGAACGTTACGGCATCCGCACCCGCCCGCTCGCATATCATGAGCACAACGCAAACGAAGCGGGGCCGAAGCTCATTGCGGCGCTTGAGGCGGGAAAATCCGTGGCGCTGGTCTCGGATGCCGGAACGCCGCTCGTTTCCGATCCCGGTTACCGCCTCGGCCAGCTCGCGCTCGAGGCCGGGCATCGTGTCGTGCCGGTGCCGGGGGCATCCGCGCCGCTCGCCGCCCTCGTGGGTTCGGGAATGCCGAGCGATGCTTTCCTGTTTGCGGGCTTCCTGCCGGTGAAGGATCGGGGCAAGCGCGACCGTTTTGCCGAACTCGCAAAAATCCCGGCCACCTTGATCTTCTTTGAATCGCCGCATCGCATTGGCGCTTCCGTCAAGGTCGCGTCCGAAGTGCTCGGCCACGACCGCCGCGCCGTGGTCTGCCGCGAGCTGACCAAGACCTTCGAGGAGTTCCGGCGCGGCACGCTTGGCGAGCTTGCGGATTATTACGGTGGTGACCGTGTGGTGAAGGGTGAGATCGTGCTTCTGGTGGAGCCGCCCTCTTATGACGAGATTCCCGATATCGAGGATGTCGAGAAGCTGCTGAAGGACCTCGTCGCCACCATGCCCGCCGCCAAGGCGGCAGGCGAAGCCGCCAAGCTGACGGGCCTGCCGCGCAAGGAGCTTTATCAAAGGCTGCTGGATATGAAGGAAACGGATGGCCGCTGACGGGCGAAGCAATAACAGGCGCAAGGCCGAGCGACGCGGCCATGCCGCGGAATATTGGGCGGCACTTTATCTGCTGCTGAAGGGATATCGCATCCTCGCCATTCGTTATCGTACCCGGCTGGGGGAAATCGATCTCATCGCCCGCAAGAAGGACCTCGTCGCCATTGTCGAGGTCAAGGCGCGAACGTCCGGCGAAGGTGCCGTGGATGCCGTCGGTTTCCATTCGCAGCAACGCATTCGGGCGGCGGCCGATCTGTGGCTCGCCCGTCGCAAGGATGCCGCGCGCTTTTCGCTGCGTTTCGATATCATCGCCGTTTTGCCACGACGCCTGCCGCAGCATTTTATCGACGCCTTTTAAAGGGGAGGGAAACATGTCCACCGAGCGGGAAAAAATGGCCGCGGGCGAATGGTACAGCTGCATGGATGCCGAGCTGGATATATTGCGCTGGCGGGCACGAGGGGCCGTCCACCAGCACAATACGATGCCGCCGGATGAGCGCGGGGCAGTGGCCCCGTTGCTAAGGGCTCTGTTCGCTTCTGTTGGTGAAGGGGCATTTATCGAAGCGCCGTTTCATTGCGCTTACGGCTTCAACATCACACTTGGTAAAAATGTTTATCTCAATGCCGGCTGCACCATTCTGGATTCCGCGAAAGTTACGATAGCCGACGGCGCGATGCTCGGGCCTGCGGTGCAGATCTATTGTGCGGAACACCATCTGGACCCGGTGCCGCGAGCGCAAGGCATTGAAATCGCAAAGCCCGTGACGATCAGCCGTGATGTCTGGATCGGCGGCGGAGCGATCGTTCGGGCTGGCATCACTATTGGTGACGGCGCGATTGTCGGCGCCGGTTCGGTGGTGACGCGCAATGTGCCGCCGGGCGTGACGGTGGTCGGAAATCCGGCTCGGCCGATAAAGCGCATGACCGACTGAGATTTTCGTCAGTCGCTGTAATAAATCTGACATGGAACTGTCAAAGAGGCGTCATGGAACGTCTCTATTCGCATCCTCATCCCAATAAATGGTGGAGAGGATTTAGTAATGTTGAAGAAGATTTCCATGGCCGCAGTGGCCGTCAGCATTTCGGCGACGTCTTCCATGGCTGCTACCAACATCACCTGGTGGCACGGCATGGGCGGCCGCAATGGCGAAGTCATCAACGAAGTCGCCCAGAAGTTCAACGAAGCCCAGAAAGAATGCGCTCTGACGCCGGTTTCCAAGGGCTCCTACGAAGAAGCCCTGGCCAGCGGCATCGCTGCTTTCCGCTCTGGCGAACAGCCGAACATCCTCCAGGTTTTCGATGCTGGCGCCGCGACCATCATCAACGCCAAGGGCGCTGTCATTCCTGCCGAAGATCTCATCAACAAGGCCGGTTACAAGTTCGACCGCGATGCCTTCATCAACGGCGTGCGTTATTTCTACGCTGCCGCTGACGGTAAGTTCGTCGGCATGCCGTTCAACTCCTCCGCTCCCATCATGTACGTCAACGACGAAGCCCTGAAAAAGGCCGGCGTCGAAGCGCCGAAGACTTGGGAAGAGTTCGAGCAGGTTGCGCCGAAGCTGAAGGAAGCCGGCTACATTCCGCTCGTTCAGTCGCAGCTCACCTGGCAGTTCACGGAGAACTTCTTCTCCCGCAACAACATCCAGTTCGCCACCAACAATAACGGCTATGACAGCGTCACCGACACCAAGCTCAAGGTCACCGACCCGAACCTCGTCATGATGTTCGACAAGCTGAAGGACTGGAAGGACAAGGGCCTGTTCGCCTATTACGGCGCCGGCTGGAACGACAACCAGAAGCCCTTTGAAGAAGGCAAGGTCGCGTTCTGGATTGGTTCTTCGGGCTCCTTCGGCGGCCTGCAGAAGACGGCGACCATGCCGTTCTCGGCAACCTTCCTTCCTTACTGGGGCTCCATCAAGGGTGCCGGCACCAACTCCTTCATCGGTGGCGCGGCGCTTTTTGCAATGTCGGGCAAGTCTGAAGCCGAAAACAAGTGCGTGGCCGACTTCTTCCAGTTCCTGACCTCGCCGGAAATCCAGGTCTTCTACCACAAGGCAACCGGTTACGTCGCTATCACCAAGGCCGCTTACGAAAAGGCCAAGGCTGAAGGCTTCTACAAGGAAAAGCCGGTCGCGGAAGTCGGCATCCAGCAGCTCTCGCTGCCGGGCGGCGAATGGTCCAAGGGTTACCGCCTCGGCTTCTACCCGCAGATCCGCGCCGTCATGGAACGCGAATATAACCGCATCTTCTCCGGCGAAGTGACCCCGAAGGACGCCTTCGACATCATCGAGAAGGAAGGCAACGACCTGCTCGCCCGTTTCGCCAAGACGGCCGGCTGATCGTCTGTTTCGAAACCAATGACCATTGCCGAGCCTCCTTTCCCACGGAAGGGAGGCTCGCTCTCGGATAAGGAAGCGCAAGCGTGGCCTATACATCGTCTCAACCGCGCCGGTTTTTGTCCGGCTGGTCCGCAAAGGCTGGAAAGCCAGCCAAACCTGCCGACGCCGGCATGAAGCGCGTGCAGTTCTCCTCGTCCTACGTACCTTACCTGTTTCTGGCGCCGCAGCTTGCGGTGATTTTCATCTTCTTCTACTGGCCATCGGTTCAGGCCATACATTCGTCCTTCTATATCGAAGACCCGTTCGGTTTCGGCGCTTCCTTCGTCGGACTTGCCAACTATTCGGATGCGATCTTCAGCCCCGAATATCTCAGCATCGCCAAATTCACGGTTGTCTTCACCGTGCTGGTCACCTTCTTTTCGCTGGCGCTCGGCCTGCTGCTCGCCGTCAAGGCCGACGCGGTCATTCGGGGCAGCTCGACATACAAGACGCTGTTGATTTCCGTCTATGCCATCGCGCCGCCGGTCGCCGGTCTCATCGGAATGATGTTTTTCGACCAGCATATTGGCCCCTTCGTGAAGATGGCTGCATTCCTCGGCTGGGACATGAAGGTCGGCCTTAATTATTTCGATACGGCCTTCGCCATGATCGTTGTCGCGGTCTGGAAGCAGATCCCTTACAACTTCATTTTCTTCCTCTCCGGTCTTCAGGGCGTTCCGGTCTCCGTGCGGGAAGCCGCGGCCATCGACTGCCGTTCTGGCTTTCGCAGGTTCTGGACGGTGATCATGCCGCTTCTGGCGCCCACGGCCTTCTTCCTGCTGATCATCAACATCACCTATGCGCTCTTCGACACATTCGGCGTCATCGACGTGATGGTGAAGGACAAGGCTGCCAACAACCCGATCACGCTGGTCTACAAGGTGTTTCTGGATGGTTTCCGCGGCAATGACATCGGTGGCTCTTCGGCCCAGTCCGTCATCCTGATGCTGGTCGTCTTCGTTCTCACCATCATCCAGTTCCGCTTCATCGAAAAGCGCATCCATTACAATTGAGGGAAAAGACCATGTACAAGACAAAACCCCTCGATCATCTGGTGCTGATCATCGGCGCGCTGTTCCTGATATTGCCGGTCATCGTGGCCTTCATGACCTCCACCCATACCGCTGCGGAAATCCACCGCAGCGGTCTGACGATGGTTCCCGGCGACAATTTCATCGAGACTTATGAAAAGGTCCTGACCCAGAAGGGCGGCTTCACCGGGCAGATAACGGGTCTCAACATGGTGCTGAATTCGTTGATCCTCGGCATCGGTTTTGCCGTCGGCAAGATCGTCCTGTCGATGACGGCGGCCTATGCGATCGTTTATTTCCGGTTCCGGTTCGCAACGCTCGCCTTCTGGATCATTTTCACCACGCTGCTTCTGCCGCTCGAAGTGCGCATCATGCCCTCCTACGAGGTGATGAGCAAACTTGGCCTTCTGAACTCCTACACCGGCCTCATCGTGCCGCTTCTCGCTTCGGCGACAGGCACCTTCTATTTCCGGCAGTTCTTCAAATCCGTGCCGGAGGAGTTGCTGGAGGCTGCCCGCATTGACGGCGCAGGGCCGGTGAAATTCTTCATCGACGTTCTCATCCCGCTGTCCCGCACCATGATGGCGGCGATCTTCATCATCATGTTCGTTTACGGCTGGAACCAGTATCTCTGGCCCATGCTGATGACGACGGATGAGGGCTTCTTCACCCTGATGCGCGGCATCAAGTCGATCCTGCAGGTCTGGGTCGGTTCGCAAATTCCCGATTACAACGAAGCTTTCGCGCTCGCCGTGCTGGCCATGCTGCCGCCGGTGCTGATCGTCGTCATTTTCCAGCGCTGGTTCATCAAGGGCCTGACCGAAAGCGATAAATAAGGAGACCGAAATGGCCGCGATAGAAATCAGTCAGGTCTGCAAGGATTATCACGGCGGCGTGCGCGCCGTGCATCACGTCGATATCGACATCAGGGACGGCGAGTTCATCGTTCTCGTTGGCCCTTCCGGCTGCGGCAAATCCACGCTTCTGCGCATGGTCGCAGGGCTTGAGGATATTTCCGAAGGCACTGTGAAGATCGGTGACCGGGTGGTCAATCAGGCCGATCCGGCCGACCGTGATATCGCCATGGTGTTTCAGAACTACGCGCTTTACCCGCATATGTCGGTGCGCCAGAACCTGGAATACGGGTTGAAGAACCGCAAGACGCCGAAGACGGAGATCGATGCGCGTGTGGCCGAAGCCGCGCGTATGCTGCAACTTGAGCCCTATCTGGACCGCAAGCCGCGCGCCCTTTCCGGCGGCCAGCGGCAGCGTGTCGCCATGGGTCGCGCCATCGTGCGCAAACCGGCGGCCTTCCTGTTCGACGAGCCCCTGTCCAATCTCGACGCCAAGCTGCGCGTTTCCATGCGCGGCGAGATCAAGCGCCTGCAAAAGCGTCTCGGCACCACATCGATCTACGTCACCCACGATCAGCTGGAAGCCATGACGCTCGCCGATCGTCTCGTGGTGCTGAATGGCGGCCGTATCGAACAGATCGGCGCACCGCTCGATGTCTATCACACCCCTGCCTCGACCTTCGTAGCGAGTTTCATCGGCTCTCCCGCCATGAACCTGCTGAACGCCGAGTTGCATGGCGATAGCCTCGCCATCGGTCCGTCGCTCTTTGCGCTCAACGGTTTCGCGCCTGCCTCCGGCCCCGTGACGGTGGGCATGCGGGCGGAAGATTTCCGCCTCGCAGCGGCAGGTGAGCAGAGCTTCCCGCTTCGGGTCGATTACATCGAGGAACTGGGTTCGCAGCGACTTATCCACGGCATGATCGGTGACCAGAGCCTGACAGTTGCTTTCCCGCCGGATGTCGAGGTTCCGTCTGCGCTCTCCGTCACGATCGCGCCGGAGAAACTGCATTTCTTCTCCAGCGAAACCGGCAAGCGCATCGTCGGCAAAGCGGAGCAGCTGGCGGCGCAGCCCGCGCAAATGGCGACAGCCTGAGTGCTTCGCAGAAATCGGCGCGATGACTAAAATTGCGCCGATTGTCAAAACCGCTTCGTTACGATCCTGATGATAGAAGACCTCCAATATTTCACGGGGGTTTTCTAATATGTCCTTCAAAATGATGTTCGCCGCCGCAGCAACCATGGCGGTCCGCACGGTGCCGATATTGCCGGCCTATTTGCGCCGCTCAAAAGACGAGGCTGTCGTCAGCGCATCCTGCACCGATCTGCGGCTTCAGCCGGCCCCCATCAATCCGGAATGGGTCATTTCCGGCAACCCCCAGGCGCGCGCGGCGGATCATTCCAGAAGCGGCGACCGTGCGTCCAGCACCGCCATGTGGGATTGCACGGCGGGTGAGTTCCGCTGGTTCTTCGGCTGGGATGAAACCGTCTATATTCTCGAAGGCGAAGTGCATGTGACCGCGGAAGACGGTTCCATCAGCATCCTGCGGGTCGGCGATGTCGCTTATTTCCCTGCGGGAACATGGGCCACCTGGCGGGTGGATGATTATGTCCGCAAGGTCGCTTTCATGCGCCGTCCGTTCCCCAAGGCGCTGGCTTTTGCCTATCGCGTCAAGAACAAGCTGTTTGCCGGCCGTTCCTATAAGCTGGCGGCCTGAACCCATAGAACATTCCAGTCGGCGGGGACCTGCATGGCTTCGCCGACGGAATTGTGAAGGTTCAATAAAACTCACACAAACCACCGCTTGCAGCAGTTGCCTTTGAATGGTCGCTGCCCTACACCTTCAGGGTTTTCTGAAGCATTTCCGGGTTTATACCGGTCCTGCAGGGAAGCTTGAAAAGGCGAGGCAATGAGCACCGCGGGCCGACAAAGTGTCCGCATGCTGCAAGAGGAACATGCGCATGGCGAAGATCAAGAACGTCGCGATCCAGATGGATCATGTCTCCGGCATCAATATCGCCGGTGACTCCACCTTCGCCATGAGCCTTGAGGCGCAGGCGCGGGGATACCGGCTGTTCCATTATACCCCCGAGCGCCTCTCCATGCGCGATGGCAAGATTTACGCCACTGTCGAGCAGATGGAACTGCGTGACATCAAGGGTGACCATTTCTCGCTCTCCGAACCGGAGCGCGTCGATCTGTCGACCATGGATGTCATCCATCTGCGTCAGGATCCGCCATTCGACATGGCTTACATCACCTCGACCCATCTGCTGGAGCGCATTCATCCGAAAACGCTGGTGGTCAACGATCCCGTCTGGGTGCGCAACTCGCCTGAAAAGATTTTCGTCACCGAATTCGCCGATCTGATGCCGAAGACGCTGATCACCAAGGATGTGGCCGAAATCGCCCGCTTTCGTAATGAAATGGGCGATATCATCCTCAAGCCGCTTTACGGCAATGGTGGCGCCGGCGTCTTCCATTCCGCGCGCGACGACCGCAATTTCTCTTCTCTGCTGGAGATGTTCGGCCAGATGTTCCGCGAACCTTATATCGCCCAGCAATATCTGCCTGATGTCCGCAAAGGCGACAAGCGTATCCTGCTGGTGGATGGCGAGCCGGTGGGCGCAATCAACCGTGTGCCGGCGGAAAACGACGCCCGCTCCAACATGCATGCCGGCGGCCGGCCGGAACCGACGGAACTGACGGCGCGCGAGAAGGAAATCTGCCGCCGGATCGGCCCTGCCTTGCGCGAGCGCGGTTTCCTCTTCGTCGGTATCGATGTGATTGGCGACTATATGACGGAAATCAACGTCACCTCGCCGACCGGCATTCGCGAAGTGCGGAAATTCGGCGGTGCCGATGTCGCAAGCCTGTTGTGGGATGCGATCGAGAAAAAGCGCGAAGCCCAGGATTTCTGAGGCGGGCTTGCGCCGGTCCAGCTTTGTTCCGCGAGTACAACTAGACACAACTAAAATACATCGCCAGCGAGAAATTGTTCGCTGGATGTTCTTGTTTTATTCTTTGCCCTGTGGCACGTTGCTTGCGGGTGGTCGCGATAGGGCATGAAGCTCTAACCAGCGCGGCCGGTTGCGGGGGCAGGCCATGGTGGCAAGGGTCAATACGGTTGCATTTCAGGGCATAGAGGGTGTGCCCGTCGAGGTGCAGGTCATGGTCGCGCCGGGAAAGGTGGGCATCCAGATTGTCGGCCTGCCCGATAAGGCGGTGGCCGAAAGCCGCGAGCGGGTGCAGGCCGCCCTGCATGCCTCGGGTCTGGCGCTGCCGGCAAAAAAGGTCACCGTCAATCTCGCGCCTGCCGATCTGCCCAAGGAAGGATCGCATTTCGATCTTCCCATTGCCCTTGGCCTCATGGCGGCTTTGGGCGCGATACCGGCAGAAATGCTGGCACGTTATGTGGTTCTCGGCGAACTCAATCTCGATGGCACCATCGGTATGGTTTCGGGCGCCCTGCCGGCGGCGATCGGCGCAAATGCGCTTGGCAAGGGGCTGATCTGCCCGGCTGAAAGCGGGCCGGAAGCGGCCTGGGCCGGCGCCGGTATCGATATTCTCGCCCCGCGCAGCCTGATTGCACTGGCCAATCATTTTCGCGGCACCCAGCTTCTCTCGCGCCCGACGCCCGCTATTCGCACCAACCCGGTCAATCTGCCGGATTTAGCGGATATCAAAGGACAGGAGAGCGCCCGGCGCGCGCTGGAGGTGGCAGCCGCCGGCGGCCACAACCTGCTCATGGTCGGTCCACCCGGCTCCGGCAAATCCATGCTCGCAGCCCGCCTGCCTTCCATCCTGCCGCCGCTGGAGGCGGCGGAATTGCTGGAAGTGTCGATGGTCCATTCCATCGCCGGCCAATTGTCCGGCGGCAAGCTTTCGGACCGCAGGCCGTTCCGCACCCCGCACCATTCCGCCACCATGGCGGCGCTGATCGGCGGAGGGCTTCGCGCCAAGCCGGGTGAGGCTTCGCTCGCCCATCACGGCGTTCTTTTTCTGGATGAGTTCCCGGAATTTTCGCCGCAGGTGCTGGATGCATTGCGCCAGCCGCTGGAAACGGGCGAATGCGTCATTGCACGGGCCAATCATCGCGTCAGCTATCCGGCGGAAATCCAGCTCGTTGCGGCGATGAACCCCTGCCGTTGCGGCATGGCGGGAGAGCCGGGTTTCACCTGCGCCCGAGGCCCGCGTTGTGTGACGGATTATCAGGCCCGCATTTCCGGCCCGCTGCTGGATCGTATCGATATCCGCATCGACGTTCCCGCCGTCTCCGCCGCCGATCTCATCCGCCCCGTCGCTTCAGAGCCGAGTGCGGCGGTCGCCGCCCGTGTCGCCCGGGCGCGCCTTGCGCAGCAGGAACGTTACGCGGCGGCGGGATTTGCCGCCATTCGCACCAATGCCCGCTGCACGACGACCCTGATAGAAAAATATGCCGAGCCGGATGCGTCCGGGCTGCAATTGCTGCGCGATGGGGCCGAGCGGCTGAAGTTCTCCGCGCGCGGTTATCATCGCATTCTCAAGGTTGCCCGCACCCTGGCCGATCTGGATGGTAAACAGACGGTCGGCCGTATCCATGTGGCGGAAGCCGTGTCCTATCGTATCGCTGGCGAAAGGCTGACGGCGGCGGCATAGAGCATTTCCAGTAAACGCACGAAGCGGTTTTTGGTGGGGAAGTGTGTAAAAACAAGTAATTAGAGCACATCTAACGATTCCGTTTAAACCGGATATGCTCCAGAAATTCGCCTTTTGTGCCTTCCCTGAAAAAAACTGTGCCGCCAGCGGAAGCCGGCGGCACATAAGAATATTCGCTACTCTGGCGCGCGATTCTACCGCGCTTGAAAGCTTGTCTTAAAGCCCGAGGCCTTCGAAAAGCGCTGTCGAAAGGTAGCGTTCCGCAAAGGAAGGAATGATGACGACGATGTTCTTGCCGGCATTTTCTTCCCGCGCGCCAACCTTGATGGCCGCCGCCAGCGCCGCACCCGAGGAGATGCCGACCGGCACGCCTTCCAGCCTTGCCGCCAGACGTGCGGTTTCGAAAGCCTCGTCATTGGTCACGGTGACGATCTCGTCATAAATGCCGGTATCGAGGATAGCGGGTGCAAAACCGGCGCCGATGCCCTGAATCTTGTGCGGGCCGGGGTTGCCGCCGGAAAGAACCGGGCTGTCGGCAGGTTCGACGGCAATGACCTTCACCTCGGGCTTGCGCGACTTCAGCACCTGACCCGTGCCGGTGATGGTGCCGCCGGTGCCGATGCCCGAGACGAGAATATCGACCGTGCCCTCGGTGTCGTTCCAGATTTCTTCAGCCGTCGTCTTGCGGTGAATATCGGGATTGGCGGGGTTTTCGAACTGCTGCGGAATGATGGCGTCAGGCAGGGTCTCGGCCAGTTCCTGCGCCTTGGCGATGGCGCCCTTCATGCCCTTGGGGCCTTCGGTCAACACCAGTTCGGCGCCGAGCAGGGCCAGCATTTTCCGGCGTTCAACGGACATGGTTTCAGGCATGGTCAGGATCAGCTTGTAGCCCTTCGCAGCGGCGGCGAAGGCAAGCGCGATGCCCGTGTTGCCGGATGTCGGCTCCACCAGCGTGGTTTTGCCGGGGGTGATCTTGCCCTGCGCTTCCAGAGCTTCGATCATGGCGACGCCGATGCGGTCCTTCACGGAAGCGATGGGATTGAAAAATTCGAGTTTGGCGAGAAGGTTGGCCTTCACGCCCTTCTCCTTCGCCAGCTTGTCGAGCCGCACGATCGGTGTGTCGCCGATTGTTTCCGTAATCGAGGAATAGACGCGTCCGCGTCCGGGCTTTCTGGCTTCGGGCATGATGCTCTCCTGTGTAAAGACCGCAAGATTTGAGCGGCAGAATAGGAGCAATAGCTTTCGCAAGCTAGCGAACGTTCGTCCTAATATCCCTAAATTGCAGGAATAATTTCACGATAAATCGCATAAATGCACGAATTTGTTTTACGTGCTGCGGATCGCGATCATGGTCGCGGTTCCGGCCAGAATACCCGCCGCCGTGCGGTTGAGGATCGTCAAGGCGCTCGGCCTTTTCAGGAGGTTACGCGCCTTGGCCGCAAGCAGGATGTAAGGCAGGAGAACCGCCATCAGCACGATGAAGGTGATGGCGAGAAGGGTCGCATATTCCGAAGGGCCGATCATGCGGATATCGATCAGCGTCGGCACCAGCGCCACATAAAACAGCATGGTTTTTGGGTTGCCGAGTGTGATCAGCAGGCCGGACAGGAAGGACATGGACATGCTGGTGCTCTTCTTCGCCTTCAGGTCCTGCGGAAAGAGACCGGCGGTCCAAAGCTTCCAGGCGATATAAAGGAGATAGGCCGCGCCCGCGAATTTCAGCACCATGAAGGCTTCCTGAAAGGTCTGCGCGACGAAGGCCAGGCCCAGGATCACAGCGGTCAGGTAAATCATGTCGCCCAGCACCAGCCCGAGACCCATGAAGAAGGTTTCGCGAAAGCCCGAACCCAGCGCCCGCGCCACGATCGCCGTCATGCCGGGGCCGGGAATGGCAGCGGCGATGAAGAGGGCGGTGGCATAGGCGAAAAGGGTCGTCAGCGTCATGATCGTGTTTCCCGAAAAATCCGCCAAATCCATAGCGAAATTGCCGGGTAAAGACAATCATTCCGCGCTTCTGTCCCAGTGGTGTCGCTAAACCCCGGTGGAGCCGAAACCGCCGGCGCCCCGCGCCGTCTCGGAAGTTTCCGTCACCTCGCTCACAACAACCTGGGTTACCGGCGCGATCACCATCTGCGCAATGCGCATACCGCGCTCGATGATAAAAATCTCCTGGCCAAGATTGGCGAGGATGACTTTCACCTCGCCGCGATAATCGCTATCCACCGTGCCGGGAGAGTTGAGGCAGGTGATGCCGTTCTTGATGGCGAGGCCGGAGCGGGGGCGGATTTGCGCCTCGTATCCCTGCGGAACTTCGAAGATGAAACCGGTTGGGACCAGCGCGCGTTCGCCCGGTTGCAGGGTCAGCGGTTCACCGGCAGGTACGGCCGCGCGCAGGTCCATGCCGGCAGCGCCACGGGTCTCATAGGACGGCAATTCGAGGTCAGCGCCATTGGCGAGGCGGACGAGCCGGAGAGGGGGGCGATTGTCGTTTTGAAGGGTCATCCGGCATTAGTTTGCCGAGATCGCGGCAAGGTCAATTGCAAATGCGGGCCTGAAACGCTAGATAGCCCGCAATTCCACAGGATTTGTCAGATGGCCGAAACACTTGCCGAGGCGGTCTCCCGCCGCCGCACCTTTGCTATTATCGCGCACCCGGACGCGGGTAAGACCACGCTCACTGAAAAACTGCTGCTGTTCGGCGGAGCGATCCAGCTTGCCGGTGAGGTGAAGGCGAAGAAGGATCGCATCCAGACCCGTTCGGACTGGATGAAGATCGAGCGTGAGCGCGGCATTTCGGTCGTCACCTCGGTCATGACCTTTGAATATAATGACCGTGTCTTCAACATTCTCGATACGCCCGGCCACGAGGACTTCGCCGACGACACCTACCGCACGCTGACGGCGGTGGATGCGGCGATCATGGTCATCGACGCCGCCAAGGGTATCGAGCCGCGCACGCTGAAGCTGTTCGAAGTCTGCCGCATGCGCGATATTCCGATCATCACCTTCATCAACAAGATGGACCGCGAAAGCCGCGACCCCTTCGAGATTCTGGATGAGGTGGAAGAGAAGCTCGCACTCGATACGGCGCCCATCACCTGGCCGGTCGGTCGGGCAAAGACCTTCTGCGGCGCCTATAATCTCGCCGACAGCACCTTCCGTGGCGTGGATACGCAGGTGGAAGCCATGCCGGTCAACGGTCCGCAGGCGGTTGCCGATCGTCTGCCGGAAAATGAGCGCCATCTTTTCGTCGAGGAAACGGAGCTTGCGCTGGAAGCCTGCCGTCCTTTCGATCGTCAGGCATTTCTCGAAGGTCATATGACGCCGGTGTTCTTCGGTTCGGCGCTGCGCAATTTCGGTGTACGTGATCTCATCAATGCGCTTGGCGATTTCGCACCGCCGCCGCGCGATCAGGTGGCGGACACCCGCACCGTCCATGCAGCTGAAGAGAAAATGACGGCCTTTGTCTTCAAGATTCAGGCCAATATGGACCCGAACCATCGCGACCGCATCGCTTTTGCCCGCATCTGCTCCGGCAAGCTGGAGCGCGGCATGAAGGCGCGGCTTGCCCGCACCGGCAAACAGATGGGCCTCACTGCGCCGCAGTTCTTCTTCGCCTCGCAGCGCCAGCTTGCCGATACGGCCTTTGCGGGTGACGTGGTCGGCATCCCGAACCATGGTACGCTGCGCATCGGCGATACGCTGACCGAGGGTGAAAACCTCGTCTTCCAGGGCGTGCCTAACTTTTCGCCGGAAATTCTCCGCCGCGTGCGTCTTGAGGACGCCATGAAGGCGAAGAAGCTGAAGGAAGCCCTGCAGCAGATGGCGGAAGAAGGCGTCGTGCAGCTCTTTTCGCCGGAAGACGGCTCGCCGGCCATCGTCGGTGTTGTCGGTGCGCTGCAGCTCGACGTGTTGAAGGAGCGTCTGATGGGCGAATATGGCCTGCCGGTCTCCTTCGAAATGTCGCGCTTTTCCGTCTGCCGCTGGATTTCTTCCGATCAGCCGGCGGAAATGGACAAGTTCCTCAACGTCAAGCGCGGCGATATCGCCCGCGATCTGGATGGCGATCCGGTGTTTCTGGCGCAGGACGCCTTCTCGCTCCGCTATGAGTCCGAGCGTTTTCCGGCGATCAAGATGGTCGCGATCAAGGAATATCACGTCGCCAAGGCGGCGTGACAAAGGCGTGATTGCACTTTGTATGCCAAGGGCTTAGTTTCCCCTGAAACGGGAAACTGGTCCGGCATCATGACGCTTTCAGGCAAACATATTCTCCTCATCATCTCCGGTGGCATCGCAGCCTATAAAAGCCTCGATCTCATCCGCCGTCTGAAAGAGCGCGGCGCGAAGGTGACGCCGGTGATGACGAAGGGCGCCCAGGAATTCGTCACGCCGCTTGCCGTCGGTGCACTTTCCGCCACCCATGTCTTCACCGAGCTCTTTTCCCGGCAGGATGAACAGGATGTCGGCCATATCAGGCTGGCGCGTGACTGCGACCTCGTGCTTGTGGCACCCGCCACCGCCGATCTGATGGCGAAGATGGCGCATGGTCTTGCAGACGATCTTGCCTCCACCATTCTTCTCGCGACGGATCGCAAGGTGCTGGTGGCACCGGCGATGAACCCAAAAATGTGGGCGGCGAAGCCCACGCTGCGTAATGTCGAAACGCTGAAAGAAGATGGCGTGTTTTTCATCGGCCCGATGGCCGGTGAGATGGCAGAGAAAGGCGAGGCTGGTTTTGGCCGCATGGCCGAGCCATTGCAGATCGTCGAAGCCGTCGCCGCACTGCTGGATGAGGGGCCAAAGCCCCTGAAGGGCAGAACGGCGATCGTCACCTCCGGCCCCACGCATGAACCGATTGACCCGGTGCGCTACATCGCCAACCGCTCCTCCGGCAAGCAGGGCCATGCCATTGCGGCGGCTCTGGCGGAACTGGGGGCAGAGGTTACGCTGGTTTCCGGCCCGGTCACCATCGCCGATCCTGCCGGGGTCACGACGATCCATGTCGAGCGCGCCGAGGAGATGCGCGATGCGGTGATATCGAGACTGCCGGCGGATATCGCCGTCATGGTCGCTGCCGTCGCCGACTGGCGGGTGACGGGCTCGTCGGAGCAGAAGATCAAGAAGCAGCCGGGCGATGCGCCGCCGGCGCTGCAACTGACGGAAAATCCCGATATTCTCAAAACCGTCGGCCATCATGAAAAGCGCCCGAGGATTGTGGTGGGCTTCGCCGCCGAAACGCAGGATGTCGAAAAGAACGGCCGGGCGAAGCTGGAGCGCAAAGGGGCGGATTATATCGTCGCGAATGATGTTTCGGCGGAAACCGGCATCATGGGCGGGGATCGCAACAGCGTGAAGATCATTTCCGCGGATGGCATCGATGTTTGGCCGGATCTCGATAAGGCCGACGTTGCAAAACGTCTGGCGGCCCTGATCGCGGAGAAACTCGCATGAGCCTGTTCGATCGCAAGACTTTCGACAGGGTGCTCGGCAAATGGCCTGGCGTGCGTTTCGTCGACCAATGGGATTCCCATGTCGCCAAGGTGGGCGACAAGGTCTTTGCCGTGCTTGGCGAGCGGGAGGACTGGCGGCTGGTCGTGAAATGCTCGGAAGAGAGCTTCGAAATATTGACCTCGCTGGAAGGCATAGGGCAGGCGCCTTATTTCGCCAAACGCAAATGGATATCGATTGGCGATCATTCCCCGCTCGAACAGGAAGAACTGGAGCATTATGTGCGCCGCTCCTATGAGCTTGTCGCGGCTGGTCTGACCAAAAAACTGCGGGGCGAACTGGGTATCGTGATCGAGACTGCGCGTGCCCTGTAGTTTTTCGGTTCAGTCGAGCTTGGTGTCCTTGCCGATGATCTGGCGGACGCCTTCCTTGGTGAAGGGCTGCAGGAGCTGCGGCAGGAATCCTTTCGCAATCTTGCCCTTGATGCCGATATCGGTGGAAGAAGGCCTGTCGGGATTATGGTAGGAGCCGAAGATCAGATCGAAGAAGACGAGATTCTCGCCGTAATTGGTGTTCCCTTCCGGAAGCTGTTTTGAATGGTGCCAGCGGTGCAGGCGCGGGGTGCTGAACACGTAATCGAGCGGCCCCGTTTTCATATCGACGTTGCAATGGGTCAAAATACCGATGAATGCGGTAACGGCGCCCAGCCACCAGAAAACCTGTAGCGGCGCACCCATGAAATAGAGCGGAATCTGGCTGAGCGCGATCTTGAACAGGGAATCGGCCACATGGAACCGTCCCGTATTGACGACCCAGAGCCGCACGACGCTGTGATGCAGCGCATGGAAACGCCAGAAGAATACGGTTTCATGCGCAATACGGTGGGACCAGTAGAGGCCGAATTCGGCAATTGTCACCGCAAGGGCGACCTGAACGATCATCGGCAGATGAGACGGCCACAGGTCGAACCGTATGGCGGCGAGCGGCTGCAGCACATTGGCGGTCACCATCGGGAAGATTGCCGCTGCGGCGGCTGCGAGCTGGACGAGCCCTTTCGTCAAAAGCGTGTGGCCGATGCTGTTCACGGTCTCGCCATCACCCTCAAGCCATTGGATTTCGTAGGGAATATAACGTTCGAGAAGAAACAGGCTTAAAACCGCGCCCGCGTAGACGGTCAAAAAGGCCGCGATGGGATGGCTGCTCGTGAAAGCGAAATAGGACCCCACGAGGCCGCCGACGAACACCAGCGGCCACGACGAATAGGAAAGGGCCTCTTTCAATACTTGCGCTTTTGCCATCAAAATCAAATCCCGTCCGGCATCGTCCGTCTATACCGCCGGCGCAATTCCGCGCAGGCATCAAAGCAGCCCTTACCCCGCATCGATCACCTGTCTCGATTGGAGATCAGGCCCTTATCGCTCCAATGCATTACACAAACATGGCACTCACCGGTGCCGAGATGCTCAGCTTATCCTGATGGCGATGTAAAGAAGCGTCAGCGCTATGACCCAGAGTGCCGCCCGTCCCCATTTGGTGTGGCGCGCTTCCGCCTTGCCGATGGCTTCCGCCGTCTGCGCGTCGAAACGCAGGCCGTTCTCGCTCATGTACATCAACTCGGAATGCAGCTTTTCGGTCTTGGCGGCGATCTCCGGCGCTGCCTCGGCGAGCTTCAGGGCCGCCTTCACGCCGTCCTTCAGATCGGTGACGATGCGTTTCGGGCCGAGATTGTCCCTGATCCAGCCACCGACGACGGGGTCTGCCGCCTTCCACATGTTGAAGCGTGGATTGAGCATGCGCGACACGCCTTCCACCACCACCATGGTCTTTTGCAGCATCACCAGTTCCGGCCGCGTTTCCATGTCGAAAAGCTCGGTCACTTCGAACAGCAGCGTCAAAAGCTTGCCCATGGAGATCGTTTCGGCCGGCTGGCCGTGGATCGGCTCGCCAATGGCGCGGATCGCCTGGGCGAAGCTTGCTATATCGTGATGGCCCGGCACGTAACCGGCTTCGAAATGCACTTCCGCCACCCGCATGTAATCGCGGGTAATGAAGCCGTAGAGGATCTCGGCAAGGAAGCGGCGTTCCTTTTTGCCGAGACGTCCGGCAATGCCCATGTCGACGGCGACGATCTCGCCCTCAGCATCGACGAAGAGATTGCCGGGATGCATGTCTGCATGGAAGAAGCCATCGCGCAGCGTGTGCCGCAGGAAGGACTGGATCAGCGTGTCGGCAAGTTTGTTCAGGTCGTGGCCGGCGGCCTTCAACCCTTCGATATCCGACATCTTGACGCCGTCGATCCACTCCATGGTGACGACATCGCGTCCGGTGCGTTCCCAGTCGACCTCGGGAACTCGGAATCCGGGATCGTCCCTGGTGTTTTCCGCAAGTTCGGAAAGGGCGGCGGCCTCGAGCCGCAGATCCATCTCGATCTTGGTGGTCTGCTCCAGCGTGCGCGTCACCTCGACGGGGCGCAGGCGACGCGCGGAGCGGACGAAACGCTGCTGTAGATCGGCGATCAGATACATCGCCTCGAGATCGTTCTGGAAACGCTGGCGCACGCCGGGGCGGATGACCTTGACGGCCACCTTGCGCGGCCCCTTCGGTGTATCCACCATTGCCGGATGAACCTGGGCAATGGAGGCGGCGGCGATAGGATCGCCGAACTCCCTGTAGAGATCGGACACCGAACGGCCGAGCGAGCCTTCGATATTCGCTTTCGCCGCAGCCGCCGGGAAAAAAGCCATGCGGTCCTGAAGGCTCGCGAGATCGTCGGCGAAGTCGGCGCCCACCACATCCGGCCGGGTGGCGAGAAACTGGCCCATCTTCACGTAGGAAGGACCAAGCCGTTCGACAGCCACCGCCAGACGGTCGCTGCGCTGCGCCCTTTTCGCCTTGCTGCGGGCGAACGGCTTCAGCAGCGCTTTCAACAATTGGGCGGGAGCAGGCAGGTCATCGGAAGGCAGGGCCAGCACGACGCCTTCGCGCACGAGAACCCAGCCAACCCTTGCGAGGCGGAAATATGCGCCCAAAGTACTCATGCTTATGCTTGTCTCCTGCGTCTGCCGGCCATGGTCTTAAAGCTTCCAGCCGGAATGCAGGGCGGCGATGCCGCCGGTGTAATTGGTATAGGTGACACGGGAGAAGCCGGCGGTGCGGATCATCGTCGCGAAATCCTCCTGATTGGGGAATTTGCGGATCGATTCGACCAGATATTGATAGGGCTCGGCGTCACCCGTGATCATCTTGCCGAATTGCGGGATGGCGTTGAACGACCAGGCGTCGTAAACGCGGTCAAGCAACGGCATTTCGACCTCGGAAAACTCCAGCACCAGCAGCCGCCCGCCGCGCTTCAGCACGCGATGGGCCTCCTTCAGCGCGACGTCGATGCGCGGTACGTTGCGAATGCCGAAGGCGATCGTATAGGCGTCGAAACTGTTTGCTTCGAAAGGCAGTTCCTCGGCATTGGCTTCCACGAAGGTCAGATTGTCGGAAAGCTTCTTTTTTGCCGCGCGTTCTTCGCCGACGGCCAGCATCGAGCCGTTGATATCGAGAACAGTGGCATGCGCCAGACGGTTGGAGGCTTCGATGATGCGGAAGGCGATATCGCCGGTGCCGCCCGCAACGTCCAGAACCTTGTAGGACGCATCCTTGCGCGGCGAAAGCGAAGAGACCATGGCGTCTTTCCACAGCCGGTGCAGGCCGGCCGACATCACATCGTTCATGATGTCGTAGCGTTTGGCCACCTTGTGGAAGACTTCGTTGACCAACCCCTGCTTTTTGCCTTCGTCCACCTTGTGGAAGCCATAGGACGTTTCCATGCCGCCTTGGGCAGTGGTACGGGCGTCGGTCATCGTCTGTCTCCATATTTATTGCGTGGCGGACCATAGCGGAAACGCCATGGCAACGCTATCTGTTGCCGCATCGCCTGGGCGCGACATTTCGCGTGCATTGTATAGACCACATGGTCCTAACGATAAACTGTCGGATAAGCCAGATGCCAGAATTGCCAGAAGTCGAAACCGTCAGACGTGGCCTTGCGCCCGCCATGGAAGGCGCAAGGGTCCGCAGGCTCCATCTCGGCCGCCCCGATTTGCGCTTTCCATTCCCGCAGGATTTCGCAGCGCTTATCGAAGGCAAGACGATCCTGTCGCTCGGGCGCAGGGCGAAATATCTTCTGATCGAACTGGAGGATGGGCTGACCATCGTTTCCCACCTCGGCATGTCCGGCTCGTTCCGCATCGAGGCGGAGGCGGGTGAGGCCGGCGATGCTCCAGGCGTGTTTCACCATGCCCGGTCCAAAGACGGCAAGCATGACCATGTCGTCTTTCATCTGGATAAAGGGGAAGAGCGCGTCTGCGTCATCTATAATGATCCGCGCCGCTTCGGCTTCATGCATCTGGTGGAGCGCAACAAGCTCGACCTTTACCCCGCTTTTGCCGAGCTCGGCCCGGAGCCGACAGGCAATGCGCTGAGCGCGGATTATCTGGCGAGCCGGTTTGAAGGCAAAAGCCAGCCCCTGAAAAGCACATTGCTCGACCAGAAGGTCATTGCCGGTCTCGGCAATATCTATGTCTGCGAGGCGCTGTGGCGCGCGCATCTTTCGCCTTTGCGGGCGGCGGGGACGCTGGTGACGAAAGGTGGCAAGCCCAAAGCGCAGCTCGTCGATCTGACGGAGAAAATCCGCGACGTGATCGCGGATGCGATCGCCGCTGGCGGCTCCTCATTGCGAGACCATATACAGACGGACGGAACGCTCGGTTATTTCCAGCATTCCTTTTCGGTCTACGATCAGGAAGGCCAGCCTTGCCGGACGCCCGGCTGCCGGGGTACGGTTGAAAGGGTGGTGCAGGCCGGTCGTTCGACCTTTTATTGCGCCGCCTGCCAGAAGTAACGGAGCCGGAGTGCCGGAAGGGGAGATTGCCGTGGACTATGAAACGATACTGGTCGAGAAACGCGATGAGGTGGGTGTCATCACCCTCAACCGCCCCAAGGCGCTCAACGCTCTCAATTCGGTGCTTCTGAAAGAGCTGCGGCACATTCTGTCTTCGTTTTCCGCCGATGATTCCATCGGTGCGATCATTATAACCGGTTCGGAAAAGGCATTTGCGGCAGGCGCCGATATCAAGGAAATGCAGGGGCTGGATTTCGTCGATGCCTATGTCGGCGATTTTCTCGGCGGCTGGGACGAGGTTGCGGCCACCCGCAAGCCGGTCATCGCCGCCGTATCCGGCTTTGCGCTTGGCGGCGGCTGCGAACTGGCGATGATGTGCGATTTCATCATCGCTTCGGACACGGCAAAATTCGGCCAGCCGGAGATCACCCTCGGCGTCATCCCTGGCATGGGCGGCTCGCAGCGGCTGACACGGGCGGTCGGCAAGGCGAAGGCCATGGACCTGGTTCTGACCGGGCGCATGATGGATGCGGCGGAAGCTGAGCGCGCCGGTCTCGTGTCGCGTGTCGTGCCGGCTGCAAATCTCATGGACGAGGCGGTGGAGGCGGCAACCCGCATCGCTTCCCTGTCGCGTGCTTCCGTTCTCATGGCCAAGGAAAGCGTCAATCGCTCCTTCGAGGTGCCGCTTACGGAAGGACTGAGATATGAAAGACGATCCTTCCAGTCGCTCTTTGCGACAGCGGATCAGAAGGAGGGCATGGCCGCCTTCGTGGAAAAGCGCAAACCCGCTTTCCGGAATCGCTAAGGATTCGGAATATCGGCGCTTTTAAGCGTTTTGCGCGTTGACGGGCGTAAGCTTTAGCGGTATATGCCCGCCCACGGTTAAGGAAAGCCATCCGGCTTGTCCGAAATTACTCCCGCATTCTTGGGTTACGTGAGGTCTTCGAACGACCCGATCCTATGGTTGCGGAATTTGGTTTGAATTCGAAGAGAGGCATACATGGCCAATACAACTTCGGCGAAAAAGGCGACCCGCAAGATCGCTCGCCGTACCGCAGTCAACAAGGCTCGCCGTTCGCGCGTTCGCGGCTTCATCCGCAAGGTCGAGGAAGCCATCGCTTCCGGTGATCTCGCAGTCGCTACCGAAGCTCTGAAGGCAGCTCAGCCCGAGATCCAGCGCGCCGCCACCCGGGGCGTGCTGCACGGCAACACCGCATCCCGCAAGGTGTCGCGTCTCGCACAGCGCGTTAAGGCTCTTTCCGCCTAATCCGGCTAATCACAAATAATTATTCAAAAAGCCTGGTCTTTTGACCGGGCTTTTTGTGATTCTAACTGCCCGTTAACCATTGCTGCCGTAACGTGACAAACGCATGTCAGATGGACGACAGGAAATTTGCAATAAAAACAACAGCTTGCTGGAGGTCTCTGGAAAACTCGGGGGCTTTCTCTACGGAAGTCGCGGCCAGTTTTGAGTCAAGAAGATTTTTATTTTTTTGCCAAAATCAGCTCTCAAAAATTGCCAAAATTGAATCTCATTGATTCATAAGCGATTCTGCTTCGCACCTCGTCGGTGATGCAAAACGGCCTTTGCGAGTCAATGGCCGATCTGAGTTTTTGCAGAAAAAACGCCATTGATCTCTCCCCACGATCCTGCCTAAATGCATTTCAACAAGGGGTGCGGATCTCAGTCCACAGATTATCTCGATGATCGTATCGACGATATTCACCTTCTTGCTGGCGGGTCTTTCGGGGTCCGTTTTTTCAGGTCATGGAGCTTTTTGTGCCGTTTCGGTCTCCGGAACGGGCGGGAGCTTTTGTCCTCAAGAATGCGCCTTAAGGTTGTAACGAAAGGAGCGTTTTAGCGTGTCGCAGGCCTCTCCATGAGGGGGAGGGAAATGGGATAACCGGCTCGCAAACGAGTAGTCGCCTTTGACGTTCTTTCGAGGGGAACGCTGGAGGCAAAAATATACGAGGGGGATCTCTGGCGATCGATCTTTGATCGTCAGGCTATGATTGGCAATTTGAAAGGCGGCAATATGCAATTGAATTTGGCGATGGGTGCGGTGGCTGATGGGGACCGCGCACCGAAGACGCGTGATGCAGCTTGCTCAGATGCGGCAGGGGACAAATCGGCAATGACGCACGATGCGCTGTTTGAACGTTTTAGCGCGCGGCTCAAGGCACAGGTTGGTCCGGAGGTCTATGCAAGCTGGTTTGCACGGCTCAAACTCCATTCCGTTTCGAAAAGCGTCGTCCGTTTTACCGTTCCGACGACCTTTTTGAAGTCCTGGATCAACAACCGTTACATGGATCTGATCACGAACCTCGTCCAGAGCGAGGATCCGGATGTGCTGAAGGTGGAGATTCTGGTCCGCTCGGCCAGCCGCCCGGTCCGTCCGGCACAGACCGAGGAAAGGGCGCAGCCCGTTCCGGAAGTCGGCGCGGTTCAGCGTAACAAGTCCTTCATTCCGTCGCAGCCCGCGACGCCTGTCGCACAGCCTGCGGCTTCGCAGGCGACCTTGCGTCAGGGCGGTTCCGGGCCGTTATTCGGTTCGCCGCTCGACACCCGTTTCACCTTCGATACCTTTGTCGAAGGCTCGTCCAACCGTGTCGCCCTTGCGGCGGCAAAGACGATCGCCGAAGCCGGTGCCGGCGCCGTGCGCTTCAACCCGCTGTTCATCCATGCGGGTGTCGGCCTCGGCAAGACACATCTTCTGCAGGCAATCGCCAATGCCGCCATCGACAGCCCGCGCAATCCGCGCGTGGTCTATCTGACGGCCGAATATTTCATGTGGCGTTTCGCCACTGCGATCCGCGACAATGACGCGCTGACGCTGAAGGACACACTGCGCAACATCGACCTGCTCGTCATCGACGACATGCAGTTCCTGCAGGGCAAGATGATCCAGCACGAATTCTGCCATCTGCTGAACATGCTGCTCGACAGCGCCAAGCAGGTCGTGGTCGCGGCTGACCGTGCGCCGTGGGAGCTGGAATCGCTCGATCCGCGTGTCCGTTCCCGTCTTCAGGGCGGCATGGCCATCGAGATCGAAGGTCCCGACTACGACATGCGCTATGAAATGCTCAACCGCCGCCTCGGCTCGGCACGTCAGGACGATCCGTCCTTCGAGATTTCGGATGAAATCCTGACCCATGTGGCCAAGAGCGTGACGGCAAGCGGACGCGAACTGGAAGGCGCCTTCAACCAGCTGATGTTCCGTCGCTCCTTCGAGCCGAACCTCTCGGTTGATCGTGTCGATGAGCTGCTGTCGCATCTCGTCGGGACGGGTGAGGCCAAGCGTGTACGCATCGAGGATATTCAGCGCATCGTCGCCAAGCACTATAATGTGTCGCGACAGGAGCTGGTGTCCAACCGCCGCACCCGCGTCATCGTCAAGCCGCGCCAGATCGCCATGTATCTGGCAAAGATGCTGACGCCGCGGTCTTTCCCCGAGATCGGTCGCCGTTTCGGCGGTCGCGATCACACCACGGTTCTGCATGCCGTGCGCAAGATCGAGGAACTGATTTCCGGCGACACCAAGCTCGGCCATGAGGTTGAGCTGTTGAAACGCCTGATCAACGAAAACAACGCATGAAAAAAGCGGCCTTCGGGCCGCTTTTTTATTGTCGTCTTGTCTATTGGGCTAAAGCTGGGGTGGAGGCTGGCGTCAGCAGGCGAGATCGGCCACCACCGCATCCAGAATAAGCATGCCGGACGGCGTGCAGCGCAGGCGGGAATTGCCGAGCCTCTCCACGAAACCGTGCTGGAGGAGGAATTCCTCCTTTTCCGGATCGAGATCGCGGCCGGAAAGGTCGCTCCAGCGGGCGAGATCGATACCTTCGCGCAGGCGAAGTCCCATCAGCAGCAATTCATCGGCCTGCTCATCGACGCCAAGCAGCTCCTGATCGACCATGCCGTGGCCTTCCCGCTCAACGGTTTCGAGCCAGTTTTCCGGGTGGCGCTCGGTGGCGGTTGCGAGCTTGGAAGCGCCTCTCGTCAGGCGTCCATGCGCGCCGGGGCCGATGCCGGCATAATCGCCATAACGCCAGTAGGTCAGGTTGTGGCGGCTTTCAGCACCCGGCCGGGCATGGTTGGAAACCTCATAGGCCGGCATGCCGTAACGCTCGGTGATTTCCTGCGTCGCCTCATAAAGCACAGCCGAATGTTCGCCATCCGGCACGATGAGCTTGCCGGCCTTGTGCAGCCCGTAGAAGGGCGTGCCTTCCTCGATGGTCAGCTGATAGAGCGACAGATGGTCGACAGCGTAGGAGACAGCCTCTTTCAGCTCTGCGTCCCATTCGGCCACCGTCTGGTTCGGGCGGGCATAGATGAGATCGAAGGACATGCGCGGAAAAATCTCCCGCGCCAGCCGGATGGCTTTCAAAGCATCGGAAACATCATGCAGGCGGCCGAGGAACTTCAGGTCCCGGTCGTTCAGCGCCTGTACGCCGAGCGAGACACGGTTGACGCCCGCCGCGCGGTAACCGCGAAAACGCTCCGCCTCGACGCTAGAAGGATTGGCTTCCATGGTGATCTCGATACCATCCGGCACATGCCAGAAGCGCGAGACGCCATCGAGAAGTGCGCCCACCGTCTGCGGGTCCATCAGCGACGGCGTGCCGCCGCCCATGAAGATGCTGGTCACGACGCGCGGACCGCTCAGCGTCCGCATATGTTCCATTTCACGGAGAAAGGCCGCCGTAAACCGTTCCTGATCCACCGGCCGGTGGCGGACATGGCTGTTGAAATCGCAATAGGGACATTTGGCCGCACAGAAGGGCCAATGCAGATAGATCCCGAAACCGGGATCGCCCGTATCCGGCAGAAGCGACGCGCCGGGGGCAGAAAGTTGATGCTCCCCGACCATCGGGTTCATGCCTCCAGGCAGGTTTCTACGAATTTTTTAAACGCCCGGGCACGGTGCGAAAGCGCGAAGGCGTCGCCATGTTTCCAACCGTGTTTTTCATCCGCGCTCATCTCGCCGAATGTGGTGTCGTATCCTTCCGGTTTGAAGACCGGATCGTAACCGAAACCGCTCGTTCCGCGTGGCGGCCACACCACCGTGCCTTCCACCTCGCCGCGGAAATATTCGAGATGCCCATCCGGCCAGGCGAGGCACAGCACGCTGACGAAGCGGCCGGTGCGGTCTTCCGGCTTCGATGCGCCCCGCTCGGCCAGCGCATCTTCGACCTTCTGCATCGCCATGGCGAAGTCGCGGGTGCCATCGGCCGTTTCCGCCCAATTGGCGGTATAGACACCCGGCGCACCATCCAGCGCATCGATGACCAGACCGGAATCGTCGGACAAAGCCGGAAGGCCGGATGCCTTCGCGGAGGCAAGCGCCTTGATGGCGGCATTTTCCTCGAAGGTCGTACCCGTCTCATCCGGCTCTTCGAAATTCAGCTCCGCCGCCGATTTGGCGGAAAAGCCGAAAGGCCCGATCAGATCGGCGATTTCGGCGATCTTGCCCTTGTTATGGCTGGCGACGACGATCGTTCTGGTATCGAGCTTGCGCATGGTGCTTTCCTGTCGGCTCAGGCAATCGCCTGTTTCTGAAGGGCGACCAGTTCGCTGCAACCGGCCTTGGCAAGACCGAGCAGCGTCAGGAATTCTTCCTCGGAGAAGGGCGCGCCTTCCGCCGTGCCCTGAACCTCGACGATGCCGCCGGAGCCGGTGATGACGAAATTTGCATCGGTCTCGGCGGAAGAATCCTCGAGATAATCGAGATCGATCACCGGCTGGTTGGCGAAGATGCCGCAGGAGATCGCGGCGATATGGTCCTTCAGAACCTTCTCGACCTTGATCATGTTACGGGTTTCCATCCATTTCAGGCAATCGTGGAGCGCAATCCACGCGCCGGTGATGGAGGCGGTGCGAGTGCCGCCATCGGCCTGGATCACGTCGCAGTCGATGCTGATCTGGCGCTCACCCAGCGCCTGCAGATCGACGACGGCGCGCAGCGAACGGCCGATGAGGCGCTGGATTTCCTGCGTGCGACCGCCCTGCTTGCCGGAAGCGGCTTCGCGCTTCATGCGCTCATGGGTGGAGCGCGGCAGCATGCCATATTCGGCGGTGACCCAGCCCTTGCCGCTGTTGCGCAGCCACGGCGGCGTCTTTTCTTCAAGGCTGGCGGTGACGAGCACATGCGTGTCGCCGAATTTCACGAGACAGGAACCTTCGGCATGTTTCGAGAAATTGCGCTCGAAGGAAACCTTGCGCATCTGGTCGGTTTTTCTGCCTGAAGGCCGCATATGATCCACTCTCCATGTTGGTCCCTGCCTTCTAAGGCGAGGTCCGGGCTTTTGCAAAGCCAATTTCCATTTTGCCCCGGCGTTGCAACGCATTATATTGATGCGAGCTGGTTTGAACGACAAAGAACGGACGAAATGGGTTTTTCCGCACCGCTATCAAAAGATCAGGCATCGCTGCTGGATGAACGGTCTCGGGAAATTTTCCGGCGCATCGTCGAAGGTTATCTCGATACGGGCGAGCCGCTCGGATCGCGCAGCCTGTCGCGGCTGTTGCCGATGTCGCTTTCACCCGCCTCCGTCCGCAACGTCATGAGCGATCTCGAAGAGCTTGGCCTCATCTATTCGCCGCATATCAGCGCCGGTCGCCTGCCGACCCAGACGGGGCTGCGCTTCTTTGTTGACGCCTTCATGCAGGTGGGTGACCTGCCCGCCGAGGAAAGGGCGACTATCGACCGTCAGATCGGGCCGGTCGCCGGCCACGAACAGTCGCTGGAAGGGCTTTTGACGGAGGCGAGCCGCATGCTGTCCGGCATGTCGCGCGGCGCGGGCCTCGTATTGACGGCGAAGAACGACGTCATCCTCAAGCATGTCGAATTCATAAGGCTGGAGCCCACCAAGGCGCTCGCCGTGCTGGTGGGCGACCACAATCAGGTCGAAAACCGCATCATCGAATTGCCGGCCGGCATCTCTTCGTCGCAATTGACCGAAGCGGCGAATTTCATCAATGCCCATCTATCCGGTCAGACGCTGCATGAGTTGCGCGGTCAGTTCCAGACGCAGCGGGCCGAACTGCAATCGGAACTCGGCATATTGGCGCAGGACCTCGTGGAGCGTGGTCTGGCGGTATGGGCGGGAGACAATGAGGAGGGCAAGCTCGGCCGCCTCATCGTTCGCGGCCGCTCCAACCTGCTCGAAGGTCTCGCCGGTGAGGAAGATATCGATCGGGTGCGCCTGCTGTTCGACGACCTGGAGCGCAAGGAAAATCTCATCGAAATCCTCAATCTCGCGGAAAGCGGCTCGGGGGTCAGGATTTTCATCGGCTCGGAAAACAAGCTGTTTTCGCTGTCCGGTTCGTCGCTGATCGTCGCGCCCTATCGCGATGAGGACAATCGTGTCGTGGGTGCGGTCGGCGTCATTGGCCCGACCCGGCTGAATTACGCCCGTATCGTGCCGATGGTGGACTATACGGCGCAGATCATGGCCCGCCTTTCCCGCAAGCAGAGATAGGACAGACCCGCAAGGTCAGGGAATGCGGCAAGCTTTTCGCCGCAAGACTTGATTTTTGCCCGTCAAAGCTCGATATCGGGCGCAACCAACATATTCAAATCTGGAGAACGTCATGACCGACGATACAAAAAAGCCCGGACCTGACGCGGACGTCGCGGAAGAGTTTGTCGATCTTGCTCAGGCAGGTGAAGAACAGGCCGAAACGGCAGAGCCCGATCCGGTGGAGTTACTAAAGGCTGAGAACGCCGATCTGCGCGATAAATTTCTGCGCCTTGCCGCCGAGATGGACAATCTTCGCCGCCGCACCGAGCGTGATGTCAAGGACGCCAAGGCCTATTCGCTGGCTGCCTTTGCACGCGACATGCTTGCCGTTTCGGATAATCTTCGCCGCGCGCTTGAAGCCATTCCCGATGAACTCAAGACCAATGGCGAAGCCGGTCTCAATGGTTTGATCGAAGGCGTCGAGATGACGGAACGTTCGATGCTGTCGACGCTGGAACGCCACGGCGTGAAGAAGATCGATGCCGAGGGCCAGAAGTTCGACCCGAACTTCCATCAGGCCATGTTCGAAATTCCGAATCCGGCAGTTCCGAACAATACCGTGCTGCAGGTGGTTCAGGCCGGTTTCACCATCGGCGACCGCGTCCTGCGCCCGGCGATGGTCGGCGTCGCCAAAGGCGGCCCGAAGGCGGAAGTTGCCGCATCGGCCGAGCCGGGCACCTCGTCTCTCAATGAAAAAGACGCGTAAGGCATCTATCCTTACGTCATAAAAAACGCGCCTTCAGGGCGCGTTTTTTATTGCCGTTAAACTGAGGGAGTTAGCCCGCGATCAGGCCGCTGTCGCCTGCTCCTGATTGAGGAAAGCGTAGATTGCGGTGTCGGAATCGGTGGCGCGCAGCTTGGCGACCAGTTCAGGGTCGCGCAGGGCGCGTGCAATTCTGGACAACGCCTTCAGGTGATCCGCGCCGGCGCCCTCGGGCGCGAGCAGCAGGAAAACCAGATCGACGGGCTGGTCGTCCAGCGCTTCGAAATCGACCGGTGTTTCAAGGCGTGCGAATACGCCGGTGATCTGATGGATGCTGTTGAGCTTGCCATGCGGAATGGCGATGCCGTGGCCCACACCGGTGGAGCCGAGTTTCTCACGCTGGAGGATGACGTCGAAAACTTCCCGTTCCGAGACTCCGGTAATTCTGGCTGCCTTTGCGGCCAGCTCCTGAAGCAACTGCTTTTTGGAATTCACCTTGAGGGCGGGAATAATCGCATCTTGTTGCAGCAAATCTGCCAACGCCATTCTCTTTTTCCTTCATGCCATCGAGACGATGCAGGAGGCAGCTACGCTTTCGCGCTCTGCCTCCCACGTCTTGTCAGACTGTTCAGCTCTTGATCGTTTCCGCGTCGATCCAGCCAATATTGCCGTCATGACGCCGGTAAACGATGTTGAGATATTCCTTGCCCGGGCTGCGGAACAGCAGAACCGGTTCGTCCGTCATGTCGAGCGCCATCACGGCGCTGGCGACGGACATTGTCTTAATCTGTTTCGAACTCTCCGCTACGATGGTGGGTGCGTAATCTTCGGGAACCTCGTGGTCCTCATCGGGAATAGCATCCATCACCGTATAGGCGATTTCCTGCGACACGCCATTCGCACCATTGTGGTGGTCCTTAAGCTTGCGCTTGTAGCGGCGCAGGCGCTTCTCGATCCGCTCTGCGGCGGCATCGAAGCTGGCCTGCGGATCATTTGCCTGACCCGCCGCATGCAATACAATGCCCGTATCGAGATGCAGCTTGCAGTCGGCGGCAAAACGCGATCCGGACTTCTCCACGGTCACTTGGCCTGAATACCCCCCATCGAAGTATTTGGTAACTGCCAGACCTATATTGTCCTCGATCCGCTGACGGAAAGATTCACCGATCTCCATATGTTTACCAGATACACGCACACTCATGGAAATTTTCCTTTTTGTAGTGATTTGCGAGTACCAGCTTACGTCAAGCCGCGCGCGCATCCAAGCGTTTCGAAGACCTTAAAAAGCCCTCATTCGAATTTTACGCCCATGGACGGTGGAGATGAATCCGTTACAAATGACCTTGCTTACGTGTGCGGCGGGCTTCTAGCCCTTGCCGTGGCAAGAGTCAATGGTGCGGCAAAAAACCGCCATAAACGTGATCGCGGCCGCCGCTCAGAAGGCGGACAGCTTGGCCATCGCCTTCTTTTCCCGGCGCCTTTGCACGGAGGAGGGGATGTTCATCGCCTCGCGATATTTGGCGACGGTGCGGCGGGCGATATCGATACCGCTCTTTTTCAGATTGTCGACGATATCATCGTCTGACAGAACCGCCTCGGCGGCCTCCTGCGCGATCATGGCCTTGATGCGATGACGCACCGCTTCGGCCGAATGGCTGTCACCGCCCTCCACGGCGCTGATTGAAACGCTGAAGAAATATTTCAGTTCGAACAGACCGCGCGGCGTCAACATGTATTTTTTGGACGTCACCCGGCTGACGGTGGATTCGTGCATCTTGATGGCGTCGGCTACCGTCTTGAGGTTCAGCGGGCGCAGATGATCCACGCCATTGACGAGAAAGGCGTCCTGCTGGCGCACGATTTCCGTCGCGACCTTCATGATTGTCCGGGCGCGCTGATCGAGGCTGCGGGTCAGCCAATGCGCCGTCTGCATGCACTCGGCCAGAAAATCCTGATCCTCGCCTGCACGTGCCTTATGTTTAGACACCTCTGCGAAATAACTCTGGTTGATGAGCACGCGCGGCAGGGTCTCGGGATTGATTTCCACCAGCCAGCCGCCGGTGGAGGAGGGACGAACGATAATGTCGGGAACGATGGTCTCCGAAACCATCGAATCGTAACCCGCGCCGGGGCGGGGATTGAGCGTGCGGATTTCCGCCAGCATGTCGAGAAGATCTTCCTCATCGACGCCGCAGATTTTTTTCAAGGAGGCAAAGTCGCGTTTCGCCAGAAGTTCCAGATTGTCGACGAAAGCCCGCATTGCCGGGTCGAGCCGGTCCTTCTGGGCAAGCTGGATTGCCAGACATTCGCTTAAGGAGCGGGAGAATACACCCGGTGGGTCGAAACCCTGAAGCGTCTTCAGAACGTGCTCGACCGCTGACGGTGCCGCTCCCAGCCGTTCGGCGACGTCGTCGACGGCATCCGCCG
The DNA here is from genome assembly GCF_027871605.1 of Agrobacterium sp. CFBP 3001. Classification (NCBI taxonomy): domain Bacteria; kingdom Pseudomonadati; phylum Pseudomonadota; class Alphaproteobacteria; order Hyphomicrobiales; family Rhizobiaceae; genus Agrobacterium; species Agrobacterium sp. CFBP 3001. The sequence goes on from NZ_JAQAHD010000001.1 coordinate 226,640, forward strand.
CAATATAGCCGGTCTCATCAAGCTGGCCGATCAGCGCATCGGCGATCATCCGGTCCTCGGCGGCGGATATGGCGAGCGGCAGTTGCTGATTGAGATGGTCACCGAGGCTCTGTCTGGCCGCGACGAAATCGTCGAGGTCGTAACTTTCCCCCGACTCCTGGCCGGGCATGGATTTCCATTGGCCGGCCAGTTCGGGCGCATCGGCCTTTCTGGGCTCGGCATCGTCGGGAAAGACGTTTTCGAAGCTGGTGTCCAGTTGCTCGCCGAGATTTGCGGCGCGGTCGCCATACCAGTCGTCGCTGTCGGACGTCACCGTCGCGGATCTCTCCGGGCCTTCGCCGTCCACGTCACCGAAACTCTCAGTCTCTGCCGGGGCATCGCTGCTCAAATCGCCATCGTTTGCCGCAATTTCCAGCAGTGGATTGCGCTCCACCTCCTGCGCAATGAACTGCGTCAGCTCGAAATGCGTCATCTGAAGCAGCTGGATGGACTGCATCAGTTGCGGTGTCATCACGAGAGACTGGTTTTGACGCAGCAAAAGGCTGGCAGACAATGCCATGGCGGACGCGAAACTCCCCTTACAGCTTCTCCATCGCCTGATTTTCCAGAAATTTTACTGAGACGACGGAACTTGGCCCAAAAATTGCTTTTTTATCTTGTTTGGTCAAGCGTCAGGGCGGGGCGCGATGAAGAATCTTTCGCGCGCCGATCATGATGATTTTAGGTCGAAACGACCTAAAATCTTAAATCATGATCTAGATCATATAATTAGAGCGGGATTTCAAGCGGAAACCACACACTTTTCGCGATCCCGCTCTAGGCGTTCAAAGGCTGAAATTATTGCCGAGATAGAGACGGCGTACATCCGGATTGTTGACGATATCGTCCGGACGTCCATGCGTCAGCACCTCGCCGGCATGGATGATGTAGGCGCGGTCGATGAGACCGAGCGTTTCACGGACATTGTGATCGGTCACGAGAACGCCGATGCCGCGCGCTGTCAGGTGTCTCACCAGATTCTGGATATCGCTGACCGAAATCGGATCGACGCCCGCGAAAGGTTCGTCGAGCAGCATGAAGGTCGGATCGGTCGCGAGTGCGCGCGCGATTTCCAGACGCCGCCGCTCACCACCCGAAAGCGCCACGGCAGGCGACTTTCGCAGTTGCGCGATATGAAACTCTTCCAGCAGCTCATCGAGCTTGCGGTTGCGCTTGGCAGCGTCCGGCTCATGCACTTCCAGCACGGCGCGGATGTTTTCCTCGACCGTCAAGCCCCGGAAGATCGATGCTTCCTGCGGCAGATAACCGACGCCGAGACGGGCGCGTCTATACATCGGCATGGTGGTGACATCATTGCCGTTGATGGCGATCTTGCCAGTATCCACGGGCACCAGGCCCGTGATCATGTAAAAACAGGTGGTTTTACCCGCACCGTTCGGGCCGAGCAGTCCCACGGCCTCGCCTCGGCGCACGACCAGCGAAACCCCGTTGACGACACGGCGCGTATTATAGGTCTTCGTCAGGCCATGCGCGATCAGCGTGCCCTGATAGGGGGTCTTGTCCGCCGGCGAGGCCGCGTCCGCGGATCGGCTGCGCCCGCCGCCGAATATCTTTGAGATCGAGGGTATCTTCACGAGGAAAGACTACTGTTTTTTCTGCGATTTCGGATCGAGCATGATCCGGACAGGGCCGCCGCAGCTTTCCAGCTTGGCCTGTCCCGTATTCATCAGAACGGTGAGCTTGCAGCCAGTGAAGACATTCGTGCCTTCGGACAGCACGACCTGCTTGCCGGTCAGGATGAAGGTCTGCGCCGCCATGTCGAATTCGCCGTGATCGGCCGTCGCCTTCTGGGTCTCGGACGTCAGATAGACATTATTGTCGACGAAGATTTTTTCGATATTGGCGTCGCCGCTGGTGAGCGAAGAACCCTCGCCCTTGTAATTCACGGTCATCTTGCCGGCCTGAAGGGTGGTCGTTCCCTGCACCACTTTCACATTGCCGGTGAAATAGGCCTTGCGCTCCTGATCGCGAATCTCGAGCTGATCGCTTTCAATCGCGATAGGCTGGTCGCCGGAGAGTTTGACGCCCTGCATGTTGCTGGTGGTGTTCTGGGCGAAAGCCACAGTTGCAAGACAGGAAAAGACAAGGCCTGCGGCTGCAAGGCCGGCGGATTTGCCAAGGGAAACGGGACGGGAAATTTGCATCATCTGGACCGGGCTCTCACTTGCCTTCATTCTTGATATTGGATGCAGCGATACGTGCCCGTACCTGCCCCGAAAATGTAATTGTCTTGCCATTATCGGCGATGTCAATCGATTGCGCAACAATCGAGCCGTCGTTTGTTTTGATCGAAACCGGCTCCTGGCTGCTCATTTTTCCGGCCTTCAGATCGACATCCGCAGACTGGAACTTCGCTTGTATGCCATTGCTGAGATTGATGTCAAAAGGGGCGGTCATCTTCAGCTTGTTGGTCGCCCGGTCGAAAATGCCTTCCTGGGCGATCACCTGCGCGACACTGTCGTTCACCGGCACTGCCGCCAGAACCTTCTCAAGCGTCATGAGATTGGGGTTGGCGATGTCCTGCAACGCACGGTCGGCGTTCATGGAATAATCGATCCCCTTCTCGTTGCGGCCGGCAACAGCGGGTTTTTCCATCACGATCTTGCCGTCTTCAATTCGTGCGCTCTCCAGAGAGACCTCATCGGGCGCCCAGGTTCGGATAACCGAAACGGCGATGAAGGCGAGCGAAATGATTGCCGCGCCGAGCGGCAGAATGATTTTCAGCCGCTTCACGCGCGCAGAATGCCGCAGCGCGGTGTCATAGGCGCCGTTCTGGTCATTGGGCAGCGAAAATGCTGGCGCGGGTTCGCGGAGTCTTTCGAGCATAAGAGTGGGTCCGGAATGCTTCTAGGGCGCCATTGTGGCGCACAATCGAGGCTTGTGTCTCTATCTAAATGTCTTTGGCATGAGTGCTTTGTCCTGCCAATATGGTTTTTGTCTGGAGAGGTGCAAGGGAAATGCGAATTTTATCGTAATTCTGGTTTCCTTATTGTTTCCTTGCGGCTTCGCGTTAGAAGAACCATATGGCCTGAAGCGCAAAAGCGGATGACAGAGGTTTTTATGGACAATATGGCGATAGCGGATCGCAGGCGGTTGCGCCGCAAGCTGACTTTCTGGCGGATTGCCGCCGTTCTCCTGCTTGTCGCCGGCGCTTTCGGTCTTTACCGGTTTTTATGGGATGGACCGCAGCAAAGCGCGAAGCCCCATATTGCCCGCGTCGAGGTCTCCGGCCTGATCACCGACAATACCGAACTTCTCGAGCGGCTCGACAAGATCGCCAAGAGCGAGAACGTCGAAGGGCTGATCGTGTCGATTTCCTCGCCAGGCGGCACCACCTATGGCGGTGAGCGCATCTTCAAGGCCATTCGAGGCGTTGCGGAAAAGAAGCCGGTTGTCTCGGATGTGCGCACGCTCGCTGCTTCGGCAGGTTATATGATCGCATCGGCAGGCGATGTCATCGTCGCCGGCGAGACCTCGATAACCGGCTCGATCGGCGTGATCTTTCAGTACCCCCAGCTTGGCCCGTTGATGGAAAAGCTCGGCGTTTCGTTGCAGGAAATCAAGTCGTCGCCGATGAAGGCGGAGCCTTCGCCGTTCCACGAGGCGCCGGAGGAAGCGAAGACGATGATCCGCGCCATGGTGATGGACAGCTACGGCTGGTTCGTCGATCTTGTGGCCGATCGCCGCAAGCTGCCGCGCGAAGACGTGCTGAAACTGGCGGATGGATCGATTTTCACCGGCAGGCAGGCGCTCGCCAACAAGCTGGTCGATACGCTTGGAGGCGAAAAGGAAATTCGCAGCTATTTCGAAACACGCGGTGTTGCCAAGGATTTGCCGATCGTCGAATGGCGCGCGCCGTCATCCCGCTCGCCTTTTGCGGTTCTCAGTGTTGCGCAAATAGCGAAGTTTCTGGGATATGACGATTTAATTCCCTTCGCAGGCCCCGGCCAGCTCGGTACGGACAAGTTGTTTCTTGACGGTCTTGTTTCCGTTTGGCAGGTTGAGCCGCGTTAAAAATCCAATTCTTTAAGGGGGCAACCGTGATCAAGTCTGAACTGGTGCAGATCGTTGCTGCGCGTAACCCGCACCTTTATCACCGTGACGTGGAAAACATCGTCAATGCGGTGCTGGATGAAATCACCGACGCCCTGGCGGCAGGAAATCGTGTCGAGCTTCGTGGTTTCGGCGCATTTTCGGTGAAAAACCGTCCGTCGCGTTCCGGTCGGAACCCGCGCACGGGTGAGTCGGTTTTCGTCGAGGAAAAATGGGTGCCTTTCTTCAAGACGGGCAAGGAACTGCGCGAGCGCCTGAACCCCGGCATGGGTGACGAAGAGGACGATTGATCGTCCTCAGCCCGCGCCGGAAACAGAGCGAGCGGAGCCCCGCAGCGATGGAGTATTGTCGGATGTCGAAAAAAATCATCAACCTCATCATCCTGCTTCCGCTGGCGATCATCCTCGTCATCCTGTGCGTGGCCAATCGTCAGTCCGTGACCCTGGCGCTCAATCCATTCCGACCGGAAGATGGTGTTCTATCCTTTACCGCGCCGTTTTTCGTTTTCCTCTTTCTGGCGGTCATTTTTGGCGTTCTCCTGGGGTCGGCGGCTACATGGTTCGCTCAGGGCAAACATCGCAAACGCGCTCGTATAGAAGCCAAAGAAGCCGTTCGCTGGCACGATGAGGCAAACCGCCAGAAGGCGGCCGCAACCGGGCAGCTGCCGCATGCGGGCCAACTCCCGGCAAAGTGATGGTGCCGACAGTCGCTCCGGCTCTAGTCGAGCGGCGTTCGGAATGCTATTTGCTGGCGCAATAAGACGCGGGCAGAAGCGGAAAGATTTCCATTGAAGAAAAAAGACAGCCGGCCGGGCAATCGCGCGCGCGCCGGGAGCGATAAAAAACAGGTCCATGCCGCAAAGCCGGCGCGCCGTGCGGATGCCACGCCGAAAAAGCGCGAGCCCGATGCAGTGCGCAACGTGCAGAAAGCCGCGCCGAAGGAAAAGACCGTCGTAGCGGCCCCCGTTGAACAGGTTCCTGCGCGCGCGCTTATGCAGCGCACCGGTGAACTGCCGGCAGAACAGGTTCCAGTCATTCTGGAATCGAGCGGCGCGGGTGATTTTCACCTGATCGACAGCGGCAACGGCCTGAAGCTCGAACAGTACGGTGACTACCGCGTCGTTCGTCCCGAGGCGCAGGCGCTGTGGCAGCCTTCCGTTCCTGATCGTGTGTGGCAGAATGCGGATGCCGTCTTTACCGGCGACACGGATGAGGACGGTATGGGGCGCTGGCGTTTCCCCAAGGCGGCTCTGGGTGAAACCTGGCCTCTCTCCCTGCTCGGGGTCGACTTTCTTGGCCGTTTCACCGCTTTCCGTCACGTCGGCGTCTTTCCGGAACAGATCGTCCATTGGGAATGGCTGAAAAATGCCGTCGAGACCGCCGGCCGTCCGCTGAAAGTGCTGAACCTCTTCGGTTACACCGGCGTCGCGTCGCTGGTCGCGGCGGCCGCAGGCGCTGAAGTCACCCACGTGGATGCCTCCAAGAAGGCGATTGGCTGGGCCAAGGAAAATCAGGCACTCGCTGGGCTTGAACAGGCGCCGATCCGCTGGATTTGCGAAGACGCGATGAAGTTTATCCAGCGCGAGGAACGTCGCGGCAGCACATACGACATTATCCTCACCGACCCGCCGAAATTCGGCCGCGGCACCCATGGCGAGGTCTGGCAATTATTCGACCATCTGCCGCTGATGCTCGATATCTGCCGGGAAATCCTGTCGCCCAAGGCGCTTGGCCTGGTGCTGACGGCCTATTCGATCAGGGCCAGCTTTTATTCGATGCATGAGCTGATGCGTGAAACCATGCGCGGCGCTGGCGGTGTTGTCGCATCAGGCGAACTGGTCATTCGTGAGGCCGGGCTAGACGGCAAAACGCCGGGCCGTGTGCTTTCCACATCGCTGTTCAGCCGCTGGGAGCCGAAATGATGAAAGATATGCGCGAAAACACCACGCGCCGGGTTGGCCAGGTCAAGGAAGTGACCAGCCTTGCCAATCCCATCATCAAGGATATCAAGGCGCTTACCCAGAAAAAGGGCAGGGAAGAGACCGGCGCCTTCATGGCGGAAGGCCTGAAGCTGGTTATCGACGCGCTTGAACTCGGCTGGACGATCAAGACGCTGGTTTATGCCAAGGCCGCCAAGGGCAAGCCGCTGGTGGAGCAGGCGGCGGTGAAGACGGTCGCATCGGGCGGTCTGGTGCTCGAAGTCAGCGAAAAGGTTATCGCCTCGATCACCCGCCGCGACAATCCACAGATGGTCGTCGGCATTTTCGAACAGAAATGGAAGGCGCTGAAGGATATCCGCCCGGAAAAGGGCGAGACCTATATCGCGCTCGACCGGGTTCGCGATCCCGGCAATCTCGGCACCATCATCCGCACGGCTGATGCGGCCGGCGCTTCGGGCGTCATTCTCGTCGGGGATTGCACCGATCCGTTTTCGCTGGAAACGGTGCGCGCCACCATGGGTTCGGTCTTCGCCACGCCCGTCGCCCGCGCTTCGGTCGAGGAATTCCTGTCCTGGAAAAAATCGGCGCAGGTCAGCGTTGTCGCCACCCATCTCGCCGGCTCGGTGGATTACCGAAAGATCGACTATGCCGGAAAGCCGGTTGTGCTCCTGATGGGCAATGAGCAATCCGGCCTGCCGCCGGAACTCGCCGGCAAGGCCGACCAGCTGGCGCGCATTCCCCAGCAGGGCCGCGCCGACAGCCTCAATCTCGCCATCGCAACTGCCGTCATGCTGTTTGAAGCACGGCGACATCTCCTCGAACTCGCACCGGTGACGTAATGGCCAAAGCGGCTTTGTTCTCGAAATTCGGCCCGGCCTTCGCGCTGATCGTCGCCGCACTGGTGCTGGACCAGATCGTCAAGCAGCTGGTCGAAGCCTATCTGCCGCTGCAGGAGATGGTGCCCGTTGCCCCGTTCCTGGCGCTTTACCGCACCTATAATCTCGGCGTGGCCTTTTCGATGCTGGAGGACATGCATGGCTGGTTCATCGTCAGCATGCGGCTCGTCATCGTGGTCTTCGTCTTGTGGCTGTGGCGCAAGACGGCGGCGGACCGCACCTTTGCCCATCTCGGCTTTGCCTTCATTATCGCAGGTGCTGCCGGCAATCTGCTCGACCGTTTTTTTTATGGACATGTCATCGACTATATCCTGTTTCATACGCAGACATGGTCTTTCGCGGTCTTCAATCTGGCTGACAGTTTCATAACCATCGGCGCAGCCTGCGTCATTCTCGACGAGTTTTTGCACGCCCGGACGGCTAAAAAGTAAAATTTTAGGGTTTCAGCCAAACATATCAAAACCGCTGCCGTGGTAGCGGTTGCCTATGAGCGAACTGGCAAGACTTCGGCAGAAGGTTTCAGACGAGCTGGGCCTGGCCGCGACGGCGGCGCAGCCGGCGGATCGTGTCGAGCCAACAACGCGCCATGCTGATGAAGAACATGCGACCGATACCAGGTCGATTGCGCTCTATGTCGCCGCGTCGTTATCGGTCGGGGCTTTTTCCGCAGCCCTGATCGCGCTTGCTGTGCCTTATGCGGTTACCGTTGCGCTGGCGACGTTTTTTGGCGCGGTTCTCGTCGGTGTCCTGCTCTATACGCTCTTTGATGAATCTTTCCATCAGCCCACCGTGCGGGCTGCGGATTCCGATCTTCAGCTGCGGCAAACGCAAAACCGCTCGCTGATTGCCGAGATGCAGGAATTCATGGGCGATATCGTCGTGATCCGTGACATGAACAGGCGCATTGTCGAAGCGAACCGGGTTTTCCGCGAAATGACCGGCTGTGCGGCGCCCGAAGGGCTGAGCTGCGAGGAAATCGGCATCGCTTTCCGTCCGGGCGACAAGGTCCATGCCTATGATGTGGAGATCGCAACCCCGTTCGGTCAGCGCATCTTTTCCTGGCATGATGTCGTGACCCGCGATCTGGCAAGCAGCCGTCTTCTCATCAGCAGCATCGCCCGAGACGTGACCGAAGAGCGGCTTGCGCTCGGCGAGCGCGAGGACGCCCGGCTGCGCGCCGAAAAGGCCGATGCCGAAAAGGCGCGGCTGCTTGCCACCGTAAGCCATGAAATTCGCCTGCCGCTTTCCGGCATGCTCGGCATGAACCATCTTCTGTCGCAGACGAGGCTCAACGAGGAGCAGCGAAATTATCTCGATGGCATGCGGCAATCCGGCCAGTCGCTGGTGCAGCTTGTCGAGGATCTGCTGGATTATTCGACCATGGAGGCCGGCCGTTTCAGGCTCAATCCGCGCGCGGAAAACCTGCGCCGGCTGATCGAGAGCATCGTCGAGATGCTGGCCCATCGCGCCCATGAAAAAGGCATAGAAATCACCTCCTTCGTTGCGCCGAATGTGCCCGATCATCTCGATTTCGACCCGGCGAGGCTACGTCAGGTCCTCTTCAATCTCCTCGGCAATGCCGTCAAATTCACGCAGGAAGGCGGCGTCGTCATCCGGGCGCGCATGGCCGACGACGAATTGCACATTGCCGTCGAGGATACCGGCCCGGGCATGAGCCGGGCGGAACAGGCCCGTATTTTCGGGGAATTCGAACAGGCGGGCCCGTTGTCGCAACGAAGCGCCGGCACCGGCCTTGGACTTGCGATTTCCGCCCGTATCGTGCGGGAATTCGGCGGCCGCCTCACGGTTTCGAGCCGCAAGGGCAAGGGCAGCACTTTCAAACTGGCGTTTCGCCCGGCAGGCGCCCCTGCCGAAATGGCGGATCCGGCAAGGCGTCATTGCCTGAGGCATACAAATGTCCTGCTCATCGCACCGAAGGGCGTGGCGGCGGCGGTGACGATGGAGGCGCTCGAGGCTTTCGGCGGTCAATGCACTCTCATCCATCAGCCTGAGGATCTGGAAAAGCTGAGGAAGGGTTCTGCTGCGCGAGCGGCCGACCTTACCGATATCATCGTCGACCGGCGCATTTCGCCGCTCTTCAGGGACGCCCTGAAGGATTGGCCGCAACAGAATGTCCGCCGCACGCTGCTCGTCAGCCCCGAAGAGCGGCCGTCGACCATGCATGTGGCCTTCGATGCCTGGTTGATCCGGCCATTACGGGAAAAATCCCTGATCGACGTCCTGTGCGGCCGTCTGCGCGGCATTGAGAGGCGCGACGCCATCAACGACAACCACCCGGATGTGGGATTTTCCTCGCGGGTGGCGGAAGGGGCGAGCGGTATCGAGATACTCGTGGCCGAAGACGATGCCGTCAATCAGCGCATCATCCGCGCCGTTCTGGAAAAAAGCGGCTATATCGTCCGCGCTGTCGAGGATTTTGAGGCGTTGCGGCAATCTGTGGAGCCGGGCGCAACCCGCCTGCCTGAACTCATCGTCTCAGATCTCAACATGCCGGGCGGCGAGGGGCTCGATGTGCTTCCCGACCTTCTCTATAAGCTCAAGGGCGAAAGAAATATTCCCGTCATCGTGCTCAGCGCAGATGCGAGTGACGCGACTGCCGAAATCCTGCTTGGGGCCGGTGTCGGTGCGGTTTTGACCAAGCCTGCCGACCCACGACGGCTGGTTGAGGAAATTCGCCGTCTGCTGGAGGCGAAACGCCTGTCGCTATCATAACTTGACAGACTCGCGCTGGCGGCATTTTGTCACTATTCTGTCGTCAATTAGTGATTTATGACAGGAAAATTCTTTGGTGGCGGAGCGATTCCCCATGGTTGCCGAAATCCTCAATCACGACATTTGTGAAAACAATGTTGTCATTCATCCTCGTCCCGAGGCAGCTCAGGACAATGAGGGTCTTTTCGGCCGTATCGGCACGCTGGAAACACGGCTCGCCAGAAATGAACGCGAGATCGATGCCGCGCAATCCGTGCGTTACCGGGTTTTCGTCGAGGAAATGAAGGCGCGGCTTCCCGCGGAAGCCATGCGCCGCAAGCGCGATATCGATGCCTGGGACAGCGTCTGCGACCATCTGCTCGTGCTCGACAAGGCGATCGAAGGCGACAGCGAAGACCAGATCGTCGGCACCTATCGCTTGCTGCGGCAGGAAATCGCGCTTGCCAATAACGGTTTTTATTCCGCCAGCGAATTCGACATCGCCGGTCTCGTTGCGCGCCATCCGGGCAAGCGTTTCATGGAGCTTGGCCGTTCCTGCGTGCTGCCCGAATATCGCACCAAACGCACCGTCGAGCTTCTGTGGCAGGGCAACTGGGCCTATGCCGTGAAACACCGCATGGATGCCATGATCGGTTGCGCCTCCTTCCCCGGCGTGCAGCCGGAAGCCCACGCGCTTGCCCTGTCTTTCCTGCACCATAATTGCGTGGCCAAGGGTGAGTGGGAAGCTTCCGCCCTTCCCGAGCTTTATCATGAGATGGACCTTGTGCCGGCAGAGGCGCTCAACGCCCGCAAGGCGCTGAACGCCATGCCGCCGCTGATCAAGGGCTATATGCGCCTCGGCGCCATGTTCGGCTCCGGCGCGGTCGTGGACCATGCCTTCAATACCACAGACGTCCTCGTAGTCCTGCCGGTTTCGTCCATCGCCGGCCGTTACATCAGCTATTATGGCGGCGAGGCCGAGCGCATCAACGGCTGACCGGGTTTCGGCGCAGCCGGGCGGGATGTTCCTGTGGGCAGCGTTCCCGCGCGTGTTGTATTGAGGTGGAGATTGCCGCTAGTGTCGGCCCTTCTTTTCCGCAACACGATATGACATCGGCAGACCATTGACGGACGTTCTGACAACCGCTTCCCTGATCTCGGAAGAGAGCCGCGCGACGGCCACTCCGATGATGGAGCAATATATCGAGATCAAGGCGAACAATCCCGGTTCGCTGCTGTTTTACCGCATGGGCGATTTTTACGAATTGTTCTTCGACGATGCGGTCGAAGCCTCCCGCGCTCTGGGCATCACGCTGACGAAACGCGGCCAGCATATGGGTCATGATATCCCCATGTGCGGCGTCCCTGTCCACGCGGCGGATGATTATCTGCAGAAACTCATCCTGCGCGGTTATCGCGTTGCCGTCTGCGAACAGGTGGAAGATCCGGCGGAAGCCAAGAAGCGCGGATCGAAATCCGTGGTCAAGCGTGATGTGGTGCGGCTTGTCACACCCGGCACGCTGACCGAAGAAAAGCTGCTGTCGCCGACGGAATCCAACTATCTGATGGCGCTTGCCCGCATTCGCGGCAGTGCCGAGGCGCAGTTTGCACTCGCCTGGATCGATATTTCCACCGGCGTTTTCCGCCTGGCGGAAACCACGCTGACACGGCTTCTCGCCGATATCTGGCGCATCGATCCGCGCGAGCTGATCGTCGCCGACAGCCTGTTCCATGACGAGGAATTGCGGCCGGTTTTCGATGTGCTTGGCCGCGTGGCCGTGCCGCAGCCGGCGATCCTCTTCGACAGCGCCACGGCGGAAGGGCGCATCGCGCGTTATTTCAACGTCTCAACGCTGGACGGCTTCGGCACCTTTTCGCGTGTGGAAATGGCGGCCGCCGCCGCTGCCGTCGCCTATGTCGAAAAGACCCAGATCGCCGAGCGCCCGCCACTCGGTGCGCCGGAGCGCGAAAGCGCCGCTTCGACCCTTTTCATCGATCCCGCCACCCGCGCCAATCTGGAACTGGTGAAGACGCTGTCGGGCGAAAGGGACGGATCGCTGCTGCATGCCCTGAACCGCACGGTAACAGGAGGTGGCGCGCGGCTTCTCGCCGAGCGGCTGATGTCGCCCTTGACCGACCCGGAAAAAATAAATGCTCGCCTCGATGCCGTGGCCTATCTGATCGATGACGTCTCGCTCTGTGACGGCCTGCGTGATGCGCTGAAACAGGTTGCGGATATGCCGCGTGCGCTCTCCCGCCTTGCGCTGGAGCGCGGCGGCCCGCGCGATCTCGGCGCCATCAGGCAGGGGCTGGCTTCTGCCGAGAAGATTGCCGCCATTCTCGATCAGGGATTGTTGCCGGACGAGCTGGCGGCGGCGCTCGCGGATTTGAAAGCCCTGCCCGGCGGTCTCGAAGCCATGCTCGGCTCGATGCTTGCCGACGATCTCCCGCTTCTGAAGCGTGATGGCGGTTTCCTGCGTGAAGGCGCCAATCCCGAACTCGACGAGGTGCGGGCGCTGCGCGACCAGTCGCGTCGGGTGATTGCCGGGCTGCAACTGAAATATGCCGATGAGACCGGCATCAAGTCGCTCAAGATCAAGCACAACAATGTGCTTGGCTATTTCATCGAGGTGACGGCAGGCAATGCCGATGTGATGATGGCGACGGACGAGGCCAAGGCGCGTTTTATCCACCGCCAGACCATGGCGGGCGCCATGCGCTTCACCACCACCGAGCTTGCCGATCTTGAAAGCCGCATCGCCAATGCCGCTGCGCAGGCTTTAACCATGGAACTGGAAGCCTTCGAGCGCATGGTCAAGGCTGTGGTGCACCAGGCGGAAGCGATCAAGGCCGGCGCACTGGCGCTTGCTGTGATCGATGTCGCCTCTAGCCTTGCTTATCTCGCGACCGAACAGGCCTATTGCCGCCCGATTGTTGATGCCTCCATGACCTTTGCGATCAAGGGCGGGCGGCATCCGGTGGTGGAGCAGGCGTTGCGGCGGCAGTCTGCCGGACCCTTCATCGCCAATAATTGCGATCTGTCAGCCGTCAACGGTGGTAAGAACGGCGCGATATGGCTGCTCACCGGCCCGAATATGGGCGGTAAATCCACCTTCCTGCGCCAGAATGCGCTGATCGCCATCCTCGCGCAGATCGGTTCCTTCGTTCCGGCGGAAGCCGCCCATATCGGTGTCGTCGATCGGTTGTTTTCCCGTGTCGGCGCATCGGACGATCTGGCGCGCGGCCGATCGACCTTCATGGTGGAAATGGTGGAAACGGCCGCCATTCTCAATCAGGCGACGGATCGCTCGCTGGTCATTCTGGACGAGATCGGCCGGGGCACCGCAACTTTTGACGGTCTTTCCATCGCCTGGGCGGCGGTGGAGCATCTGCATGAGGTCAATCGTTGCCGTGGTCTCTTCGCCACCCACTTCCACGAATTGACCGTGCTGTCGGAAAAACTCGGCCGCCTTTCCAATGCCACGATGCGGGTGAAGGAGTGGGAAGGTGACGTGATCTTCCTGCACGAGGTCGGACCGGGTGCTGCGGATCGTTCCTATGGCATTCAGGTGGCCCGGCTTGCGGGCTTGCCTGCATCGGTAGTGGAGCGCGCCCGCGAGGTGCTGACGAAGCTTGAAGATGCCGACCGCAAGAACCCGGCCAGCCAGTTGATCGACGATCTGCCGCTGTTCCAGATCGCGGTTCGCCGCGAGGAAACCCGCAAGGCCGGACCATCGAAGCTGGAGGAAGCTCTGAAAGGCTTCAACCCCGACGAAATGACGCCGCGTGAGGCATTGGACGCGCTCTATACGTTGAAGAAAGAACTTGGCAAGGCTTAAGAGGATAGACTGCCTGTCCATCGCCTTTAAAACTCGCTATAGGACACTCCCATCGCAAGTGGTGGGATTTCCCACAGGACATGGATACCGGCATAGATGGCCATCAAGGACCTGGATTTTTCCGACATTCTCGATGTATCGGCGCTGAAGCGCGACTGTGACATCATCTTCAAGGAAGACGGCAAACGCATCGCCGATATCAAGTCCGATCTACTGCCGATCTTCCGCAAGGCCAGTACGGAAGGCCGGGAAAAGGCCAGAGAACTACTGAAAGCCGATGGCAGCGGCATTGACTGCGCCCGGCGCATCTCCTGGCTCCAGGATCGGCTGATCGAAACGCTCTATGATCTCGCCTGCCAATACGTCTATCCGAAAGATGCGCCGCAGATCGCGGTCGCCGCGGTTGGCGGTTATGGACGCGGCACGCTGGCGCCGGGATCGGATATCGACCTCCTGTTCCTGCTTCCCACCAAGAACACACCTGACATGCACAAGGCCGTGGAGTTCGTGCTCTATCTCCTCTGGGACCTCGGTTTCAAGGTCGGCCACGCCACCCGCACGGTGGATGAATGCATCCGCCTCTCCAAATCCGACATGACGATCCGCACCGCCATTCTGGAAGTGCGGGCGATCTGCGGCAAGAAATCCCTGACCGACGATCTCGAAAAACGCTTCGAGTCAGAAGTCGTCACCGGCACCGGCCCGGAATTCATCGCCGCAAAGCTCGCCGAGCGCGACCAGCGCCACCGCAAGGCGGGCGATACGCGTTATCTGGTGGAGCCGAACGTCAAGGAAGGCAAGGGTGGCCTGCGCGACCTGCACACGCTGTTCTGGATCGCCAAATATTATTATCACGTCCGCGATACGGCCGATCTGGTCAAGCTCGGCGTCCTGTCGCGGCCTGAACTCAGGCTGTTCGAAAAGGCCGATGATTTTCTCTGGGCTGTGCGTTGCCAGATGCATTTCATCACCGGCAAGGCGGAAGAGCGCCTTTCCTTCGACATCCAGCGTGAGATTGCTGATGCCCTGAATTATCAGCCGCGCCCCGGCCTCTCCGCCGTTGAGCGTTTCATGAAGCACTATTTTCTCGTGGCGAAGGATGTCGGCGATCTGACGCGCATCGTCTGCGCCGCACTGGAAGACCGGCAGGCGAAGGATGTGCCGGGCCTTTCCGGTGTGCTGAGCCGCTTTGCCCATCGCGTGCGTAAAATCCCCGGCTCGGTGGAATTCGTCGAGGATCGGGGGCGCATCGCGCTTGCCAAGCCAGATGTCTTCAAGAACGACCCGGTCAATCTGATCCGGCTGTTCCACATTGCCGATATCAACAATCTCGAACTGCATCCCGATGCGCTGCGTGTCGTCACCCGCTCGCTGTCGCTCATCAATGACGAGCTGCGGGAAAATGAAGAGGCAAACCGGCTTTTCCTGTCGATCCTGACGTCGCGGCGCGATCCGGCGCTGACCCTGCGCCGCATGAACGAGGCAGGCGTGCTCGGCAAGTTCATCCCCGAATTCGGCAAGATCGTCGCGATGATGCAGTTCAACATGTATCATCACTATACGGTGGATGAGCATCTGATCCGCTCTGTCGGCGTGCTTTCGGAAGTGGACAAGGGAACGGCCGTCGATGCCCACCCGCTTGCCAACCAGCTGATGCCGAGCGTCGAGGAACGTGAGGCGCTTTATGTCGCCGTTCTATTGCACGATGTGGCAAAGGGCCGGCAGGAAGACCACTCGATTGCCGGCGCGCGTGTCGCCCGCAAGCTCTGCCAGCGTTTTCGCCTCACCGGCAAGCAGACCGAAACGGTGGTCTGGCTGATCGAGCAGCATCTTCTGATGTCCATGGTCGCCCAAACGCGCGATCTGCATGACCGCAAGACCATCACCGATTTCGCCGATAAGGTGCAGTCCATGGAGCGGCTGAAGATGCTGCTCATCTTGACGGTCTGCGATATCCGCGCCGTCGGTCCCGGCGTTTGGAACGGCTGGAAGGGGCAGCTGCTGCGTTCGCTTTATTACGAGACCGAACTGCTGCTGTCGGGCGGCTTCTCGGAAGTCTCCCGCAAGGAGCGCGCGCAGATCGCCCGGCAGGCGCTCTACGACGCCCTCGAGGACTGGGGCCAGAAGGCGCGGCGCAAATATACCAAGCTGCACTACGAGCCCTATCTGCTGACGGTGGCGCTCGAAGACCAGGTGCGTCACACCCGCTTCATCCGGGAGGCCGACAAGCAGGAAAAAGCGCTGTCGACCATGGTGCGCACCCATTCCTTCCACGCCATCACCGAAATCACCGTGCTGGCGCCCGACCATCCGCGTCTGCTGTCCATCATCACCGGCGCCTGTGCTGCCGCCGGCGCCAATATCGCCGATGCGCAAATCTTCACGACGTCCGATGGGCGGGCGCTCGATACGATCCTCATCAACCGCGAATTTCCGATCGATGAGGACGAGACGCGGCGCGGCAACAATGTCGGCAAGCTCATCGAGGAGGTTCTCTCCGGCAAGCAGCGCCTGCCGGAAATGATCGCTACCCGCACCAAGAGCCGCAAGAAGAAGAGCGCCTTCACTATTCCGCCCTCCGTCATCATCTCCAACGGGCTGTCGAACAAGTTCACCGTCATCGAAGTGGAATGCCTCGACCGGCCGGGGCTTCTGGCGGATATGACGGCCGTTATCGCGGATCTGTCGCTCGATATTCACTCCGCCCGCATCACCACCTTCGGCGAAAAGGTCATCGACACCTTCTATGTGACGGACCTCTTCGGCCAGAAGGTGACGAATGACAACCGGCAGGCCAGCATCGCCACGCGCCTGAAGGCGGTGATGAGCGAGCAGGAAGACGAATTGCGAGACCGTATGCCGAACGGCATCATCGCCCATCCAGACGTGGCGGCCCTGCCGGCCGCGCGAACGGCAAAGGCTTGAAGCGCCCATGAGTCTGATCGGCAAGTTCGCCACCGTCGGCACGGCCACGCTCGGCAGCCGCATCTTCGGCTTCCTGCGAGAAACCCTGATGGCCGCCGCCGTCGGCACCGGCCCGGTGGCGGATGCCTTCAATGCTGCTTTCCGTTTTCCCAATACCTTCCGGCGGCTGTTTGCCGAAGGCGCTTTCAACTCGGCCTTCGTGCCGCTATTCGCCAAGGAAATCGAGGCGAACGGCATGGAAGGCGCGAGACGCTTTTCCGAGGAAGTCTTCGGCGTCCTGTTCACAGTGCTTTTGGCCCTGACGATCCTGATGGAACTGTCGATGCCATTCATCGTGCGCACGGTGATCGCGCCGGGCTTTCTGGACGACCCGGTGAAATTCGACAACACCGTCCATCTCGCCACCATCATGTTCCCCTATCTCGCCTGCATGTCTCTGGCGGCAATGATGGGCGGCATGCTGAACTCGCTGCATCGTTATTTCGCAGCCGCAATTGCTCCCGTTTTCCTCAACATCATCCTCATCGGCGTGCTCGCTTTGGCATGGTGGAAAAATTACGATCCGCTTCAGGTGGGTTATGCGCTCTCCTGGGGCGTGATGGCGGCGGGTCTGGTGCAGCTCGCCATTGTCTGGATTGCCGTGCGCAATGCCGGCATGCGGATCGGCTTTCGCAGGCCGCGGCTGACGAAGAATGTGCAGCGCCTCCTGGTTCTTGCGCTGCCGGCAGCGATTACCGGCGGCATCACCCAGATCAATCTGCTGATCAACACCAATATCGCCTCTGCCGGCGAGGGCGTGATCTCGTCGCTTGCCTATGCCGACCGGATTTACCAGCTGCCGCTCGGCGTCGTCGGCATCGCGGTGGCCACCGTGCTTCTGCCGGAATTGGCGCGGGCGTTGCGCGGCGGGCATATGGTGGAGGCCGGAAGCCTGCAGAACCGCTCGGTCGAATTCGTACTGTTCCTGACATTGCCGGCTGCCGCAGCACTTCTCGTCATGGCGGAGCCTATCGTTCGTTTTCTTTACGAGCGCGGCAATTTCTCGCCTTCAGCCACTGTCACCGTCGCGCAAATCCTTGGTATCTATGGTCTTGGTCTGCCGGCTTTTGTGCTGATCAAGGCCTTCATTCCGGGCTTCTTCGCCCGCGAGGATACGCGCACACCGATGATCTTCGCGGCGATTTCCGTTGTCGTGAATGTCTCGCTGGCACTGACGCTTTTCCCGCGTCTTGGCGGCCCGGGCATCGCCATTGCCGAAATCACCGCCGGCTGGGTGAATGCCGCCCTGCTGTTCGGCATGCTTTTGTGGCGTGGTCACTGGCAGGTGGATATTCCGCTGCTCACCCGCATTCCGCGCCTGCTGCTTGCGGCGGCACTGATGGCCGTATTCGTGCATTATGCGCTGACGTGGCTGACCTTCGAGCTGTCTTCCGCCTCGTCCATCTTCGTGCGTGCCGGCACAATCATGGCCCTCGTCTTTGCCGCCATGCTGGTCTATTTCGTCCTGGCTTTCGTGTCTGGAGGTGGCGATATCGGTATGGTGAAGAGGGCCGTACGCAAACGCGGAAAAAAGACTGCCGAAACGGATGCTGGCTGATGTCCTTTGCTGAAAACCGCCGCATCGCCATCGTTACCCTCGTGGTTGATGACTACGATCGGGCGAAGGCGTTTTATTGCGATGTCCTCGGCTTCGAGTGCCTCTCCGATGAGCCACTGGACGACGGCAAAAGGTGGCTGGTGGTCAAGCCGCAGGGCGCTGACGGTGGCGCCCTTCTGCTTGCCGAGGCGGATGGCGAAGAGCAGCGACGTGCCATCGGCAACCAAACCGGCGGCCGTGTCGGATTTTTCCTGCATACCGACGATTTCGCCCGCGACCATGAAACCATGACTGCACGTGGCGTGCGCTTTCTGGAAGAACCGCGCCATGAGGTTTATGGTTCCGTCGCGGTCTTTGCCGACCCTTACGGAAATCGCTGGGACCTCCTTCAGCCGCGCCTTGGATAGCCCTTGAAACCGCTTGATTGCGAGGGGCTGCGGGTGCATAAGCGCGCGTGCAATTCCAACCATGGGGCGGGGCCCTCCACAAGCCTTTTCGAGGACGACAATGAACGCATTCAAGCCGCTGGTTTTCTCGGGCGTCCAGCCGACCGGCAATCTGCATCTCGGCAATTATCTCGGCGCGATCCGCAAGTTCGTGGCGCTGCAGGAAGATAACGACTGCATCTATTGCGTCGTCGACATGCATGCCATCACCGCCCAGCTCGTTCATACGGACCTGAAGGCGCAGACCCGCTCGATTGCGGCCGCCTTCATCGCCTCGGGCATCGATCCCGTAAAACATATCGTCTTCAACCAGTCGGCCGTGCCGCAGCATGCGGAACTCGCATGGGTGTTCAACTGCGTGGCGCGCATCGGCTGGATGGAGCGCATGACGCAGTTCAAGGACAAGTCCGGCAAGAATGCCGAACAGGTGTCGCTCGGCCTGCTGGCCTATCCGAGCCTGATGGCCGCCGACATTCTCGTCTATCGCGCCACGCATGTTCCTGTTGGAGACGACCAGAAACAGCATCTGGAACTTGCCCGCGATATCGCCCAGAAATTCAACATCGATTTCGGCGATCATATCCGCAAGGCGGGCCTCGGGCTCGATATCACCGTGGGCGATGAGCCGGTGCACGCCTATTTCCCGATGGTCGAGCCGTTGATCGGCGGTCCTGCACCGCGGGTGATGTCGCTCAAGGACGGCACCAAGAAGATGTCGAAGTCCGACCCTTCCGATCTTTCGCGCATCAACTTGATGGATGATGTCGACGCGATCTCGAAGAAGATCAAGAAGGCAAAGACCGATCCGGACGCGCTGCCGAGCGAAGTGGAAGGTCTTAAGGGTCGCCCCGAGGCCGAAAACCTCGTCGGCATCTATGCCGCGCTGTCCGACAGGACCAAGGCGGATGTTCTTTCCGAATTCGGCGGACAGCAGTTCTCGGCGTTCAAGCCGGCCCTCGTCGAGCTTGCGGTTAATGTTCTGGCCCCCGTCAACAACGAGATGCGCCGCCTTCTCGATGACCCGACCCATATCGACGCCATCCTCAAACAGGGCGGCGAGCGGGCACGCACCATCGCCGAAAAGACGATGAACGAGGTGCGCGACATCATCGGCTTCCTGCGCTGACAGGTCGCTGCTGCGCGAATGCGGCGGGCGGTTTGCGCCTGCCGTGATTTGATATAATCTCCGCCCGAAACGTCGGGCGGTTTTACGGATCACGGCGGACCTAGGGAGTGCAGAATGGTTTCAAAACGGCTGTCGCGTCTGGAAGGGCATCGTCGCAAATTTCTCGCTGTTATCGATGACACACCGGAATGCGAAAGGGCCGTGCACTATGCCGGTCGTCGTGCCAAGAACTCCAATGGCGGGCTGGTGCTGCTTTACATGATCCCGGAAGGCGATTTCCAGCAATGGCTGGGTGTCGAGCAGATCATGCGGGCCGAAGCGCGTGAGGAGGCGGAAGCCACGCTCGCCAAGATCGCCCAGAAGGTGCGCGAGACCATCGGGATCGAGCCGGAAGCGGTGATCCGCGAAGGCAGCGCCACCGAGCAGATCCACGGGCTGATCGAGGAAGACCGCGATATAGCCATTCTGGTGCTCGCGGCTGGCTCGACGAAGGAGGGGCCGGGACCGCTTGTTTCCTCCATTGCCGGACGTGGGGCAGCCTTTCCCATTCCCGTCACCGTGTTGCCGGATACGCTGTCGGACGAGGAAATCGACGCGCTCTGCTGATCCTGGTTTCGGGCAAGATCTTGGGGCTGACGATTTCTTGAATGTAATTATCATGTCAGGGCTTGAAGTGCAGCTTCGCCGGGCGTATTTTTTGGAAGAATTCTAAATTACGGGGCGTGAACGGCGACCTCGAAGGAGACAGACGATGTTCATTCAGACGGAAGCCACGCCGAACCCGACAACGCTGAAGTTCCTGCCGGGCAAGGTGGTGCTGGAAAGCGGTACGGCTGAGTTTCTCAACCCGTCGCAGGCGCAGGCTTCGCCGCTGGCGGAGCGCCTCTTCACCATTCCGGGCGTGACCGGCGTTTATTTCGGTTTCGATTTCATCACCGTCACCAAGGACGGTGCGGAATGGCAGCACCTGAAGCCTGCTATTCTGGGCTCGATCATGGAACATTTCATGTCCGGCCGCCCGATCATGGGCACGGCTGTTGCGGCTGAAGTGTCGGATGAGGAGGGCGAATTCTTCGAAGAGGGTGACGAAACCATCGTCGCCACCATCAAGGAGTTGCTGGATACCCGCGTTCGCCCCGCCGTGGCGCAGGATGGCGGCGATATCACCTTCCGCGGTTTCCGCGACGGCACGGTGTTCCTGAACATGAAGGGCGCCTGCTCGGGTTGCCCGTCCTCCACCGCCACGCTGAAGCATGGCGTTCAGAATCTGCTTCGCCATTTCGTGCCGGAAGTGCGCGAAGTCGAAGCGGTATAAAAGCGCAAGCCAGGCCATCATGATTGTTCTCGCACTCGACACCTCAGGTGTGGATTGTTCCGCCTGCGTTTATGACAGCGCCTCCGACAGGGTGCTCGGCGAGGTATGCGAAACGATCGGCAAGGGCCATGCCGAAAGGTTGATGGCGGTGATCGACGGTGCGCTGGAGCAGGCGCAACTGGCGCTCCAGAATGTCGGGCGCATCGCCGTGACCATCGGGCCGGGGTCTTTCACCGGTATCCGCGTCGGGGTCGCCGCCGCGCGCGGCTTTGCCCTGTCGCTCGGCGTCGAGGCCGTGGGCGTCACCACGCTTGAAACGCTGGCGCTTCATCATCTGCTTGCAAATCCCGGCCGGCCCGTGGCCGTCGCGCTGGATGCCAAACGCGGCGAAGCCTATCTGCAGACATTCGGTGCGGATGGATCGCCGCTGCGCGATGCTGCGCTTCTGCCCCTGGACGACGCCAAAACGGTTACCACCGGTTTTGATGGCGCCGTTATCGGTTCAGCCGCGCCGCTTTTGGCGGGGTTGGAGGCGGGTTCGGGACCGGATCACTTCCCGATTGCCTCGGTCGCGCGTGCTGCTGCGCGCAAGCCAGCTGGCCAGCCGAAACCCGCGCCGCTTTATCTGCGCGGGCCGGATGCCCGGCCGCAGACCGGTTTTGCGCTGGCACGTCAGGGCGTTGCCTGATAGGGCATTCGTCAACATGTGCGAATGATTCCTGTGATGCCCGATTCCTGTTATGTTTGACGACTATCTGACCTGGAAGCCCTATTTCGAGATCGTGCCGATGCAGCATGAGGATTGCGCCGCGGTGGCGGAGTTGCATGCGCTGCGCTTTCCGCGCCCGTGGAACGACGGGGAGTTTTCCGGGCTGCTGACGCAAGGGTCGGTTTTCGGTGCTGTCGCACGCCAGACCAACGCCTTTTTCAGCAAGCCGCTCGGTGGTTTCGTGCTGGCGCGGGAAGTGGCGGGTGAGGCGGAAATCCTGACCGTTGCCGTGGCGGACAAGTTCGCACGCGCCGGTCTCGGCTGGCGTCTGATGCAGTCGGCCATCCGCGAGGCGATGATGCGCGGCGCCGAAACCATGTTTCTTGAGGTGGATAATAATAATGCCTCTGCGCTGGGGCTTTACAGGAAGCTCGGCTTCAAAACCGTCGCGGAACGCAAGGCCTATTACACCGCAAAGGATGGAACGAAGTCGACGGCGCTTGTCATGCGCCGCGATCTTCGCTAGTTCCCTGCGACAGGCATTTTTCGGCGAAAGCCGCAAACCGGAATTCTCAAAAGGCCAGAAGACGTGACAGACCTTTCGAAAACGCTGGAGGAGCTTTGCGCCGAACGCGGCATGCGGATGACGGATCAACGCCGTGTCATCGCCCGCGTCCTTCAGGAGTCAGCCGACCATCCCGATGTCGAGGAGCTTTACCGCCGCTCCTCCGCCGTGGATCCGCGCATCTCGATTTCCACCGTCTACAGAACGGTGAAGCTGTTCGAGGATGCCGGCATCATCGAGCGTCACGATTTTCGCGACGGCCGTTCGCGCTATGAGACCGTGCCCGAGGAACATCACGATCACCTGATCGACTTGAAGAACGGCGTGGTCATCGAATTTCATTCCGCCGAGATCGAGGCACTTCAGGAAAAGATCGCCAGGGAACACGGCTTCAAGCTCGTGGATCACCGGCTGGAACTTTACGGCGTGCCGTTGAAGCCCGGCGAACACTGAGACGCCGGTGAGCAGACGGGCGTTCCAATCATGATGTGGCTCCGGACAGCCTATATCGCGGTCGTTCTTCTGATCGTCACGCTCATATTGCTGCCGCTGCAACTGTTGGGCCTTGCCTTCGACTGGCGGCTTCGCCGCCGCATTCCGCGCCTCTGGCATCGCATCGCCTGCCATGTTCTCGGCATCCGCGTGCATGTGCATGGCGATGTGGAGCGGGCGAAACCGCTGATGCTTGCGGTCAATCACGCCTCGTGGAAGGACATCCTCGTTTTGGGCAGCATTGCCGACGTGGTGTTCATCGCCAAGACGGAAGTGCGGGACTGGCCGGTGTTCGGCTGGCTTGCCCGCTTGCAGAAAAGCATCTTTGTTCAGCGTGAGCAGAAACGCAGCACCGGCGCGCAGGTGAGCGAGATCGCCAGCCGCATGGCCGATGGCGAGATCGTCGTTCTGTTTCCCGAAGGCACCACCTCGGACGGCAACCGCATGCTTGCCGTCAAATCCTCGCTGTTCGGTGCGGCCTCCACCGCCGCTGAACAGGTGCCGGGCAAGCTGGTTTATGTGCAGCCGGTCGCCATCGCCTATACCAGGGTGCAGGGCATGGCCATGGGGCGCTACCATCGCGTCATCGCCGCCTGGCCGGGCAGCATCACGCTCGTGCCGCATCTTCTCGGCATCATCAGGGCCGGCGCCATCGATGTCGACGTGACATTCGGTGACAGCGTTCCGTTTCACAGCACGGATAACCGCAAGCGCCTGGCGACCGATATCGCCGCCTCCATCCGCTCCATGCTGGCCTTCAGCCTGCGCGGCGGCTGGCGGAATTAGCGAGATCGTAGCTTTTCCGGCATTTTTCTGTTTAATCTGGCCGTGAAAAACACTAGATAGCCGCCATGACCCAGGAAACGCTTGGCCTCGACGCCCCACCCATGATTGCCCGCGAGGGTTCGAACAGCAGAAAGGTCTTCATCAAGACCTATGGCTGTCAGATGAACGTCTACGATTCCGTCCGTATGAGCGATGCGCTGGCGAAGGACGGCTACGTTCAGACGGAAGATATGGGCGAGGCGGATCTGGTTCTGCTGAACACCTGTCATATCCGCGAAAAGGCGGCTGAAAAGGTCTACTCGGCGCTAGGCCGCCTGCGCGACATGAAAAAATCGCGCGAAGAGCAGGGCCGCGAATTCATGATCGGCGTTGCCGGTTGCGTTGCGCAGGCGGAAGGCGAGGAAATCCTTCGCCGTGCGCCCGCCGTTGATGTCGTCATCGGCCCGCAGACCTATCATCGCCTGCCGGACGCCCTGAAGCGGGTGCGCGGCGGCGAGCGTGTCATCGAGACCGAATATGCGGTCGAGGATAAGTTCGAGCACCTGCCTGTCGCCGAAAAGGCGACGCTGCGCACGCGCGGCGTAACGGCGTTTCTGACGGTGCAGGAAGGTTGCGACAAGTTCTGTACCTTCTGTGTCGTGCCCTATACGCGCGGTTCGGAAGTCTCCCGCCCCGTGCGCCAGATCGTCGATGAGGCGATGAAGCTCGTCGATGCCGGCGTGCGCGAGATCACGCTGCTCGGCCAAAACGTCAATGCCTGGCAGGGCGAAGGCCCGAAGGGTGAGAAATGGGGCCTTGCCGAGCTGCTCTACAGGCTGGCGGAAATTCCCGGCCTTGCACGGCTTCGCTACACCACCAGCCATCCGCGCGACATGGACGAGCGCCTTATCGGCGCGCATCGCGATTTGCGCATCCTGATGCCCTATCTGCATCTGCCGGTGCAATCGGGTTCGGACCGCATTCTGAAAGCGATGAACCGTCGCCATACGGGTGAGGAATATATCCAGCTTATCGAAAAAATCCGCGCCGCCCGCCCTGATATTGCCATGTCGGGGGACTTTATTGTCGGTTTCCCCGGTGAGACGGATCGCGATTTCGAAGATACGATGGCGATGGTCGAGACGGTGAAATATGCGCAGGCCTTCTCGTTCAAATATTCCACCCGTCCCGGCACGCCGGGAGCCGATCTCACCGATCAGGTTGCGGAAGAGGTGAAGGCCGAGCGACTGGAAAGATTGCAGGCCCTGTTGCTGCGGCAGCAGAAGGAATTTGCGGAATCGCTGGTCGGAAAAACCATGGATGTGCTGCTGGAAAAGCCCGGCCGCATGCCTGAGCAGTTGATAGGTCGCTCTCCATGGCTGCAATCCGTGAATCTTGATGCAAAGACGTTGAAAATCGGTGACATTGTTAATGTACGAATCACCGCAACGGGTCCAAACAGCTTGTTTGCCGAGGTGGCAGGGAGTTAGAGTGAGGAGCCGACACTGATTGGGACAGGAGTCTGACCGCTTGAACGCACACGAATTGGTATCAAATTCATCGCGCCAGCCACGCCAAGCCGCGACCGACGCCAATCACTTCGTCCTCACGTTCGAGAATAACAGGATAGCGGGAGAGCTATTCGGTCAGTTCGATCAGAACCTGAAGCTTCTGGAACAGCGCCTCAATATCGACGCTCGCCCGCGCGGTAATTCCGTTGCCATCACCGGCGATGTCGTTGCCACCAATCAGGCTCGTCGGGCGCTGGATTTCCTTTATGAACGGCTGCTCAAAGGCGGAACCGCCGAGGTTTCCGATGTCGAAGGCGCGATCCGCATGGCCATGGCCGCGGACGACCAGCTGACCTTGCCGACGATGGAACGCAAGGCGAAGATTTCCATGGCACAGATTTCCACCCGCAAGAAGACCATCGCTGCCCGCACGCCGACACAGGATGTCTACATGCGGGCACTGGAGCAGTCCGAACTGGTTTTCGGCGTCGGCCCCGCCGGCACCGGCAAGACCTATCTTGCCGTGGCGCATGCGGCGCAGCTTCTGGAGCGCGGCGCGGTTGACCGCATCATCCTGTCGCGCCCCGCCGTCGAAGCGGGTGAGCGCCTGGGCTTCCTGCCGGGCGACATGAAGGAAAAGGTCGATCCTTATCTGCGTCCGCTTTACGACGCGCTTTATGACATGATGCCGGGCGACAAGGTGGAGCGCGCCATTCAGGCGGGCGTCATCGAAATCGCGCCGCTGGCCTTCATGCGCGGTCGTACCCTTGCCAACGCCGCCGTCATTCTGGACGAAGCCCAGAACACCACGACCATGCAGATGAAGATGTTCCTCACCCGTCTTGGTGAGAACGGCCGCATGATCGTGACCGGTGACCCAAGCCAGGTGGATTTGCCGCGCGGCGTGAAATCCGGTCTTGTCGAGGCCCTGCAAATCCTCAGCGATGTCGAAGGCGTGTCCGTCGTGCGCTTCAAGGATGTCGATGTCGTTCGTCATCCGATGGTGGCGCGTATCGTCCGGGCTTACGAATCCCACACGGCCGTGCCGGATGAAAGCCTCGTAAAGGGCAGCTGACGTAAAGCAATGACAGCTCTGGATATTCAAATCAGCGTCGAGGCCGAAGGCTGGTCCTCGGAAGAGGATCTGCTGACCTTCGCCACCAGGGT
Source organism: Agrobacterium sp. CFBP 3001 (assembly GCF_027871605.1). Taxonomy (NCBI): domain Bacteria; kingdom Pseudomonadati; phylum Pseudomonadota; class Alphaproteobacteria; order Hyphomicrobiales; family Rhizobiaceae; genus Agrobacterium; species Agrobacterium sp. CFBP 3001. The sequence continues at coordinate 252,757 of NZ_JAQAHD010000001.1, forward strand.
GCTGGATGTGGCGGTCGATTTCCTGAAGCGGGAAGAGGACCAACCCTTCCCGAAAATGCCGGTGGAACTGTCGCTGGTCTTCACCGACGACGAAAATATTCGCGAAATCAACGCTGAGTGGCGCGACAAGGACAAGGCAACCAATGTCCTGTCTTTCCCGGCTTTTCCGCTGGAGCCGGGAGGAATACCGGGCCCCATGCTGGGCGATATCGTCATCGCGCGCGAGACGGTTGAACGCGAGGCCCTTGAACTTGAGAAGAGTTTCGGGGATCATCTGACCCATCTGCTCGTTCATGGGTTCCTGCATTTGTTCGGTTACGACCACATGGACGAGGAAGAAGCGGAAGAAATGGAGTCGCTTGAGACTCGCATTTTGGCGGTGCTTGGCCTATCTGATCCTTACGCGGGTCAGGAACCGCTTTAAATATTGTCTGGAGCCATGAACGAACATTCTGCACGACCTGCCAATGAGGGCAGAGAAAACGGCGAGCAGTCCTCTTCGGAGGAGGGCAGTAGTCACTTACGTCACGACTACAACGCCAAGCCGAAATCGACCATCTGGTCACGCATCGCACGGTTGCTGAAACCATCCCAGGGCGAGCGCCTGCGCGAGGATTTGACCGACGCGCTGATGGACGACACCGAAATCGGTGCGGCCTTTTCGCCCGAAGAACGGGCGATGCTCAACAATATCCTGCGTTTCCGCGAGATTCGGGTCGAAGATATCATGATCCCGCGTGTGGACATCGACGGTCTCGATGAGAATATGACGATCGGCGATGCGCTGATCCTCTTTGAGGAAACCGGGCGTTCGCGCATGCCGGTCTATGACGAGACGCTGGATAATCCGAAGGGCATGATCCACATTCGCGATCTGCTGGCCTATGTCGCCAAGCAGGCCCGCAACAAGCGCCGTGCCGGTTCGCGGAGCGTCGCTTACGGTGAGGTAAAGGCGCCGCGTTCACCGCGGCCGAATTTCGACCTGGCGCGTGTCGATCTGGAGCAGACGGTTGCCGCTGCCGGGTTGGTGCGCAAAATTCTTTTCGCACCGCCCTCGATGCTCGCCTCCGACCTTTTGAAGACGATGCAGGCCCAGAGAACCCAGCTTGCGCTGGTGATCGATGAATATGGCGGCACCGACGGTCTCGTCAGCCACGAGGATATCGTCGAGATGGTCGTGGGTGATATCGATGACGAGCACGACAAGGACGAGGCGATGTTTTCGCGTCTTTCAGCCGACGTGCTTGTCGCGGATGCACGCGCGGAACTCACCGAACTTGCCGAGGCGATCGGGCCGGAATTCGATGTGCGTGAACATCTGGAGGAAATCGATACGCTCGGCGGTCTCATCTTCTTCGCGCTCGGCCGCATTCCGGCCAAGGGCGAGGTGGTCCGGGCCGTGCCCGGTTTCGAGTTCCAGATCCTCGATGCGGACAGCAGGCGTATCAAGGGCGTTCGTATCGTCCGGGATCACGGCTCCGAAGGTGAGGATGATCGCGCTCCGGGCGAAGCGGGCGCCAATGAGGTGATTGCGCTGTCTGCGCCGGATGTTCGCCTTATCACGCACCAGCAGAACGCCGATTAAGAAAGGGTGACGGGGTTTTTCCCCGTCGCTTCCACCTTTCGACATATCAATGCGACAGGTATGAATGCCCGTGTTCGGCGTCGAAAAGAACAAGTGGCGCTTCGGTCGCCACGCCTCCTGTGGACTGCGAATCTTTTTTCCTTTACGTCGGGTCTGAGGGGAAATTCCGTGGCGCGGCCTTGTCGGCGGCGGGCTTTTCCGGACGCGCATAAACGGAGATGGCATGGAGCGTCTTGCAGGCAGGGTAATGCTGGCCGGCGGCATGAGCCGCGCAGTTATGGCGATTGCTGCAGGTGCGGTCGGGGCGCTCGCTTTGCCTCCATTCGGCTTTTTTGCAGCGCTGTTTTTCTCTTTCACTCTGCTTGTCTGGCTTGTGGATGGCTGCACTGGAAAACCGGGCGGCGGCCTCTTCAGCCGCATCCTGCCAGCCTTCGGCATCGGCTGGTGTTTCGGGCTTGGTTACTTCGTCGCTGGCCTGTGGTGGCTCGGCAATGCTCTCCTGCTGGAAGCCGATGAATTCGCCTGGGCGCTGCCGCTCGCCATCCTTGGTCTTCCCGCTTTTCTGGCGTTGTTTTACGGTTTTGCGGTTGCCGCAGCCAATCTCCTCTGGTCGGAGGGCCTCGGCCGTATCGCTGCACTTGCTGCCGCGTTCGGCTTTTCGGAATGGCTGCGCAGCTTCCTAGCCACCGGCTTTCCCTGGAACGCCATCGGTTACGGCATCATGCCCATCCCGATCATGATGCAGTCGGCACATCTGCTTGGTCTTTTCAGCGTGACGACGCTTGCGGTTTTCATATTCGCCTCGCCGGCGCTGATAGGCACGAAAAAAGGAATGTGGTCGGGTCTCGTTGTGGCGGGGCTACTACTGGCCGGCCATTTCGGTTATGGCTTCTACCGTCTCCAGACGCCGGCGGAGGTGCCCGCAGACGCACTGACCGTTCGGATCGTGCAGCCTTCCATCGATCAGTCACGCAAGATGCTGAACGCGGACAGGGCGGAGATTTTTGGCGAGCACCTGCGGCTCTCGGCTCTGCCGCCCGGCGAAGGGAAAAAGCGCCCTGATATCATCGTCTGGCCGGAAACCTCGGTGCCGTTCATTCTGACGCAAAACCCGGATGCTCTGGCGGAAATCGCCAAAACGCTGGAAGATGGGCAGGTGCTGTTCACCGGCGCCGTGAGAATGGAAGATCAGGGGGCAGGCCGCCCGCCGCGTTATTATAATTCGGTCTATGCGATCGACAGCCAGGGCGAGATCATCGGCGCGACCGACAAGGTGCATCTCACTCCTTTTGGCGAATATGTCCCCTTTGAAGGCATCCTGCGGGAGTTCGGCATCGACAATGTCATCGCCCTGCCGGGAGGTTTTTCCGCCGCTTCCTCGCGCACGCCGCTCACGCTTCCTTCGGGCAAGACCTTCTATCCTCTCATCTGTTACGAGATCATTTTCCCGGGTGAGATGACGCCGGGGCTGGCCGGCTCGGCCGCCATCCTGAATGTGACCAATGATGGCTGGTTCGGTGATACGCCCGGCCCCTATCAGCATTTTCTGCAGGCGAGGGTCCGGGCCGTTGAGACGGGCGTGCCGGTGATTCGCGGTGCCAATACCGGAATTTCCGCCGTCATAGACCCCTATGGCCGCATTATTGCGGGGCTCGATTACGGCCGGGTGGGAATTGTTGACGCCACTTTGAGTGGTGGGTCAAACGACGCATTTACTTACGACATACATCGGACGTATTTCTGGTTGATTTTTTCTATCTTGATGATCGTTGCGGTATTTCCCGCCTTGAGTTTCGCTCGGCGCCAGAATTGACCGGGAACCCCTGTAATTGCATAGTGAATACGTCAGTCGTAAAACAAGTTTAGACGCTGTCGAATTGCCGACTCATTTCTTCGAATAGTAATGAAGCGAGATATCAACCCTTTCCGAGTGTCAGGACCGCATGATGACCGAGAATAAGAAAAAGCCTAACCCCATCGACATTCATGTCGGAAGCCGAATTCGCCTTCGCAGAACCATGCTCGGAATGAGCCAGGAGAAGCTGGGTGAAAGTCTCGGAATTACCTTTCAGCAAATCCAGAAGTATGAAAAAGGCACGAACCGCGTTGGCGCCAGCCGCCTCCAGAATATTTCCGCGATCCTTAATGTGCCCGTTTCCTTTTTTTTCGAAGATGCACCCGGCGATCAGGCTGGCGGCACACCCGGCATGGCGGAGGCGTCGAGCTCCAACTATGTGGTCGACTTTCTGTCCTCGGCTGAAGGTCTGCAGCTGAACCGCGCCTTCGTGAAGATCGCCGACCCGAAGGTTCGCCGCCGTCTCGTCGATCTCGTCAAGGCGCTCGCCGCCGAAGGTGACGCCGAGTAAGCGCAGCCCGCGCGACGCAGAAAATTTCCGGCACGGGATGCCGGGCACTCAACGGTCCGCAAGGACCGTTTTTTTGTGCCCGATTGGAAAGGAATTCTCACATAAAGATATATTTATGTGGTTGTGTCCTTGTTTTTCACGGCCGAAATGACTAACAAACTCCAAGACCGTTCTTTGAGGGGAATCCCGCATGCGTGCCAATTATCTGTTCACCAGCGAGTCCGTGGCCGAGGGTCATCCGGACAAGGTTTGTGATCGTATTTCCGATGAAATTGTGGATCTCATCTATCGTGAAGCGTCCAAGACGGGCGTTGACCCGTGGACCGTGCGCATTGCCTGCGAAACGCTTGCGACGACCAACCGCGTCGTTATCGCCGGTGAGGTTCGGGTTCCCGATACGCTTCTGAAGAAGGACAAGGACGGCAAGGTCCTCAAGGACGCCGCTGGCCACCCGGTCATCAACCCCTCGAAGTTCAAGTCCGCCGCCCGCAAGGCGATCCGCGACATCGGCTACGAGCAGGATGGTTTCCACTGGAAGACCGCCAAGATCGACGTTCTCCTGCATCCGCAGTCTGCTGATATCGCGCAGGGCGTGGACAACGCCTCCGACAAGCAGGGCGACGAGGGCGCCGGCGACCAGGGCATCATGTTCGGTTACGCCTGCAAGGAAACGCCTGACCTCATGCCGGCTCCGATCTATTATTCCCATCGTATCCTGCAGCTGCTCGCCACCGCCCGTAAAAGCGGCGAAGGCGAAGCGGCCAAGCTCGGCCCCGACGCCAAGAGCCAGGTCACGGTTCGTTACGTCGACGGCAAGGCGGCGGAAGCCGTATCCATCGTTCTGTCCACGCAGCATCTCGATGCAAGCTGGGATTCGAAGAAGGTTCGCGCCGTTGTCGAGCCCTATATCCGCGAAGCTCTGGGCGACCTGAAGATCGCTGACGATTGCCAGTGGTACATCAACCCGACCGGCAAGTTCGTCATCGGCGGTCCCGATGGTGACGCCGGCCTGACGGGTCGCAAGATCATCGTCGACACCTATGGCGGCGCCGCGCCCCATGGCGGCGGTGCATTCTCCGGCAAGGACACGACCAAGGTCGACCGTTCCGCCGCCTATGCCGCCCGTTATCTCGCCAAGAACGTCGTGGCTGCCGGTCTTGCCGAGCGCTGCACGATCCAGATTTCCTACGCAATCGGCATCGCCCAGCCGCTGTCGATCTATGTCGATCTGCATGGCACCGGCAAGGTCAGCGAAGATCAGGTCGAGGCCGCGATCCGCAAGGTCATGGACCTGTCGCCGTCGGGCATCCGCCGTCATCTCGATCTCAACAAGCCGATCTACGCCAAGACGTCTTCCTACGGCCATTTCGGCCGCAAGGCCGGCCGTGACGGCTCCTTCTCATGGGAGAAGCTCGATCTGGTGAAGCCGCTCAAGGAAGCTTTGAGCGCTTGAAGCATTTCCGGTAAAATCGCGTAGCGGTTTTACGTCCGGAAAATGCGTCAACCAGATATCGCGCTTGTTATTTGACGGCGATTGAGAGATACCGTCACCAATTTTGTAACCCGCACAGTGCCTCATGTGGCGCTGTGCGGGTTAAGTCTATTTGTTCTTGAGAGTATGAGATGACGGAAGAACGGCGTTCGCGCGCGACGGAAGCATTTTTTGGCAGACGCAAGGGCAAGCCCCTGCGCAATCAGCAGGTCGACACAATCGAGAACCTGTTGCCTTTGCTGAAAATCGATCTGGAAAGCGCCCCGCCGCAAAATCTCGCCGCTCTTTTTCCCGCGGATGTGCGGTCGATCCGTCTGGAGATAGGCTTTGGCGGCGGCGAGCATCTCGCCCACCGCGCGGTTGAAAACCCGGAGACGGGTTTCATCGGCGTGGAGCCCTTCGTCAATTCCATGGCCAAGCTGCTCGCCGCCGTGCGTGAACGCGAGCTGATGAATATCCGCCTTTACGACGATGATGCGACGCAATTGCTGGACTGGCTGCCCGAGGGATCGATCGATCATATCGACCTTCTCTATCCTGACCCGTGGCCGAAGAAGAAGCACTGGAAGCGTCGTTTCGTTTCAGACGTCAACCTCGCCCGCTTCCATCGCGTGCTGAAACCCGGCGGAAAGTTCTGCTTCGCTTCCGATATCGATACTTACGTCAACTGGACGCTGCAGCATTGCGCCCGCCATGGCGGCTTCGAATGGACAGCGACGAGTGCTGATGACTGGCGCACGCCCTACGCCAACTGGCCGGGCACGCGTTATGAGAACAAGGCGAAAAGAGAAGGCCGCAGCTCGGCCTATCTCACCTTCATTCGTCGTTGAGCGGCTGAGCCCTCAGAGGGCCGCATCCACTTCCGCGGCAAGCGGAATGGAAGGCTGGGCGCCGGCGCGGGTGCAGGCGAGCGAGCCTGCGACGGCGGCGCGCTTCAGCGCCCTTTCGAAATCCATACCCTGATCGAGGCTGGCGGCGAGATAACCGCAGAAGGTGTCGCCCGCACCGACCGTATCGACCGGTTCGATCTTGAGGCCGGAAGCCCGGAAAACCTTGCCGTTGCGCATGGCGATCACGCCATCGGCACCGAGCGTCACGATCAATGTCTGGCCGGTCCTGTCATGCAGGGCTTTCAGTTCGTTTTCCCGCTCAGAACCGGAAAGGCCGTTCTTTCCGATCAGCAATTCGAACTCGGTTTCATTGGCGATGACGATATCGGCAAGGCCCGCAAGCCGCGGCCCATCGGCGGTCAGTGGCGCAGTATTGATGACGGTGGTGACGCGCTTTGCCTTCGCAGCCGTCAGCGCCGCTTCGATAGCGGGCGCGGGTATCTCGAACTGCAGCATCAAAATATCGCCCGCCGACATTTCCGCCAGGGCTTTCGCGGCGTCGGATGCGGAGACTTCACCATTGGCGGCGGGAATGACCGAGATCATGTTTTCCCCGCCTTCGCCGATAAGGATCACTGCCGTACCGGTAGGGCCGGGCGTGGTTTTAACCAATGACAGATCGGTTCCCGCGTCGCGCAGCAATGTCAGCGCCGGCACTGCAAAGGTGTCATCGCCCGCAGCCCCTGCCATCTTGACCGAGGCGCCCGCACGCCGTGCGGCCAGCGCCTGGTTGGCTCCCTTGCCGCCAGCGGCCGTGGAGAAGGTCTCGCCCGTCACGGTTTCACCCGGCTTGGGCAGGCGTTTGGCGGTGGCGACGAGGTCCATGTTGATGGAGCCGAAAACAGTAATCATGGAGGGCGTATCCGTATAGAATTCAAGCAAGGCGGCGACTTTGCCCGAGCGGATCACTCGTCGTCAACCACCCGCAACTTTGCCGTTCCCGCCCTGTTCTCGGCAAAGCGTCGAGCCTGCTCTATTTCCCCATGCGACGTCTCTTTTTCCGTCGGTGAAAAATCGAGACCTTCGATTTTCTGGCCGCGCGCCAGCACCTTGTCGGAGGAGATCAGCATCATGTCGATATCCTTTTGCGCCAATCCAAAATGGGCCTGCAGCTTGCGCGTCCGGTCGTCCAGCCGCCGCACATCGTCCATCAGCAATGCCACTTCACCCTGAATGAGATGCGCCTGCTCGCGCATGCGCTGATCCTTGAGCACGGACTGGATGACCTGTACCGACAGCATCAGAAGTGACGGCGAAACGATGACGACGCGGGCGCGGTGAGCGCGCTGCACCAGATATTCGAAGTGCTGGTGAATATCGGCGAAGATCGATTCGGACGGCACAAAAATGAAGGCCGTATCCTGGGTTTCGCCGCGAATGAGATACTTCTCGGCGACATCGCGAATATGCACCTCCATATCGCGGCGGAACTGCTGCACGGCGGCGCGTTTGGTTTCGGGCGTCTCGTCCGCCTTGATGGCGTTCCATGCCTCCAGCGGAAACTTGGCGTCGATGACGAGCGGCGGGGCATTGTTGGGCATCTTGATGGTGCAGTCAGGCCGATAACCGTTCGAAAGCGTCGGCTGCAACTGGAAGGCCCCGGCCGGAAGCGCATCGGCAATCAGCGTCTCCATGCGGGCCTGTCCGAAGGCGCCGCGCGTCTGCTTGTTGGAAAGGATGGCCTGAAGCCCGACGACGTCCTTGGCCAGATCCTGAATATTGCCCTGCGCGGCATCGATGACCGCGAGGCGCTCCTGCAGGCGGCTCAGATTCTCATGCGTCGACCGGGTCTGCTCCGTCAGTGTTTCGCCAAGGCGTTGCGACATGCCGTCGAGGCGCTGGTTCAGCGTCTGGCTCATCTCGGTCTGGCGGGTGCCGAGCGTTTCCGCCATGGCGGCGATGCGGCCATGCAGTTCGGACTGTGTTTTGAGGAGGTCGGAGATTTCGCCGTCGGCTCCTGCTTTTTTCGCACGGCTCGCCGTCACCAGCCAGGTCGTGGCCAGACCGAAAACCAGAGCCGCGAGCAGCGCGCCGAAGCTGATGTCGACGGAGCCGGCCCGTAACGCGGGATCGAGGAGAACGGAGAAATCTATGCTCATAATTAAATCTAGCAGGTTTCTTGTGATTCGGAAGATCAAAACAAGAACATTCCTGCGGCGGAAATGAGTCGGGCGGGACGGATGCCGGAGGCTGATTGAACCTCGTGTTTTTTATTTCCTCCGCGCAAGAGATACGTTATGGGAAGCCATGACCATCAAACCGCTTATCATTTTGCCCGATCCCGTGCTGCGCCAGCAATCGAAGCCCATCGAAAAGGTGGATGCCGAGGTGCTGCGTCTTGCCGACGACATGCTGGAAACCATGTATGATGCGCCGGGTATCGGCCTCGCCGCCATTCAGATCGGCGTGGCGCGCCGCATGCTGGTGATCGACGTTGCGCGTGAAGGCGAGGAAAAGACCCCGATCGTCTTCATCAATCCGGAAATCCTCAAGGTGTCGGACGATGTCTCGACCTATGAAGAAGGCTGCCTCTCCATCCCCGATTATTACGCCGAGGTTGAGCGTCCCGCGTCGCTCACGGTGCAATATGTCGGCCGTGACGGCAAGCAGCAGACGGTCGAGGCGGACGGCCTGCTCGCCACCTGCCTGCAGCACGAGATCGATCACCTGAACGGCGTTCTCTTCATCGACCATATTTCGCGGCTGAAGCGCGACATGGTCATCAAGAAATTCACGAAAGCGGCCCGCGCAAAGATCTGATCCGTACTCTGCGGACCGGAATGGATGACGGGGCAGGGGGCGACGATGGCTCTTCGCATCATTTTTATGGGTACGCCGGATTTTTCCGTTCCCACCCTGCGTGCACTGGTGGAGGCCGGCCACGAGATCGTTGCCGTCTACACCCAACCGCCGCGTCCCGGCGGCCGTCGTGGCCTGGATCTGCAGAAGTCCCCGGTGCATCAGGCCGCCGAACTGTTGGGCCTGCCTGTGCTGACGCCGGTGAACTTCAAGGCAGAGGAAGACCGACAGCAGTTCCGGGATTTCAATGCCGATGTTGCGGTTGTCGTGGCTTACGGGTTGCTGCTGCCTGAAGCGATCCTCAGCGGCACGCGCCTTGGCTGTTATAACGGCCACGCCTCGCTGCTGCCGCGCTGGCGTGGCGCTGCCCCCATCCAGCGGGCCATCATGGCCGGCGATGCCGAGACCGGCATGATGGTCATGAAAATGGAAAAGGGGCTCGATACCGGCCCCGTCGCACTGACCGCCAAGGTCGCGATCGATGAGAACATGACCGCCGGAGAATTGCATAACAGCCTGATGCTGGCCGGCGCGCGGCTGATGCGGCAGGCTATGGACAAGCTGGAAACCGGTGACCTGCCGCTTGTCACGCAGGCGGAAGAAGGCGTGCTCTATGCCGCGAAGATCGACAAGGGCGAGACCCGCATCGATTTTTCGAGGCCGGCGCAGGACGTGCATAACCACATTCGCGGCCTTTCGCCGTTTCCCGGCGCATGGCTGGAAATGGACATCGGCGGCAAGACGGAACGCGTGAAGGTTCTGGCCTCCGAACTGGCAAGCGGCATGGGAGAAGCGGGCGCGGCGCTGGATGACGCCCTTACCATTGCCTGCGGCAGCGGCGCCGTGCGGCTCACCCGTCTGCAGAAGGCGGGCGGCAAGCCGATGTCGGCGGCCGATTTCGTGCGCGGCACACCGGTTCCGACCACAACGAGGCTCGGCTGATGCCACGTTTCCGCATGACTGTCGAATATGACGGCACGCCTTATTATGGCTGGCAGAGACAGGATAACGGCCCCTCGGTTCAGGGTGCGCTGGAGGCTGCGGTTCGCTCGTTGACGGGAGAGAGCGTCTCCATTCGCGGCGCCGGCCGCACTGATTCCGGCGTGCATGCAGTCGGGCAGGTCGTCCATGTCGATCTTTCCCGAGACTGGGAGCCCTACAAGCTTCGCAATGCCCTCAATGCGCATCTCGCCATGGCGGGTGAAGCCGTGGCCGTCCTCGATGCCGCTTCCGTAACCGAGGATTTCGACGCCCGGTTTTCCGCCCTTCGTCGGCACTACCTTTACCGCATCATCTGCCGCAAGGCCCGGCTGGCGCTGGAGCACAAGCGGGCATGGTGGGTGTCGAAGGACATGGACCATGAGCGCATGCATGAAGCCGCCCAGATGCTCGTCGGCCGGCATGATTTCACGACCTTCCGCTCCGTGCATTGTCAGGCGAACAGCCCGGTGCGCACGCTCGACCGGCTGGATGTGACGCGCACCGGCGATCTCATCGAGATACGTGCGACCGCGCAGAGCTTCCTGCATAACCAGATCCGCTCTTTTGCGGGCACGCTGAAACTGGCGGGCGAAGGCACGACGACGCCCGAGGATGTGCGCGCCGCACTGGAGGCGCGGGATCGCAAGGCCTGCGGCCCGGTCGCACCGCCGGACGGTCTCTATTTCATGCAGGTGGATTATCCCGACGTCATTCCGCCGCGTCGCAGGTACCCTGAAGCCGATATGGCTGAGGACGCGGATTGACCGCTAAAACCCACGCCGGCTCTCAGGCCGGATAAACGCCGAGAAAACGCTGCAGCGCTTCTGACAGAAGCATGCCGGGCACCAGCAGCGTCATGACGATGGCCGAGACGAGCAGTGACTGGTCGCGGATGAAGAACCGCACAATTCGCGAGAAGGCGAAGACCAGCGACAGAAGCAGCGCCAGCCAGAGAATGGCGATCAGCCCCTGCAAGGGCGGCAGGAAGAATGCGATCAGGATCAGAACCGCATAGGCGTAGGAAAAGGGCAGCGACAGCCAGTTCATGGTGGTGACGAGCGGCGCGAATTTTTCCCGTGCGCCGAAGGCAAACAGCAGCATGCCGATCAACAGTAGCGGCACGATCCAGCAGATCGCCTCGACCATTGCCAGACGAAAGAAGAAGATAAAGCCCGTTCCGGTGCCGGGCGGATAGCTGGCGAGGAAGGCGGCGCGCAGCCACAGCCAGGAAACCAGCATGGCGGGCAGGCACCAGAGGGCGGAATAGAAGGACCGCCACATGCCGCGCTCGGAGAGGTCCAGATAACGAGCGCCATTATGGTCGCCGAGCAGCAGAAGCCACAGGCCCGTCAGATAGAGCCTTATTTCACTCGCCGTCGGCATGGGCGAACCAGCGTTCGATAAAGGTCTCGTAAATGCGCATCAGCGTCTCGAGATCGGCAACCGCCACACGCTCATCGACCATATGCATGGTCTGCCCGACGAGGCCGAATTCCACCACCGGGCAATAATCCTTGATGAAACGCGCATCCGAGGTGCCGCCGGTGGTCGAAAGCTTCGGTTCCTTGCCCGTCACGGCTTCCACCGCGCCGGAAAGCGACGAGATGAGGGCATTGTTCCGGGTAAGAAAGACATGGGCCGGGCGGTCGGCCCAGACGATATCGTATTTCACCGGTGCACGGTCGGGGCGAAGCTCGCCTTCCGCCGCGGCGGCATCGAGGCGGCGGATGATTTCCGCGCGCAGGCTCTCTGCAGTCCACGTATCGTTGAAACGGATGTTGAAGGAGGCCGTCGCCCGCGCCGGGATTACATTGGTGGCGGCATTGCCGGTATCGACGGTCGTTACTTCCAGATTGGAGGGCTGGAAATCGTCGGTGCCATGATCGAAGGGCGGATGCATCAGCGCATGGGTCAGTTGCAGCAGCCCGCGAATGGGGTTGTCGGCGAGATGCGGATAGGCCGCATGGCCCTGCACGCCATGGACCGTGATGCGGCCGGAAAGCGATCCCCGGCGGCCGATCTTGATCATGTCGCCAAGCTGGTCGGGATTGGTCGGCTCGCCCACCACGCAGGCATCCCATGTCTCGCCCTTGGCGGCCGCCCATTCCAGCAGCTTGGAGGTGCCGTTGATCGACGGGCCTTCCTCATCGCCTGTAATCAGGAAAGAAACGGACCCCCGCGGCTTGCCGTGTTTTTCAATATGGCGGGCAATGGCGGCAACGAAACAGGCGATGCCGCCCTTCATGTCCACCGCACCGCGACCGAACATTTCGCCGCCGGCGATTTCGGCCGCAAAGGGTGGATGGCTCCATGCGGCCTCGTCGCCCACCGGAACGACATCCGTATGGCCGGCAAACATCAGATGCGGACCGTCGGTGCCGAGTCGGGCGTAAAGGTTCTCCACGTCAGGCGTTCCCGCCTCGCTCGCCACCATCCTGTCCACCTGGAAACCAAGCGGTGAAAGCAGGGTGTCGAGCAGGGAAAGCGCGCCGCCTTCCGCAGGCGTCACCGAAGGGCAACGGATGAGAGCGGCGAGATTGGCAACGGGATCGGTCGTGGTCATGGCAGTCGCTTTATATCAGTCGCGCAGAAGCTCATTGATGCCGGTCTTGGAGCGGGTCTTTTCATCGACGCGCTTGACGATCACGGCGCAATAAAGGCTCGGGCCCGGCTCGCCGTTCGGGAAAGGCTTGCCCGGCATGGTGCCGGCAACGACGACGGAATAGGGCGGCACTTCGCCATAGGTGATCTCACCGGTGGCGCGGTCGACGATCTTGGTGGACTTGCCGATGAAAACGCCCATGCCGAGAACCGCGCCCTCACGCACGATGCAGCCTTCCACGACTTCCGAACGTGCGCCGATGAAGCAATTGTCCTCGATGATCGTCGGGCCCGCCTGCAAGGGCTCCAGGACGCCGCCGATGCCGACGCCGCCCGACAGATGCACATTCTTGCCGATCTGCGCGCAGGAGCCGACGGTTGCCCAGGTGTCGACCATCGTGCCTTCATCGACATAGGCGCCGAGATTGACGAAGGAAGGCATCAGCACCACGTTCTTGGCGACATAGGCGGAGCGGCGCACGACGGCGTTCGGCACGGCGCGGAAACCGGCGGCGCGGAACTGGTTTTCACCCCAGTTTTCGAACTTCGACGGCACCTTGTCCCACCAGGTAGATTCGCCCGGTCCGCCGGTCACGATCTCCATGTCGTTCAGGCGGAAGGAGAGAAGAACGGCCTTTTTCAGCCACTGGTTCACCTTCCAGCTTCCGTCAGCCTGCTTTTCGGCCACGCGTGCCTTGCCGCTATCGAGAAGTTGAAGAGATGTGTCCACGGCGTCGCGAACCTCGCCCTTCGTCGATACGTTCACACCATCGCGGTTGTCGAAGGCGGTTTCGATGATGGTTTCGAGGGAGGTGAGATCCGTAAGGCTCATGGAAAATTCCTTAAAGTCGCGTGGTGTTCGTGGTCACGGATGGTCCCGCGCCGCTGGAAGGCTTTGGTCATTTGATCTAAGGGAGTGTTGGAAAGGCGTCAATGTGATTTGGGTGATTTGGCGCGTCAGACGAAAGGCATGGAAATGACACGACTGAAAAACGGCAAGTTGCGGCGCAAGGACGGGGTATGGGACCCCTTGAAGCGCAGTGCCGTGGACAAGCAGCAGGCCGAGGTCGTTCAAAAAACACCGCAGTCGGATTCCCCGTCCTATCGCCTCGCCTATGTGGACATGGATTTTCTCTGCCGCGAGGAATTGCGCCCCGTCAGGCTTCAATTGGAACTGCTGAAGACGGAAATGGCGCTGACCGAGCGCGGCATCAAATCCACCGTCGTCATGTTCGGCGGCGCCCGCATTCCCGAACCCGGCGGTGAGGCCTGGGCGGCGCGCAATGAGACGCAGAAGCGCAATCTGGAGCAATCCTCGGTCTATTATGACGAGGCGCGTAAATTCGCCCGTCTCTGCACCGACTATGCCGCGAAATCCGACCACCTCGAATATGTGGTGGTCACCGGCGGCGGTCCCGGTGTCATGGAAGCGGGCAATCGCGGCGCTGCCGATGCCGGCGGTCCGTCCATCGGCCTCAACATCGTCCTGCCGCACGAGCAGGCGCCGAACCCCTATGTGACGCCGGAGCTGAGCTTCAACTTCCACTATTTCGCCATTCGCAAGATGCATTTCCTGATGCGGGCGAAGGCGGTGGTTATCTTCCCCGGCGGTTTCGGCACGCTGGACGAATTGTTCGAGGCCTTGACGCTCATCCAGACGAAACGCATGGAGCCCATTCCGCTCATCCTCTTCGGCGAGAAATTCTGGCGATCGGTGATCAATTTCGAATTCCTGGCGGATTTCGGCACCATCGCGCCGGAAGACATGAATCTTCTGCATTTCGCCGAAACGGCCGACGATGCATGGAAAATCATCTCGGCCCACTACGAACACTGATTATGCTTGGCGCGACGAAGTAATTTTAGGGCTTAATTAGCAATCTTCTTCTAATTTTGCCCCGTCGCGCTGCAGCGCACTGTCCCTTGTGGACGGGCCTCCATGACGGAGATTTCTCATCCGTTGACGTCAGCCTTTTCGGGCGGGCGATTTGATCGAGGCCAAAATGTTCAATTTCCAAGTGAAGTCGCTTGCGACCAAGCTGATCCTCGTAACCGGCTGCGCCATCACCACGGTTCTCGTTGCATCGAATTCCTTCCTTATTTCCCAGACGAGTGAGCGCGTGCACGCGCTGACCATGGATCAGGCCAATACCGAAGCGCGCGCCATCGCCAACGTCATCGCCGCCGATGTCGGTGAACTCGGCAGCGCCGCGCGCTCCATGGCCGGCGTTATCGGCCGTGCGCATCAGGCGAAATCGATGGATCGCCCCGGCATCGTCAACATCCTCAAGGCCAATGTCGAGCAGAATGCCTTTGCTTTCGGAAGCTGGTTCTGCGAGCAGCTCGGTCTCTTTGACGGGCAGAGCAAGGAGATTGCGGGCAGGCTCGATCTCGGCACCAATGAAAACGGTGCGTTTGCGCCCTATTGGTCGAAGACCCAGAAGGGCGACATCCAGTTCTCGACCTTCAAGAATGATTATGCGGCGGAATGGTATGCGCTCGCTTCCAAATCCGGTAAGGGCGCCATTACCCAGCCCTATCTCGCAGAAGGCACGGAAGTACCCACAACCATGACCTCGCTTGCCTATCCGGTCATGTCGGACGGCAAGATGATCGGCGTGGCAGGTGTGGATATCTCGCTGGCCTCGCTGTCGCAGAAGCTGCAGGCGCTGCACCCTTTCGAGACCGGCCGCGTAACGCTCGTTTCGCAGGGTGGCCAGTGGCTGGTGCCGCCGACGCCCGCGCAGAACATGAAAGCCTATGACGGAGACGGTGCGAGCACCGTTCAGGCGGCGATTACGTCCGGCAAGCAGGGCCTCATCGAAAATCTCGGCCTCGATACGGACGCGCCCTATAATCGTCTCGTTTATCCCTTCGCCGTTCCGGGTCTCAACGCGACCTGGGTGGTGCTGGTGGATATTCCCCATCAGGCCCTGAACGCACCGGTTCAGGAACAGACATACATGATGATCATCGGCGCGATCGTCATTCTCGCCGCCGTCATCACCGCGCTTTATTTCGCCGTGCGCCATTTCGTCCGCAATCCGCTTGCCTCCCTGGTGTCCGATGTCAGGACGCTGAGCGACGGTCGCTACGATGTGCCCGTTTCCGGACAGGAACGCCGGGATGAGACGGGTGCAGTGGCTACTGCGCTTGAAGGTTTCCGCGCGAAGCTTGCCGGCATCCGCGAGATGGAGGCCGAAGCCGAGGCCCAGCGTAGTCACGCGGAAACGGCGCGCCAGCGCTCGGAATCCGAGCGTACTGAAAACAGCCGGATGCAGCAGCACATTGTCGGCGTGCTGGGTGCTGGTCTCAATGCGCTTTCGCAGGGCAATCTCACCTACCGCATCGAGGACGAGTTCCCCGGCGAATATGCGAAGCTGCGCGAAGACTTCAACTCGGCGCTTGCGAGCCTTGAGGAAACGGTTTCCACCGTCAACGCAACCGTCGTCAGCATCGGCAACGGCACGGGCGAGATCACTCGCGCCGCCAGCGATCTTTCGCACCGCACGGAACAGCAGGCCGCAAGCCTGGAAGAAACCGCCGCCGCCCTCAATGAGCTGACGGCGCAGGTCAATTCCAGCGCGGAAAACGCCGCAGAGGCGGCCGGAGCCGTCAGCCATGCCTGCGACGACGCAGGCAAGTCGGGTGAGGTCGTGCAGCAGGCCGTAAACTCCATGGAAGGCATCGCGCAATCCTCGGCCGAAATCTCGCGCATCATCGGGGTTATCGATGAGATCGCTTTCCAGACCAACCTCCTGGCGCTGAATGCGGGCGTCGAGGCAGCCCACGCCGGTGATGCCGGCAAGGGCTTTGCCGTCGTCGCACAGGAAGTGCGCGAACTGGCGCAGCGGTCCGCAACCGCCGCCAAGGAGATCAAGGGTCTCATCAACACCTCGGCCACCCAGGTGAACGAGGGCGTCCAGCTCGTCGGCAAGGCCGGTGAGACGATGAAAAAAATCGCCGATCAGGTTCTGCAGATCAACCAGTTGATACGGCAGATTTCCGCTTCAGCCAGCGAACAGGCGGTAGGCCTGAAGGAGATCAACTCCGCCGTCACGCAGATGGATCAGGTCACCCAGCAGAATGCGGCGATGGTGGAAGAAACTACGGCGGCCAGCGTGACGCTGAACAGCGAGGCAGAAACGCTGAAGTCGCTCGTTGCCGGTTTCTCCGTTTCCGGCGGCCATTCCAGCCAGCAACTGCGCGCCACGGCGGCGGCAATGCGCGCACCCGTCGCTCCGGCGCAGGCGTCGGCCCGCCCGACCGCGCCCCGCGCCCGTCCGAGAACCAGCGGCGCAAACGCTTTGGCGCAGGATGACTGGACGGAATTCTGACGCGCCATTTCCGTCTCAAATGAAAAGGGCCGCTGGTATCGCCAGTGGCCCTTTTTTAATGTCCGCTTCCATCAGAGACGGGCGAAACGTTCCGTCAGCAACTCGAAGAAGCCGTCGGCATCCACATTGCGCATCACGCGGGCATTGGCGGGTCGTTCGGTAACATTCCACCAGTCCACCACGGTCATGCCCATGGTGAGTTCCGAATGGACCTCGATTTCGACATTGCACTCGCGACCCTGAAACAGTTCGGGTTTGACGAGATAGGCAATGACAGTCGGATCATGCAGTGGGCCGCCGTCCGAGCCGTATTTTTCGATATCGAAACGCTCGAAGAATTCCAGCATTTCCGCCATGGCGATGGCCGGCCGCGTGCCAATGTCGCGAATGCGGCTGACCCGAGCCTTGGTTGTCAGCAACTGATGGGTGACGTCGAGCGGCATCATGACGATCGGCATGCCGGAGCGGAAGACGATATCGGCGGCCTGTGGGTCGACATAGATGTTGAATTCCGCCGCCGGGGTGATGTTGCCGCCCTCGAAGAAGCCGCCGCCCATCATCACCAGTTCCTTGACGCGGTCGGCGATTTCCGGCGCCTTCAGGAGCGCCAGCGCCACATTGGTCAGCGCGCCGAGCGTGCAGAGCGTTACGGTGCCGGCGGGTTCCCGCATCAGCGTTTCGATGATGAAATCGACCGCGTGCTGCTTTTGCGCTTCCATGGTCGGCTCATCGAGAACCGGGCCATCGAGGCCGGTGCTGCCGTGAACGTGCTCTGCGGTGATGGGCTTGCGCACCAGCGGCTTCTCGGCGCCCTCATAGACGGGAATATCGGTGCGGCCGCACAATTCGCTGATGATGCGGATGTTGCGGCTGGTCAGCTTCAGCGGAACGTTGCCGGCGACGGCGCACAATCCGAGAATGTCGATTTCCTCCGGGCTTGCGAAGGCGAGCATGATTGCCGCCGCGTCGTCCTGGCCCGGATCGGTGTCGATAATGATTTTTCTGCGTTCTGCCATGTCTTGCCCGCCGTTGAGATGAGCGCTTTTTTCGAGCGGCGGGTGCTCACTTGTCAAGCCTCATTCCCCGGTGTCCCCTTTGCTCGTCGCCGCGTCTTGCGTATTGCGGTTGTGCTTCCCATATTGCAGGGGCCGGTGCGACTGACCGGCGAGGTTGCCGGAAGCGGGACCGCGAAACGTCGCTTGGTTGCAAGGACAAAAGAGACATGAGCCGCATGACGCCATTCACCCACCCGCTTTTGCTGGGTTTTGATGCCATGGAAAAAACGCTGGAGCGCATGGCGAAGGCCAATGACGGCTATCCTCCCTATAATATCGAGCGCCTGCCGGGCAGCGGCGATGTGCCGGAACGCCTGCGCATCACCATCGCGGTTGCCGGTTTCTCGCAGGACGATCTGGATGTGACGACGGCCGATAACCAGCTCGTCATTCGCGGACGCCAGCAGGAACAGGAGAAACGCGATTTTCTCTATCGCGGCATCGCGGCCCGCCAGTTCCAGCGGGTGTTCGTGCTTGCCGATGGCATGCAGGTCAGGGAAGCGCGCCTGCGCAACGGCCTGCTTTCCATCGATCTGGTGCGGCCGGAAATTTCAAACGTGGTGAAGAAAATTAATATTTCCGTCTCAGAGTAGAACGTGAACGCCGGAATCCGACACGAATCGCTCGGCGTGAAGAAGGAGGCTGAAATATGCTGTTGAAAGAAGCGCATGCGCGTCTCACCCAATCCCAGCTCGCCCATATCGGCGAAGGAGAAGTGGGATATATCCGCAAGATCCGCGCGGAAGACGTCAGCCGCTGTTTCCCGGAAGCGCCCGATCTCGATCCGCAATTGGACCTTTGGGCGCTGTTCGGTGCAGATGGTACGCCGATCCTCCTGACGGACAACCGGTCCAGTACGTTTTTCAAGGCTGCCGAAGACGATCTCCAGACCGTCAGCCTGCATTGAAGAAAAAAGCCCGCTTTTGAGCGGGCTTTTTCTTTAGCGGGTTAAAGGAACGGGCGGTCCGGCATGTCGTCGATGGAGATGACGCCGTCCTTGTTCTTGTCCAGCCGTTCGAACATCTTTTCGCCGGCGGCGGTGAATTCGGCCTTGCTGACCTGACCGTTCTCGTCGGTATCGGCCCAGCGGATCAGCGCGAAACCTGCGCCCTTGCCGCCATGCTTGCCCCAGCCCTGATGGCCAAACCGGCCGCCATGTTCGCGCTCGGCATGTCTTTCGGCGCGCTTGCCCTCGGGGCCTTTCCCCTCTTCGGCTTTGGCGTCCTCACGCTCGGGGCGCGGATTGGCGGCGCGGAAAGCTTCCATCTTCGCCTGACGATACTCACGCATTTCCTTCGGCGTGATCGAGCCGTCCTTGTCCTTGTCAATCTCGGTGAAGAGCGCGTCCTGACGGGCGGCGAATTCCTCCTTGGAAATCTTGCCGTCCTTGTTGCTGTCAGCCACCTTCAGCAGGTGAACGAAGGCCGCTTCCTGGCGGATCGGCATGCGCTCGCCGTGGCCTTTGCCCGGAGCGGGTGGGGCGGCGAAGCTTGCCGTCGCGGCCGTGCCGATCAAAAGGGCTGCGCCAAGAGCAGACAGGGCGATTTTTCGTGTGGTCATCGTCATTACCTTTCTTTGGTGTCCCTGAAGAGAAGATAATGACGTCCAGCACGCCTCACCACTTAAACATCCGTAAGGTGCATGAAGCTTCGGTAATGTTCGCTGCTCAGCCTGCAATGGCTTTCGTCAGGAAGCCGGTCAGGTCGTCGGTGATGTAGTCGATATGCGCATCCGTGGCGGCTGGGATTTCCCAGCGTTCCATGATGACGCCCTCGAGATTGGCGGGGACGAGCAGAACGGTCTTCATGCCGAGCGCCTTGGGCGCCGCGAGATTGCGCGGCAAATCCTCGAACATGGCGGCTTTTTGGGTGTCGAGTTTCGCAAGCGCCGCGAACTTCTCATAGGTCGCGCTGGCCGGTTTCGGCAGATAGCCCGCAGCGACGATGTCGAAAATATCCTCGAAATGATCGAGAATGCCGAGCGCACCGGCCGCCGCCTGCGCATGTTTGACGCTGCCATTGGTAAGGATGAATTTGCGGCCCGGCAAAGCCTTGATCGCCTCGCCGAGTTCCGGATGCGGTTTCAGCGCCGAATAATCGATGGCATGGGCGCGTTCCAGAAACTCGTCCGGGCTGATGCCGTAGTGGATCATCAGGCCCTGAAGCGTCGTGCCGTGGTCATGATAATAGCGCTTCTGCAGCGCCCGGGCCTCGTCGGGATCGAGCTTCAGAAGCTCCGCCACATAGGCCGTCATGTTACGGTCGATCTGCGAAAACAGATTGATGTGATGCGGATAGAGCGTGTTGTCGAGATCGAAGACCCATTCGCTCACATGGTCGAAATCGGCGGCTTCTGGCAGGTTTTTCGGCTTTGTGTCCATGGCCTGCTTTATGCCCGTTTCGAAGGCCGAAGAAAATCGAAAAGACGACGATTGATCAGAAAATCGGGCTTGGCTGCGGCCTCCGGTGCATGATACCGCCAAGGCCATGGAACTCTGGATAGGCATCACTTTCGCAAGCGCGTTCTTGCAGAACCTGCGCTCGACCCTGCAAAAGCACCTCAAGGGCATGATGGGCACCACGGGCGCGACCTTCGTGCGCTTCGTTTTCGGCATGCCTTTCGCTCTCGCCTATCTTGCTTTTCTGCATTTCGGGCTCGGCCGCCCTCTGCCGGTGCCGAACATGTCCTTCGCCGTGTGGGCGACGGTCGGCGCCATGGCGCAGATCGCCGCCACCTTCCTGCTGGTGCACCTGTTCTCCTTCCGTAATTTTGCGGTTGGAACGGCCTATTCCCGCACCGAGCCGGCGCAGGCGGCACTGTTCGCGCTTATTTTCATCGGGGAAAGCGTCAATGGCGGCACATTGGCGGCCATCGCCATCTCGGTCGCCGGCGTCATGCTTATTTCGGTGGCGCGCACGGAAGTCACGCCCGCTTCCTTCTTCACGTCGATCTTCAGCCGGACAGCGGGTATCGGCCTTGCCTCGGGGGCTTTCTTCGGCCTGTCATCGGTTGCCTACCGGTCTGCGTCGCTCGCGCTTGCACCGAGCCTTCCCGCTCCGGACGCGATGATGCAGGCGGGCTTTACCCTCGTTGTCGTCATCGTCATGCAGACGGTTTCGATGTTCCTGTGGATCGTCTGGCGCGAGCGGGAAGAGTTGCGGCGCATCGCGAAGGTATGGAAACCGTCGCTGGCGGTCGGTTTCGTGGGCGCTACGGCCTCGTTCGGCTGGTTCACGGCGATGACCCTGCAGCAGGCCGCCGTGGTGAAGGCATTGGCGCAGGTGGAGATGCTTTTCGCCTTCGCATCGACCGTGCTTTTCTTCAAGGAGAAGATCAACCGGCTCGAACTGTCCGGCTGCCTGCTGATTGTCGTGGGCGTGCTGTCACTTTTGGCATTCGGCTGAATGCCTGTCGTGGCGGACCGGCTTGCCGTCCGCCACCTGAAGCCTGTCAGGGCACGATGAGCGTGCCGGCGCCTTCCGTGAAGATTTCCAGAAGGACGGAATGCGGCGTCTTGCCGTTGAGGATCACCACGCCCTGAACTCCGGCCTTGATGGCGTCGATGCAAGTCTCGACCTTTGGGATCATACCGCCGGAAATCGTGCCGTCCTTGATGAGCGCACGCGCCTGCGAGACGGTGAGTTCCTTGATGAGTTCCTTGTTCTTGTCGAGAACGCCGGGAACGTCGGTGAGAAACAGCAGACGCGAGGCGTGAAGCGCACCCGCAATCGCGCCGGCGAAGGTATCGGCGTTGATATTATAGGTGGCGCCATCGCGGCCAGGCGCGACCGGGGCGATGACCGGGATCATTTCCGACTTGGCGAGCAGGTCGAGCAGGGTGCGGTCGACTTCCGTGACTTCGCCGACAAAGCCGAGATCGAGCACACGTTCGATATTGCTGTCGGGGTCGATGACGGTCTTTTTCGCCTTTTCGGCAAAGACCATGTTGCCGTCCTTGCCGCACAGGCCGATGGCCCATTCGCCCGTCTGGTTGATGAGGGCGACGATTTCCTTGTTGATCGAGCCGGCCAGAACCATTTCGACGATCTCGACCGTCTTGGCGTCGGTGACGCGCAGGCCGCCCTCGAATTTCGATTCGATGCCCATCTTGGTCAGCATCGCGCCGATCTGCGGGCCGCCGCCATGCACGACGATGGGGTTAATGCCCGATTGCTTCAACAGGGCGATGTCTTCCGCGAAAGCCTTGCCGAGCGTGGAATCCCCCATGGCGTGACCGCCATATTTCACCACGATGGTCTTGTTCTCGTATTTCTGCATGAAAGGCAGAGCCTGTGCGAGCAGCCGCGCCTGAGTTTCGCTTTCGGAAGACGTCATCTAAAAACCTCGGTCTGTGGTTGCGGCCGTTGAAAGCCTGTCACCGCTCTAAAGCAAGTCTTTGACGGATGAAATAACCTCCTGGCCTTATTGTGTCGGCAGCGGTCAAATTTCTTTTTTTTGGCTGTCCCGGCCCCGTAATAAGATTGACATAAAGGCCCAATGGGACCAGCCTTCCATGGAAAGGGGAGGGGTTAATTCAGGGCGATATGGGATGTCGCGCGCCGCGGGAGCGATGCTGACCTGAACGACCGAGGAGCGAGAGACCACATGACGGCACCCGATAGAGACAAGCAAAGCGGTTTGCGGGATGAAGTCCTTGCGGGCGAATATGTGCTGGGTGCCCTGCCGCCGGAAAGCATGGCGCAGCTTGCCAAGCGCGTCAAACGCGACCGCCAGGTCGCCGCCATGGTCAGGCGCTGGCGGGACAATCTGGCGGAAGCCGAACATCGCGAAAACGCGACCGTCGCCGCGCTGCTGGAACGGGACCCAGGCCGCTCCGGCCTGCCATTCAGGGGCCAGCCGCTACGGGGTGGCAGCATGTTCGCAGCCATGCTTTCGGAAGTCTGGCATTCCGTGCGCTTCTGGCG
Source organism: Agrobacterium sp. CFBP 3001 (assembly GCF_027871605.1). Lineage (NCBI taxonomy): Bacteria > Pseudomonadati > Pseudomonadota > Alphaproteobacteria > Hyphomicrobiales > Rhizobiaceae > Agrobacterium > Agrobacterium sp. CFBP 3001. The sequence goes on from NZ_JAQAHD010000001.1 coordinate 275,788, forward strand.
CGTTCTGGCGTTGACGGCGATGCTCTGGACCGCCGTTCTGCTTTTCACCATCGCCTGAGAGGCGTGTCTCTCAAAGAGAGATCGTTCTGACGATCTCGGCCCGCAGGCTATCCAGCCCGAATGATTTTTCCGAGGATGTGGCGAGAACTTCCGGATAGGCGGCGGGACGCTTGCGGATTTTCTCCAGCGTTTCGCCGATCAGACGCGGAACGCCGGCATCCTTGATCTTGTCCGTCTTCGTCAGCACGATCTGGTAGGAAACGGCCGCCTTGTCGAGCAGGGTCAGAACCTCCTCGTCGTTCTTTTTCACGCCGTGGCGGGAATCGATCAGCACGTAAACGCGCTTCAGCGTGGCACGGCCGCGCAGATAATCGAAGACGAGCTTCGTCCAGGCATCGACCTGATCCTTCGGGGCCTGCGCATAACCGTAACCGGGCATGTCGACCAGCGCCATCGGCGGCAGATCGCCCGCTTCGCCGGAATAACCATCCGGAACGAAATAGTTCAGTTCCTGCGTGCGTCCGGGCGTATTGGACGTGCGGGCAAGCCCTTTGTGGCCCACCAGCGCATTGATGAGCGAGGACTTGCCGACATTCGAACGGCCGGCGAAGGCAATCTCCGGCGGGCCTTCGGGCGGCAGGAATTTCATTGCGGGAACGCCGCGAATGAAAATCCAGGGTCGCCCGAACAGGGGCTTTTCGATTGCCGTGCCGGTCTCACTCATTTCGATTGCACCGGCTTTCGCTTGAACAGCCCCTTGATGTTATCGAACAGTTCGATCTTGGCGCCCTGGCGCTTCATGATGACGGCCTGCTGGGTGATGGAGAGCGTATTGTTCCATGCCCAGTAGATGACCAGACCGGCCGGGAAGGAGGCCAGCATGAAGGTGAAGATCAGCGGCATCCAGTTGAAGATCATCGCCTGCGTCGGATCGGGCGGCGTCGGGTTCATGCGCATCTGCAGGAACATGGTGATGCCCATGACAAGCGGCCAGACACCGATCATCAGGAAGTGCGGCACATCATAAGGCAGAAGGCCGAAGAGATTGAACAGCGACGTCGGATCCGGCGCGGAAAGGTCGTGAATCCAGCCGAAGAACGGCGCATGCCGCATTTCGATGGTGACGTAGATGACCTTGTAGAGCGCGAAGAAGACCGGGATCTGCAAAAGCATCGGCCAGCAGCCGGCAACAGGATTGATCTTCTCTTCCTTGTAGAGCTGCATCATCGCCTGCTGCATGGCCATGCGGTCATCGCCATGCTTGGCCTTCAGCTCTTCCATCTTCGGCTGCACGCGCTTCATGTTCGCCATGGAAGCATATTGCTTGCTGGCGAGCGGGAAGAAGAGCGCCTTGACGACGATGGTGGTGAGCAGGATCGCCACGCCGAAATTACCAAAATAACGGAAGAAGAAATCCATCAGTTTGAACATCGGCTTGGTGATGAAGTAGAACCAGCCCCAGTCGATCAGAAGGTCGAACTTCGGAATGGCGTAGGTCGTCTCGTAACGGTCGACCAGCGGCACTTCCTTGGCGCCAGCGAAAACGAGGCTCTTCAGCTCGATCGACTGGCCGGGCTCGACCGTCAGCGGGTCGCTCTTGAAATCGGCCTGATAGCTCGGCTGATTGCCGGTGATGTGCGAATAACGGGTCTCGAACGGCGTCGTCTGCGGCGGAACGATGGCCGCGGCCCAATATTTGTCGGTGATGCCGAGCCAGCCGCCGGTCGCCTTGGCAACCGTTACCGGTGCTTCTTCGACGTCCTTGTATTTTTCTTCCGTCAGGCTGCCGTCTTTGCCCGAAACGCCGAGGAAACCTTCATGGATGACGAAGACCGGGGGAGCTGCGGGCTTGTTGTTGCGCGTCACGCGGCCATAGGTGGCAAAGGAGATCGCCGCCTGTCCGGGGTTCTCCACCTTGTCGGCGACCGAGATCATGTAATGCTCGTCGATCGAAACCGTGCGGGAGAAAATCACGCCCTTGGAATTGGTGTAGGTGAGGGTGACCGGGGTGGTTTCCGTCAGCTTGTCGCCGCTTGCCAGCGTCCACACGGTGGTCGGGCCGGGAACGCCGCCGACTTCCTGTGCTGCAACGTAACCGAGTTCGGTGAAGTAGCCGTCCTTGGTGTCGGAGGGCGAGAACAGCGTGATGATCGGGCTCGAGTCATCGACGGTCTCATGGTAGTCCTTGAGCCGGATGTCATCGAAGCGGGCGCCGGTAAGGTTGATCGAGCCGGCGATGGCGTTGGTCTCGATGGCCACGCGCTGGGTTCTTGCAATCGACTCTTCGCGGGTCGCCGTGGCGGCAGTCTGCGGTGAGGAGGCGGGCGGTGCGCCTTCAACGGCAGCACCTGGTGCGGCGCCCGGCGCCGGCTGCTGTTGCTGCGTCGTCTGCTGCTGCGCCTGGCGGGCCTCTTCGGCGCGGCGCTGCTGCTCGATACGCGGATTCATGTAAAGGAATTGCCAGGCGAGGACGATGACAACCGAAAGGGCTATCGCGATGAAGTAATTACGGTTCTTTTCCATCATTCTTTCCTGGAGCGGGTCTCCTGGGACCGTTTCGGTTTCGCCGTTCCTTCAATTCGCTCGTTAAGGAGAGACTGAAGTTTCGGGAAGGCCGTATCGAGCACGTCCCTGCGGGCGACAATCACATAGTCATGACCGGGCTTCATTGCGAATCCGGCAGAAAGCCTGACGGCTTCCTTGAGACGGCGGCGCATGCGATTTCGCTCTACCGCGTTGCCTTGTCTTTTCGTTACGGTAAAACCGACGCGAGGCTCGGTTTCCGGGGCTTTCCGGTCAAGCACTTCCAGAAGAAAGGTGCCTCCCCGCCGTTTTTCTCCTGCCTGAACGGCAAGGAAATCCGACCGGTTTTTAAGCCGGCCGGGCAGTTTTCCTGTCTTACTCATGTGCCCGCGACTTTCACCGGGTCACAGAGGCGGCAATTAAGCCGAAAGACGAGCGCGGCCGCGCGCACGGCGGGCTGCGAGAACCTTGCGGCCGCCGGCGGTAGCCATACGGGCGCGGAAGCCATGGCGACGCTTGCGGACAAGCTTGGACGGTTGGTAAGTACGCTTCGACATTTATTTAATACCGCGGTGTGCGGCCCTTCTTGAATTTGCAATAATTTGCAAGAGCGTTTCGTTTTTTGCACGGCTAACCCCGCCTGGGCGAGCTTTCAATGGCCGAGCGTGCGCGGCTTATAAGGGCATAGGCCGAGCAAAGTCAATTGCCGAAGGGGTTTTCGCGCTTCACCTTTTGCGGAAAACGCACCGCCATCTCCTTCGCCGACCGCCGATGGAGGCCGATTCCGGCGCGCAATCGATAAAATCCGAAATTCTTTCTTAACGCAGCGTTGATAAATCTTGTGACGCGAAAAAGTTATGCCAGCTTCCCATTTTCATCGCGCGGCTGGTTTTTGTTGGGGGAACGAAGTTGAGAATTCGCGGTCGTATCAATCTACTTGTCGGGCTGATGAGCCTTGTGGCCTGTACCATTGGCGGGTTGTCCATCTATGCGATCAACGAATTCTGGGTTCGGTCGCATCATTTCGAGGGAACCGCCGAAAGGGCCTATAAGGGCGAGGCGCTCAACCGTCTGGTAACGGCAGTCGTCATGGAGGCACGCGGTGTCTACGCGGCAGCCGATGTGGCGGCAGCCACCCCCTTTGCCGACGGTATGGTCAAAAACCTCGACGCCATGGAAAAGCTCATTGCCAGCTGGGCGCCGCTCGTGCCGGCGGAACAACAGGCGAGTTTCGACAAGCTTGTCGGCCGGTCCAAGGAATTCCGCACTTTCCGTCTGGAAACCGTGCGGCTGGCGAAGGAAAACGGGCCGCAGGCGGCCAGCCAGCAGGGCAATAACGAGGCGAACCGCGCCAACCGCAAGGCCTATCAGGCGGAGATCGACAGCGTCGTGAAAAACGACCTTGCCGAACTCGAAGTCGTGAAGGCAGGAGTAGATTCTTTCAGCACCGCGATATTCTGGGTGATCGTCGCGGTGACGGTTGCCGGTGTCGGCGCGGGAGCCGCCTTCGGTCTCTACATCGGAACGCGGCAGCTCAGCGCACCCATCCGCAGGGTTTCGCAGGTGATGAATGCCGTGGCCGATGGAAATCTCGACGCGGACGTTCCCTATCTCGGCCGCAACGACGAAATCGGCGAAATGGCTGCGGCCGTCGAGGTCTTTAAGAAAAACGGCAGCGAAGTGCGCCGCATGAATGCGCAGGAAGCCGCCATGCGCGCCAAGAGCGACGATCTGCAGGCCGGCATGGCCATCGTCGTCGACGCTGCGGCCCAGGGCGATTTCAGCCGCCGCATCAACAAGGATTATGGCGACGACAACCTCAATCGTTTCGCCGCGACGATCAATTCGCTCCTCACCGGTGTCCATAATGGCGTATCCGAGACCAGCCGCGTCATAGAAGGCCTTGCGCGGGGCGATCTGACGGAGAGAATGGATGGCGAGTTCCGGGGCGTCTTTGCCGAACTCCAGGGGAACGTCAACCAGACGCTGACCAAGCTGCGCGAGACGATGCGCGAAGTGCGCGGCAGCACGGAGGGCATCAGCGGCAACGCGAACGAATTGCGCTCGGCGGCCGACGACCTGTCGAAGCGGACCGAACAGCAGGCCGCGGCGCTGGAGGAAACCTCCGCCGCTCTGGATGAGATTACCGCCGTCGTCCGCAATTCGACCGACCGTGCGCAGGAAGCCAGCGCCATGGTTGCCGAAACGAAGCAGAAGACGGAAGAGTCCGCTAATGTCGTGCGCGACGCCGTGTCCGCCATGGATCGCATCGAGCATGCCTCGCGCGAAATCAGCCAGATCATCAACGTCATCGACGAAATCGCCTTCCAGACCAACCTGCTGGCGCTGAATGCCGGCGTGGAAGCCGCCCGTGCGGGTGAAGCGGGCAAGGGCTTTGCCGTCGTCGCTCAGGAAGTGCGAGAACTTGCGCAACGATCCGCAACGGCAGCGAAGGACATCAAGGCGCTGATCACAAAATCCGGCGAAGAGGTCGGGCGTGGCGTATCGCTGGTGCAGAGAACCGGCGGCGCACTGAGCGAGATCGAGACCCGCGTTCTGGCAATCAACGAGCACATCCATTCGATTGCCACGGCCGCCAGGGAGCAGTCCACCGGTCTGCATGAGGTGAATACCGCCATCAACCAGATGGACCAGGTAACGCAGCGCAACGCAGCAATGGTGGAGGAAACCTCGGCTGCAACCCATAAGCTGAGCAGCGAGGCCGACCATCTTGTGACGCTCGTGGCGCGCTTCAATGTCGGCGCGGAGAATGTGCAGCGCAGCCCCCGCATCGAGCAGCCCGCGAGGCCGATGACGGTTTCCGCCGGACCGGTGGCGGTCTCCGGCAGGACGCCGGCGGTGGCGTCTCCGGCCCGCAAATTGATGAACAGCGTCAGCCGCGCGCTCAATGCCCAGCCTGCGGCAGCACCCGCACATGGCGACTGGCAGGAGTTCTAGACGACCAGCGGTCCGCTTCAAAACCGGCTTACCTTCGAACGCCGCCCCTGCCGGGCGGCGTTTGTTTTTCCGGCAATGAAAACCTTTATTTTGCAGCGCATTGGAAAAATATCCATTAGGTCCTATTATCATCGCTGCATATAAACCGAGCCGTTCCACGCAAGCAGCGGCGCGCATACAGGATCATGGCCCGGTGTTTTCTAAAGGCGTAGACAGCTTGGACCGCACGCAAGACGATCCGGTGCATTGCATGCCGGGATTGACCGCCGGTCTTTCGGGACGGCTGCTGCTGCTCACTGTCATCTTCGTGATGATCGCCGAAGTGCTGATCTTCGTGCCTTCCGTCGCCAATATGCGTCTTTCGTGGTTGCGCGACCGTCTGAATACGGCCGCGGCAGCCGGCGCTGTCATCGACGGCCTGCAGGCCGAACTGCCGCGAAGCGTGCAGAACGACACGCTGATGGCAACCGGCGCGAAGCTTATCGCGCTGCGCAAGGACGGCACCTCACGCCTGCTCGCCGTGGCGGAAACGCCGCCGGGCGTCGATGAGCAATATGATCTTTCCGACGTTTCGCAGGTGGCTGCGGTGCGGGACGCCTTTTCCACCCTGCTGTTCGGCGGCAACCGCGTCATCCGCGTTTTCGATGTCGTCGGCGACAGCGACACGATCATCGAACTGGTGCTCGGCGAAAACAAGCTGCGGGCGGCAATGCTTGCCTATGCGCGAAACGTTTTCCTGATTTCCATCGTCCTGTCGCTGATCACCGCAGGCCTGATCTTCATTTCCATCAACCGCATCATGATCCGGCCCATACGCCGGCTGACGCTCGGCATGCAGAACTTCTCCGAGGATCCGGGCAATCCCGAGCGGATTTTCGTACCTGAGGAGGGAACGGATGAACTATCGGTTGCCGGCCGCCACCTCGCCGACATGCAGACCGAACTGCAGAAGACCCTGCGCCAGCAGAAGAACCTCGTGGATCTCGGCCTGGCGGTCTCGAAGATCAATCACGACATGCGCAACATCCTGTCCTCCGCGCAGCTCATGTCGGACCGTCTGGTGGACGCAAAGGATCCGATGGTCAGGAGCTTCGCGCCGAAACTGCTGCGCACCATCGACCGCGCCGTGGCCTATACCGGCGAGGTTCTGGCCTATGGCCAGGCGACCGAAGGCGCACCGAAACGCAAGATGGTGCAGTTGAGCCTTCTGGTGCGGGATGTGCGCGATATTCTGGCGCTCGATCCGGACAGCGGTATTGAATTTCAGGACAGCGTGCCATCCGACCTCACAGTCGATGCGGATTCCGAGCAGCTTTTCCGGGTCATCCACAATCTCTGTCGCAATGCCGTTCAGGCCCTGCAATCGGATACCGCGAATGCTGCGCTTCGGCATCTTTCCATCTCGGCCCAGAGGGCCGGCAGCGTCGTCAGCATCGTCATCGACGACAATGGGCCGGGCATGCCGCGCAAGGCCAAGGAGAACCTGTTTTCCGCTTTCAGGGGTTCGGCCCGCTCCGGCGGCACGGGCCTCGGGCTGGTCATTGCCCGCGAACTCGTGCTTGCCCATGGCGGCACGATCGCGCTCGTCGAAAAGCCCGGTCCCGGCACGCAGTTCCGCATCGAGATAGCCGACCGCGCCGCCTCCGTACAGGCGGCCAGAACCGCCTGAAAAACCAGCTCCGCAGCCGGTTCGCGCAGTCATTCTCCCCGCCCAAACGGACAGGGTATCTGGCCCGTGGAAAATGATCCGCATGGAATTTATAATAAAATCAATGAGATAAATGAATTGCTGCGGAAAAATGACAATTTCGAAGCGAAATCGCTTGCATTCGGAATGAGGACGTTTTAGAGGATCGCCACGCCACCGGAAACGACCGGAACGGCACGCACCCGTAGCTCAGCTGGATAGAGCACCAGACTACGAATCTGGGGGTCAGGAGTTCGAATCTCTTCGGGTGCGCCATTTCTCTTCCCATAAAATAAAGTCCTGAAACAATCGCCTTCACGCGCGATATCGCTGATATCGGCAAGTGTGTTCTGGCGGATGCTTCGACGGTCCGCAGGGCCGAGTGAATTCCGAACGTCCCGAATATATGCTAAAGTCACCCGGTCATCAGATGTCCCCGGGTGAAAGCCATGTTGGAAGCGGACAAGGTGTTTGCGGGTTCGATTCCGGAAAATTACGACCGCTATATGGTGCCGCTGATTTTTGCGCCATTCGCCGCCGATCTGGCGCGCAGGGCGGCTGCCTTGATGCCAATTGATATTCTGGAAATCGCCGCAGGCACCGGCGCCGTCACGCGCGAATTGGCTCCCCGATTATTGCCCGCGGCAAACTATGTGGTAACCGACCTCAACCAGCCGATGCTCGATTTTGCGGCGTCGCAACAGGCGCCGGATCGCCGCATAAGATGGCGGCAGGTGGATGCCCAGACGTTGCCTTTTGAAAACGCTGTGTTCGATCTCGTTTTCTGCCAGTTCGGCGCGATGTTCTTTAATGACCGCTTGTCGGCCTATCGCGAGGCGAAGCGGGTATTGAAGCCCGGCGGACATTATCTATTCAATGTATGGGACCGCATCGAGGAAAATCACTTCGCGGATGATGTGACGAACGCTCTGGCGCGCCTGTTCCCCGGTGATCCGCCGCGCTTCATGGTCCGTACCCCGCACGGTTATCATGACACGGCACTCATTCGCCACGAGCTGGAGGAGGCCGGTTTTTCCCGCGTGACGATTGAGACGGTGGCCGCGCAGAGCCGCGCCTCTTCACCGCGCATTCCGGCCATGGCTTATTGTCAGGGAACCGTGCTTCGGACGGAAATTGAGGTGAGAGCACCGGGAGGGCTCGACACCGCGACAGATTGCGCCGCCGCGGCCATCGAAGCGCGGCATGGCGGTGGCGCGGTTGCCGCGAAAATTCAGGCGCATGTGATTCTCGCCGCCGTTTAAACCGACGCTGCCGGCCCGCTTCTCAGTCTATAAGTGCGAACGGGGAATATTTGAGCAATACCCCCTAAATATTAGTGGTTTTGGGTGGAGGCCTGTACCAAAGGATTTTCCGATAGCCCGGGATTACCGGGCTTTCGAGTGTCATCGAACTTTCCGCAAACCTTCGTCATATTGTCATACAATATAAGCATATGCGCTCCAGAAAAGGAGCGCAGAATGACGCCACAATCACTTGAACTTTCGGGCATCGGCAAAGGCTTCGGGGCTGACGATGTTCTGAAAGAGATCGATCTCTCCATCCGTCCCGGAGAGTTTTTGTCTCTCGTCGGCATGTCGGGCTGCGGCAAGTCCACGCTTCTGCGTATCATTGCGGGGCTGGAAACACCGGATCGCGGTTCGGTCTCCATCGGCGATCAGGATGTGACAGAGGTTGATCCGAGCGATCGTAATCTGGCGATGGTTTTCCAGTCCTACGCCCTTTATCCGCATATGAGCGTGCGCCAGAACATTGCCACACCGCTCAGGATGCGGCGTTTGCCCTTTGCCGCCCGCCTGCCGCTGGTCGGACGGTTTGCGGCCCCGGCAGAAACGCTGAGCCAGATCGACGCCGCCGTCGAACAGGCGGCCGAGACGCTACAGATCGCGCATTTGCTGGATCGCAAGCCGGCGCAGCTTTCCGGCGGCCAGCGTCAGCGCGTGGCGCTCGCCCGGGCGCTGGTGCGTTCGCCCGCTGCCTTCCTGATGGACGAGCCGCTCTCCAACCTCGATGCGAAGCTCCGCGCCCACATGCGTGAGGAACTGGCCGGCCTGCACCGTCGGCTGGGGGCGACCTTCATCTATGTCACCCACGACCAGATCGAAGCCATGACCATGTCCGACCGCATCGCGTTGATGTCGGAAGGCCGCATCGAGCAGCTTGGCACGCCGGACGAGCTTTACCGCAAGCCCGCGACGCTGACGGTCGCGCGTTTCATCGGCACGCCATCCATCAACCTGCTGCCGGTCGAAATCGACACGCAGGGTAAAGTCACGGCCTTTGGACGCGATCTTGGCATCGAGGGTGTGGGCCGCGATGCCGGCCCGGCGACGCTCGGCCTTCGTGCCGAAGATTTGCGCCCGGGCGAAGAAGGTTTTGCTGTGCGCGTGGTGCGCAGCGAAACCCACGGCGCCGACCGCTTTGTGAGCTGCCGTCTGCTGAGCGACGAGACGGTCGCCATCACCCTGCGTCAGGGCGCCGGCGATGCCGTGGGAGCGGATATGAATGGCGTAATGAATCTCGGCTTTGCGCCGGAACGCGCGCATCTTTTCGCGGCCGATGGCCTGCGCCGCAAGATCACGGTGCGCGAACGGGTGCCGGCATGACGGCGGTCGATTTTTCCACGGCCGCGCGCGCGAAGGCTCGCCCGCGGCTGTCAAAGGCGGACCGGCGGATGATCTGGCGCGGCCTGATGTTCGCTGCCCCCGCAAGCCTGCTGCTTCTGGCGATCTATATCGTTCCGATGCTCGTTCTGGCCGGTTTTTCCGTCACCGATTACCAGCTCGGTTCGCTCTCCACCCGCTTTGTCGGCCTCGGAAACTTCGTCAAGGCGTTTCAGGATCCGGTCTTCCTGCGCTCTCTGGCCAATACCGCCATCTATGCGCTCATCGTCATTCCCTTCGGTGTGTTTCTGGCGCTCGGCGTGGCTTTGCTCGTTTATAACCGCAAGCGCAGCCGGGCTTTCTGGGAGGTGGCTTATTTCCTCCCCGTCACCGCAACCCTCGTCGCCATGGCGACCGTGTGGCAGTTCCTGCTGCATCCCTCGCTTGGTCCGGTGAATGCGGCGATCAAATGGCTGGGCTTTGAGCCGGTCGCCTTCCTCTCCAATCCCGTCCTCCTCATTCCCACCATGGCGCTGATGGGCGTCTGGCAGATCCTGGGTTTCAACATGGTGCTGTTCCTCGCGGGCCTCACCGCCATTTCGAAGGATCTGCACGAGGCGGCGCGGCTGGATGGCGCCAAGAACCCGATCGACCGCTTCCTGACCGTGACTTGGCCGATGCTTGGGCCGACGACCATGTTCGTGGTGGTCACCACCTCCATCTCGGCCTTCAAGGTGTTCGAGACGGTGGCTGTGCTCACCAAGGGCCGCTTCGGATCTGAAACCCTGCTGTTCGATCTCTATCTCGAAGGTTTCGAATATTCCAACACCGGTTATGCCGCCGCGCTGACGATTATCTTCCTCGCGATCGTGCTGGTCCTGTCTATCGGCCAGACGCTGCACATGGACCGGAAGGTGCACTACTGATGGCCGCACTCCGCAAATATCTCCCACATCTCGTGCTTGCCCTTGGCGCTTTCGTGATGCTCCTGCCGTTCTACTGGATGGTGTTGACCTCGATCCGCTCACCGGCAGAGATTTTCGATGTCTCGCTTTGGCTGATCCCGCAGAAATTCGACGCTGTGGATAATTATGCCAGGGCGGCGGGTCAGGTCCCGATGGCGCGCTTCATGCTCAACGGCGTCATCGTCTGCGTCGGCATTCTCGTCGTGCAGATCCTGACGTCGGTTCCGGCTGCCTATGCGCTGGCGAAGCTCCGGTTCCCCGGTCGCAAGCTGCTGCTGGGCCTCGTCATTGCGGCGCTCTGCGTTCCCATTCAGGCGCTCGCCCTGCCGCTTTTTGTCGGTCTAGCCAAGACGGAACTCCTGAATACCTATTTCGCGATGATGATGCCGTTCTTCCTTTCGGTCTTCGCCATCTTCCTGTTCAATCAGTCCTTCCGCAGCTATCCGAATGAAATCATCGAGGCTGCCCGCATGGATGGGTTCTCGGAAATGGAGATTTGCTGGGGGCTGGTCCTTCGCGGATCGCTGCCTTCGCTCGCCGCTTTCTCGATCTTTTCGCTCGTTGCCCACTGGAACGACCTTTATTGGCCGATGATCGTGGTCTCCGACACCAATCTCGCCCCGCCGCCGCTTGGCATGATGCTCTTCGCCGATGTCGAATCCGGCGCGAATTACGGTGCGCTGATGGCGGGCGCCACACTGATTACCGCGCCGATGGTGCTGTGCTTCCTCCTCGCACGGCGGCACTTCATCGCCGGTATTACCATGACCGGCGTCAAGTGACGCCGTTCAGATTTCCTCCTCCCAACCTCTCTGGAGACTGACATGAAACTCAACCGACGCGCTGTGATAGGCGGTCTGGCTCTCGGCATGGCTTTTGCGGGCCTCGCTCAGCCGGTTCTGGCCAATGAAATCACGCTCAACGTTCTTTACAACCTGCCGGGCTTCACCAAGTTCCATCAGCCGCTGGCCGATGAATTCATGAAGAAGAACCCGGACGTAAAGATCAACTTCCTCGCTCCAGCCGCCGGTTATAATGAAGGCCAGCAGCAGGTTCTGCGTTCCGCTGTCACGGGCAATCTGCCGGACGTTTATTTCTCTGGCTACAACCTGACGGCGGAACTCGTTCACACGCTCGCACCGCGCAACCAGATCACCGATCTTGGCCCGTTCATTCAGGCTGAAGGCGGTCAGGCCTTCCTCGACAAGAACTACAGCCCAAAGATGGCCGCCCTCGGCCAGATCGACGGCAAGCAGTATGGTCTGCCGGTCAACGCGTCCTCGCCGATCATCTACATCAACTCCGACCTCGTCACCAAGGCTGGCGGCGATCCGGACAAGATGCCGACGACCTTTGCGGAGCTCATTGCTCTCGCAAAGAAGATCAAGGCTCTCGATCCCAAGTTCGCCGGCATGAGCTACGACATCAACGGCTGGCCGGATGACTGGTTGTGGCAGGCGCTCATCGTCGAACAGGGCGGCAAGCTCGTTGACGAGAAGGCCAAGACCGTTGGCTTCGATAACGAGATCGGCCTCAACGCCCTGAAGATGACCCGTCAGTTCGTCACCGAAGGCGGCCAGAACCTGCTCGACTGGGATCAGTCGCGCCAGCAGTTCGGTGCAGGCCTCACCGGTTTCATCTTCTCGACGCCTGCCCATGTTCAGACGATCCAGGGTCTGGTCGGCGACCGCTTCAAGCTGAAGACCGCGACCTTCCCGCTCGACAACAAGGAAAAGGGCGGCGTGCCCACCGGCGGCAACTCTGCCGTTATCCTGACGCAGGATAAGGCCAAGCAGGATGCTGCCTGGAAATACCTGAAGTGGATCACCGGTCCGGAAGCACAGAACACCATCGTTCGCATCACCGGCTACCTGCCGACCAACAAGCTGGCAACCGGCCCGGACTTCCTCGCTCCTTATTATGTCGAGAACCCGAATGTGAAGACCGCTTCGCTTCAGGCTGACCGTTCGCTCCCCTGGGCCGGTTATCCGGGTGGCGATTCCGTCCGCATCTGGCGAACCCAGCGCGACATCATTGGCACCGTCATGCGCGGTGAAGTAACGCCGGAAGCCGGTCTCAAGCAGATCGTCGAGCAGACCAACGCCCTGCTGAAATAAGCAAAACCATCGAAAAGGCTGCGGGGAAATCCGTTCCCGCAGCCATTTTGCGCAGAAAGACCTGTTATGAAGATCATCCAGATCACCGACACCCATCTCGTACCCCCCGGCATTGCTGTAAACGGCGTCGACCCGGAAAAGCAGCTGCGCGCGGCGGTGGCCGATATTGTCGAAAAACATGCCGACGCCGATCTTCTTGTGATGACGGGTGATCTTTGCAATTACGGCGAGCCGGAAGCCTATGAGCTGCTTCGCGATATCCTCGCGCCCGTTTCGATCCCCGTTCAGTTGATGCTCGGCAATCACGACCGCCGCCCGGAATTCGTCGCGGCTTTTCCGGAACAGCCGCGTGACGATAACGGCTACATCCAGTCCTTCATCGATACCGAATTCGGTCGGCTGCTGTTTCTCGACAGCCACGAGGCCGATGTGATCGGCGGCATATATGGTGCGGATCGTCTGGCATGGCTGGAGAGTGCGCTGGAAAGCGCGGGCGAATTGCCGGTGACGGTGTTCATTCATCACCCGCCGATGGATTGCGGCATCCGCCATTTCGAACATATCGGCATGCATGATGACGGTGCTGTCATGCGCCGTCTCGCCGCTCATCCGGCCGGTATACGTCATATCATTTTTGGCCATATCCATGTGCCGATGGCAGGCACGACCGCCGAAGGCATCGCCTACAGTTCCGGTCAGGCCTGCGCCCACCGTTTCATCACCGATATCGATGTTGTCGATCCGCTGTGGACGGGCGGTAATCCCTGTTACCGGGTCATAAGCCTCGGCGCATTCGGTCTGCGTGCCTATGATGCGGAAGTGGGGCAGGTTGTGCTCGGTCAGGCGCCTGTCTGCGAAGGCCCCTGACACCGGACGTTTCCGTGTTGCACGGAAATGACCTTCGCCTCGTCGCCTGTTGGCGGTGGTGAGGGAGAGATTTTTGACGATTGCAAGGCTGCGGTGGCGAGAAGACCCCCGTGGCCTGTCGCGCCGATGCGCCACTTCTGGTTTGTTGAACGGGATGTGATGCATCGGAACCATGGTTCCGTGCGCACCCTTGATCTATGTCAGTTTCATCGATGAAACTGCACGCCATAGTCGCCGAAAGGTGGCCAGCCGAATGCCGTGCCATCGTGATGACAGATCATGGAGAATTGCATGCTTGAAAAGCGTATCCGCAACGCGTCCCTCTTGAACAGGATCGTCAGCGCCGAAGAGGCCGCCAGTCTCATTCAGGACGGCATGACGGTGGGCATGAGCGGCTTTACGCGCGCCGGCGAAGCGAAGGCGGTGCCGCTGGCGCTGGCCGAGCGCGCCAAGACGAACCCCATGAAAATCACCCTGATGACCGGCGCCTCGCTCGGCAACGATCTCGACAAGACCATGGTGGAGGCGGGCATGCTGGCGCGTCGCATGCCGTTCCAGTCCGATCCGGCTTTGCGCAGGGCGATCAATGACGGCAAGGTGATGTTCATCGACCAGCACCTTTCCGAAACGGTCGAGCAATTGCGCGGCGGCCAGATCCACGGCGTCGATATCGCCATCGTTGAAGCAGTTGCGATTACGGCAGACGGCGGCATAGTGCCCACCACCTCCGTCGGCAATTCCGCAAGCTTCGCCATTCTGGCGGACAAGGTCATCGTTGAGATCAACCTGTCGCAGCCCGAGGTGCTGGAAGGGCTGCACGACATCTTCATTCCCGCCAAACGCCCGACCCGCATGCCCATCCCTGTCGTGGCGACGGACAGCCGTGTGGGCCTGCCGTTTATTCCGGTGCCGCCTGAAAAGATCGCCGCCATCGTGCTGAGCGACAAGAGCGACAGTTTCTCCACGGTGCTGCCGCCGGATGACGAGACCAAGGCGATTGCCGGCCATCTCACCGAGTTCCTGCTGAACGAGGTGCGTCATGGTCGCATGACCCATGAACTCCAGCCGCTTCAGGCCGGCATCGGCACCATCGCCAATGCGGTGATGCACGGTTTCATCGATACGCCGTTTCACGATCTCAAAATGTATTCGGAGGTCCTGCAGGATTCGACTTTCGAACTGTTTGATGCGGGCAAGCTCACCTTCGCCTCGGGGTCGTCGATCACGCTGTCTTCCGCCATGAACGAGCAGGTGATGCCGCGACTGGCGGAATATAAGAGCAGGCTTATCCTGCGGCCACAGGAGGTCAGCAACCACCCGGAAGTCATCCGCCGCCTTGGCATCATCGGCATCAACACGGCGCTGGAATTCGATATCTACGGAAACGTCAATTCCACCCATGTCGGCGGAACCCATATGATGAACGGCATCGGCGGCTCGGGGGATTTCGCCCGCAACGCCTATATGTCCATCTTCGTCACCAAATCGATCGCCAAGGGCGGGGCCATTTCAAGTGTCGTGCCGATGGTCAGCCATGTCGATCATACCGAACATGATGTCGATATTCTCGTCACCGAAATCGGGCTTGCCGATCTGCGTGGGCTGGCGCCTCGCGAGCGCGCGGCGGTCATCATCGCAAACTGCGTGCATCCTGATTATCGCGATGCGCTGACGGATTATTACCGGCGGGCGGCGGCGCGGGGTGGGCACACGCCGCATCTCATCGAAGAAGCGCTATCCTGGCATGCGGCTCTGCGCGAAAGGGGCACGATGCTGCCGCAGAAATAGGCCTGCATTTTAGAAGGCGCTCCGTTGCCGGTGTGACAGCCGTGCTATTGGGTCCGTTTGGACACACCGGGGCGGAAATTGTCCGCTCCGGTGCTGTGGTTGCTGGCGCGGCGGTTCCGCCTCCGGTAGAAAATCCTCTCCCCCGGCTGCTGTCTGGCTGCCTCTGGGTTGTAGGAGAGTAACGTGATGCCCATTCGCTTCGTGGCCATGATCGCCATTGTTGCCCTGCTCGCCGGCTGCGGGGGGCGTCCGATTGGGGTCATGACGCCGACGGGGCAGACCGTGGCGGGAACCACGCCGGTCAACCTTCTGGTCGCCACCACCCGCGCGCCATCGGAAAACGCCGCCGTGCTTTTTGGCGGCGAGCGTGGAACGGGTCTGAAGGTGGATGCGGTGACGGTTTCCATTCCGCCCAATGCCAACCGCAAGGTCGGGCAGGTGCAATGGCCGAAGAAACTGCCGCCGAACCCGCTGAAGGATTTTACAACGGTGGCGGTGGAGCCCATTCGCTCCGAAGCCGAGACACGAAGCTGGATCGGCAAACATATCCAGAAGGACCGCCGCGTGCTGGTCTTCGTGCATGGTTTCAATAACCGTTACGAAGAATCCGTCTATCGCTTCGCCCAGATCGTCCATGATTCCGGCACGGATGTCGTGCCGGTGGTCTTCACCTGGCCGTCGCGGGCGAGCATTTTCGACTATAATTACGACAAGGAAAGCACCAACTACTCGCGCGATGCGCTGGAAGAGATGCTGACCCGCCTCGCGAAGGACAAGTCCATCGGCGAGGTCACGGTCATGGCCCATTCCATGGGCACCTGGCTTGCGGTGGAGGCGCTGCGCCAGATGGCCATTCGCAATGGCCGTGTCGATCCGAAGATCGGCAATGTCATTCTCGCCGCACCCGATCTCGATGTCGACGTGTTCAGCCGGCAATTCGCAAGCCTCGGCAAAACGCCGCCGAAATTCACTCTGTTCGTTTCGCAGGATGATCGCGCTCTCAGCCTGTCACGCCGCATTTCCGGCAACGTCGATCGTCTCGGCCAGATCGACCCATCCGTCGAGCCCTATCGCAGCGAGCTTGAAAAAGCCGGTATCACCGTTCTGGATTTGACCAAGCTGCAATCCGGCGACCGCCTGAACCATGGAAAATTCGCCGAAAGCCCCGAGGTTGTCCGGCTTATCGGCGACCGCCTTATCGCCGGGCAGACGGTAACGGATTCCGATGTCGGTCTGGGGGAGGCGCTGGGTGCTGTCAGCATCGGGGCGGCGCAAACCGTCGGAACGGCGGCCAGCGTCGTGGTCAGCGCCCCCATTGCGGTCTTCGATCCGCGCACGCGTGAAAATTACGGCAGGCAGGTGGAACGGCTCGGCCGCTCCGTGGAAAATACCGTCGGATCGGTAGGCGATACGGCGGGTTCCGTGGTGGACGATCAGGCTGTTCAGTCATCGAGAGTGAATTGCGAGGCGACCGCCAATCGAAACCGCGCAGAGTGCCGTAACCGATAGATCAAAGATCAAAAGCGAGATGGTGAAACCGTAAGCGATTTTCACCATCTCGCCTTCGCAGATTTGTATACAGCTTGTATTTTTATCTGTATGGTCGGGTCAATAACCCAACTTCCGGAGTAGACCCCCATGCGTTGGAAACGCACCCTCCAGCTTCTCGATGTCCATTGCGAAGGCGAAATCGGCCGTGTCGTCACCGGCGGCGCGCCGAAAATTCCCGGTAACACGGTGGCCGAACAGCTTCACTGGATGAATACCGATCCGCAGGGTGAGGCGCTTCGTCGCTTTCTGACACTGGAGCCGCGCGGCACGCCGATGGGGTCGGTCAATCTTCTCCTGCCGCCGAAGCACCCGGATGCGCACGCCGCTTTCGTCATTCTCCAGCCGGATCAGGCGCATGCCAGCTCCGGTTCCAATTCCATCTGCGCGACGACGGCGCTGCTGGAAAGCGGCACGGTGGAAATGCAGGAGCCGGAAACCGTCATCATCCTCGAAACGGCCGCCGGTCTGGTCAAGGCAACGGCTACCTGCCACGACGGTCGTTGCGAAAAGGTCAAGCTGACCATGGTGCCGTCCTTCGTGCATGAGCTGGATGTCAGCATCGACACGCCCGAATGGGGCAGGGTGACGATGGATATTTCCTATGGCGGCATCTTTTATGCGCTCGTCGATGTCCGCCAGATCGGCCTGACGATCGAAAAGGCCAATGCGGCCAAACTGGTCTCGGCGGGCATGATCCTGAAGGATCTGGTCAACCGTGAAATGACCGCCGTTCATCCGGAAATCCCGGCCATTTCCGGTGTCGCCTATGTCATGTTCCGCGATGTGGATGCGGATGGCTCCATCCGCACCTGCACCACCATGTGGCCGGGCCGGGCGGATCGCTCGCCCTGTGGCACCGGCAATTCGGCCAATCTCGCCACGCTATATGCGCGCGGCAAGGTGAAGGTGGGAGACGAGTATAAATCCCGCTCGATCATCGGTTCGGAATTCGATGTCGGCCTTTCCACCGTCACCGAGGTGGCCGGCCGCCCGGCTGTCATCCCCACCATTGCCGGACGCGGCTTCACCTTCGGCCTGCATCAGGTGGGTCTCGATCCCTTTGATCCGCTGGCCGATGGTTTCGCCATGACCGATGTCTGGGGTCCGGAAGCGGGCAACATCTGAGCGCGCTTTAAAAAAATGACATTTACGGCTGCCTGATCGTGTCGGGCGGCTGTTTTCCCGCGACAAAAGATGCTAAGCGGGCGCAATTCCATCATGCTCCGAGGTATCCCGATGAAGTCGCTCACCCTGCGCCGCCCTGATGACTGGCACCTGCACCTGCGTGATGGGGCAATGCTGGAAGGGGTGATCGGGGATACGAGCCGCCATTTCGCCCGCGCCATCATCATGCCGAACCTGGTGCCGCCGGTCGTCACCACGGCCGATGCCCGCGCCTATCGCGAACGCATCGTCAAGGCCATTCCCGCGGGTGACCGTTTCGAGCCGCTGATGACCCTCTATCTCACCGAGGACACGCAGGCCGACGATGTGGAAGAGGGCAAAAAAAGCGGTCTCATCACGGCCGTAAAGCTCTACCCGGCCGGTGCGACCACCAATTCCCACGGCGGTGTGCGCGATTTCAACAAGGCCATGCCGGTTCTGGAGCGCATGGCGAAGATCGGCCTGCCGCTCTGCGTGCATGGTGAGGTCACGACGCCGGAAGTCGATATTTTCGACCGCGAGAAGGTGTTCATCGATACGGTTCTGGAGCCTCTGCGCCAGCGCCTGCCGGAACTCAAGGTAACGATGGAGCACATCACCACCCGTGACGGCGTGGACTATATCAAGTCGTCCAAGGCCAACATCGCCGGCTCCATCACCACCCATCACCTCATCATCAACCGCAATGCCATCCTGGTCGGCGGTATCAAGCCGCATTATTATTGCCTGCCCGTCGCCAAGCGCGAAGAACACCGGCTGGCGCTGCGGGCTGCCGCGACTTCGGGCGATGCACGCTTCTTCCTCGGCACGGATTCCGCCCCGCATGTGGACCCGCTGAAGGAATGCGCCTGCGGCTGCGCCGGCATCTATACCTCGATCAACACCATGAGCTGTCTCGCCCACGTCTTCGAGGATGAAAACGCCCTCGAAAGGCTGGAAGCCTTCGCTTCGCTTAACGGCCCGGCCTGGTACGGGCTGGCCCCGAACGAGGAGACGATCACGCTGGTCAAGCGCGAGGAAGCGGTGGCCTTTCCTGAAAAAATCGAGACGGGCGCCGGGCCGGTCACCGTGTTCGATCCGATGTTCCCGCTCCATTGGGATGTGAGTTGATTTTTTAACCGCCGGCACTGCCGGCGGTTTTGTTATGGTCCCCAGGCATTCGCCCTTCGGCGCCGCCTGCGGATGCCTGCAATGCTGAACCGAGACGTTGTGCTTTCCGAAAACCGATCCGGGTTTTCGGAGCGATAAACCAAGGCCGAAAAAGGAGAACGCCTATGAACCATTTCACATTCACTGACCGCGCCGTCGTTGCGGAACTGGTTGCGAAGATGTTGTGGGAAATCAAGGCGGTCCATTTTAATTCGGAAAGCCCCTACACCTTCGCTTCGGGCATGAAGAGCCCGGTTTACATCGACATGCGCAAGCTCATCTCCTTCCCGCGCATCCGCTCGGCGGCGATGGATTTTGCGGCGGCGGCGGTGATGCGCGAGGCCGGTTTCGAGAAGTTTGACTGTGTGGCAGGTGGTGAAACGGCGGGCATTCCCTTTGCCGCTTTCCTTGCCGAGCGCCTCGGCCTGCCGATGATCTATTGCCGCAAGAAGCCGAAAGGCCATGGCCGCAACGCTCAGATCGAAGGCCATATGCCGGAGGGAGCCCGCGTTCTTGTCATCGAGGATCTGACGACGGCCGGCGGCTCGATGTTCACCTTCATCGACGCCATCCGAGCGGCGGGCGGCATTGTCGATCACGGCATCGCGCTGTTCTATTACGGCATCTTCGAAGAGGCCGAAGCGCGCTTCGCCAATGGCAATGTCAAGCTGCATTACCTGACCACCTGGCGCGATGTTCTGGCGGTTGCCCGGGCTGAAAAACTGTTCGACGAAAAGACCCTCTCGGAGGTCGAAGCCTTCCTCGATAACCCGCTGCCATGGTCGGCAAAACGCGGCGGTGTCAGCGAATTGCCGCAATCTTAATTTCGGATGCGGCCAGCCCGGTTTTGCGGCTGGCCTTCCGATCGATCTTCGTCTAAATCGATTTAAGTCCATTTGATTTGCTGTTTTGAGGAGGACCGTAATGATCCTGTGTTGTGGTGAAGCCCTGATCGACATGCTGCCCCGGCAGACGACGCTGGGTGAGGCGGGTTTTGCCCCCTATGCAGGCGGAGCGGTCTTCAACACGGCGATTGCGCTTGGGCGTCTCGGCGTTCCATCCGCCTTCTTCACGGGTCTTTCCGATGACATGATGGGCGATATCCTGCGGGAAACCCTGCGCGCCAGCAATGTCGACTTCAGCTATTGCGCCACCCTTTCGCGGCCGACCACCATCGCCTTCGTGAAGCTGGTGGATGGCCATGCGACCTATGCCTTCTATGACGAGAACACCGCCGGCCGGATGATCACCGAAGCGGAGCTTCCGGCACTGGGCGCCGATTGCGAGGCGCTGCATTTCGGTGCGATCAGCCTTATCCCGGAGCCTTGCGGCAGCACCTATGAGGCGCTGATGACGCGCGAGCACGAAAGCCGTGTCATCTCGCTCGATCCCAATATCCGCCCCGGTTTCATCAAGGACAAGCAGTCCCACATGGCCCGCATCCGCCGCATGGCGGCCATGTCGGATATCGTGAAATTCTCGGATGAGGACCTTGCCTGGTTCGGGCTGGAAGGTGATGAGGATACGCTTGCCCGCCACTGGCTGCATCACGGCGCGAAACTCGTCGTCGTCACCCGTGGCGCCAAGGGCGCGGTGGGGTATAGCGCCAATCTCAAGGTTGAAGTGGCCTCCGAGCGGGTGGAAGTGGTCGACACTGTCGGCGCGGGTGACACCTTCGATGCCGGCATTCTTGCCTCGCTGAAAATGCAGGGTCTGCTGACCAAGGCGCAGGTTGCCTCGCTGACGGAAGACCAGATCAGGAAGGCTCTGGCGCTCGGCGCGAAAGCGGCCGCTGTCACCGTTTCGCGGGCCGGCGCGAATCCACCCTTTGCGCATGAAATCGGTTTGTGATGAGCGCGGTTGAACCATTTTGAAAAGGTGGTTCAACACTCTTCGCGGCTTTAGAACCGTAAAAAACCGTTATTTCGATATTATGAAGCTTGTGTCCGCTGTTTTTTCACGAAACAAGCATCGCATGAGCCCTCCCAAGTCCCATCCTTTCGATTTTGACCCGACCTATGGCATGCAACGCGAGCAGCTGCTGGCCATCACCCCGCCCGAAGCGCCGCCGGGCTTTGATGATTTCTGGAAAAAGCGCTATCGCCGCGCGCTCGCCACGGATCCCCGGCCGGTGCTGCGCAAGAGCAGGCTCACCGACCCCCGCTGGCATGTCCTCGATATGACCTACACCTCCACCGGCGGTTTTCGCATCGGCGGGTGGCTGCTTTTGCCGCGCGAAGGGCAGGTGCGCCGTGGCCTCGTTGTCGGCCATGGTTATGGCGGGCGAGGGGAACCCGATTTCGACGTGCCGGTGGAAGAAACGGCCGTGCTGTTTCCCTGTTTTCGCGGGCTGTCGCTGAGCGCTTGTCCGCCGATCTCGTCCGACCCGTCGCTTCATGTTCTCTATAATATCGACAGGAAAGACGATTACATCATCGGCGGCTGCGTCGACGATCTATGGGTTGCCGTTTCCACACTCATCAGCCTCTATCCGTGGCTGGAAGGGCAGGTGGGTTATAGCGGCATCAGTTTCGGTGGCGGCATCGGTGCACTGGCCATCCCTTTCGACGAGCGCATAGACCGTGGTCATCTTGTCGTGCCGACATTCGGACACCGGCCGTTCTGGCTGACGCTGCCGACCGTTGGCAGTGCGGATGCGGTTCAGACCTATCAGAAGACCCATGCCAATGTGCTTGAGACGCTGCGCCTGTTCGATGCCGCCTGTGCCGCCACCCGCATAAAAGTGCCGATGCTGGTCGCACCCGCGCTTTTCGATCCGGCGGTCGCGCCGCCCTGCCAGTTCGCGGTGGCCAATGCGCTGCCGAAATCAAAATTTAATGAAATATTCATCCTCGACGCCGGGCATTTCGATTACCCTGACAGCGCATCGCAAGATGCGGTCCATAAGGACAAGGTCAGACGGTTTTTCAAGGTGCCATGAAACGCGAATATCTCCGCTGGTATAGTCAAAGGCTCCATCGCGACATGGAGCTGTTAATATTCGGACATTCCGGCGCCAGGGTGCTGATGTTTCCCACCCGCGACGGGCGTTTCTTCGAATATGAGGAACTGGGTCTTGTCGGCAGTCTGGCCGACAAGCTGGAGGCGGGCCACCTTCAGCTTTATTGCATAGAGGGGCTTGCCAGAGAGACCTTCTACGCGGCCGGGCATCATCCCGCCGATCGCATTCGCCGCCATGCCGCCTTCGAAGAGTATATTCTGAACGAAGTGCTGCCACTGATGGCCGAGAAAAACCCTAATAGCGATACGATCGTGCAGGGTTGCAGCCTGGGTGCGTTTCAGGCCGCCAGTCTCGTTTTTCGCCACCCGCATCTTTTTCGCAAGCTCGTCGCCTTTTCCGGCCGTTACGATCTGACGATGAAGGTGGAATTCTTCGGCGATCTGTTCGATGGCTATTACGACGACGATATCTATTTCCACATGCCGAGCCATTTCCTGCCGGGCCTCGCATGCCCGTGGCGGCTTGAACACCTGCGCCGCATCGACATGGTTTTCACCATCGGCGATGCTGACCCGTTTCTGGGCAACAACCATCATCTGAGCCGGGTTCTGTCGGAGAAGCATGTGGGGCATCAAATGCATGTCTGGGATGGCCGCGCCCACCGGGCGGGCGCGTGGCGCAAGATGGCGGCGCTTTATATTTAAGGCCGCCGCATAAAAAAAGCCGGAGGTGTCTCCGGCTTTTTAGATTACGGTCCTAACGTCACTCAGCCTGCCAGACCGGCCAGCGCCTTCACCAGTCCCTGCGTCGAGCTGTCATGGCTGGCAGCGCTTTCCTTGCCTTCCACGACCGGCAGCAGGCCGGTCGCCAGTTCCTTGCCCAGCTCCACGCCCCATTGGTCGAAGGAGTTGATGCGGAACAGCACGCCTTCGACGAAAACGCGGTGCTCGTAGAGCGCGATCAGACGGCCAAGCGCGAACGGCGTCAGCTTGTCGTAAACGAAGGTGATGGAGGGGCGGTTGCCGGTGAAGACACGATGCGGCGCGATGAAATCGGCGAGTTTGTCTTCCATGCCCTTGGAGGTGAGCTGGGCTTTTGCCTCAGCCAGCGTGCGGCCCTTCATCAGCGCTTCCGATTGCGCCAGGCAATTGGCAATGAGAAGCTGGTGCTGGTGGCGCAGTTCGGGCTCGAAACCGTTGGCGGCGATCATGAATTCGGCCGGAATGACGCTCGTGCCCTGGTGGATGAGCTGGTAGAAGGCGTGCTGGCCATTGGTGCCGGGCTCGCCCCAGACGACCGGGCCGGACTGGCCTTCGACGGGCGTGCCGTCGATAGTGACGCCCTTGCCGTTCGATTCCATGTCGAGCTGCTGCAGATAAGCCGGGAAACGCGACAGACGCTGGTCATAGGGCAGGATCGCCCGGGTCGGATAATTCAGCACGTTGCGGTTATAAAAGCCGATGAGGCCGAGCAGCATCGGCAGGTTTTCACGGATCGGCGCTTCGCGGAAGTGCCTGTCCATGGCATGCGCGCCATCCAGGAACTTGCCGAAATTATCCGGCCCGATGGCGATCATCAGCGGCAGGCCGATGGCCGACCAGATCGAATAACGTCCGCCAACCCAGTCCCAGAAACCGAAGATGCGGTCGCTTTCGATGCCGAAGGCGGCAACCTTGTCCAGCGCGGTGGAAACGGCGGCGAAGTGATGCTTGACAGCTGCCTCACCCAGTTTCTCGGCGATGAAGCGGCGCGCAGTGGCGGCATTCGTCATCGTCTCGATGGTGGTGAAGGTCTTCGACGCGACGATGAACAGCGAGGTTTCCGGGTCGATAAGCTTCAGAGTATCGGCGATATGGGCGCCATCGATGTTCGAGACGAAATGCGCACGCGGGCCGTCATGGAAAGGCGCAAGCGCCAGCGTCGCCATCACGGGGCCGAGGTCGGAACCGCCAATGCCGATATTGATGACGTCGGTAATCTTCTTACCGGTCGCACCCTTCAGCGAACCGGAACGGATCGCCTCGGCAAACTTGCCCATGGCGGTGAGAACGGCGTTCACGTCAGGCATCACATCCTTGCCGTCCACGAGAACCGGCGTATTGGAGCGATTGCGCAGTGCGGTGTGCAGCACGGCGCGGTCTTCGGTGAAGTTGATCGCCTTGCCCGAGAACATCTCCTCGCGCTTGGCCTCGACGCCACCTTCGCGTGCGAGCTGTTCGAGAAGCGTGACGATCTCCTCATTCACGGCGCATTTGGAATAGTCCATCAGCAGGTCATCGAATTTGGCGCTGAAACGGCTGAATCTCTTGTCGTCGGCCGCAAAGGCGGCGCGAAGATCGGTTGCGGCTGTGCTGCTCGCCGTTGCTTTCAGTTTTTCGATGGTGGCCTGCATCTTGTGCTCCTCGGCTTCCGTGGAAGGATGAGGAAACTATTCTTTTTCAGGCGGCCAAATCAAGGCGACTTTGATAAAAGAAAAGGGCCGGGACGAAAGAAAGAGCCGGTCGCCCGGCTCTCCCCATTGCGCGAGACAATCAGTTCAGATTGCGCAATTCGCGCCGCAAGATTTTGCCGACATTCGATTTCGGCAACTCGGTGCGGAACTCGATGATTTTCGGCCTTTTGTAGTTCGTCAGGTTCTTGGCGCAAAAGGCCTTGAGCTCCGCTTCCGTGAGCGACTGGTCCTTCTTGACCACGAAAAGCTTGACGGTTTCGCCGGAATGTTCATCCGGAACACCGATTGCGGCGCATTCCAGCACGCCCGGATGGCTGGCGGCCACTTCTTCCACCTCGTTCGGATAGACGTTGAAACCGGAAACGAGGATCATGTCCTTCTTGCGATCAACGATCTTGGTGTAACCGCGCTCGTCCATGAAACCCATGTCGCCGGAACGGAAGAAGCCGTCGGCGGTCATGGCTTTTGCGGTTTCATCCGGCCGCTGCCAATAGCCGGCCATGACCTGCGGCCCGCGAATGCAGATCTCGCCGACTTCGCCTGTCGGCAGGCTGTTGCCGTCCTCATCGCGAATATCGATTTCCGTCGAGGAGATGGGCAGGCCGATGGTGCCGCTGAATTCCGTGGAATCGAGGCGGTTGACGGTGGCGACCGGGGATGTCTCGGAGAGGCCGTAGCCTTCTGCAATCGGGCAACCGACGATCGAAAGCCAGCGTTCCGCCACGGGCCTTTGCACCGCCATGCCGCCGCCGAGAACCAGAATAAGCGACGACAGATCGAGCTTGCGGAAATCCTCATTGTTCATCAGCGCGTTGAAAAGCGTGTTGATGCCAGGGAAAACATGCGGCTGATAATGCGTCAGCTCCTTCACGAAGCCGGGAATGTCGCGCGGATTGGCGATCAGCAGATTATGACCGCCGAGCGCAATGCCCATCAGCGAATTCACCGTCAATGCGAAGATGTGGCAGAGCGGCAGCGCGCAGATGAAGTTGAGAACTTCCGGACGGTCCTTTCGGCCATTGAAAGCGGCGTCCAGCCACAGGCTGATCTGAAGCTTGTTGGCCAGAAGATTGGCATGGGTGAGAACCGCACCCTTGGACACACCGGTTGTGCCGCCGGTATATTGCAGGAAGGCGATGTCCTGCGCCGTGAGGCTGATCGGCTTCAGCGAAAATCCCAGACCTTCCTTCAGCATGGCCTTGAAGCTGATGGAGCCGGGAATGGTATAGGCGGGCACCAGTTTCTTGACCTTGCGAACCACCAGATTGACGATATGTCCCTTCCGGCCGAGGAGATCGCCCATCGCCGCGACGACCACATGCCGCACCGCGGTTTTCGGCACCGCCTGCTGTGCCACATGGGCGAAGTTTTCCAGAACGAAGATCGCCTTTGCGCCGGAATCCTTGAGCTGATGTTCCAGCTCCCGCGGTGTGTAGAGCGGATTGACATTGACCACGATCATGCCCGCCCGCAGGATCCCGTATACCGCGACGGGATTTTGCAGGATATTCGGCATCATCACGGCAACCCGGTCGCCTTTTTCCAGCCCTCTGGATTGCAGCCAGGCAGCGACCGCGCGGGTTTCAGCGTCCAGTTCCCGATAGGTCAGGGACTTTCCCATGCTGGAAAAGGCCTTGCGGTCGGCAAATTGCGCACAGCTCTTTTCGAGAAGTTCGACAAGGGAGGCATGGGCGGATGCGGGGATTTCGGAAGGTACGCCCGGCGGATAGGATGCCAGCCAACGCTTCTCTGCGCTGACATTTTCCGGGTGTCCCAGGGACAGTTCACTCATGCTTCTCCTCCCAGAGTCTTTGTCGCGCCGCGCATTCCTTGAAACGCATGAAGGGCGCTTTCGGCTGCCTGATGTTCACGAAGCTCCCGCATTCAGCCGGCTCAATCGGCCGGGTTGAGGGAACCTCATGTGGCGTCACCGGATCGACCGCTCCTCTCGCTCCCCGGTGACGAATGATAGACGCCTAATCCCTTGACGTCTATCTCGTCGGCAAAACCTATTTAACTCTAACGTAAACGTCAATATTGCTGCCGCACATCTCGCCAACTCGTGAAGGGAAAAGCATTTTGCCCGGCTTTTTTGACTTTAATCCTGATTTGAGCGATCAACATAATTCGCAAAGCAGGGCAGGATTGGAAATGGCAGGCAGGGCAGCGCTTGAACTGAAATCGGTCGGGAAGAGATTCGGCGAGACGGAAGTGCTGTCCGATATCGATCTTTCCGTTGAACGCGGCGAAATCATTTGTCTGGTAGGGCGCTCCGGCTGTGGAAAGTCGACCCTGCTGCGCATCGTGGCGGGCGTGGAGACGCCGGACCATGGCAGCGTTTCCCTGAACGGCGCTGTCGTTGCCGGCCCCGCTGTTTTCATCGAGCCGGAAAAGCGCAATATCGGTTTTGTCTTTCAGGATTATGCGCTGTTTCCGCATCTGACCGTCGAGCAGAATGTCATGTTCGGTCTTCGATCTCTGCCGAAGGTGGAAGCCCGCCGCCGCGCTGCCGAGATGATAGAACATGTTCACCTGCAGGAATTGGCGAAACGTTATCCGCATACGCTTTCTGGCGGCGAGCAGCAGCGTGTGGCGCTCGCCCGCGCGCTTGCCCCGCAGCCCGGCCTGCTCCTTATGGACGAGCCCTTTTCCAATCTGGACAGGGGATTGCGCGACAGCGTGCGCGAGGAAACGCTCGGCCTGTTGCGGCAACTGGGCACGACGGCGATCATGGTGACGCATGATCCGGAAGAGGCGCTTTCGGCAGGTGACCGTGTGGTTCTGATGCAGCGCGGGCGCATCGTGCAGAGCGGCACGGGTTACGAAATCCACGATCATCCCAAGACCCGTTATGCCGCCGATTTTTTCTGCGCCTTCAACAAAATCGAAGGCCGGGTAAAACAGGGAAGAGTCGAAACGCCGCTCGGGCTTCTGGGCGATGCGTCCGATCTGCCTGACGGTCTCGCCGCCGTTGCCTATGTTCGCCCAAATGCGATTTCGATCATCGAGGACGGTGCGGCGAAAGAAGGAATTGCCGGCGAAATATCGAGCCGTGTCTTCCTCGGGGAAATCGAGCAGCTTGGCATAGCCGTGCCCGGACTGTCGGCCGATCTGCGTGTGAGGACAATGCAGCGCACACCCGCACGGACGACAGCGGTGCGCTTCGGTATCGACCCCAAGGGAGTGCTGATATTTACTGCAAGTTGAGTGAGCGGATTTGCATGTTCATTTCCGCTCCATTTTCAACTCTTGGTGATCGAATCCGCCCGAAAAACAGAGAAATAAAACTTGATTTGGGTCATCATGTATGATGTCTGCTCCCTCTATATGCCGCTATCGGAGAGGGAGACAAAACATGACGAAATTTACCAGATTTGCCCTGCTTGCCAGCACGGTTGCCTTTGCAGCTGGAACGGCCAGCGCTGCGGAACTCAACATTTACACCACCCGCGAACCGGGCCTGATCCAGCCGCTGCTGGAATCCTTCACCGCCTCGAGCGGCGTCAAGGTCAATACCGTGTTCCTGAAGGACGGTCTTGCCGAGCGCGTTCTGAGCGAGGGCGCAAGCTCGCCTGCCGACGTTCTGATGACGGTGGATGCCGGCAACCTCGTCGATCTCGCCGAAAAGGGCGTCACCCAGGCGGTCGAATCCGAAACCCTGACCAAGGCTATCCCGGCTGAACTTCGCGACGCCAAGGGCCATTGGTTCGCGCTCTCCATGCGCGCCCGCGTTCTTTATGCGGCGAAGGATGTCGATCTCGCCTCCTTCAACTATGAAGATCTGGCGGATGCGAAGTGGAAGGGCAAGGTCTGCATTCGCGCCGGCCAGCACCCCTATAACACGGCGCTTTTTGCCGACTACATCGCCCATTACGGCGCTGCGGACACCGAAAAGTGGCTTGCCGGCGTCAAGGAAAACCTGGCCCGCAAGGCAGGCGGCGGCGACCGTGACGTTGCCAAGGATATCCTCGGCGGCATTTGCGATATCGGCATCGCCAACTCCTATTATGTCGGTCTGATGCGCTCGGGCAAGGGCGGCGAGGAGCAGGTAAAGTGGGGCGACGCCATCAAGGTGGTTCTGCCGACCTTCAAGAATGGCGGCACGCAGGTCAATATCAGCGGCGCGGCTGTGGCCAAAAATGCACCGAACAAGGCGGAAGCCGTCAAGCTGCTGGAATATCTCGTCTCCGACGAAGCCCAGAAAATCTATGCTGAAGCCAACTACGAATATCCGGTCAAGCAGGGTGCGGCTCTCAACGAGATCATCGCTTCCTTCGGTACGCTGAAGATCGATAACAAGCCGCTGACGGAAATCGTCTCGCACCGCAAGCAGGCGAGCGAGCTGGTCGACAAGGTCGGTTTCGACAAGTAAGGGCCAATCAGCGATAACATGGTGGAAGGCGTTCGCATTCGCGGGCGCCTTTCCGCGTATTTTCTAAAAGCACATGAATCCAGACGCCATCCAGCCATTGACACCTCGTGCCCGAGCCAGGTTTTCATCCTCCTTCTGGTGGCTGTGCCTTTCCGTGCTGGGGGTCTGCGGCGCCATGGTGCCGGTTCTGGCGCTTGTATCGCAGGCGTTGCAGGGTTCTGAAGGCCTGTGGGCGCATCTCGGCTCGACCGTGCTCTGGACGGCGCTTCCGGATACGGCGATCCTTCTCGCCGGGGTCGGGTTGCTGGCCGGCGTCGTCGGAACCTATGCCGCCTGGCTGGTCACCGCCTATGATTTTCCCGGCCGCAAAATATTGGAATGGGCGCTGCTGCTGCCGCTGGCCATGCCCACCTATATCGTGGCTTACGCCTATCTGGATATTCTGCATCCCATCGGACCGGTGCAGGGCGCGATCCGCTGGCTGCTCGGTTATTCCAGCCCGCGCGAATTTCGTCTGCCGGACATAAGGTCCATGACGGGCTGCATCGTCCTTCTCGGCTTCGTGCTGTTTCCCTATGTCTATATTCCCGTCCGCGCCATGTTCCTGACACAGGCGGGCAACCTGCTGGAAGCGGCACGAACGCTCGGCGTTTCCAGACGCAAAGCCTTCTTCAAGGTCGCGGTGCCGCTGGCGCGACCGGCGATTGCGGTCGGCATCAGCCTCGCCTTGATGGAAGCGCTCAACGATATAGGCGCATCGGAATTCCTCGGCGTCCGCACGCTCACCGTTTCCGTCTACACCACCTGGGTCACGAAATCCGACCTGCCGGGTGCGGCGCAGATCGCGCTTTCCATGCTGTTCATCGTTGTCGCCCTCGTGGCGCTCGAGCGCTGGGCGCGGCGCAAGCAGCGTTATGCCGTTTCGGCGCAGAAGAGCAGGGAACTGGAGCCGCTGCGGCTCAACGGCCTGAAGGGCTGGGCCGCTTTCGTACTCGGCGGCCTGCCGGTCCTTATCGGCTTTGTGGCGCCGGCCAGCTATCTCGTCATCGAGGCATGGAAACGGTTCCGTTTCAGCGGCCTCTCCGCCCGCTTTGCCGATGAGGCTCTGAACACCATCGTCTTTGCCGGACTGGCGACGGTTATCACCCTTATCTTCGGCCTTGCGGTTGCTTACGCCATGCGCCTTGCACCGGGACGTCTCTCGCTCTGGTCCTACCGGCTTTCGACGGTCGGATATGCGGCCCCCGGCACGGTCATCGCCATCGGCGTGCTGATCGCGCTTGGCGGCTTCGACCGGTTTGTCGACCAGACCATGCGTGACTGGTTCGGCATGTCTACCGGCCTCATCTTCATCGGCAGCGGTGCCGCGCTGATCTACGCCTATTCGGCGCGTTTCCTCACCATTGCGGCGGGCGGTGTGGATGCCGGCCTCAGCCGCATACCGCAATCCTTCGATCACGCTTCGCGAACGCTCGGGCGATCCGCGACGCAGACATTCCGCCAGATTCATCTGCCGCTATCCAAGGCGTCGCTTGCGGCGGCGGCGCTGCTGATCTTTGTCGATTGCGTCAAGGAGCTTCCCGCAACACTTCTGTTGAGGCCGCTGAATTTCGAAACCTTCGCTACCCATCTTTATGGCGAAGCGGCGCGCGGCACCTATGAGGAGGCGGCAATCGCAGCGCTGGCAATCGTCGTCATTGGCATGCTTCCGGTCATGCAGCTTGCAAGGATCGGCCGGCGCAAGGGTTGATATCGAAGCCCTGTCCGATAAATCACGGGCGCGAAACTGTGCGAGAGGCCAATAAGCTTCAAATCCCGCCAGAAAACGACAAGCATCCTGCCTTAATCCTGATGTAAATACTCAGCTTAATTGAGGTGCCGCGGCCTGTCGAATTTGGACATCGGCTGCGATCTGTTTCGGGGCATATCTTGAAAAATTTGCATGGGATGTTTTTGAGCCGTCTGGCTTTGGGCACGGCCGCCGTTGTTTTGCTGGCGCCAGCGATGGGCCACGCGCAGGACACGACAGTTCTGCAGCAGATTACCGTTGAAGGGCAGGGCGCGGAAAACGCGACGGGTCCGGTCCGGGGTTATGTCGCGAAGAAAAGTGCGACCGGTTCGAAAACCGAGACGGAAACCAGGGATATTCCGCAATCCGTATCGGTCGTCGGCCGCCAGGAAATGGATGACCGCGGCGCAGTGACGAAAATCGACGAGGTACTGCGTTACACCCCCGGTGTGACGGCGGAGCCCTTCGGGACCGACCCGGACACGGACTGGATTTATATTCGCGGTTTTCAGGCCACCCAGACCGGCGTGTTTCTGGATGGTTTGAACCTGTTCAGCTACGGTTTCGGCGGTTTCCAGATGGATGCCTACGGTCTGGAGCGCGTGGAAGTTCTGAAAGGCCCCGCCTCGGTGCTTTACGGTGGCGCCAATCCCGGCGGTATCGTGCAGATGGTCCGCAAGCGCACGCAGGATGAGCCGGTGCGCGAAACGGAAATCGGCATCAATAATTTCGGCAATGCCTTCTTCGGTTTCGATCTCGGCGACAAGGTCGATGGTGAAGGCGTGTGGAAATATCGCGTCACCGGCAAGGTCTCCGGCGGCGATAATTACACCGATTATTCCGAGGATTTGCGCGGCTTCATCATGCCGCAGATCACCTTCGAGCCGGACGCGCAGACAAGCGCCACGCTCTACGGCTATTTCTCGGCGCTCGATCAGGTTCATATCGGCAACGGCTTCCTGCCCTATGTTGGCACCGTGGTCGACGCGCCCTTCGGCAAGCTCGACCGAAAGGCGTTTTATGGCGAGCCGGATATCGACAATGGCCGCGTCTACCAGTCCATGGTGGGTTACGAGGTCAGCCATGAATTCGACAATGGCTGGACGATCAGCCAGAACGCCCGTTATGGTCACCTCTACAAGCACGAAACCGGACCCTATGCCGGCGGCTGGGCCAATACAGACGCAAACGGCCAGCCGATCCTCGATGCCACCACCAACGACTATATGCTGACCCGCTTCGGTTACGATGGCGTGTCGAAAGTCGACAGTTTCGGCGTGGATAATCGGGTCGAAGGCCAGTTCGATACCGGCGCGGTCAATCACTCTCTGCTCTTCGGTCTCGACTATAAATATTACCGGCTGGACCAGGTGCAGGCCTGCTGCGGATCGAATGCCATCGGTGCGCGCAACCCGATCTATGGCTCGACGCAGGGAACGAATTTCGTTTATGCCGACAATATCGTGACCCAGCAGCAGATCGGCATCTACGCGCAGGACCAGCTGCGTTTCGGCGATGGCTGGCTGGTCACGCTGAATGGCCGTTACGACTATGTCGACACGGAACTGAACAACAGGCTGCCTGCGGGCCTCTCCCGCCGCTCGAATGACGATGCGCTGAGCGGCCGCGCCGGTCTCGCCTATGAATTCGACAATGGCCTGACACCCTATGTCTCGGCCGCCACTTTCTTCAATCCGCTCATCGATACGCTTGCGGATGGCACTCCCGCTTCGCCGGAGGAGGGACACCAGTTCGAGGCCGGTATCAAATATGAGCCGACCTTCTTCGATGGCAGCATCACGGCCTCCGTCTTCAAGCTGGTGAAGGACAATGCCATCGTTTCCTATACGGCTGGCGGGGTCACCACGAGCGGCCAGTTCGGGCAGGTGGAAGCCACTGGCCTCGAGCTGGAGGCCAAGGCCAATCTCACCGACAACTGGAAGGCGATCGCCTCCTATTCCTATACGGATCTGGAGATTACCCGCGATGCCAATCCTAACCTTATCGGCAAATCGCCATGGATCGTGCCCGCTCACACCGCCTCGTTGTGGCTGGACTATGCCTTTACCACGGACGCGCTGGAGGGCCTCAGCCTCGGCGGCGGCGTACGGTATCAGGGCAAGTCCTGGGCGGATGAGACAAATACGTTGCGCGTTCCGGATGCTGCCGTCTTCGACGCCGCAATCCGCTATGAGAAGAACGACTGGACCGCATCGATCAACGTCGCCAATGTCTTCGACAAGGAATATGTAAAGAGCTGCGCCGGCGTCTCCGTCTGCGGCTGGGGCGATAGCCGCACCATCACCTTCAAGCTTTCCAAGAAGTGGTAAGACTTAGCTGAAGGCCGGCAGTTGCGGGGAAAGCAGTTTGCCACTATAAACATGAATAGATTTATCATGTTTATAGTGGCGCCATGGCGCCCTGCGGGATCGAGAGGCCATGGCTTTCCGCGTGCGGATGGAAAATGAGATCGAGGGCTTTGCCGTCATTGGCGGCCCACGCTCGCGGGTCTGGAACGGCATCGTCGCCGATCTCTGGGATGTGCGTTGCGCCCCGAAGGCCGGCGGCCGTTATGTCGGCAAGGATCCACGTTTCGTTTTCCTGCTGGATATGGACGGGACGGATGACGGCCGGTTCATGATGAACCGCTGCCGTCGCGACAATTACGGGTCGTCCAAGGCGAACCGTATTTCCTTCGTGCCCGCCGATCTGGACGTGCATGCCGAACTGAGCAACGTCTCCTTCGTGCGCCACCTCGATCTGCATTTCGATGCAGGATTGCTGGGTGCTCGACTGGTACAGGGCTTCGACCCGCACAGCCTGCTCGATCCGCATCTGATGTTCGAGGATGAGCGCCTGCTGGCGCTGGCGCGCCTGATTGCCGCCGAATGCGATAATCCCGATCCGCTGCATGACCTTTATGGCGAAAGCCTCGTGCTGGCGCTATTGACGGACTTCCTGAAAGTGAAGCGGGAGCCGGTTAAAAAACGCAGCAAGCTCGCCGCATGGCAGTTGAGAGCGGCGACGGATTACATCCGCGAACATTGCCTGCGGTCGATCCGGCTGGAGGAGCTGGCGGAACTCACCAATCTGTCGCAATCGCATTTCAGCCATGCCTTCAAGGCCTCCACCGGCGTGCCGCCGCACCAATGGCAGATGCAGGCGCGCATTGATCACGTCAAGGAACTGATGATGCGGACAGACATGGCGCTGACCGACATCGCCATTGCCGCCGGGTTTTCGGATCAGGCGCATTTCTCCCGCGTCTTTCGCAAGATGGTCGGTGTTTCTCCCTCTGTCTGGCAGAAAATCCGCCAATAAGGTCGTTTTCGTTCCATTCCCCTTCAAAAAAATTCCCGCCGAAGCGCCTGAAACGCCGCGGAACGAATTGTCCGTCGAAGGGTTTACCAGACGTGACACAAATGAGGAAAATCAAGGAGGAAAGGCACATGATGCATCAGGAACCCCGCGCCGGACAGGACCCCTATGTCAAGGATACGCCGAGCCTGATCGCCAGCGACAAGGTGGAAGGCACGCGTGTTTACGGCGCCGACAGCAAGCATATTGGCTCGATCCAGCGCATCATTCTGGAAAAGCGCGGAGGGCGCGTTGCCTATGCGGTCTTGAGCTTTGGCGGCTTCCTCGGCATCGGTGACGACTATTATCCACTGCCCTGGGAAAAGCTGCATTACGACGAAGAACTCGACGGCTACCGCATCGATCTCACCAAGGAAGAGATTGAAAATGCGCCGCACTTCGCCAATCTCGACGATAACGATCTGCTGAACGCCAAGGACCGCAAGGTCTATGATTATTACGGCGTCGCACCCTATTGGATGTAAGGCCCAGAGAAAAAAACGCTTCCGGCCGTTCGATCGCCGAAAGCGTCGCAAATAAAAGAACGGCTCCTTTTCAGGAGCCGTTTTCTTTTGGGTGCGTCAATGCGGGTTTTTCTGCATCTCGGAAACCGCGTCTGTAAAGCACTTGCGCGCTTCTTCGGGCGATTTACGGCCGTCAAGGGCGGCACGGCAGGCGCTTCTCGCTCTCACGAAGCTCAATCCGCCAATTTTGGGCCAGCCTTCGGTCAATAATGTCAACGCTTCGAAGGGGCCGGCGATGACACTCTTGCCATTCGCCTCGAGATTGACCTCGACAGGCTCTGTCCATCTCTCGTTCTTCATCGTGCACCTCCCAGAGCAACGCGATCCCGAAATACACTCGACAGCGAAGCAACCCATGAACGCAGTCGTGTGTCACTGCTGCTTAGGATATGCGCAAGCGATCGAATTGACAACGGGGATCAACGGAAGCCGAAAAACGACAGGATCGCCAGAACGATGACGACGAGGCCGACGATGTAGATGATCTGATTCATGATTTTCTCCTTCGCTGATGTCATCACCATAACGTGAGGAAGAAGACGAGGTTCCAGCAGCCAATGAGAATTTAATCGCGTACTAAAATGTTGCGGACGTCCCATCGCCAGTAAGAGCGGATATCACCTCCGCAGGATCACCCAGATCGCGTGGATAATGCCAGGCACATAACCGCACAGCGTCAGGAGAATATTAAGCCAGAAATGCAGGCCGAGCCCGACCTGAAGAAACACGCCGACGGGCGGAAGGATGATGGCGATCAGGATCCGAATGACGTCCATGTTGAGAGCTTTCAAGTTAATCAAAACTAGACAATTAACGTGAGTGGAGCCCGGTTGGTTTCAGCATGACGACGAATACCTACCTTCCATCGGTGTAGCCGGCAGCCGGAAGCCGCCAATTCTGATGAACCCACTCCCGTATGAGGCATCAGGTCAGAGCGACCGGTATCATTCAGCCCTCGTTCAGGCCTGCCGCATCACTCTTCCTAACGGAACCGAGGACACGGACAGACGTTGAGGTCGGTTATTGGGAGATGAGTTCATGAAGATTCTAACCGCAGCAATCTGCCTCTTGTCGGTCGGCATCCTGAGCGGATGCGTTGACGATGGCGGTTACCGCACGGGCGGATATTATTCGTCCGGTGTCTATTATCGAGCTTATGATCGAGACAGATATTACCGCGACTATGACCGCCGGAACTGGCGCCAACACAGAGAATGGCGGGATCGCAGGGAATGGCGCGGTGACTATCGCCACCGCCCGCGCCCACCGTATTACGGTCAGTACGGCGTGATTGTTCGTTAATCGCAGCGCTTTTATCTCGCGGGTCTGCACGGCCGGCCCTATGTTTCGGGCTGGTCCTGACAGCGCGTGTCTATTCAGATAATAGTCTGTGAGAAAAATGGTGCCGCTTACGTGACTCGAACACGTGACCCCGTCATTACGAATGACGTGCTCTACCAACTGAGCTAAAGCGGCCCGATTGTGACCCGTTTGTTGCGGATCAGCTTCATGGCGGGCTGATACAGGCAATGCTGACGGATTTCAAGCCTTGAATGTGCTGGTTTTGAAATTTCCGCAAAAAGCTTTGCCTGTCCATTGTTTGCCGGAGACTTCAGCCTTTCCCGCAGATGCGCTTTTTGGCGGTTTCATATTCATTTGCCAGACGATCGACGAGCGCTGCCACCGGTTCCACCGCCTTAACGGCGCCGATGCCTTGCCCTGCGCCCCAGATGTCTTTCCAGGCCTTGGCGCCGCCGGAGACCGTTTCGAAGTCCATTTTTGACGGATCGGCTTCGGGCAGATTGTCGGGATCCATGCCGGAGGCGACGATCGAGCTTTTCAGGTAGTTTCCGTGTACGCCCGTGAAATAGTTCGAATAGACGATATCCTTGGCCTGCGCGTCCACAATCGCCTGCTTGTAGCCTTCTGAAGCGCGCGCTTCCTCGGTGGCGATGAAAGGGGAGCCGATATAGGCCATATCCGCGCCCATGGCCTGTGCCGCGAGAATGGAGCCGCCATTGGCGATGGCGCCGGCCAGCAGCAGCGGGCCGTCGAACCATTCGCGGATTTCCTGAACGAGGGCGAAGGGCGAAAGCGTGCCCGCATGTCCGCCGGCACCCGTCGCCACCGCGATCAGCCCATCCGCGCCCTTGCGAATGGCGGAGCGGGCATGGCGGTCGTTGATGACGTCATGCAGCACGATGCCGCCATAGGAATGCACGGCCGCATTGACCTCCGGCACCGCGCCAAGCGAAGAAATCACCACCGGCACCTTGTATTTCACGCAAAGGCCGAGATCGTGCTCCAGCCGCCGGTTGGACATGTGCACGATCTGGTTGACCGCAAAGGGCGCCGCCGGGCGCTCGGGATTGGCCCGGTTGTGAGCGTCAAGCTCCTCGGTGATCATTGCCAGCCACTCGTCGAGCTGGCTTTCGGGCCGCGCATTGAGCGCCGGGAAAGCGCCGATGACGCCCGCCTTGCACTGCGCCAGCGTCAGCTGCGGATGTGAAATGATGAATAGCGGTGATGCTATGACCGGAAGACGCAGATTGTCTTTCAGCACGGACGGTAGCATGTCTCCTCCACGAATTACGTTTACGCACACGTAAGTCAATATCGCGTTCAGCAGCAGATTGAAAGCGAAAACAGCGTGGCATTCGCCTCTCGAATCTGCGTTCGTAGCGCCACAATGAATTGATTTTCCCCAAGGCAATCCGGTCTTTATCACAAACGATGCTTGCGGAGGGGCGGTATAGCCGTTACCGAATCGTGAACCCATGGCGCAGCGCCGCATATTTTTTGCAAAGCGCAATAGAACAAGGATCGGTCGTGAGCGGACTGGAAACGGCAATCAGAAATGCTCTGGAAAAATCGGACAGATCGAACGCCGAAGTTCGTGCACGGATTTACCAATCCTCCCGTCAGGCACTGGAAGCGGGCCTGCGCAAGCAGGGCATAGACGATCCGCAGGTTGTCTCCCAGCAGCGCCAGCGGCTTGAAGGCCTGATCCACCAGATCGAGAATGAAGAGCGCAACCGGCTTCTGGACAGGGTGGAGCAGCAATTGCGCCCGCCCGCACCGGAAAGTCCGGCGCACGACGATCACTCCGTCGATCCCGTTTCGCAGCCGTCCCACCACGGCGATATGGGTGTTGAGCCGGAGCTGCGTGGCGAAACGCGCGGTGTGCGGCCGGGCGCCGCCGCTGCTCCGGAGCCTCTGAGGGCGGGGCAGCGCAATGGCAAGCCGCCGAAGGGAGGCTCCCGCGCGGGCGATTCTTCGCTAGCCTTCCGGCCGGAAGGTGCGGTTGGCCGCCGCAAGCGCCGGGGGCTTTTCGCCCGGCTTTTCATCTACGTGACGCTTCTGGCCTTTATCAGTTTCGGCGCCTGGTGGGTCTATTCCTCAGGCCTCCTGCTCTCGCCGGAGCAGCGCGATACCAGCGTGCCCAATCCGCCGGCGCAGGTGCAGGCCGAGGATTTCAACGGGACGGAGCCCGCGCCGAGCCTTTCCGCCGGTCGTGGTTTTTCCGATGACTGGGTGGAAGTCTTCAATGCGGAGCGTGGCAGTTCCGGTGTTTCGGCTGGTCCACGCGCCAATGTCGAAAACATCGCCACACCCGCTGGCAAGGCGATAAAGGTAACCTCGAGAAGTGTCTCGCAGGATGGCGCCGTCAGCGTCGAGGTTCCGGTGGAGGTGATGCGGGATATGGCGGGCAAGTCCTCGACCATTTCGATCACGCTGCAATCCTCCAGCGACCGTCAGACCCAGGTGTCCGTCGCCTGCGATTTCGCGACATTGGGCGATTGCTCCCGCCACCGCTTCACGGCTACGGCCGAGCGCGCGGACATGCTGCTGAACGCGACATTCGAACGATCTCTCGCCCCCAATGCGCCGGGCAGGATCTTCATCAACAGCGATATCGATGGCAGCGGCCGTCCGGTCAATCTTTATTCCGTGCGCATTCTGCCGGGCCAGTAAGGGAAAACAGGCGTCTCGAATGGAGGCGCCTGTCAGTGTCTTCCGGTCCTATTTGAGAAAATCTGGCCCAGATCCCAAAATCTTGTCGTCGATTTCGCCGATTGCCTTTTTGTCCTTGCCCTCATAGTCGAGCGCAAGAAGGATGTGACGGATGAGGTTTACCCGCGCGCGGCGCTTGTCGTTGGCGCGCACCACCGTCCAGGGGGCGGCGTCGGTGTGGGTCTTCTCCAGCATTTCGTCGCGCTTCTGCGTGTAGTCGTCCCATTTCGTCAGCGCGGCTATGTCCATATCCGAAAGCTTCCAGCATTTCAGCGGGCTGTGGCGGCGGTCATGGAAGCGTTCGATCTGCGTTTCGCGGCCGATGTCGAGCCAGAACTTGAACAGATGAACGTCCTCATGGACCAGCATCTTTTCCAGACGCGGCGTTTCCTTGAGGAAACGCTTGTGTTCCTCAGGCGTGCAGAAACCCATGACCGGCTCTACGCCTGCGCGGTTATACCACGAGCGGTCGAAGAGAACGAATTCGCCGGCGGTCGGAAAATGTGAGATATAGCGCTGGAAATACCATTGGCCACGTTCGGTTTCCGTCGGTTTGGTCAGCGCCACCACGCGGGCATAGCGGGGGTTGAGATAGGCCCGGGTCGCGAAGATCGCGCCGCCCTTGCCCGCCGCATCGCGGCCCTCGAAAACCGCCATGACCCTTTTGCCGGTGGCCTGCAGCCAGAACTGCACCTTGACCAGCTCCACCTGCAGCGCCTCGAGGGTGCTGTCGTAGTCCTCCCGCTTCATCTTCTTGTCGTAGGGAAAATCGCCGGCGGAAAGTTTCTTTTCCTCAACCCAGTCAGGAAGAACCGGATCGTCGATGTCGAAGCTGCGCAGTTTGCCGCCTATGGTGATATCGACCGCCCGCTTCTTCGTTTCTTCGCCCATGGTTTCCTCCGGCTGTTGTTGTGTAAAGGCAACTCGACGCCAATGAGTTCACATCCATAGCCAGAATTCAAGTGAAACAGGAGCGCTTGACCGGGGTGCTGCGGCGGCAGCGATTGCGGCGTCGATTTTGCGCATATACGTTGTGGAAAATGCGCGATGATGAATCTCTGTCATGAAACTGGCCTATGAGATTTCGATGCGCTGTCAGATGAAAGTGGAAAGAGCAGGCTGAAATGGCAGTCATGGAAGGCGATGGTGGGTTAAGGCGTTTGGGAACGAAGCTCGGCCGAAACTGGTTGCCCGTTCTCATCGTCAGCATGCTCGCTATCGTGGCCGTTGCCGAGCTCAACACGCCCTACATGCCCGCCGCCCTGTGGCTTTGCGCCGTCATTGCCATCCTCGCCGCCCGGGAGGGGCCGAGGGCCGCTCCCGCAAAGGACGGGAGCCCGGCTGAGGAGGCAGATGAGCAGGAAGTGCCCGGCGAAAGCGTCATTTCCGGCGTAAGGGCGGGCCTCGCGGTTCTGGATACCCCCGTTTTCATTCTCGACAGGAACGCCAGCGTGCTGTTTCAGAACGGCGCGGCCGAGCGTGCCTTCGGCCAGTTGCCCGCCGGGGCGCATATTTCCGCCCGGTTGCGCTCTCCCGGCCTCCTGGATGTCATTCGCGAAACCATCACCACCGGCCAGCCTAACCAGGTCGAACATTCGGAGCGCTTCCCTTCCGAACGGGTCTTCATCGTTCGTATCGCCCGTGCGGATGTGGGAGAGGGGGCAGGCCCGCCATTCTATATCCTGTCGTTCCGCGACGTCTCGGAGCTTCGCCGCATCGACCGCATGCGCAGCGACTTCGTCGCCAATGCCAGCCATGAATTGCGCACACCGCTCGCCTCGCTGCGCGGTTTCATCGAAACCATGCAGGGGCCGGCGCGCAACGACCCGAAGGCGCAGGAACGTTTCCTTGCCATCATGCTGGATCAGGCAACCCGCATGAGCAGGCTGGTGGACGATCTCATGTCCCTGTCGCGGCTGGAATTGCGGGCCAACATAGCGCCCGACCAGAAGGTCGATCTCGTTCCCGTCATCGGCCATGTGCGCGATACCCTGCTGCCGCTTGCCGACGAGCTGGATGTGACCATCACGCTGCACCTGCCCGACCGACCGGCAGAGGTGCAGGGCGACCGCGACGAGCTGGTGCAGGTATTCCAGAACCTCGTTGAAAATGCTTGCAAATACGGCCAGGAAGGCAAGGTCGTGGATGTCTGGCTGAGGGCCGAACCCGGCAAGCCGGTGGAGGTGAGCGTCATCGACAAGGGGCCCGGCATTCCCACCGAACATGTGCCGCGTCTGACGGAGCGTTTTTATCGCGTCAGCGTCGCCGACAGCCGCTCGAAAAAGGGCACGGGTCTCGGACTTGCCATAGTCAAGCACATCCTCACCCGCCACCGCGCCCGCCTCATCATTAAATCGGAATTGGGCAGCGGCACGGACTTCACTGTGAGATTCTGACATAAAATATGTATCTGCTTTTAATGTCGCGCATATTTATAAATAAAATCAATAGGTTAGATTGTCACAAATCTTTCGTCAAAGTGACATAAAAGGATGGGGCTACGGTGGTTAAGAAAAGGTCGCCGAGCGCAAGCTAAGAGCGAGTGTCGCTATCGGCTGCGTCCACAACAAAGCCCACGACGGGAGAGACAAAT
This sequence comes from Agrobacterium sp. CFBP 3001, assembly GCF_027871605.1. Lineage (NCBI taxonomy): Bacteria > Pseudomonadati > Pseudomonadota > Alphaproteobacteria > Hyphomicrobiales > Rhizobiaceae > Agrobacterium > Agrobacterium sp. CFBP 3001. Next base: position 317,241 of record NZ_JAQAHD010000001.1, read on the forward strand.
GAACATCGTTAAATTTTCCGCAGCAGCTCTGGTGGCTTCTGTCGCCTTCGCTGGCGCCGCCGCTGCTCGCGACCAGATCCAGGTTGCCGGTTCCTCCACAGTTCTGCCTTACGCCAAGATCGTTGCCGAGACCTTTGCCGAAACCTTCCCGAACTTCAAGGCTCCCGTTGTTGAGTCCGGCGGCACGGGCGGCGGTCTGAAGGCGTTCTGCTCGGGCGTCGGCGAAGGCACCATCGACATTGCCAACGCTTCGCGCAAAATCAAGAGCGACGAACTGGCCGCCTGTAAGGCTGCTGGCGTTGCCGACGTTCAGGAAGTGAAGATCGGTTACGACGGTATCGTCTTCGCAATGGACTCTTCCAACAAGGATATCAAGCTCGAGCCGAAGGATCTGTACCTTGCGCTCGCCGCTGAAGTCGTCAAGGACGGCAAGCTCATTGCCAACCCTTACAAGAAGTGGTCGGAAATCAACAAGGAACTGCCTGATGTGGCAATCGCTGCTTACATCCCGGGTTCCAAGCACGGCACGCGCGAAGTCTTCGAAGAGAAGATCATGGCTGACGGCTGCAAGGAAGCCAAGGCGACCGACGTCATCAAGACGCTCATCACCGACGCCAAGCAGGCTGCTGCCAAGTGCGTTGCAGTCCGTAAGGACGGCGCGGCAGTCGACATCGACGGCGATTACACCGAAACGCTTGCTCGCATCGATGCCAACAAGACCGGCCTCGGCGTTTTCGGCCTCGCTTTCTATGAAAACAACGCTGACCGTCTGAAGGTCGCGACCGTTTCGGGCGTCGTTCCGTCCACCGAAACCGTCGCCAGCGGCAAGTACCCGGTTTCCCGCCCGCTGTTCTTCTACGTGAAGAAAGCTCACCTGGGCGTTATCCCGGGCCTTAAGGAATATGTCGAGTTCTTCGTTTCCGACGAAATGATCGGCCCGGATTCCCCGCTCGCCAACTACGGCCTGGTTGCTGCTCCGGACGCAGAGCGCGAAGAAATCCGCTCGAAGTTCTCGGCCGGCTCCACGATGTAATGAAGAAAGAGGGGTGCGGCTTTGCCGTGCCCCTCATTCGGCTTCGCTTGGGCCGTCGTCCGCGGTTGACAGTTCCTAACCATCGCCATCCACATGATTGTCGATGGATTACAGATGGATAGGATGTATCAACCTTGACGCTTGCCAGACTATGATACAGTCAGGCGGCAGGCATCATGGGATGGTCCAGCGGTCTCGTTTTGATGACTTTTTGATTTGCCCGATATCGCACCGTGCTCTTGAGGCACGCCGAGGGAACTCTAATGAACACATCGATCCTTTTGCTGATACTGGCGCTCATCGGCATCGGCAGCTATCTGCTCGGCAGCCGCCGTGCCGTTGCCCTGTCTGGCGGTCGCCCCTCCAGCATGCATTCCCGTGCCGGTTATCACGGTTCCTACGCGGTCGTCTGGGCGGTGCTGCCCGCGGCGTTCATTCTCTGTGCCTGGCTCATTGTCAGCCCATTGCTCGTCACTTCGGCGGTGCGCGGTAGTTTCCCCGAGGATGTCCGGGCGCAATCCGAAGCGCAGCAGAGCCTGACCTACGGTATGGTGACCTCCATCGCCCGTGGCCTCCAGCGGCTGACGCCGGAGGAAACCGCGCAGGTCGAGGCCGACACGGCTGCGGTTCGGCCGCTTCTGGCATCGAAGGGTGTTGCAATCGCCGGCGATCCCGAGCGGTTCATGGTCGATGCCGCCCACACGCTCAACAGCATGACCTCCACCAGCCGTATTGCGATGATCGCCGTCGTGCTGCTGGCCGCGCTCGGCGGCGGCGCCTATGCGCTGCGTGCAATCGCGCCGCGTTTCCGGGCGCGCAACCAGGTCGAGAAAGTCATTCTCGCGGCCCTGCTGGTCGCCTCGTCCATCGCCATCCTCACGACCATCGGCATCGTCCTTTCGATGCTGACGGAGGCGATCCAGTTCTTCACCATGGTCCCTGCGCACCAGTTCTTCTTCGGAACGGTCTGGGATCCGCGTTTTGCGGCGGCAGGCGCCACCGATTCCTCCGGCCAGTTCGGCCTGATCCCGCTGCTCGCCGGCACGCTTTATATCGGCTTCGTCGCCATGCTGGTTGCGGTTCCGGTCGGTCTCTTTTCGGCGATCTACATGGCGGAATATGCCTCGCCGCGCTTCCGCTCCATGGCAAAGCCGCTGCTTGAAGTGCTCGCCGGCATTCCCACCATCGTCTACGGCTTCTTCGCGCTCACGACGGTCGGTCCTTTCCTCAGAGACATTTCCACGCAGATCAACGGTCTGGCGACGGGCAACTACGCCAACTTCATCCAGGCGCAGAGCGTCATCACCGCCGGCTTCGTCATGGGCATCATGCTGATCCCCTATGTGTCGTCGCTGTCGGACGATATCATCACCGCCGTGCCGCGCTCGCTGCGTGACGGTTCGCTCGGTCTTGGCGCCACGCGTTCCGAGACGATCAAGAGGGTCATTATTCCGGCCGCTCTTCCCGGCATCGTCGGCGCCGTGCTGATGACGGCTTCGCGCGCCATCGGCGAAACCATGATCGTGGTTCTTGCGGCCGGTGTTGCTGCCCGCCTGCAGCTCAATCCCTTCGAGCCCATGACCACGGTGACGGTCAAGATCGTCAGCCAGCTTACCGGCGACCTTGAATTTACCTCGCCGCAGACGCTGGTTGCCTTTGCGCTCGGCATCACGCTTTTCGCCATCACGCTTTGCCTGAATATCTACGCGCTTTACATCGTGCGCAAATACCGGGAGCAATATGAATGACCGACATCGTCTCTCCCGCAGCCGGCGCGAGCGCCGTCAACAAGGCCACGCGCCGTGATATCGGCATCAAGCGCCGTTATGCCGCCGAACGCCGCTTCCGTGCCTACGGCATGGCAGCGATTTCCTTCGGCCTCATCTTTCTCTTCCTGCTGCTTTTCTCGGTGGTTTCCAAGGGTTACACCGCTTTCCAGCAGACGATGATCACCGTTCCGGTCGAGTTTTCCGAACAGATCATCGATCCGAAAAATGAGCGGGCCACCAATCCCACAAAGCTGATGACGGCCAATTATCCCGTCATCGCCCGCGATGCTGTCGCCAAGGTCCTTGGCGTTGCGCCGACGGACCGCGCCGGTCTTCGCGCCGTCAACCTCTTGATCTCCGACAGCGTGCGCACGCAGCTTCGCGATATCGTCGTCGCCGATCCCGCCGTCATCGGCACCACGCGCACCGTCACGCTGCTGGCGTCGGGCGACGTCGACAGCGCCTTCAAGGGCCAGGTCGACCTGACGGCGGATGAAGCCAATCGCCGTATCTCGAACCAGCAGCTCGGCTGGATGAACCAGCTCGCCGAAAGCGGCCAGCTCGGCAAACATTTCAACACCGGCATCTTCGTCAACGGCGCGTCGAGCCGTCCGGAAGCGGCGGGTGTGGGTGTGGCGCTGATCGGCTCGTTCTATATGATGCTGATCGTGCTGGTGCTGTCATTGCCGATTGGCGTTGCGGCCTCCATCTATCTCGAGGAATTCGCCCCGAAGAACCGTCTGACGGATCTTATCGAGGTGAATATCAACAATCTCGCGGCCGTTCCTTCGATTGTTTACGGCCTGCTCGGCCTCTCGGTCTTCATCAACTTCATGGGCTTTCCGCGCTCGGCCTCGCTGGTCGGCGGCCTCGTCCTGACGCTGATGACCCTGCCGACGATCATCATCGCGACGCGCGCTGCCCTGAAAGCCGTGCCGCCGTCTATCCGCGCCGCAGCCCTCGGCCTCGGCGCTTCCAAGATGCAGACGATCTTCCACCATGTGCTGCCGCTCGCCATGCCCGGCATTCTGACCGGCACCATCATCGGTCTCGCCCACGCGCTGGGCGAAACGGCGCCGCTGCTCCTGATCGGCATGGTGGCATTCGTTGCGAATTACCCGACAACGCCGATGGATCCGTCCACGGCCCTGCCGGTGCAGATTTACATGTGGGCGAACGAAGCCGAGCGCGCCTTTGTCGAAAGGACATCCGGCGCTATCATCATCCTGCTTCTGTTCCTCATCGTCATGAATGTTGGCGCAATCCTGTTGCGTCGCCGCTTCGAACGGCGCTGGTAGAGGGAGCTTGAGCAATGAACATGTTGTCGGAAGCAGCAGTTGAAAAGGCGCTGGACAAGAAAATGAATGAAGTCTCATACAAGATGATCGGCAAGGACGTTTCGGTTTATTACGGCGAAAAGCGGGCGCTTTACGACGTGAACCTCAACGTTCGCGAAAATACGGTGACCGCGCTTATCGGCCCGTCCGGCTGCGGCAAATCCACCTTCCTGCGTACCCTGAATCGTATGAACGACACGATCGACGGTTGCCGGGTCACCGGCAAGATCACGCTCGACACCGACGATATCTACGATCAGGCGATTGACGTCGTGGAATTGCGCGCCCGCGTCGGCATGGTGTTCCAGAAGCCGAACCCCTTCCCGAAGTCCATCTACGAAAACATTTCCTACGGTCCGCGCATCCATGGTCTCGCCCGCAACAAGGCGGATATGGACCAGATCGTCGAGCAGAGCCTGCAGAAGGCGGGTCTCTGGAACGAGGTTAAGGATCGTCTGCACGAATCCGGCACCGGTCTTTCCGGCGGTCAGCAGCAGCGTCTGTGCATCGCACGCGCCGTTGCCGTCAGCCCGGAAGTGATCCTGATGGACGAGCCCTGCTCGGCTCTCGACCCGATCGCGACCGCAAAGGTCGAAGAATTGATCCACGAGCTGCGCACCAATTACACCATCGTCATCGTCACGCACTCCATGCAGCAGGCGGCGCGTGTTTCCCAGCGCACGGCCATGTTCCATCTTGGTCATCTTGTCGAGGAAAACGAAACCGACAAGATGTTCACCAATCCGGACGACCAGCGCACGCAGGATTACATCATGGGCCGCTTCGGCTGATCCCGGCCGGCGCTTTATCGAAACCGAACAAGACTGGTGCTTCTGCCGTGCCCGCTTCCGGGTACGCGCATGCAGGCCAAGCCGGAGGACTAGACCATGACACAAACAACGACCCATTCGCATATTCTGTCGGCCTATGACGACGAACTGAAATTCCTTACGCGTCGTATCGCCGAAATGGGCGGTCTTGCGGAGCAGATGTGCGCCGACGCCGTGCGTGCGCTCGTCAATTCCGATGCCGCGCTCGCACAGAAGGTCATTTCCGACGATGCGATCCTCGACCACGCCGAGCGTGAGATCGGCGACAAGGCCATCGTCACCATCGCCAAACGCCAGCCGATGGCGGCCGACCTTCGCGAGATCATCGGCACTCTGCGTATTGCAGCTGACCTTGAGCGCGTCGGCGACCTTGGCAAGAACACCGCCAAGCGCGTCATCGCGGTTGCCGGCACCGGCGTGCCGCGCAAGCTCGCCCGTGGAATCGAACACCTGTCGGAACTCGCGCTGGTGCAGCTCAAGGAAGTGCTGGACGTCTATTCCACGCGTTCCGCCGAGAAGGCCAATGCCATTCGCGAGCGCGACGAAGAAATCGACGCCATGTACACGTCGCTCTTCCGTGAGCTTCTGACCTACATGATGGAAGATCCGCGCAACATCACCACCTGCACGCATCTTCTGTTCTGCGCCAAGAACATCGAGCGTATCGGCGACCACGCCACTAATATCGCAGAGACGATCTATTACATGACCACCGGAAGCCAGCCGGAAGGCGAGCGTCCGAAGGACGACAGTTCCAACACCCTCGGTTCGGTGACCGAGTAACAGACAGGCAGCGGCTTGCGGAGTTAGTATATGGTGCCCAAGATTGCAGTTGTGGAAGACGAGGAAGCGCTGAGCGTCCTGCTTCGTTACAATCTCGAGGCTGAGGGATATGACGTCGACACGATACCCCGTGGAGACGAGGCAGAAATCAGGCTGCAGGAACGTATTCCGGACCTCCTTATCCTGGATTGGATGCTTCCCGGCGTTTCCGGTATCGAACTGTGCCGTCGGCTCAGGATGCGGCCGGAAACCGAGCGCCTGCCCATCATCATGCTGACGGCGCGCGGCGAGGAAAGCGAAAGGGTTCGCGGCCTCGCCACCGGCGCCGACGATTATGTCGTCAAGCCGTTTTCGACACCGGAACTCATGGCCCGCGTCAAGGCGATGCTGCGCCGGGCCCGCCCCGAGGTTCTGTCTTCGGTGCTGAAATGCGGCGATATCGAACTGGATCGCGAGACCCATCGCGTTCACCGCAAGAGCCGTGAAGTGCGTCTCGGCCCGACGGAATTCCGCCTGCTGGAGTTCCTGATGACCTCTCCGGGCCGGGTGTTCTCCCGCTCGCAGTTGCTGGATGGCGTCTGGGGCCATGATATCTACGTCGATGAGCGTACCGTCGACGTGCATGTCGGACGCCTGCGTAAGGCGCTCAATTTTTCCCATATGCAAGACGTCATCCGCACCGTGCGCGGTGCAGGATATTCGATGGAAGCCTGATCGGAACCGAACTGACGGTTCCCCTCAGCATGACGTTCCGCCAAAATGAAAAGGCCCGAAACCGGAATGGTGTCGGGCCTTTTCATTTTGAACCTTCCGCAAGCACGATACTTTCATCTGCTTGACGAGCGGTTGAGAGCCCACCGAAATCCGGATTGAAGGGCGAAACGCGACGACGAAGAATAAGCCTTTGTGTTCTGCTGTAGCCGTCCGGGAAGCGTGGTGCGTTTGTCACAAAAAAACGGGCCCGAAGGCCCGTAGTTTTTGAGTGTCGAATGCGTGCCGCAACACTCAAGCCTTGCGACGCTCGCTTACCGGCTGGTAGGCAAGCTTTGCATGGAACTTGCAATAGGGCGAAGATTCCAGTGCTTCACAACCGCAGAAATGGAAATCATCCTTCAGCGGATCGCCGACCGGCCACTTGCAGGTGCGCTCCGTCAGTTCCGTCAGCGTCAGGCGGCGGGAAATCGGTGTCACGACATTTTTGGAGGGAACGTAATCGAGAACTTCGGCGGTCTCGATATCGATCTCCTCGTGCAGCGCCGTTGCCGCGCTCGAGCGGTTCAGGGCGCGTGCAGGTGCTGCGCTGACGCGGGCTGCGAAATTCGTCGCGCGCGGGGCAGGGGCGGCAGTGCGCTTGGGCGCGGAACGCGCCGAAGTAACCGGGCCGCCGGCCTTCACGCGTCCCGGCAGGTTGAGGCGATGGACCTTGCCGATGACGGCATTGCGGCTGACGCCGCCCAGCTGTGCTGCTATCTGGCTGGCGCTAAGCCCCTCGGACCACAATTTCTTGAGTTTTTCGACCCGTTCGTCTGTCCAGTTCATGCCGCTTCTCCGCTCGTCGCGTATAATGTCGGCAGAATCCCTCTCCGCCTCGCGGGCGTGCCGCGAGCGTGGTTTCTGCCTGATTTTTGGTGACTAGTTCCGCCGCAATGCAGTCTAGTAATTAGCGATTAACCTAGTGCCACGCAGACTCCGTGGCAAGAGTCGCGGGAATCATCTCGAATCGATTTTCCGGTTTTCCCCAACTTGCTGGCGAGTTGAGTCTGAAAGGCAACACCTTGGGCCTCGTCCGTCGCTACCTACTAGGGCTTGAGAAGCCCGGGAAACGCGGACTTTTGTTGACATCGGCAGGCGAAGTGACAATAGTGCCCCTGCCGCCGCGAGGCGGCATTTTTGATTTTCAGGCAAGGGATAACCCCGAAAGCCTATTGACAACCGTCTGACAGCGCATCCGCGCAAGGAGTGATACAGCCATGGCCGAAGCCGCCGCGCCATTGTTCGATACGTTTGCAAGAGCCCCCCTGCGCTTCGAGCGAGGCGAAGGCGTCTGGCTGTTCACGGAAAGCGGCGAACGATATCTGGATTTTGCGGCCGGCGTCGCGGTCAACTCGCTGGGCCATGCCCATCCGCACCTCGTGGAAGCGATCAAGACCCAGGCCGAGAAGGTCTGGCACGTCTCGAACCTTTATGAAGTGCCGGGCCAGGAAAAGCTTGCAAAGCGCCTGACGGAAGTGACATTCGCAGACAAGGTCTTCTTCACCAATTCCGGCGCAGAAGCGCTGGAATGCGCGATCAAGACCGCGCGCCGTTATCATTATTCCAAGGGGCATCCGGAAAAGTTCCGGATTATCACTTTCGAAGGTGCCTTCCATGGCCGCACGCTGGCGACGATTGCCGCCGGCGGCCAGCAGAAATATCTCGAAGGTTTCGGTCCCAAGGTCGAAGGTTTTGACCAGGTGCCCTTCGGTGACGTCGATGCGTTGAAAGCCGCCATCACGGCCGAGACGGCCGCGCTTCTGATCGAGCCCATTCAGGGCGAGGGTGGCATTCGCGCGCCAGCCAAGGAATTCCTGCAGCTGCTGCGGTCGCTCTGCGATGAGCATGGCATGCTGCTGATTTTCGATGAGGTCCAGACCGGCGTTGGCCGTACGGGCAAGCTCTTTGCCTATGAGCAGACGGGCGTCGCACCGGATATCATGGCGGTTGCCAAGGGTATCGGCGGCGGTTTCCCGCTCGGCGCCTGCCTTGCGACGGCGGATGCTGCTTCCGGCATGACGGCGGGCGTGCATGGCACCACCTATGGCGGCAACCCGCTGGCCATGGCTGTCGGCAACGCCGTGCTCGATGTCGTCCTCTCCGAGGGTTTTCTGGAAAAGGTTCGTGATGTCGCGCTGGTCTTCCGCCAGGGCCTTGCTTCGCTGAAGGATCGTTATCCTGACGTTATCGAAGAAATCCGTGGCGAAGGCCTGCTTCTCGGCATCAAGGCCAAGGTTCCATCGGGCGAGCTGTTGCAGGCCATGCGCGCCGAGCATCTGCTGGGTGTGCCGGCGGGCGACAACGTCATCCGTCTTCTGCCGCCGCTCGTCACCACGGCGGAAGAGGCCCGCGAGGGTCTGTCACGCGTGGAAGCGGCCGCCGCTTCCCTGACAGCGAAACAGGCAAAAATCGCCTGAGGAAACAATAAAGGGCGGGCCTCTTCCCCGAGGCTCGCGAGCATGGGACAGTTTGAAATGGCTTCACCTAAACATTTTCTTGACCTGTCGGCCGTCAGCTCGCAGGACCTGCGGGCAATTCTCGACGATGCCCGCGCACGCAAGGCCGCCACCAAGGCCGGAACGGCGGAAAAGCCGCTTGCCGGCAAGATGCTGGCTATGATCTTCGAAAAGCCTTCCACCCGCACCCGCGTCTCCTTCGATGTCGGCATGCGCCAGCTCGGGGGCGAGACGCTTTTCCTCTCCGGTACGGAAATGCAGCTCGGTCGCGCCGAAACGATCGGCGATACGGCCAAGGTGCTGTCGCGTTACGTCGACGCCATCATGATCCGCACGACGGATCATTCGCGCCTGCTGGAGCTTGCCGAACACGCGACCGTGCCGGTCATCAACGCCCTGACGGACGACACGCATCCCTGCCAGATCATGGCGGATATCATGACCTTCGAGGAACATCGCGGCCCGGTCAAAGGCAAGACCATTGCCTGGACGGGTGACGGCAATAACGTCCTGCATTCCTTCGTCGAAGGCTCGGCCCGTTTCGGTTACCGCATGACGATGGCCGTGCCGATGGGCTCCGAACCGCATGACAAGTTCCTGAACTGGGCGCGCAACAATGGCGGCGAGATCATGTTGTGCCATGATGCCGACAAGGCCGTTGCGGGTGCGGACTGCGTCGTCACCGATACCTGGGTGTCCATGAACCAGGAACACAAGGCGCGCGGCCACAACATTTTCCAGCCCTATCAGGTGAATGAAGCCCTGATGGCCAAGGCGGAAAAAGACGCGCTGTTCATGCATTGCCTGCCGGCCCATCGCGGTGAGGAAGTGACGGATGCCGTGATCGACGGTCCGCAATCCGTCGTCTTCGACGAGGCGGAAAACCGCCTCCACGCGCAGAAGTCCATCATTGCATGGTGCATGGGCGTCATTTGATGAGCAATCGCCCGGCCTGACACGCGTCACGCCGGGTGCTTGAACTTGACCGCATAGATTACCATCTGTGGGACTTCGAAGAGGCTCGTCGGTTTTGCTGGCGGGCCACATTCACGATTTGCACGTTTTTCCCCGGAAGCGGTTTCTCTTCCCGGGTCTCTGTGCGACAAGCGAAAAAAGCACATTTTAAAAGCCGGACTTTTGGACGGTAGCGGCGCCACGGCTGCGCCAGGGAGTATGACATGGCAGATGTAACGGTTGAACTGGACGATCTCGATTTTGCTGGCGACGACAAGGTTGTGCCCTTTCAGGTCGAAGGTCTGGATGTGCGCGGCCGCGCCGTACAGGTGGGTCCGCTGCTGAATGCCATCCTTGAGCGGCATGACTATCCCCCGGCGGTCGCCCGCCTGCTGGCGGAAGCGACCGTTCTGACGGCGCTGATCGGCACGTCGCTCAAGTTTTCCGGCAAGCTGACCGTCCAGACCAAGGGTGACGGCCCGGTCGACCTTCTGGTTGCGGATTTCACCGCGCCGGAAAGCATGCGCGCTTATGCCCGTTTCGATGAGGAGCGGCTGGCGGAGGCGATTGCGGCCGGGGCGACGTCGCCGGAGCAATTGCTCGGCAACGGCATTCTGGCCTTCACGATCGATCAGGGTGCGGGCATGCAGCCTTATCAGGGTATCGTGCCGCTCGATGGCTCCTCGCTGGAAGACATTGCCGGGGTTTATTTTCGCCAGTCGGAACAGCTTCCCACCCGCGTGCGGCTGGGCGTCGCCGAATTCTTCGACCGTGATGGCGAAGGTAAGCCGCGCCATGGCTGGCGTGCGGGCGGTGTTATCGCGCAGTTCCTGCCGCAGGCGCCTGAGCGGCTGCGCATGCGCGACCTGCATGGCGGCGATGGCGATGAAGGCGGTCACGAGGTGCAGGAAGACGATGCCTGGACGGAGGCGGTAACGCTGCTGAACACGGTGGATACCGACGAGCTGACCGATCCGCAGGTCCCGGTGGAACGTCTTCTCTTCCGGCTTTTCCACGAGAGCGGTGTGCGCATCTACGATCCGCAGGCGGTTTTCGACCGTTGCAGTTGCTCGCGGGACAAGATTAAGGGCGTCCTGTCCGGTTTCACTGCTGAGGAGATCGAGGCAAGCGAAGAAGACGGCGCCATTGCCGTGACCTGCGAGTTCTGCTCCACCACCTATCGCTACGATGTCAGCGAATTTGAGAATGCCTGAATGAAAGCCGCGTCCTGAAGGGCGCGGCTTTTTCGTTGCCGGGTGAATGTCAGTTCAGGACCCGCATCAGGCCGGGTGAATCCAGCGAAAAGGCGGGTATGGTGACGTTGAACACCTCGCCATTTTCCGTTTCCATTTCATAATGGCCGAACATCAGGCCGGAAGGTGTGTCCAGCGGGCAGCCGGAAGAATATTCGTAGCTGTCGCCCGGTTTCAGATGCGGCTTCTCACCCACAACGCCCGGCCCATAGACCTCATCCACCTGTCCGTTCTGATCGGTGATGTGCCAATAGCGATTGACGAGGGTAACCGGAATATCGGAATTGTTCGCGATCACGACTTTGTAGCCCCAGACGTAACGATCGTCATCCGGGTCGGATTGTTCCTCGAGATAATACGGATCGACCGTTACCTCGATATCCCTTGTCAGAGCACGATACATACGCGCCACACCTCGATATTATGCCTGCCGCCGCATCCTACACTATAGGCTCTGGCTATCGTCAAGAAAATGAATGACTTGACGGGCAGGAGGCGTCTCCTGTTGCGCTGTTTTCCACCGTTAGGGATAACGGTAAAGGTAAATATTGGTTGCCTGAAGCGATCTTTTTGGACCGGACAGGCGAACCACGGCCCGACACGCGGTCAGGCCATGGTGCCTTGCGGATTGAATTTTCAGGCCGAAACGGCCGCCAGACCCTTCGCCAGATCCTCCAGCAGGTCGTCGGTATCCTCGATGCCGCAGGAAAGGCGCAGGGTGCCGCCGGAAATGCCGAGTTCGGCACGCGCCTCGTCGGTGAGGTTCTTGTGCGTCGTCGTGCCGGGGTGGGTGATGAGGCTCTTGGCGTCGCCGAGATTGTTTGAAATCTTCACGATCTCAAGCGCGTTCTGCAGCTTGAAGGCTGCTTCCTTGCCGCCCTTCAGCTCGAAAGCGACCAGCGTCGAGCCGCCGGACATCTGCCGCGCGATGATATCGGCCTGCGGGTGATCGGCGCGGCCGGGATAGATGACCTTGGCGACCTTGCCGCTATCGGCGAGAAAATCAGCGATTTTGCCGGCATTGGCCGTCTGCTGCTTCACACGCAGTGGCAGGGTCTCGATGCCTTTCAGAAGCGTCCAGGCATTGAAAGGCGACATGGCCGGGCCGGTATGGCGGAAATAATCCTGCAGCTCTTCTTCGATCCACTTCTTGTCGGAAAGGATCACGCCGCCAAGGCAGCGGCCCTGGCCGTCAATATGTTTGGTGGCCGAATAAACGACGATATGGGCGCCGAGTTCGAGCGGCTTCTGGAAAAGCGGTGTGGCAAAGACGTTGTCGACTACCACCTTGGCGCCGATCTGGTTGGCGAGCTTTGCCACCCCGGCAATATCCACCACTTCAAGCGTCGGATTGGTCGGGCTTTCGAGGAAGAACAGCTTGGTGTTCGGCTGGATAGACTTTTCCCAGTTGCCGAGATCGCGACCGTCGATCAGCGTGCATTCGATGCCATATTTCGGCGCAAGCGTTTCCACCACCCAGCGGCAGGAACCGAAGAGGGCGCGGGCCGCAACGATATGGTCGCCGGCGCGCAACTGGCACATGATGGCGGCGGTGACGGCGGCCATGCCCGACGCAAGTGCACGGGCGTCTTCAGCGCCTTCCAGCAGGCACATGCGCTTTTCGAACATGTCGTTGGTCGGGCTCGCATAGCGGGCGTAGATGAACCCATCCGTTTCACCCTTGAAGCGCGCTTCGGCGGCTTCGGAGTTTTCATAGACGAAACCCTGGGTCAGATAGATCGCTTCCGACGTTTCACCGTAAGGGGAGCGTAGCGTACCGCCGTGAACGAGCTGGGTTGCCGGGCGCCATTTATTGCTCATGTGATCACCTTCAAAACAAAAAAACCGGCCGCAAAAGCAGACCGGTTCCTAGCACCCGGTCTTTTTAGCCACTTGTTTAACGTGGCTGCAAGCCGACCGGCCAAATCACCACGGGATAAGCTTGCCATACTGCCGTTACCGGCTTGCGTCAATGCTTTCCTTTTGGTTTTGTCGCCGTAAAAAGGAATGATGACCATGACCAGAACCACGGGCATTTTGGCGGATGGCGCAATCAAGGCGCTGTTTGCGGGCGGCAAGCTGAAGAGCGAGGCCGATCTCGATGCTGATCAGGTGCAGCCCGCCAGCCTCGATCTCAGGCTCGGCTCGAAGGCCTATCGCGTGCGCGCCAGCTTCATGCCCGGCCCCGGAAACCGCGTCATCGACAAACTCAATCGTCTCAGCCTGCACGAGATCGACCTTACCCAGGGCGCGGTGCTGGAAACCGGTTGTGTCTATATCGTTCCCTTGATGGAAAGCCTTGCGCTGCCCGCGGACATGTCGGCCTCGGCCAATCCGAAAAGCTCGACCGGCCGTCTCGATATCTTCACCCGCGTCATGACTGACAGCGCGCAGGAATTCGACAAGATACCGGCCGGTTATGCTGGCCCGCTCTATCTGGAAATCAGCCCGCGCACCTTCCCGATCGTGGTGCGACGCGGCTCGCGCCTGTCGCAGATCCGCTTCCGCATCGGCCATTCGCTGCTCAACGAAAGTGAACTGCTGAAGCTGCACGAGACGGAAACGCTGGTTGCCAGCGACACGCCCAACGTGACCGGCGGTGGCATCGCGCTCTCGATCGACCTCAAGGGTTTCGGTGAAAACGGGTTGATCGGTTATCGCGGCAAACATCACACAGCCGTGGTAGACGTCGACAAGAAGGCCCAGCACGACGTTCTCGATTTCTGGGAGCCGCTCTACGCCCGCGGCCGTGCCGAACTGATCCTCGACCCGGATGAATTCTATATTCTCGTCTCGCGCGAAGCCGTGCACGTTCCACCGCTCTATGCGGCCGAAATGACACCCTTCGATCCTCTGGTGGGCGAATTCCGCGTGCACTACGCCGGCTTCTTCGATCCCGGCTTCGGCCATGCGCAGGCCGGCGGCACCGGCAGCCGGGCCGTGCTAGAAGTGCGCAGCCACGAGGTTCCCTTCATCCTCGAACATGGCCAGATCGTCGGCCGGCTGGTTTACGAGCACATGCTGCAGAAACCGGAAGGCCTCTATGGCTCCGGCCTCGGCTCCAATTATCAGGCGCAGGGGCTGAAGCTCTCCAAGCATTTTCGAGCCGAATAACGACCCTGGCGGGTGCTTGACACCCGCTGCGAACTATCCGATGTCTTATGCGCGGTGCGGGTGTAGCTCAATGGTAGAGCAGCAGCTTCCCAAGCTGAATACGAGGGTTCGATTCCCTTCACCCGCTCCATTTTCCAGACATCTGACACTCTTGCTGCGTTTAGCCACCATTGTGTCGGTAGCCACGCGAATATGCAATTTAGCTTGACTACGATTAAATTGCACGTAATAGTTGATGCGGTCGTAACATGGGGGAAGTGTTATGAGTCGCAAACTTCTTTCGGAATTTCTGGGAACCTTTTGGCTCGTCTTCGGAGGATGCGGCAGTGCGGTTTTTGCCGCCGCTTTTCCTGAACTCGGCATTGGCTTCCTTGGTGTCGCTTTCGCTTTTGGTCTGACGGTTCTGACCATGGCCTATGCGGTTGGCGGCATTTCGGGCGGTCATTTCAATCCGGCCGTTTCAGTCGGCCTCACTGTTGCCGGTAAGTTCCCGGCGGCGAACCTCGTGCCTTACATAGTGGCGCAGGTTCTGGGGGCGGTCGTCGCGGCTGCGGCGCTTTATGTCATCCTCACCGGCAAGGCGGGGGCTGAAATCGGCGGTTTTGCCGCCAATGGTTATGGTGAACATTCGCCGGGCGGATATTCTCTCGTATCGGCGCTGCTGATCGAAGTCATCCTGACGGCGTTTTTCCTGATCGTCATTCTGGGCTCTACGCATGGCAGGGTTCCTGCCGGCTTCGCGCCGATCGCCATCGGTCTTGCCCTTACCCTTATTCATCTGATTTCCATTCCGGTCACCAACACATCCGTCAATCCGGCCCGCTCCACGGGACAGGCATTGTTCGTTGGCGGATGGGCGCTGCAGCAGCTCTGGCTGTTCTGGCTCGCTCCGATCCTCGGCGGCGCCATCGGGGCCGTGATCTGGAAAATCTTCGGCGAGGAAGAGAAGGCCGGCCATGCCGGTTCGGTTCAACCTGCGCAGACTTGAATAAGAGGCTTTGTTTCCTCGAATAGTCGGGGAAACGACTGAGGAGGATGACATGGATCTTGCTTCGATATTGGCCCAGATCGTCGGCGGTGCGGTAGGCGGCACGGCAGGCGGAAAGATAGTGAAGGACTCCGATCTTGGTTCGCTCGGCAATCTGATTGCCGGCGCCATCGGCGGCCTCGGCGGCGGAACCGTGCTCGGTTCGCTGCTCGGCGCGGCGGGCGATGCGGCAGCCGGAGGCGTGGATATCGGCGCTCTCGCCGGCCAGCTCGTTGGCGGCGGTGTCGGCGGTCTGATCGTGCAGATCATCGTCGGCCTGATCAAGAACAAGCTCGTTACCAAGTAGAGCGGTTCGGCCACCTTCAGGATGAAATGACGGTCCTTGCCGAGGGAGGAGCTTCGTTCGGCAAGGCACTGGCTGCCGTTACCGATGACGGCAGTAACGTAAGGCCTGAAACGGCTTTGCCGGAGCGGCAATGTGAGTGAAGCCGAGAACGGCTGTCGCGGCTGATCGGAAAAAGTATCAGGACTGTTTCGGCTCTGCCGAAGATGCCGGATCATGAGTATTTTTGGCGACAGGCGCGTGTGGCGTCTTGTTCCATGCGAAGGGTTTGGTGTTGAGTTCCACCACGGCCCGCCAGGCCGCGATGGACAGCATCAGCCAATATGCGGGTATTGCCAGCCACCGCCTTCCGACATGCCTTCTTTCATAGGCAATCATTCTGCCGCGGCCCATCAGCACGAAGATCGTGTAGCTTCCGACGATATTCAGCACATCGATAAAAAACAGAAGACCCTGCCAGGTGAGCAGCAGGTCAGCGCCATTTTCCCGGAGGGCGATGGTCATGAATGCGAGCGAAACGAAGAGCAGGGGGTGCGCCAGCGACGACAGAAGCATGCCGCCGATCAGCAGTTGAAAGACCACATAGGCAAACCATCCCATGTCGCGCGCGGTCGCAAAGGGCGCACGGGTCATCACCAGCCAGCTTTGCAGCCAGCCCTTGTACCAGCGTGTTCGCTGGTTCAGCCACACGGGTAGCGAGGTCGGCGCATCCTCCAGCGTCTGTCGCCGGATGACGCCGCAACGATAACCCAGCCGATGCAGCCGGAGGCCGAGATCGGCATCCTCAGTTACATTATAGGGGTCCCAGGCGCCGGCCTTCCGCAGCACGGCGGTCCGGAAATGATTGGAGGTGCCGCCAAGCGGCAGCGGCAAGCCGTGTGCGGCAAGGGCAGGCAACATGCAGCGGAAGAGACCGGAATATTCCAGTGCGAAACAGGCGCTGAGCCAGGAGGAAGAGGCATTGCTGATGATGAGCGGCGCCTGCAGGCAGGCCACCTCGTCCGGCTCGTTGCGGAAGGTGGCATAGGCTTCACGCAATTGCTGCGGATGGGGCCGATCCTCGGCATCATAGACCGCAACGAATGCGCCACGCGCGCCGGAAAGCGCGTAAGTGAGGGCTTTTGGTTTGGTGCGCGGCAGGGAGGGCGGCACCCTGACGACCTCTATGTGCGGGCCGGGATTTATCCGCTGGATCGCCTCGATCGTCGCAGCGTCGTCTGCTTCGCAGACAAGCTTGATGTCCAGCCGGGATTTGGGCCAGTCCAGACGTTCCAATGCCCCGATGAGCTGCCCGACGATGGCCTCTTCCCGGTAAAGCGCCACCAGAACGGTATAGACAGGCAATTCGTTTTCCTGCCGAAGAGGCAAGATGCTCTTCGCGTCGTTTCCCCGGGGCGCATGGACGAGTGCGAACAGCCTGAAAAGCAGGGTCAAAAGGTAAAGCATCGTCAGGGTGACGTGCAGATAAGCAAATGCCGCTTCCGTGTAAAATAGCAGCGACAGAATGAGCAGTGTAAGGAGGACGCCGCTGTAAAAACCCTGCTGGCCCTGTAGCGTGATCCTGGCGGAATGGTGCGGCGCCGTGTTGAAAAGCCGCTGCTGGGTTTCCGCCGAGCGGCGGGCCTCGCCCGCTTTCCAGATTGCGCTGCGCATGGCCTGCGGGGTTGTCACGGCAAATTCGTCGAGAAGACGCGGACGTTGATCCAGCATGTTTTTCAGCGACGCCATTCGCGCCAGTTCCGGTACGATCAGCAGCGTTGGCGTGCCGTTCAGCGGTGTCAGCCGCAGAAACCTCGGTTCGGAGAGCTGAGTGTCCAGCTTATTCAAATCCGTCACACGGTCCGGGCCGATTTCGGGGAGAAACGGCAATCGCAGGAATCGGGCGAAAGCGCCGAAATAGGCATCCGTCGTGACGAGACCGCTTGCCAGCAATTCGTCCTCCAAAGTCGAGCCATTTTCCAGAGCCCGTTGTTCGAATGCCTCGATGTAGGGCCTGCCAAATCCCAGCGAAGAGAGAAAGCGGGCCTGTCCGGCCTGGTCCTGTTCGGGAGCGGTTGAAAGCGGATTTTCACTGGCGTGGGAAAATGTAATTTTTCGTGTCGCCGGCGTCGTGCGAAACGAATCTCGTGTATATTGCCTAAAATAATCCATGCATCGCCGCCGCCGTCATGGTAACGCCCCACTTCCTGTCACGGATAGTATAGATGAGAATGACGAATGTAACGCGGAATATAGGTCTCGGATTTACTTTAGCTTTCGCTTTACAATTTACTGGTTTTTTTAGCGATGTACGCGCGGAGGGCCTGTCGGACGGGAACCGGATGCCGGTGCTGTTCGATGCGCAGGAGCGGTTTCCGGGCGGCGATCTTTCTTCCGTTCCCCGCATCAGATTTCTGATGTCGGTCGATTTCCCGCCCTTCAATTTTACCGATCAGGAAGGCCGGCTTGCGGGTTTCCATGTCGATCTGGTGCGTGAAATCTGCGCGCAACTGAAGGTCGAAAGCAAATGCCAGGTGCAGGCGCTGCCGTTTGATGAGCTGGAGGCGGCTTTGGAAATGGGCGAGGGCGAAGCGGTGATTTCCGGCCTCGCCACCACCGCCGACCTGCGCAAGAGTTTTACCTTCTCGCGGCCCTATCTCCTGATGCCTGCCCGTCTTGCGGTGAACAAGGCGGCCAAATTCACCGGCGCGGGTGCCGATGCGCTTTCGGGAAAGAAGGTGGGTGTGGTTGCCGGCTCGCGGCACGAACAGATGCTGAAGGCATTCTTTCCAAAGGCCGCGGCTGAGGGCTTCGATGGTTACGAGCCGATGTATGACGCGCTGAAGAAAGGCAAGGTGGACGCCATCTTCGCCGATGGTCTGCGCCTGCCTTTCTGGGTTTCAGGAAGCGCTTCCGATGGCTGTTGCGCACTCTTCGGCGGTCCCTATATGTCCGACAGGTTTCTCGGTGAAGGCCTGTCCATCATGACCGTCGATCCCGATAACGTGCTCGTTCCGGCTTTCGATCAGGCGCTGGCGGCCCTTTCCCGCAACGGCCGGCTGGAGGAAATCTACCGGCGTTATTTCCCTTATGGGCTCTATTAGGGAGAGCCGGCCACCGGATCGGTTCCTGCGCCAGCGCCTATTTTGCTGGCGCGAAAACTTCTTCATTGCGGCGCAGGCGCAGCAGCGCGATCCATACGGCGGCAGCGATGGCGGTTTCCACCATGAAATAGCTGCCGATCGTTCCTGAAATGCTGAATGACCAGGTGAAGAAGGCGACGACGACGGAGCCGATGAGGTTGCCACTGTTCCAGATCTTCGCGCGAATATCCTGCCGTCCGGATGCGCCGAGCGCCTCGAGAGCGGTGGCGGCAACGGCCATGGGCAGAACCGCCCAACAAAGCACGCGGGTGATGATGGGCAGCGAAACATATTCATCGCCGAACAAAAGCGGCAGGAAGGGCGCAATGATGAAAATGACGAGCGCACTGCCGGTCGCGATGAAAAGCGCGGCCTTCAGCACGTTATAGGCGCGTTCTATGGTCTTGCTGATACCCTGCAGGGCGGCGGAAGCCGAACCCGGATAGATCAGCCGGTTGAGGGCCTCGACGGAGAGATAGGAACTGTCGAGAATGCGCCGGGCGATGGAATAGCTGCCCAGTACCTCCGCGCTTGCAATGGCGCCGAGAACGAGAATATCGGCATTGCCGCGCACGGCCTTGAACAGGAACTGGGTGGAAAACAGGACTCCGATGCGGATTTCCTCACGCACGATGCGGAACACCGGGCGGCCGAGTCTCGCTATCGCCTTGACCGAGATCATGGCCGCAATGGTGTGGGCGGCAAGGTTCCATAGCGCCCAGGCCTCCACCGTTTCCACCTTGAAGATGAGGCAGGCGACCACCGCGGCAATGGTGCGGGCGACGGCAAACATCACTTCCAGCTTGTTGGCGGAGGCGAAGTCGGAATGGGCGATGAAGCTCTGCGTGGAAAGCGAGATGACTTTCAGGAGGACGAGGTTCGTGAACAGGATCAGGAAGGTGGTGATCAGCGTGTGCAGCAATGTTTCCGAGGTCGGGAAAAATACCGGGATCGTCACCATGCCGATGATGGTCAGCACCACGCCTGTCGCGGCGCTCAAAAGATAGCTGTGGCCGAGCATGACGGGAAACATGCTGCGATCCTGCGCGACACGGCGGATCAGCGATTCCTGCGAGCCGATACCGCAGATCTGGACGCCGAGATTGGTGACGGCCGTGATGGAGGCGTAAAGCGCGAATTGTTCGACACCGAGATGGCGGGCAAGCAGCGCAAAGGTCAGAAGCTGGGCGGCGCTGGACATGAGGAGCGCTCCGCCGGATGCCATGTAGGTCAATCCCAATCTGACTAGATGGCCGAGCCGCGGCGTATTGAACGACACCTCATTCTCCATGTTTTCCGGCATTGCCGGGCGAATTCAAAAATGACTGCGCTGCTTTTTAAAATCTGGCGAACTGAAAAAGCCGCAACCGGCCAATAAAGCGAAAGTCCGCGACCCGAATGAATGGCAGTTTATCCTGTCTTATCCCTCTTGAGGTAAGAGAGGGTTAAAGCAATTGCATAATAATGATGATAATGACTGTTTATGGTTATTTGGACATGGCCCTGTTTCAGAAGGGTTTCGTTGTTCGTCACAAGGCAGGCCAATGATCCGACTATCCATTTTCGATGCAGGCGACCATGCCGCGTTTGGCTGATACGCAGCCCGTCTCTGCGCAAGGCAGCGCCATTTCCCTTGCCGGCGGCCGGCGCGACGCGTTTTTCTTCGTCGCCACCATGCTCTATATCTGGATTTCCGTCGCGCCTTTCGAAAATCTCGCAGCACCGCCGGTGCCGCACGCTGCCGCAAACCAGCTGACCGGCCTCGTGATCGCATTGATCCTCGGCGTTTTTGCGCTGCGCCACCGGCTGACGGGGCTTCTGCTGCGGCCGCGGCTGCCCATTCTGCTGCTGTTTTTCTGGCTGGCGATATGCTCGGTGGTCGGAACCCAGCCCGGCACGTCGCTGCAACGTCTGATCTTCACGGCGCTCCTGTGCTTCATCACCAGCGTCCTTGTCGTCATGCCGCGCGACCGGCGGCAGTTCGACCGGATGATGGCCATCTTCGCCATCATTCTCCTGGTGCTGTGCTATCTGGGGGTGATCTTCCTTAGCTCGCGCTCGATCCATCAACCCTATGATCTCGATGAAAAAGCGCTGGCGGGTGATTGGCGCGGTATCTTCAATCACAAGAATGCCGCCGCGCCGGCGATGATCATTCTCTTCATGATCGGGCTTTACCTGCGCAATGCCTGGTCGACGCTGGGCGGCCTCGCCATCACGCTGCTGGCGGGGTTTTTCCTTTGGAAGACCAACGGAAAAACCGCGGCCATGCTGCTGCCCGTCACCGTGGCGCTGATCTGGATCATGGAAAGGCATGCCAACCGTACTTTGTTGATGATCGGCGGTCTTCTGGCCTTCATCAACATATCCGCGGTCGGCTCCACCTATTTTCCGAGTATACAGAATTTCGTCGAAGGCCTGGGCATCGATTCCACCTTCACCGGGCGGACGGACATATGGCGGCTATCCTTCGACACTTTCGCGCAATCGCCGATCTTCGGTCAGGGGTTCCAGGCATTCTGGACGAGCGACCGGCTCCTGTCGCAGGCCGATATTGCCGGCACCTGGGCGGTCACAGCCTTCCATGCCCATAATGGCTATATTGAAAGCCTGCTGAATGGCGGCCTGCCGGCCTTCATTCTCACCGTCATCTGGCTGGTCATCATACCCGCGAACGATTTCCGCACGGCGGTGGACAAGGGCACGGACCCGGCACTTACCCGACTTTTTGCCAGAATTTGGGTGTATGCGTTACTTTCTTCGTGTTTAGAGAGCAATTTCTTTACCGGAACCGGGCCTATCTGGTCTTCTCTTCTAATCGCAATCTATTGTTTGAGGCATCAGGCTTACGACATACTCGAAGAGGGACAGTAATTTGCAGACAGGCCGGGGGGCTTTGGATGACGCAAAAAATCGGGACTTTTACCGACCGGATCAATAACCGGCTGGTGCGCTATTTGCCGGGACCGGCGGTGCGGATCGAAACGTCCGAACCGATCGTGTCCTTCACATTCGACGATGTGCCGGCAAGCGCCTGGACGGCTGGTGCGCGCATTCTGGAAAACGAGGGCGTTTGCGGCACGTTTTACATCGCCGGCGTGTTTATCGACCAATACGATGAACAGCAGCAGATGATTTCCGCGAAAGGCTGCTCGGAACTGGCGGCGGCCGGCCATGAGCTTGCCTGCCACACCTTTTCTCATCGCAAACTCTCGAGCTTTTCCCGACGGGGGCTCGAGGAGGATCTCGATCGCAATGACCGCGTGCTCGGCTCGTTCGATGCAAGCCGCCACGGGCGCAATTTCTCCGTTCCCTTCGGTATGGCTTCACCGGTCATGCAGCCTCTGCTGCGGCGCCGGTTCAGGACGGCGCGCGGCATCATGCCAGGGATCAACCGGGGCAGTGTCGACCCGCATAATCTTGCCGCGGTCGAGTTGCGTTCGGATCAAAACTACCTCGACGCCGCCGATGGCTGGCTGGAGGATGTTCTGCAAAAAGGCGGCTGGCTCATCATCTTCACCCATGATGTTTCGCACACACCGAGCTTTTACGGTTGTCCGGAAGACAGATTTCAGGGTCTCGTCCGCAGGGCGGTGTCGGGCGGTGCGAAGATCATGACGGTCGATGCCGCCGCAAGGACACTCGGTCTTTAGAGGAATATTCTCGGCACGCGTGCCCGGTCGATACCGCGGAAAACGCAATTGCGGGTTATTGGCTGGCCCAGATGATGCGGGCGATCCATTCCACGTCGGCCATGTCGAAGCTGCGGTTCGGATGTTCCGGGTTGAGCGAAAGAAGCTCGATGTTTTTGGGGCTTTGCCGCGCCAGCACCTTGGCCATCACTTCGCCGTCGCGGCTTTTCAGCACCACGCGGTCGCCGCGCCGCACCTGCGCGCCGGGCTCCACGATGAGGATATCTCCGTCGCGGTAGAGCGGCATCATGCTCTCGCCCTGCACTTCCAGTGCATAGACGCCCTGCCTGCGCTCTGGAGAAGAGGGGAATTCCACCACATCCCAGCCCTGACCCGCCGGAAAACCGCCATCGTCGAAAAAGCCGCCGGAGCCCGCCTGGGCGAAACCGAGCAGGGGAATGGCGTTGTCGGCGCCGGAAGGCTGCATGGTCTGCGCCCTGCCGAAAGCATAACCGAAAAACTGGTCGACGCTTGCCCCCGTCGCCTCCAGCACCTTGGAGACGGATTCAGTCGAAGGCCAGCGTTTGCGGCCATCTGGCCCGAAACGTTTCGATTTATTGAACGAGGTGGGATCGAGGCCGGCGCGCTTCGCCAATGCCGAAGGCGTTAGCTGGTGGCGTTCGGCAAGCGTATCGATGGCGCTCCAGATCGTCTCGTGTGACAGCATGATAGAAAGCCCGCAAGTGGAGCCGATAGCGGAAAAGCTCCTGTCGTTTACTGACCGGAATCTAGACCATATCCGGTCAGGAGTAAAGCAAGGAAAGGAATAAAATCCTTTTCTACGCCACCATGGCCGATGTATTTATCTTGGCGAGCTGGATCACCGCCTGGGTGCGGCTGTCGACCTTGAGCTTCAGCAGGATTGCGGAGACATGCGCCTTGATGGTGGCTTCGGAAACATTGAGCTCATAGGCGATCTGCTTGTTCAGCAACCCTTCGGCCAGCATGCCCAGAACCCGGCTTTGCTGCGGCGTCAGCGTTCTGAGCCGGCCGATGAGATCGGCCACGTCAGGATCCTGTTCCTTATCGCCCTGATGACCCGCCGGTATCCAGACATCGCCTTCCAGAACCGCGCGGATGCCGTCCCTGATATCGTCGATACCCGAGGATTTGGAAATGAAACCGGAAGCACCGAGTTCGATGGAGCGGCGCACGGTGGTAGCGTCGTCCGTTGCCGAAACGATGACGATCGGCAGGCTGGAGAATTCCGCCCGGAGCGCCATCAGGCCTGAAAATCCGCTCACCCCCGGCATGGCGAGGTCGAGAAGCATGAGATCGGCGTCGTTGCGCGCTGCGGCTGCACTGCGGGCGGCCTCAAAATCCCCGGCTTCAATAATGCTCTGTTGCCCGTCGAGGCCGGATACGGCCTGTTTCAGGGCGCCGCGAAAAAGCGGGTGGTCATCTGCTATGATAATGACAAGTTCCGACATTCTGGCCCCCTCCCAAGGGCGTTATGCGGTTCTTTTTCTGATACTGGCTCACTCCCATTTGCCGGCGGTCGAAAACACGTCCGGCTCCTCCGCGAAAGGTTGCGCCAATCGGTCCCGCATTACAAGGAAAAGCTTGTGGACAGGCGGTCTTTCAGGCTCTCCGCAATAAAAATGCCGTGGAAACTGTGGACAATCTTCGAGCTTTGCGGCAAATCCCGCTGAGTGGAAAGGCTTGGAGAGCCCTATGCAGGAAACGCCCGCGATCATCTATAAAATCGTGCCGGAGACGTTATGGAGCGCGGCAAAGGCGAAGGGCGTCTTCGAAGGTGCGGCCATCGACCTGACCGACGGCTTCATTCATTTTTCAACGGCAAAACAGGCGGCAGAGACAGCCGCGCGGCATTTTTCCGGCCAGGTCGATCTGCTTCTGATCGCGGTCGACGGCGCGGCCCTCGGCGACAAGCTGGTTTATGAACCCTCCAGAGGCGGCGATCTTTTCCCGCATCTTTATGCGCCTCTTCCCCTGACCGCCGTGCTTTGGGAAACGCCGCTTTCGCTCGGTCACGACGGCCAGCACCAGTTTCCGGAGATTTTGTGATGAGCGGATTATTTTCCTCTATCGGCCGCAAGGGCCTGTTTCTGGTCGATCCGGAAAAGGCGCATGGCCTGTCCATTGCGGCGCTGAAAAGCGGCTTCCTGCCCACCTGCATGGTGCCACACGATCCGCGTCTGCAGCAGACCGTGGCTGGCCTCGTCTTCCCCAATCCGCTCGGCCTGGCGGCGGGTTACGACAAGAATGCGGAAGTGCCGGGGCCGCTTCTGAGGCTCGGTTTCGGCTTTACCGAAATCGGCACCGTCACGCCCAAGGCGCAATCCGGCAATCCCAGACCGCGTATCTTCCGTCTGGTCGAAGACGAAGGTGTCATCAATCGCCTCGGCTTCAACAATGAAGGCCATGCGGCCGCGCTGGAGCGCCTGAAGCAGGCAAAGCTGCGTGGCATCGTCGGTGTCAATATCGGCGCCAACAAGGATAGCGAAGACCGCATTGCCGATTATGTGCATGGCATCGAGGCGTTTTATTCGGTTGCATCCTATTTCACCGTCAATATTTCCTCGCCCAACACGCCCGGCCTGCGCGATCTTCAGGCGCGCGAAAGCCTTGCCGCTCTTCTCGCCGCTGTGCTGGAACGCCGGAAAGTGGAAGCCGCACGTTTCGGCAAACGCATCCCGGTTTTCCTCAAGATCGCCCCCGATCTGACCGAAGAGGGGCTGGACGACGTTGCCGAAGAGGCGCTCGCCCATGATCTCGATGGCCTGATCGTCTCGAACACCACGCTCTCCCGCGAAGGCCTGAGGCCCGGCCCGCACAAGGGCGAGGCAGGCGGTCTCTCTGGCAAGCCGCTCTTCGAGCTTTCCACCACGGTTCTCGCCAAGATGCGCCGCCGCGTCGGCGGCAACCTGCCGATCATCGGTGTCGGCGGTGTGTCATCGGCAGAAACCGCTTTGGAAAAGGTGAGGGCAGGGGCCGATCTCGTGCAACTCTATTCCTGCATGGTCTATGAAGGCCCCGGCCTGCCCTCGGCCATCGTCAAGGGCCTGTCGAAGCTGGTCGCCCGCGAGGGCGTACAGTCCATTCGTGACCTGCGCGACAGCGCGGTGGACCGCTGGGCGGATCGCAAGCTTAGCTGACAGCGGACCCTGGACGGTCGGCAGCGCTTCCTCAGGAGCTCTCCTTCCTCATCCCTGTGCTTGTCACAGGGATCCAGCCAGCCCAAGTCCTTGGGCTAAAAGGAGTCTTTCCGTCGCGCAGACGCGCGTCGGCTGTATTCCTGTGACAGGCACAGGAATGAGGGAAGAGGGTGGTTCCCGTCGCTTACCTCAGGCGCAGAGCACCATCGCCCAATAGGGCCGGTTGCGGCTGGCCGCGTCATAAGCGACCGCGACGCCGAGGCCGTTATAAGGCCCGAGCATGTTTTCGAGGTGATGTTGTGAGCCGATCCAGGCCTTCACCACCCGCTCGACGCTGTCCTGCCCGGCGGCCACGTTTTCCGCTGCCGGAAGCGGCACATTGCCGTCTTTCATGCGGATCAGGAAACTGTCGGTCAGGCCGATCAGATGCGCCATCTTCTGCGCCTTGACCATGCGGCCGGCCTGATAGGCGGCAGCACCGCTTGCCGCGCCATTGATGGCAAGCGGCGAAAGCCCCTTGGAGCGGCGCAGATCGTTGACCATGGGAAGCGCCGCCGCCGTTTCGTCGCGGGTGCCGGAGGGCATGCCCTTGTTGGTGGGCATGGAGACGCAGGCGGAAAGAACGGAGCTGGCGGACATCAGCACGAAGCCGCGCCGTGAAAGCGTTTGAAACGGGGAGTGTGTCATGTCAGCGGCGGTAGCTCAGCAGGCGCAGGATGATGAAAACCGGAATGACGATCGTTGCCCCGAGGATCAGATAGTCGCCGATTGCGCCCAGCGCATGGAAACCGCTGCGCCACAGGTCGACCACGAAATCGCGCGCGCCGTAGATGATGTTCCATGGCGTCAATCCGAAGATCGCCATCAGAAAGCCGACGAGCAATGAAACCACCAGCAGCTTCACCACGGTACGGGCCACCGTGTCACCCAGCATTTTGTTGACCTCACCGGCCATCAGCACGTCTCCTGTTTTGTCCTGACATATGAAGCACGACGCTTCGATGCAAGTTTCGGCGCACTATATCGCGTCAAATTCGCCAATTCCACGAGGCCGCCATGAAATAGGACTTGAGTTTTTTTATGGCTTGATAAATGACAGCCGACATCTTCTCAGGAATCTTGAATGGCCCCAAACCAGTTTTCTTCCGGTGACGTCATTGCCGACCGCCGGGCGGACTATGCCCGCATGCTGGCGGAGAGCGGTGACTTTCCCGCCGCCGCCGAACTCATGGAACAGGCGCTGGAGCTTGCGCCGCGGTGGACGGCGGGTTGGTTTCGCTTCGGGGAATATCACGAAAAAGCGGGCGAAACGGAAAAAGCCGTCGCGGCCTACGGGAAAGTCGCCGAGCTGGACACCGAAGGACTGTTTGCAGCCGAACTGAAACTCGCGGTTCTCGGCGCCGCCGAAACGCCCGAGCAACCGCCAAGCCGCTATGTGGAAGGGCTCTTCGACGATTATGCCGACCGTTTCGAAACCTCGCTTGTGGAAAAGCTGGATTACAGCGTGCCGCAAAAGCTGGCGGAACTGATCGGCAAGGCAGCGGAAGGCGGCGTCTTCGACACCATTATCGATATTGGCTGCGGCACCGGTCTCCTCGGCGTTGAAATCCGCGCTTTCGCGAACCGGCTTGAAGGTTTCGATATTTCCCAGAATATGCTGGCCAAGGCGGAGGAAAAGAGGCTTTACGATCATCTCGACCAGGCCGATCTTTCGCTGGAGCCGGAGGCCTCGGGGCTCTTCACCCCCACGCTTGCGCAGCACCGCGCCGGCCTTGTGGCCGCCGCCGATGTGATGATGTATCTCGGCAGTCTCGAAACCGTCATGCCGCTCGTTTCCGCCCTGCTTGCGCCTTCAGGCTTTTTCGCCTTTTCGGTGGAGGATGCGGGGGAGGAGGACGGTTTCGTGCTTCGGGAATCCCTTCGTTACGCCCACTCGAAGAGCTATGTGAGCGAGCTTCTTGAGCGGACGGGCTTTTCCCTCATCGAAATCCGCAAAACCACCATTCGCAAGGATGCCGGAAAACCCCTTTCCGGCATTCTTTTTCTTGCCCGCGCCAAAGGCTGAACATTCCGTTTCTTGCCATTTTCGCGATAGGTCAGGCTTCCTTACGTATCCATCTTGCTCAGATGTTTTTTGCAGTGCAAAATATGCCTGAAGCTGAGGAAAAAAGCGTGAGCAGAACGAGAAGTGTTTACGGCATGTGGAGTTCCGATCCGGCCAAACATGCGCCGGTGGAAGACGTGCAGGGCATCGTTACCGGTGCCATCGTCTCGGCGCTTGGCTTTTATCTTCTGAACAAGGTCGGCCTTCTGACCGGCGGCACCGCCGGCGTCGCCTTCCTGCTTCATTATGCTTTCGGCATCAGCTTCGGCCTCCTGTTCTTCCTCGTCAATCTGCCCTTCTATTACCTGTCCTTCCGCCGCCTCGGTCTTGCCTTTTCCTTCAAGACCTTCATCGCCATCGGCCTTGTTTCGGTGCTGACGGAAGTCGAAGCGCGCTGGATGGTGATCGACAGCATCAACCCGCTCTGGGCGGCGCTGCTGGGTGGGCTGCTTCTGGGTTACGGCTTGCTGGCGCTTTATCGTCACCGCGCAAGCCTCGGCGGCATCGGCATTCTCGCCATCTATATTCAGGATCGCTTCGGCGTCCGCGCCGGTCTCATCCAGCTCGCCTTCGACGCCTTCGTGATGCTCTGCGCCTTCCTCGTCATCGATCCGGCCACCGTCGTTTATTCGATTGTCGGCGCTTTCGTGCTCAACATGTTTCTGGCCATCAATCACCGCTCGGACAGATATATCGTCGTGCGCTGAGCGACAGCGGTTGAAATCCGTCGCGCTTCGGCGCAATAGCTCGGCAGGGGCCGAAAGACAGGGGAATGGGCATGGATGATACGACTGCGCGCAGGCGTCTGAACCTTTGGGCCTCCGCGCCGGATCGTCATTCCTTGCTGGAAGACGCGCAGGGCGTTCTCGCGGGCAGCATGCTGGTTTCGCTCGGCGTCACGCTGTTTTCCGCTGCCGGCCTTTTGACGGGCGGCACGGTCGGGCTGGCATTTCTCGTGCATTACGGCACCGATCTAAGCTTCGGCGCGGTGTTCTTCCTCGTCAATCTGCCGTTTTATTATCTCGCCTTCCGTCGTCTCGGGCTTGCCTTCACGGTCAAGACCTTCTGCGCCATCGCCATGACGGCGCTGCTGTCGGAATATATGCCCGGCTTTTTCGCATTTCAGAGCATCAATCCGGTTGCCGCCGCACTTTTCGGCGGGCTGACGGTTGCGGCCGGCATGCTGGCGCTGTTTCGCCACCGCACCAGCCTTGGCGGTTTCGGCATATTGGCGCTTTATCTGCAGGATCGTTTCGGCTGGCGTGCAGGCCTCGTCCAGCTCGCCTTTGATGGCATGGTGCTGGCCTGCTCTTTTTTCGTGGCCACACCTTTCGTCATCATCTGCTCCGTCCTCGGCGCGCTGGTCATGAACCTCACGCTCGCCATCAATCACAGAAACGACCGCTACATTGCCATGTAGCGGCCGCCCGTTTCGGGTTTAAGAGGTCACGCTGCCTTCGCAGCCGCATCCACCGGATGTTGCGAGCGGAAACCGACGGCGATGCGGTTCCAGGTGTTGATCGCGCCGATGGCGACGGTGATCTTCACGATATCCTCATCGGAAAAATGCGCCTTCAGCGTCTCGAAGGCGTCATCCGGGGCGCCGGTTTCGGCAATCTTCGTCACCGCGTCCACCCAGCCGAGCAGCGCCCGTTCCTGCTGGGTATAAACGGGGGATTCCCGCCACACGCTCATCAGGTTGATCCATTGTTCGGAAAGCCCGTCATGGCGGCTTTCCTTCACATGCATGTCCACACAGAAAGCGCAGCCGTTGATGATCGAGGCACGCAGCTTGATGAGGTGAACGAAGCGGCGCTCCAGCCCGCTGCCCTGAACGTAATTCTCCAGAGCCATGACGGCCTTGAAGGCTTCGGGGGATGCTTTGGCATAGTTGATACGGGTTTTCATGGGTCTCTCCATTGGTTGGGTCTGTTTGAAGTCATGCGTCATCGGTCCGGAAAGCTGTGAGGTTTCCGGTATTTCGGTGATCCTGTCTTTTTGGGTCTCAGCGCGTCGCTGTTTTGCGCTCGTTCAGCTCCAGAAAGGCGCAGCCACGGGCGGCAATCCCGCCATCGTCATTGGCGGCAAGATCGCCCAGAATATCGGCGATGGTGGTCTTGGCGAGTTCGGCTCGATAGGCCTTTTCCGCTTTCAGCATCGCGGCATTGATGCCGCAGGGCTTGGTGAAATAACGCCCCGGCAAGGGGTTCGGCCCACGCTGACGAATTTCCGCGCAGCGGAAGGCAGGCTGCGGCCCTTCGACGGCCAGCACGATATCGAGCAGCGTGATCCTGTCGGTCGCCCTCGCCAGACGGTAACCGCCCTTCGGCCCCGGCACGGTGGCGACAATCCCGGCATTGGACAGCGACTGAAGATGCTTCAGCAGATAGCTCGTGGAAACGCCGTGAAATTCCGCCAGCGCCGCCGCCGACAGCACGCCGCCTTCGGAAAGTCCCGCCAGCATGCCCACGCTGTGAATGGCCTGTTCCACGCCGTCGCCGAGTTTCATCCGACTTGTCCCTGTGCGGTTCGTTTCAATATCATGGATAAAATTTATCCGCGATTATGCTTTCTGTCAAGCGGCCCCGTTCCGCCCTTCTTTTTTGCAGGTTTTTCACTACCTTGAAGATGTGAAACACACCGAGTCTCCCATTTCCGGCACCCATGTCGGCGCTTTACCCCTTCCATTCCAGAAATGGTTTGCCGAAAAGGGGTGGTCTCCGCGCGCGCATCAATTGGAGCTGATGGCGCGCTCACGCGGCGGCGAGAACATGCTGCTGATCGCGCCAACGGGCGCCGGCAAGACGCTGGGCGGCTTCATGGCTTCTCTCACCGATCTGGCAGAACGCGGCAAGGTGCCGCCGGGCTCCGGCTTCGTCGGCGTGCACACGCTCTATATCTCGCCGCTCAAGGCGCTGGCGGTGGATATCGAACGCAATCTCACCAGACCCGTCTCCGAAATGGGCCTGCCGATTTCCATCGAGACCCGCACCGGCGATACGCCGCAGGGCAAACGCCAGCGCCAGAAGGTGAAGCCGCCGGATATTCTGCTGACGACGCCGGAGCAGGTCTCGCTGCTGCTCGCCAACAGGGAGGCCGAGCGCTTTTTCCGTGACCTGAAATATGTGGTGCTCGACGAGTTGCATTCGCTCGTCACCTCCAAACGCGGCCATTTGCTGGCGCTGGCGCTCGCCCGTGTGCGCCGGCACGCACCCGATGTGCGCTTCATCGGCCTTTCGGCCACGGTGGCGGAGCCGATGGATTTGCGCCGTTATCTCGCACCGCAGGGGCAGGATGAGCCGCCCGCCGGCCTCATCACCGTCGAAGGCGGGGCAAAGCCGGATATCTCCATCCTGAGCACGGAAGAGCGCATCCCATGGTCCGGCCACTCGGCCCGTTACGCCATGAAGGATTTGTATGCCGCGCTGAAGGACCATCAGACGACGCTGATCTTCGTCAACACCCGCTCGCAGGCGGAGCTGATCTTCCAGGAGCTCTGGACCATCAATGACGACAATCTGCCGATTGCACTGCATCACGGTTCGCTGGATGCCGGCCAGCGCCGCAGGGTGGAAGCGGCCATGGCGGAAAACAAATTGCGCGCCGTCGTCGCCACCTCCACGCTCGATCTCGGCATAGACTGGGGCGATGTCGATCTCGTCGTGCATGTCGGCGCGCCAAAGGGGGCAAGCCGCCTTGCCCAGCGCATAGGCCGCGCCAATCACCGCATGGACGAGCCGTCAAAGGCCATCCTCGTTCCCGCCAACCGCTTCGAGGTGATGGAGTGCCGGGCAGCGCTTGATGCGAACTATATCGGCGCGCAGGATACGCCGCCGATTGCCGAGGGCGCGCTCGATGTTCTCGCCCAGCATGTGCTCGGCATGGCCTGCGCCGAGCCTTTCGATGCGGACGATCTCTATCGTGAAGTAACCAGCGCTTCGCCCTATGCCGACCTGCCGCGCGCCACCTTCGACCGGGTGGTGGATTTCACCGCCACCGGTGGTTATGCGCTGCGCACCTATGAGCGTTACGCCCGCATCCGCCAGATGAAGGACGGTCGCTGGCGCGTCTCCAATCCGGCGGTCGCACAGCAATATCGCCTGAACCTCGGCACCATCGTCGAGGCGGCGGAACTCAATGTCCGCATGGTCAAGCGCAATGCCAAGGGCACCGTCGGGCGCGGCGGCATGTCTCTCGGCAAGGTCGAGGAGTATTTCCTTGAGCAACTGGTGCAGGGCGATACGTTCCTCTTCGCCGGCAAGGTGTTGCGCTTCGAGGGTATCAGGGAGAATGAATGCCTGGTCTCCCAGGCCTTCTCCATGGACCCGAAAATTCCCTCCTATGCCGGCGGCAAGTTTCCGCTCTCCACCTATCTCGCGGATCAGGTGCGCTCCATGCTCTCGGACCCGACGCGCTGGCATGCGCTGCCGGATCAGGTACGCGACTGGCTGGCGATCCAGAAGGAAAAGTCGATCATTCCCAAGCGCGACGAGCTGCTGGTGGAGACCTTCCCCTTCCGCAAGCGCTTCTTCATGGTCATGTATCCCTTCGAGGGACGCTTGGCGCACCAGACGCTCGGCATGCTGCTGACGCGGCGGCTGGAACGGGCGGGCGCAAAACCCATGGGTTTCGTCGCCACCGATTATTCACTCGCCATCTGGGCCATGGAGGATATCGGCATGCGGCTGAAATCCCGCCGCCTGTCGCTGGCCGACCTTCTCGATGAGGACATGCTGGGCGACGATCTGGAAGCGTGGCTCGACGAATCCTTCATGCTGAAGCGGACCTTCCGCAACTGCGCCGTCATTTCCGGCCTGATCGAACGCCGCCATCCCGGCAAGGAAAAGACGGGCCGGCAGGTCACGGTCTCCGCCGATCTTATTTATGACGTTCTTCGCAGCCATGAGCCGGATCATATCCTGCTGGAAGCGACGCGGCGCGATGCCGCAGCGGGACTTTTGGACATTGGCCGTCTTGGCGATATGCTGAAGCGAATCAAGGGCCACACCACCCATCGCGCGCTGGAACATGTCTCGCCGCTTGCCGTTCCGGTCATGCTGGAAATTGGCCGCGAGACGGTGGCGGGTGAGGCGATGGACGATGTGCTGGCCGAGGCTGCAGACGAGCTGATCGCCGAGGCCATGTCCTGAAACATCTGGGCGGAATGAAGGAACAAAGGCAAAAGTGCTGAGCCGGCTGACATTGAGCGACAGGTTTTCCAATGGCTTCGAATGCCTCGGCAGCGAAACTGCCATCAATGGCGTCGCCGCCTGGTGCGATCCTTTGGGCGGGCTTTACCTGCCGGACCTGTCGCTGCTCGTCGTTTCCGACCTGCATCTGGAAAAAGGCGCGGCCTTTGCAAGGCGCGGACGCATGCTGCCGCCTTACGACACCATCGCCACGCTTAAAATCCTCTCCTCCCTTGTCAGCCGTTACGATCCGAAGATCGTGGTCAGCCTCGGCGATAATTTCCACGACCGCGTCGGTTCCGAGCACCTGCCGCTGCCGCTGCGCGAACTCATTCGCGACATGGCCCGTGGCCGCGAATGGATATGGATCAACGGCAATCACGATCCCGACGGCACGGTCGATCTACCGGGCTCTTCGGTGGACGAAATGTTTTACGGCACTCTCGTCTTCCGCCACGAGCCGAAACCGGGCGATGCCGCCGGCGAGATCGCCGGGCACCTGCATCCCTCTGCCACGGTCCGCCGCCGTGAAAAGACGGTGCGGCGGCCCTGTTTCGCCACCGACGGTTCGCGTCTGTTGATGCCGGCTTTCGGGGTGATGAGCGGCGGGCTGGATCTGCGGCACAAAGCCATGCGCGGCCTGTTCGATCATGCCGCTCTCGTCGCGCATCTGATGGGGAGGGACCGCATCTATTCGGTGCGGTTTTCAAATCTTCTCGGCTGAGCGTCTCTTCCGGACGTAAAACCGCAACGCAGCTTTACTGGAAATGCTCTATTGCCGGTAGACCAGCACCGGTATCTTCGAATTCTTCAGCACCTTGGCCGTGACACTGCCGAGCAGCATCTCCACGAAGCTCCTGCGCCGGTGCGAGGCCATGGCGATGAGATCGCAGCCGCTCCTGTTGGCGGCTTCGATGATCGCCTCGTCGGGCCTTCCCGCACGCGCCAGCAGCGCTTCGCAATCCAGCCCCATGGAAGTGGCCTGCGCCTGCGTATCCCTCAGCAGATGTTCCGCTTCCTCGCAGCGGTGGAATTCTTCTTCGGCAATGGCGGCAATGTCCTCGACATCGCTGGCAATCACGTGAAAGGGTTCCGATACCGTCACGACGGTCACCTTTGCGCCTGCCTCCTTGGCGAGAGCGAACCCTTGGTCGATTGCGATCTGCGCCAGCGGCGAGCCATCGGTGGGAATGAGAATGTGCTTGAACATGACATTTCTCCTTTTCATCCCGGTCACAACCACACATGCTCGCCTGGAGCTGCACGTATGATTGTAACGCCTTGAATTTTACTGCAAACCGACGGCGGAAGCGAATGCTATCTTTGCCGACAGGGGCGGCAGACGCTCTCTTTTGCGGGATGAAAACCGATCAGTCCTTGCGGAAGATGATGCTGGCGCCCCAGCCGGTCACGACGGCAAGCAGAACGCAGAGCGCGCCATAGGCAAGCGGCGTCTGATGCGCGGCGTCGGTGATCGCCTGTTCCATGCCGGTCTTGACGACGCGCAGTTTCAGTTCGCGTTGGGCGATGAATTTGCCGCTCTTGAAGAGATAGGCGCGTGCGGTGTGCACACCGTTCGGCACGTTGGCCGGCAGGCGCAAAGTCGCCCAGAACAGGCCGGTGCGTTCCAGCCGCACCCCGGTCGTATCGTTGCGATAGATGCCGCTGGAAAGCTTCAGACGCCGATAGGCTTCCTGAAAATCGAAGACATTGTCGGGCACGCCGGAAAAGACCGCGCTTTTCAGTGACAGATGATCGACGCCAAGCCCCATGGCGCGGAGCGTTCCGGGCGAAGCGACATCGCTTATATTGCGCGTGCTGGCCATGGAATAGGATTCCGGCAGCGGCGTGAAGGTGATGGCGCTGGTATTGATCCAGATGCCCGCCACGCGTTCCTTCTTGCGCACGGTCATATAGTCGCTCGGTCCCTCGAGCGTCACGACAATGTCGTATTGCCCGATGGCGAGCAGCAACTGGTCGGTATTGTTCAGCGCGCCGAAAAGCGTGAAATCCGCGCCGCGAAAATCGGAAGCAATGGGAATTTCGGTCGTCGATGCGCCGATTTCGATATTTTCCAGCAGGGATCGCTGCTGCGGGCCGGGCGGCAGGGCAAGCGGCGGCGTCTGGGCCGAAGCGGTCTGCCCGAAAGTGAGACATGAGGCCAGCGCAAGGGCGGCAAGCAGCAAATGGCGGGTCAATAACCTAACCCCCCGACGGCAACCGAAAACAGGTCTTCGGGTCGCACCACCAGCGATACGGCAAGGCGAAGCGCAACAGCGAGAACGAGAAGCGCCAGCAGGGCGCGCAGCTGTTCGCCGCGCAGTTTCTGGCCGACGCGCACGCCGTATTGCGCGCCGATGACGCCCGCCACCATCAGAATGAAGGCCAGCACTACATCGACGGAATAGTTGGTCGCCGCCTGAACCACGGTCGTATAGGCGGTTACGAAAATGATCTGGAACAGCGAGGTGCCGACAACCACGCTGGTGGGGATGCGTAAGAGATAGATCATCGCCGGCACCATGATGAAGCCGCCGCCCACACCCATGATCGAGGTGAGGATGCCGATGCCGAAACCCAGCGTGACGATGGGAATGATACTGAGATAGATCTTCGATTTCTTGAACCGCATTTTCAGCGGCAGGCGGTGCACCCAGTTGTGATGGCCCGGCCGGCGCAGCGTCACGGTTTCGTTGCGGGCGGCGCGGCGAAGCGCCGAAATGCTTTCCTTCAGCATCAGCCCGCCGACGGTGCCGAGCAGGATGACATAAAGCAGCGAGACGATGAGATCGAGCTGGCCGATGCTGCGCAGGAAGGAGAATATCCACACGCCGACCGTCGCCCCCACCAGACCGCCCACAAGCAGAACGCTGCCGAGCTTGACGTCGAGCGTGCCGCGCCGGAAATGCGTGATCGAGCCTGACACGGAGGAGGCGACCACCTGGTTTGCCCCCGTCGCCACGGCCACCACAGGCGGAATATTGTAGAAGATCAGAAGCGGGGTAATCAGAAAGCCGCCGCCCACGCCGAACATGCCGGAAAGAAAACCGACGGCCGCGCCCATGCCGAGAATGATGAAAATATTCACCGACAGTTCTGCGATCGGCAGATAGACAGTCACGGCTCGGACCTCGGGCAAATGGTTCCGGGCGGCAGGGCTTGTCCGGGTGAGGGGGCCGCGCCGCGATTTACACTTTCTGTCTGAAAAGACCGGGCATGCCCGGCCTTCATCCGTCATGCCCGCGAGGGCCTGACCTGTCAACATTCAACGGTAAATACGTTGATAATTTGGAAAGATAGCGGCCGTGTGTCGGCAGCCGGCCACATTCCTGCGGTGGGCTGAGCGAAAGCGGCCCAGGGGCCGCTTCGCGGGTTCTCGAATGTTTATTTGTTGCGGGCGAGAAGCGCGGTCACCAGCTCGTTGGTAATGCGGCCGTCCGGCGTCTGGCCCACGGACTTCTGGAAGTCCTTGATGGCCGTCACGGTGTTCTTGCCGAGCTTGCCGTCAGGCTGGCCGGCATCGAAACCGTTCTTGTTCAGGATCGCCTGAATGTTGCGGATCGCCTTTTCCATGTCCACGGAGGCAGTTTTCACGCCTTCCTTGCCGGCCCATTCCTCGGGCGGGTTGACGCTGTTGGCATCTTCCGAAAGCGGCTTGACCTTCCAGGCGTCCACCTTGGCCTTGGCGCTCTGAAGCTGCTGCGGGTTCAGGGCCCCTGCCACTTCGTCGCGCTTCTGGGCGGCGTCGGCGTCGCCATCCTTAGCTGCGATGGCGAACCACTTGTAGGATTCCTCGATGTCCTGCTTCACGCCGCTGCCGCGCGCATAGAGAATGGCGAGGTTGAACTGGCTGTCACGAACGCCGAGGTCGGAAGCCTTGATGAACCATTGCGCGGCGGCGGCGAAATCCGGCTGACCGGCCGCATCGGAAGCAAGCAGCACGGCAAGATTGTGCATGGCGCCCGCATTGCCCTGTTCCGCGGCCAGCGTGTAATAGCGCTTGGCTTCGGGAAGGTTGCGTTCGACGCCGTTCGCCTTCTCGTAGAGATTGGCGAGACGATATTGCGCGGGTGCAAGGCCGCGATCAGCGGCGAGCTTGTACCACTTTGCCGCCTCGGTGCGGTTGGCGGCAACGCCGCGGCCATCGGTGTAGCGGGCTGCGATCTCGAACAGCGCCTGCGTGTCGCCCTTGGCGGCCGCTTCGGCAAGAGATGCCGGCTCGATGCCGGCGGGAACGGTGATGGCGTCCTGGGCGGGAGCAGCCGTGGCGGCGGCCTGTGCCGGAGCCGAAGGTTCGTTCTGCGCGAGGGTGCCGGAATTTGCCGCATCCACGGCAGGAACGTCGGCAACCGGCGGCTCGTCAGGCAGCGGTGCGCCGCCGACGGTGCGGGGATCGATGGCGTTTTCCGCCGGTGCGGTGTTTTCGATGCTGTCGGCGGATGCTGCCTGTTCCGGATCGATGGCGAGATCGGACGGAATGGTCACGGCCTTGTCGCCCGCTTCAGGAAGCGCGGAGACCGGGCTATTGTCCTGCTTCTGCTCGATGACCGGAGCCGGAGCTTCCGCGCCGCCGATCAGCGTCTTGACGAGCGGCATGGCCATCATCGCCAGAAGAATGGCGCCGATGCCGAGCAGCAGCGGGCGGCGATAGCGCGAAAGCCCCGATGCCTCGGCCTTGCGGCCCTTCTTGCCGGTATCAAGCTTCTCCGGCGATGTTTCCATGGCGGCGGCCTGCGCCGCACGACGGGCGGCGGCAATGAAATCCGTCCGTCCTTCGGCGTCTGCGGCCTTGCCGCTGGCGGCCACCTGGCTGGCGCGCACGCGCTCGAGGATTTTCTTGATATCGGGCGCACCAGAACCCGGCTCCAGAAGTTCGTTCTCCTGACCAGCCGGCAGAACGTCGATAGGATCGAGCGACGGGGCGGGCTCGACCTGCGTGCGGGCGGAGGAGGAAGCCGATACGGGTTCTGCTGCGGCCTTGACGGTCTTTGCAGTACCCGTCTTGAAACGCTTCGTCAGGCCGGCAAGCAGGCTCTTTTTTTCCGCCTTCGCGGGCTTTGCCGCAGCGGGAGGCACGATGGCATCCCCGTCTTTCCCGTCGGCGTCGAGAATGGCCTGTTCTTCGGCGATATAACCCTCTTCCGGGAAGATGGCGGCCGGCATGGATACATTTTCGTGCGCGGGGGCCGACACAGGCTTCGCGACGTTGCGGGGCGCGGCCTCTTCGCGGTAGGCGGGAGCATTGTCGAGGTTATCCAGCCGGCCGGCGATCTGCACCAGCGTCTCATGCAGCGCTTCGAATGTGCGGTGCGTGCGTTCTTCGGTGTTGCGGCTCAAGGCTTCGAGATTGCGCAGATCGGTCGCAAGATCGGTCAGCATGGTCATGTCGGCAAGGTTTGCGCCGGCGGATAGATTATTGCGGGTATAGGCGTCGAGAACGGCCTCGGCCGCCTGCCGGGCTGCTTCGATGATATATTCGTCGTTGGACGCCATGTAGTCTTCGATGGCCGCCATGCGGGCATCGAGTTCAGGCGGCATGCCTGCGGCCAGCATCTGCAACGGCTGGCTGATCAGCGTCGAGAGATGGGCGATCTGGTTTTCGAGGCTTGCCAGCGCGTGGCTGTCGGCAGGCGCGGCATGGGCGGTCTCGTCGAGACGGGCGGCAATATTGCCGAGCCGCTCTTCCAGACGCGAGAAGGCGCTTTCGCTGAGGCCCGATGCCGGCTGCGGCTGGCTGTAGCGATAATCGAGGTCCTCGATCCGGCGCGAGAGCAGGTCGAGCCGCTCTGCCAGACCGTCATTGACGGCACCGTGATCCAGCGCATCGATTTTGCGGGAAATGTCGCTGAGGAAAGACGTCAGCTCCGCCTGTTGCGAGGGGCGCTGCGAACGCTCCAGAAGCAGGGAAAGCTGGTCCAGCCGCTCATGCAACTGGGCGGCGTCGCGGGCGGTGCTGAGTTCGTCGATCTTGCCGGCCAGCGCTTCAAGACGAGCGGTCAGGTCCAGCGCCGGTTCAGGTTTTGCGGCGGCAAGGCGGTTGATGTCGCCGAGCTGTTCGGCAAGGCCGTTCAGCCGGTTTTCCAGACGCTGCGCCAGCGCATTGTCCGTTGCCTGCGCATTGGCGCGCGTGCCGGTTGCGGCAATGGCGCGGCTGATTTCGTCCAGCCGCTGGTCGAGGCCGGAAAACTGTTCGGTAAAGGCCGCTTCGTTCGGCTGCATGTGCTTGCCGAGCTGCTCCACGGCGCTGGCAATGGCGATCAGCTTGTCTTCGAGCACGCGCACGGCCGGATTATTGCTCATGCCGCCGAGCTGCGTCTTGATGTCATCGAGACGATAGG
Source organism: Agrobacterium sp. CFBP 3001 (assembly GCF_027871605.1). Taxonomy (NCBI): domain Bacteria; kingdom Pseudomonadati; phylum Pseudomonadota; class Alphaproteobacteria; order Hyphomicrobiales; family Rhizobiaceae; genus Agrobacterium; species Agrobacterium sp. CFBP 3001. The sequence continues at coordinate 356,418 of NZ_JAQAHD010000001.1, forward strand.
CGAGCGAAACGATCTCATCCTGCAACGCGCCGGCGTCGAAACCGCGCAGCGTGTCTTCCACATTGTTCCAGCGGCTTTCGATCCGGTGCACGCTGTCCTCGCGCGCAAGCTGGTCGATCGTCAGGCGCAGGTCCTCGAATTCGTTGCGCAGCCCGTAGGCATCCGGAGACGCCAGATTGCCGAGCTGGTCGATGCTGCCGGCCAACCGCGCTATGTCGTCGCGCAGATCGCCGATGAACTGCTGGTCTTCCGCCACCGCGCGAATATTGCGGATCTCGGTGCGCAGGCCCTGCGCTTCGCGGGCAACGCCTTCGGCAATGTCGTGCTTCAGCTCATGCCGCAGATTGACGAGCGCCTGGGCGATTTCCTGCAGGGCTGCGTCATTGCGTTGTTGTTCCTGATGGGGCGGAATGGCGGGGGCCCGCGGTGCGGAAGCGGCCGCCTGCTGGGCGTCCCTCGGCCGGTATTCCGGTGCAAGCGGTCTGGTAATCGTCCGTTCCGGGCGGAGAGCGGGTTCCTGCGGACGTTGGAAGCTCGCTTCGAGGAGACGCTGGCGCTGGCGGATTTCGTTGACGGGATCGAGCTGCGGCGGAGTAACACTGGCGCGCGGTTCGCGCGACGCGGCATAAGCCTCGCTTTTCGCTTCGGGCTGAGCGCTCGCGGCCCGGGGGTCGCGCGGGAACTTCTGGCTCATCAGCCCTTCGATACGGGCTTCGAGGCCTTCAATGGTGCGATTGAGCGCATCAAGAGACGATCTGTCGCTTGGCTGTTGGGTTTTCGATCGCAATCCGTTCATCTTTTCGCTCGCTTCGCTTCCGCCCGCCGTGCCCGGTTATCTGTCGCGACGTTGCCTGCCTGGACACGCCGTCGCCGCAACATGCAGCAATCCTAGAGCCGGTATTCGCCCCCGTTGAGGAAAATGCGCCGGAGTACGAAGCAGTTACCTCTGTCGGGAGAATTCACGAAACGTGGTAAAGAAGTGGTTAACTATGGTCGGAATTTTTTAACTTTTACGGCAGGCGACAGCCCTGCGCCGGGTCGGAGGTCCATTCCGCGAAAAAGGAGAAGGATATTCCGCTGAAATTTATTTGACGTTTACGCGCACGTCAAATATTGTCATCCCATATCGGCCGGATTATTGCCGGCGCCCACGATGCGGAGGAACATCGGTAATGCCTGTTTACAAGGCCCCAGTTAAAGACACGCTTTTTATCCTGAACGACGTTCTCGGCCTGGAGCGGTATAACAACCTGCCCGGCTTCGAGGATGCAACCCCCGACATGATCGAGGCCATTACCGGTGAAGCCGCAAAGCTTGCCGAAGAGCGGCTTTTCCCGCTCAACCTTTCCGGCGACCAACAGGGTTGCAAGCGCGCCGATGACGGTTCGGTTTCCGTGCCGGATGGTTTCAAGGAGGCCTATGACGCCTATTGCGAGGGCGGCTGGATCGGCCTTGCCGTTCCGCCGGAATTCGGCGGTCAGGGCCTGCCTTATACGCTGCACGCCGCCATTGGCGAATATATGTCGTCGGCCAACCTGTCGCTGATGATGTATCCCGGTCTGACGCAGGGTGCGATTGCCGCCATTCTGGTGCATGGCACGCAGGAGCAGAAGGACACCTACCTGCCGAAGATGGTGGAAGGCACATGGTCCGGCACCATGAACCTGACCGAACCCCATTGCGGCACAGATCTCGGCATGCTGCGCACCAAGGCTGTGCCGCAGGCTGACGGCAGCTACAAAATTTCCGGCCAGAAGATATTCATCTCCGCCGGCGAACATTCCATGACGAACAATATCGTTCATCTGGTAATCGCCCGCATCGAAGGCGCGCCTGAGGGCACCAAGGGCATTTCGCTCTTCATCGTACCGAAGTTCCTGGTGAAGGAAGACGGCACGCCGGGCGAGCGCAACGGCGTCACCTGCGGTGCCATCGAACACAAGATGGGCATTCACGGCAACGCCACCTGCGTCATGAACTACGATGACGCGACCGGTTATCTGCTCGGCGCTGAGAACAAGGGCCTTTCGGCCATGTTCGTGATGATGAACGAAGCCCGCCTCGGCGTCGGCCTTCAGGGTCTTTCCGTTGGCGAGATCGCCTACCAGAACGCGGTCGAATATGCCCGTGAGCGTATTCAGGGCCGCTCGCTCTCCGGAGCGAAATTCCCCGACAGGAAGGCCGACCCGATCATCGTGCATCCCGATATCCGCCGCACGCTGATGACCATCAAGGCCTATAATGAGGCCGGCCGCGCCTTCCTTCTGTGGACCGCGCTGCAATCCGACATCGCCCACCGCGCCACTGACGAAAAGCAGCGGCAGGCGGCGGACGACCTGCTCGGGCTCGTCACCCCGATCCTGAAAGGTGTCCTGACCGACAAGGGCTTCGAACACGCCGTGATGGCGCAGCAGGTCTTCGGCGGCCATGGCTACATCGAGGAACATGGCATGAGCCAATATGTCCGCGATGCGCGCATCACCATGATCTATGAGGGCGCGAACGGCATTCAGGCGCTCGATCTGGTCGGCCGCAAGCTCGGCATGAATGGCGGCCGCGCCGTCATGGCGCTGTTCAAGGAAATCGGCGATTTCTGCGAGGAAAACCGCGCCGATGAAAAGCTCAGCCTTTACACCAAGGGCCTGAAGAAGGGCTTGAACGACCTGCAGGCCGCAACCATGTGGTTCATGCAGAACGCCATGGCGAAACCCGACAATGCCGGTGCCGGCTCGACCGATTACATGCATCTCTTTGGAATCGTGGTGCTGGGCTACATGCAGGCGCGCATGGCGAAAGCCGCCAGCGAAGCGCTTGCAGCCGGCAGCGCTTCGGACGAGGATTACCTCAAGACCAAGCTTGTCACGGCGAAGTTTTATATGGAGCGCATCATGCCGGAAACGGCGCTGCGCAAGGCCCGCATCGAAACCGGCGCGGACACCATGATGGAACTGGCTGCGGAAGCATTCTGAGAAATCTGGCGTTCATAACGCCACAGGGAGAGAGTTATGACCGACGTATTTATCTACGACCATGTCCGCACCCCGCGCGGACGCGGCAAGAAGGATGGCAGCCTGCATGAGGTGCCTTCCGTTCGCCTTGCCGCCAAGACACTGGAAGCCCTCCGCGACCGCAACGGACTTGATACATCCACGGTAGACGACATCATCATGGGCTGCGTCGATCCCGTTATGGATGCCGGCGCGGTGATCCCCAAGGCCGCCGCCTTCGAGGCCGGTTATTCCAACAGGGCGCCGGGAATGCAGATCTCGCGCTTCTGCGCCTCTGGTCTCGATGCCATCAACTTCGCCGCCGGCAAGGTCAAGGCGGGGTCTGACGATATCGTCATCGCCGGCGGTGTCGAAAGCATGTCGCGCGTCGGCATGGGCATGTCGGGTGGAGCCTGGTACATGGACCCCTCGGTCAACTTCCCGGCCTTCTTCATGCCGCAGGGCGTTTCCGCCGATCTCATCGCCACCAAATATGGTTTCTCCCGTGACGATGTGGACGCCTATGCCGTCGAAAGCCAGAAGCGTGCGGCGCACGCCTGGGAAAATGGCTATTTCAACAAGTCGGTCATTCCGGTGAAGGACTCAAACGGCCTGACGATCCTCGACCGCGACGAGCATATGCGCCCCGGCACGGACATGCAGGCGCTCGCCTCCCTCAACCCATCCTTCCAGATGCCGGGTGAAATGGGCGGCTTCGAAGCCGTCGGCATCATGGCCCACCCGGAAGTGGAGCGCATCAACTACGTCCACCACGCCGGCAATTCATCCGGTATCGTCGATGGCGCTGCCGCCGTGCTGGTTGGCTCGAAGGCGGGCGGTGAGGCGATGGGCGTGAAACCGCGTGCCCGCATCAAGGCATTCGCCAATATCGGCTCCGATCCGGCGCTGATGCTCACCGGCCCGGTGGATGTGACCGAAAAGCTCCTGAAAAAGACCGGAATGTCGCTTGCCGACATTGATCTTTTCGAACTCAACGAAGCCTTCGCCGCCGTGGTCCTGCGTTACATGCAGGCCTTCGACATCGATCACGACCGGATGAACGTCAATGGCGGCGCCATCGCCATGGGCCATCCGCTCGGTGCAACCGGCGCGATGATCCTCGGCACGGTGCTGGACGAGCTGGAACGGCGCGATCTGAACACCGCGCTCGTCACGCTCTGCATCGGCGCCGGCATGGGCACGGCGACGGTTATCGAGCGGGTTTGAGGCTGGTCATGAGGCGCGAGGTTTACGAGCGGCCCAAGAATGAGGTTGAACAGCAGCTGGCTCGGCACAATCTGGAAAAGGACATGGCACAGGATCATAGGGCGTCCATCCGCCCTGTTTCCCCTGTCCAGATCCGGCGGCTCCGGGCAGAGCGTTGGGGTTTGATCGTGTTTCTCGTTCTTGTGGTCGGTTGTGTCGGCCTCGCACTCGGACTGTCGTGACCGCAGGTAAATTTGAGGGAAGAGGAATCCCAAATGAGCACTTATACCAATTTCACCATCGAGACGGACGCAGACGGTATTGCCCTCGTGACCTGGGACATGCCGGAAAAATCCATGAACGTCTTCACGTCAGAAGTGATGGACGAGCTGAAAGCGATTGTTGATGCCACCGTCGCCGACAGCGCCGTCGAGGGCGTTGTCTTCACGTCAGGCAAAAGCACCTTTTCCGGCGGCGCCGATCTTTCGATGATCAAGTCGATGTTCTCCTTCTATAATGATGAGAAGACGAAGAACCCCGATCAGGCGGCGGCAAAGCTGTTCGAGCTGGTTGGCCGCATGACGGGCCTGTTCCGCAAGATCGAGACCAATGGCAAGCCCTGGGTCTCGGCCATCAACGGCACCTGCATGGGCGGCGCGTTTGAACTCTCGCTTGCCTGCCACGGCCGGGTCGCCTCCAGCGCCAAGAACCTCAAGATCGCCCTGCCCGAAGTCAAGGTCGGCATTTTCCCCGGCGCCGGCGGCACCCAGCGCGTGCCGCGCCTGACGGATGCCCAATCGGCGCTGCAGATGATGACCACCGGCCAGTCGCTGACCGGCGCGCGCGCCAAGGCCATGGGGCTGGTGCATCAGGTGGTGGAGCCGGATCAGCTGGTTGCAACCGCAAAGCAGATGATCAAGGACGGCCTGAAACCGGTCGCCCCCTGGGATGAAAAGGGCTTCAAGGCCCCCGGCGGCGGCATCTGGACGCCCGCCGCAGCCCAGCTCTGGCCCGCAGCACCGGCAATCCTGCGCCGTGAAAGCGCCGGCAACTATCCGGCAGCACTCGCCATTCTCAAATGCGTCTATGAAGGCCTGCAATTGCCCTTCGACACGGCGCTGAAGGTGGAGCAGCGTTATTTCACCGAAATCCTTCGCTCGAAGGAAGCCTTCGGCATGATCCGCTCGCTGTTCATTTCCATGCAGGAACTGGGCAAGGGCGCGCGCCGCCCGGCCGGCCAGCCGAAGACGGAGTTCAAGAAGGTCGGCGTCGTCGGCGCGGGCTTCATGGGCGCTGCCGTCGCTTATGTCACGGCTGCCGCCGGCATCCCCGTCACGCTGGTGGATCGCGATCAGGAAGCCGCCGACAAGGGCAAGGGCCATTGCGAGGAAAGCGTCAAGGCCGCCATCGGCAAGGGCAGGCTGACGCAGGAGGAGGGCAAGGCCCTGCTCGACCTCGTCACCCCGACGGCGGATTACAAGGCGCTTTCCGATGCCGATCTCGTCATCGAGGCCGTCTTCGAAGACCGCGACGTGAAAAAGGCCGTCATCGAAGCCGTGGAAGCCGTCTTGCCGCAGGGCGCGATCTTCGCCTCCAACACCTCCACTTTGCCGATCACCGGCCTTGCGAAGAACTCGAAGCGCCCGGCGGATTTCATCGGCATCCACTTCTTCTCGCCGGTCGAGAAGATGATGTTGACGGAAGTGATCCTCGGCAAGGAAACCGGCGACAAGGCGCTCGCCGTCGCGCTGGATTATGTGGCGAAGATCAAAAAGACCCCGATTGTGGTCAACGATACGCGCGGCTTCTTCGTCAATCGCTGCGTGCTGCGCTACATGGCGGAAAGCTACGATATGCTTATCGAAGGCGTACCCGCCGCCATGATCGAAAACGCCGCGAAATTCGCCGGCATGCCGGTCGGCCCGCTGGCGCTGAACGATGAGGTTGCCATCGATCTTTCCTACAAGATCCTGAAAGCCACCGTCGCTGATCTCGGCGAAAAGGCCGTCGATCCGCGCCATATGGAACTGGTGAAAAAGCTGGTGGAAGGCGAGGGCCGCTTCGGCCGCAAGAACGCCAAGGGCTTTTACGACTATCCGCCAAAGCCTGCCAAAAAATCCCTCTGGCCCGGCCTGAAGGACCTTTATCCGCAGCAGAAGCCTGAAGCGGTGGATATGGAGGTGCTGAAACAGCGCTTCCTCGTCACCGTGGCGCTGGAAGCCGCCCGCACGGTGGAAGAAGGCATCGTCACCGATCCGCGTGAAGCGGATGTCGGCTCCATCCTCGGTTTCGGCTTTGCGCCCTATACCGGCGGCGCGCTGTCCTACATCGACGGCATGGGCGTGAAGAACTTCGTGGCACTCGCCGAGAAGCTCAGCGAGACTTACGGCCCGCGCTTCAAGCCGACGCCGCTGCTGAAGGACATGGCCGCTAAGGGTGAGACCTTTTACGGTCGCTTCGATCCCTATGCCAGCGCCGCCAAGGCGGCCTGAGGCTCCGCGAGACATTGAACAGGCCCTTCGGGGCCTGTTTTATTATGCCTGTCTCCCCGCTTTTCGTGCATCCTTTTGCCCGGCTGAGGCGTTGAAAAGGCTGACCGGGCAAAAGCGCCCGCCGCCGCAATTCAGCACGCCTCAGGAGACAGCGATGAAAGCACCACTGCGATCCCACGGTTTCGACAAGCCCTCGGACCTTGACGACCATCTGGCCGAACTGGACGAAGAGGCCGCGGAGAAGGAGGCTGCAAAACCCGCTGCTGCCCGAAGGGCGCGTGCCGCCGCCCCGGCGGAATCATCCTTGCGGGCGGAGTTGGAAGACCTTCGCAAACAGCTCGAAAAGATTCGCCGCGACGTCAAACGGCTGGAAGCCGCCTCCAACACGCCGCATCATAAATCCGCCGACGCCCGGCATGAGCGCGACCGTGAGAATTCGCGCCTGATGACGGTCGTGCGCTCCGTTGCCGTCACCTCGCTGGCAAGCCGCATCTTCGCCTCCTCGCCCGTCATGGCGGCGCTGGTGGCCGTGGTGCCAATTGCGCTTGGCCTTGCCGCACGGCGCAACGAGGGAGCGTAAGCCTTCCCCCGCCGCGCCACGGTCCGCTGGCCCGGCGGATGACCAGGAGCGGGTTTTCCGCCGCAATCCGGCCTTCGCCGGGCATAGATTTCAACCATCCACAGGCGCCGTGAAAAAACTGTCAAAAAACTTCGCGATGGCGCTTGCCATGTCCGAACAAGATGTTATAACCCCGCTCACTTTCGGGGCACCAAACAGCCCCGGCCGCCAAAAGCGGAGGTTCTTCAAGGACCTGAAGTGCCCGGATAGCTCAGTTGGTAGAGCAGCGGATTGAAAATCCGCGTGTCGGTGGTTCAAATCCGCCTCCGGGCACCATTTATCTCAATAGCATTGTTGATGAATTGTGCGCATGGACGGCTTGTCCATTTGCAGGCAAATTTCGATGAGTAGCTACCGCCATCTTATGCTTTTGATAGGCCCGGTGTAACCATAGGCCAACCCTGTTTGTTGCAGGCAGTTGGAGAGCAGCCCGCAAATGGATCGTGTCACAAGCCTACCTCTTCTACCGCCCGGCATAGTCTATTTTGGCGGCTTTCTCTCTCCAGAGGAGGAGACCTCCGTTGCCGACAAACTGGATGCGGGTGTGTGGAGCACGGAGTTGAAGCGCCGCGTGCAGCATTTCGGTTATCGGTACGACTATAAGGCGCGCGCTGTTACCGCGGATGCGTATATCGGGCCGTTGCCGCCATGGCTTGGCGTGTTCGCGGAGCGATTGGTTACCACAGGTTATTGTCGGGATTTGCCCGATCAGGTTATCGCGAACGAATATCTTCCGGGGCAGGGCATCAGTGCGCATGTCGATTGTGTGCCCTGTTTTGACGATGGAATCGTATCGATAAGCCTTTTATCCACATGCGAGATGATTTTTCGTGATTTGCGCGGACCAGCCATATGCGGCGTCTTACTTCAACCTCGCTCCGGCGTCTTGCTGAGAGACGCTGGCCGCTACGGCTGGACCCATGAAATTCCGGCTCGCAAATCGGATATCGTGAACGGAGTTAGGAAAGCCCGAGACAGGCGAATTTCCCTCACTTTTCGCAAGGTCATGGCTTCGAAACAGTCTTGATCAGAGAGGAGAGGGTTCCTCTTTTATCCGCTCGAGCAAAAGGTGGAGAAGCGCTATCGGGTCTTGATCCATTGCCGCCGACAGTTTTGCAAACTCAACGACATCTATGCGTCTTTCAGCCCCTTCAGCCTTTGCGACATAGGACTGTGGCTTACCCAGCCGGTCTGCGACTTGCTGCTGGGTTAACCCCATTTTTCGCCGCGTGTCGGTCAGTATCTCAACAAGAAGCCGATACTCGGGTGTATGCATAGACTTTGTCATGTGCCGAAAAATCTCAAAATCGCAGTGCCGAGGTTCGATCCTGAGTTATCCTGCTATGGGATATTGTCGCGGCACTCAAGTTCTCTGCGCACACGCCGCCATTTGCCCTGCTCCAAGCTTCGCGAATAGCGCCACGCCCGGTCTTCTTCCATTGCGGCGAATTCCTCCGCGCGCTCGCCATGTCGTTCAATCAGGTCATCGGCAAGGCGTTTAATCTCCGAGCTTGGTAAGAGCATGGGTCGAATGCGGGTCTGCCATTCGAGCCAGAGGTAAGCCGCCAGAACGAAACTGCAGCCCGCGATGAGATAGAGATAATCGACGCTGAGCGGCATGGCCTACCTATAATGACGTGATAGTTGACGCCATAATGTACATAGACCCGTGGTTTCTGTCAGGAACAATCTGTTCCTATGGAATCATTTGCAGCAAATCTGAAAAAGCGCGCGAAGGAGCTTGGTCTCTCTAATGCGGAAGTTGCCCGCCGAGCGGGGCTTACGGAGCGTCGTTACGGCAATTACATCATGGGCCGAAGGGAGCCTGATCTGGCGACACTCGTTCGGATAGCCACCGTTCTGGATAGCACTCCGAACGCATTGCTTGATTTTGAAAAGAAAACAGCCGCGCTGACGGGCCATGATCTGCTGAAAGCAAAGATCGCTGCGGCAGCAAATGCACTGCCGGAAAGCGATCTGGAAGTCATGGCCATCGCAATTGAGGCAGTGGCGAACAGCCGGGCAAAGTAGCCCGGCGCTCTAAAGATGCTCCCGATTATCCGTATTCTGCTCCGCCCGGTCCCGATAAAGTGCGGCGCGTCCCAGCAGCATCAGGGAAACCGGCGTCGTCACCGTCATGAAAATACCGATGAAGATTTCATGGAAGGCGAAGCGGTCGCCGGAGACGGAGAAATAGATGATCGAGGCCATGACGATGCCGCCGGTGCCCCAGCTGGTGCCGAGTGTGGGCGCATGCAGGCGCTCATAGAAGCTGTTGAGCTTGGCAAAGCCGATGGTGCCGATCAGTGTCAGCGAGGCGCCGAGCAGGACGAAGAAGGCCACGGCAATGGCGGCCCAGAGGGGAAATTCGTGCGCCTCGCTCATTCGATCACCTCGCCGCGCATCAGGAATTTGGAAAGGGCGACGGTGGAGACGAAGCCGAGGATGGCGATCAGCAGCGATGCCTCGAAATAGATGTCATTGCCGGTGCGCAGGCCGAAGGTCAAAAGAAGCAGCATGGCATTGACATAAAGCGTATCCATGCCCAGCACGCGGTCCTGCGCGCGCGGGCCAATGGCGATGCGATAGACCGAGATCGCCATGGCGATGGCGAGCATGAACTGCGCCAGCGAAAAGGACCAGAAAAGGATAATCGAACTCATTCGAATATCTCCATCAGCAGTTTTTCATAACGGTTCTTGATAAGGCTTATCCAGGCCGCCTCATCCACATCGTCGAGAACGTGAAGCAGCAGCGTGCCCTGGCTGGAATTATATTCGAGCCATGCGCTTCCCGGCGTCGAGGTCAGGATCGTCGCCAGCACCGCAAGCGCCATCGGGTCGCGAATATCGAGCGGCACGGCCAGGAAGCCGGATTTGCGGTCTCTCTCGCGCTTGAACAGGATGATCTTCACGACCGAGAGATTGGACCTGACGATATCGTAAAGCACGATCAGGATCAGTTGCACGAGCCTGTGCCAGTTGCGGATGCGCGGCTTGGCGGGCCTGAGCGACGCCATCGCCCAGGAGGCGACAAGCGCAACACCGGTGCCGAGCAGCAGATGCCCCGGCGAAAAGCTGTTGATCGTAATCCAGAAGAATATCAGCGAGATTGTCAGCAGCGGGTAGGGCAGGACACGGCTTATCATGGCTCTGCCTCCGGGTTGCTTCCCGCCCGGGGCGCGGAAATAACGCCCTGAATATAGCTTGCCGGCAGGTCGAGAATACGCGCCGTTTCCTGCATGTATCGCATTACCGGTCCTGCCTGCACGGTCATGGCAAGCGTCAGGCCGAGCAGCAGCATCACGGGGGCGATTTCGATGACGAGCACGCGCGGCACAGTGCCTTCGATGGAGGCCCAGAAGGTGCGGATGCCGGCGCGCGTCATCGAGATCAGCGAGGCGAAACCGGCAAAGACGATCAGGAAAACCAGCCACCAGGACAGCGTGGACACGCTGTCATTGGCACCGAGCCCGGAAGGGTTGAGAATGGCGGTCAGCATCGAGAATTTGGCGATGAAGCCCGAAAGCGGCGGCAGGCCGGCCAGAAGAATGCCGCAGGCGGCAAAACAGGCGCCGAGCACCGCCATGGTGGCAGGCATGGTCACGCCGACCTCTTCTTCCTCCTCTTCCTCGTCGCCCTCGCCATAGGCCTCCATGGTCACGGCAAGAACGTTCGCGCCGGCATCCTGCCCACGCTCCACCAGTTCGATCAGCATGAAGAAGGCGCTGATGGTGAGGGTGGAGCTGACCATGTAATAAAGCGCGCCGGCCGCAACCGTGGGATTGCCGGTGCCCATGGCGGCAAGCAGCGTTCCCGACGAGACGAGAACCGAAAAGCCGGCCAGCCGCCCCAGCGCCTGCGACGCCAGAACGCCGATAGCCCCGAAGATGATGGTGGCGATGCCGCCGACCAGCAGGGCATCATGGCCGAAACCGGCCGATTCCCCGGCCGTCTGTCCGAAAAGCAGGAAGGACAGGCGGGCGATGACATAAATGCCGACCTTGCTCATGATGGCGAAGAGCCCGCCCACCGGGGCCGACGCCGCGCCATAGGCAGAGGGCAGCCAGAAATTCAGCGGCCACATGCCGGCCTTGACCAGAAAGGCGATGCCGAGGATGGCCGAGCCGGTTTCCAAGAGCATGCGCTGATCGGGGTTGAGCCCCTCGATGCGATGGGCGAGATCGCCCATGTTCAGCGTGCCGGTAACGCCATAGATGAGGCTGACGCCGATCAGGAAGAACAGGGCGGCGACGAGGTTGATGGCGATATAATGCAGCCCGGCCTTGACGCGCTGCTGGCCGGAACCATGCAGCAGCAGACCGTAGGACGCGGCCAGCATCACTTCGAAGAAGACGAAGAGGTTGAAGAGGTCCCCGGTCAGGAATGCGCCGTTGACGCCCATCAGCATCATCTGGAACAGCGAATGGAAATGCGCGCCCGACCTGTGCCACTTCGCCATCGAATAGATCAAGGATGGAATGGCGAGCAGCGCCGTCAATAGCACCATCAGGCCCGAAAGACGGTCGGCGACGAGCACGATGCCGAAGGGCGCCGGCCAGTTGCCGAGCAGATAGACACCGCTCGACACTACGGCGGCGATCTCGGTATTGACCGTCGAGTTGACCTCGCGGAACAGCAATATGGCGACCACCAGCAACAGTACCGTCGAGGTGAGGCTGATGGCGGCTTTCGCCACGCGCTGGCGCTCGTCGAAGAACAGCAGAAGGGCTGCGGTAATCAGCGGCAGCAGGATAGGCGCGATGACGATGTGGAAGGGGAACGACATCATTTCGTCTCCCTCCCGTCCACATGGTCGGTGCCGGTGAGGCCGCGGGCGGCGAGCAGCACGACAAGGAACAATGCGGTGGTGGCAAAGCCGATGACGATGGCCGTCAGCACCAGCGCCTGCGGCACGGGGTCGGCAAGCGTGGAGCTGTCGACGCCGTTGACCAGCACCGGCGGCGCATTGGTCTTGATGCCGCCGACGCCGAAGATGAAGAGGTTGACGGCGTAAGACAGCAGCGAAAGTCCGACGATGACCTGATAGGTGCGCGGGCGCAGCACCAGCCAGACGCCGGAGCCGGTCATGATGCCGATGCCGATGGCGAGAATGAGTTCCATTACACGTCCTCCGCTTTTGCGGCTTCAGGCGTGCGAACGCGGTAGTTACGCAACGATTGGTGTGCCAGTGCTATCAGGATAAGAACAACGGAGCCGACGACCAGCGAGAAGACGCCGAGGTCGAACAGCAGGGCGGATGCCGTCGGCATTTTGCCGATATAGGGTATCTCCGTATACTGGAAATAAGAGGTCAGGAACGGGTAGCCGAAGTACCAGGAGCCAATACCCGTCGCCGCCGCCATCAAAAGGCCGAAACCCATCCAGCGCAGCGGCAGGATGCGGATGCGGTCCTCCGCCCAGCGTGCCCCGCCGGCAAGATATTGCAGCAGGAAGCCGATGGCCATGGTGATGCCGGCCGCAAAGCCGCCGCCCGGCAGGTCGTGCCCGCGCATGAACAGGAAGATCGAGAAGGTGATGATGACCGGGAACATCCACTGCATCACGATGGACGGCACATAGAGATAGTCGCGGACCGTATCGCCATTGCTGCGGTCTGGCCGTTCGGCATCGAAGGCGTTCTGCATCTGCTGCTGTTCCGGCACCCCGATGCTTTCATGGGCGGGGCGGAAACGGCGAAGCAGCGCAAAGACGGTGAGCGCCACGATGGCCAGCACCGCGATTTCGCCGAAGGTATCGAAGCCACGGAAATCGACGAGGATGACGTTGACGACATTGGTGCCGCCGCCTTCGGTATAGGCGCGTTCGAGGAAATAGGTCGCAATCGCGTTCGGCACAGGCAGCGTCATCACGGCATAGGCGATGACGGACATGCCGATACCGCTGCCTGCGGCGAGCAGGAAGTCGCGGGCGCGGCGCAGCTGCGCCGGCAGCTCATCGCTGCTGTCGACCTTCTCGACGCGTTTCGGCAGCCATCTGAGGCCGAGCAGGATGAGAACCGTGGTGACGATTTCCACCAGCAGCTGGGTGATGGCCAGATCCGGCGCGGAAAGCCAGACGAAGGTGAGGCAGGTGACGAGGCCCGAGACGCCGAGCATGACGAGCGCGGCGAGGCGATGATATTTCGCCTGCCAGGCCGCACCCATGGCCGCGATCATGCCGATCAGCCAGAGAATGGCGAAGATCGGATCGAAGGTCGTGACGCGCGGCAGCGACAGGGAGAATTCCGAAAGGAAGAGAGGCGAGAAACCGGCAAGAAGCGCCACAAGGATAAGAAGCCTCAGCTGCGGCTGCAGACGCCGCGTGCCGAGCGTGCTTTCCAGCCACCGCGCCCATTTCCAGGACACGGTGACGAGAATGCGCTCGAAGATGCGCTGTCCACGCAAATGCCGGAAGACCGGCGGACCGTCGTCGCAGCGCGAGAAATAACCGCCGAGCAGGGCATAGATCGTAACCCCGCCGATCAGCGCCGCGATACTCATGATCAGCGGCAGGTTGAAACCGTGCCAGATCGACAGGCTGTAGACCGGCGTTTGCGCACCAAGCACTGAAAGCACGGCCGAGTGCAGGAACGGGCCGATGGAGAGGCTCGGAACGATACCGACGATCAGGCAGGCGAAGACGAGGAATTCGATGGGGAAACGCATCCAGCGCGGCGGCTCGTGCGGATGCGGGTTCGGCAGATCGACGGGCTTGGGGCCGAAGAAGACCGTATGGATGAAGCGCAGCGAATAGGCGACGGCAAATGCGCCCGACAGCGTCGCGACATAGGGCAGGGCCCGGTCCAGCAGCGAGTCGGCATGGGTTTCGACGGCCTCGGCAAAGAACATTTCCTTGGAAAGGAAGCCGTTGAACAACGGCACGCCGGCCATGGCCGCACTTGCCGCCATGGCGAGCGTCGCGGTTGCGGGCATATAGGTATAAAGCCCGCTTAAGCGCCGCATGTCGCGCGTGCCCGTCTCATGGTCGATGATGCCGGCCGCCATGAAGAGCGAGGCCTTGAAGGTGGCGTGGTTGACCATGTGGAATATGGCCGCCACTGCCGCAAGCGGGCTGCCGAGGCTGAGCAGCGTGGTGATGAGGCCGAGATGGCTGATGGTGGAATAGGCGAGCAGACCCTTGAGGTCCTGCTGGAACATGGCGAAATAGGCGCCGAGCAGCAGGGTTATGATGCCGGCCGCGCCCACCAGCCAGAACCATTCCGGCGTGCCCGCCAGCACGGGCCAGAACCGCGCAAGCAGGAAAACCCCGGCCTTCACCATCGTGGCTGAATGCAGATAGGCGGAAACGGGTGTAGGCGCCGCCATGGCGTTGGGCAGCCAGAAATGGAACGGAAACTGCGCGCTCTTGGTCAGCGCGCCGCCGAGGATGAGGATGAGCGCGGGCACGTAGAGGGAATGGGCGCGGATAGCCGCACCCGCCTCGATGATCCTGTCGAGATCATAGCTTCCCGCCATATGGCCGAGGATCAGCAGGCCCGCCAGCAGGCTGAAGCCGCCGATGCCGGTCACGGTCAGCGCCATGCGTGCGCCGTCGCGCGCACCGGCGTTCTGATGCCAGTAGCCGATCAGCAGGAACGAAAAGATGCTGGTCATTTCCCAGAAGATCGACAGCAGGATGACGTTGCCGGAGAGCACCACGCCAAGCATCGAGCCCATGAAGGCGAGCAGGAAGGCGAAGAAACGGGGAATCGGGTCTTCGGCCGACATATAATAACGCGCGTAGAGCACCACCAGCAGGCCGATGCCGGTAATGAGCATCGTGAAAATCCACGCAAATCCGTCCAGCCGCAGGGTAAAGTTCAGGCCGAGCTGGGGCAGCCATTCCACATCATACTTGAGAACCGCGCCGCCGCTGACGCTCGTATAAAGAAAAATGCTGCTGACAAGGCCGAAAAGGGCGACTGCGCCCGCAACGGAGGCGGGACCGGCGGCCGCACCCTCGCGCGGCATGAAGGCCGTCAGAAGCGCGCCAACGAAGGGCAATGCGACAATGAATGGAAGAATGGTTGCAAGTGTCATATGCGGCGGCGGTTTTCTCTCTGGAATGGGAGCCTACGGCGGGTTTCCGACGACTCCGATCCCTCAAGGTTCGCAATGAACCGAATGATGAGGACCGCCGGAATGACTAATACATAATATGCGGAGGCGCGCGTGGAACCACGCTGGCAAAGTCTCGGAAAGCTTGTGGCACGATGGCAACAGCAACGAACGAGACGTCCGCATTATCCCTGAGGCTTGGCGTGGGTGAGGCAAACGCGTCCAGGCGAAGGCCTGAACCGGCATCGCCGGTCCTGCAGCCGAAATCATTGCCGCTATCGCAATCCTTTTGGCGAAGAGAAAGGGAACGGCCAGGATCGACGCTCTGCAATCGTTCGAGACGGCTGGTTTTGGAAAGGGGCTTGACGCCGGCCGGCGCCTGAAAGCCGATCATGACCAGCAGGCTCGCGACCACGAGACCGATCAACACTTGCGGATGGCGCCTTGAACTGCGGCTTTTCTCCATCCATGGCAAGTTGGCGTCTCCTTGATCGTAAAGGTCTCTTTAAAGCATCACCGTTGAGCGAATATCCTGTTGATTTGTTTTAGGGGAAGCCGGACATGCTTGTCCAGCGCGCATGCGGGAAAAACCGCCCGCAGCGTCCGATTCCTTTTCGTTTTTGCCCGTTTGCGGCAAAGTGAGGGCGGCATTGGCTAAAAGCTTTTACAAATTTTACCGTTTGACGCCGACGCCTGTGTTTCTTAACTTTCAAGCAAGGAATTAACCATAAAGATTGATGGTATTTCCACGGCGGAATGGGGTTCTCTCCCCTTCCAGGCATGACGCCGCACTGCCGTACCGGTGCCGATCCGGTATTTTCGTTTCTTGGTTCAAGAAGGTCTGGCAAGCGTCGATGCCGCATCGTCCGCGATGGGTATGTTCGTTCAAAAATCCCCTTAGGGTGCTGGCGTTCTGAACCTTGGCCAATTTGGCCGGGTTTTACCGGCCGTCATGTTGTTGGGGACGTCGGTTGGGGCAGGATTTGCCATCAGATCAAGCGCGCAGATCGGCAGGCGGAAGCCTGGCGGGACGGTTGCGTTTTGCCGGCCTCGACGAGACGCAATCCGATTTCCTGCGCAGCTATCGCAGCATGCTGGAGCCTTACGTCAAGGCCGGCCTTCGGGACGTGATGACCCGTTTTCAGTCCATGCCGGACTGTTCTCCGTCTTTCGAAAGCGAAAACCAGCTCGACCGGCTGCACGATCTGCAATCCTCGCATTGGAGCGTTCTGACCGATGCGCGTTTCGACGCGCTCTATGCCGAGCGGGTGAAGGTTCTTTCCGACAATGCCAGCCGCATGGGGCTCGATCCGCGCTGGCAGATCGCCAGCCACGCGGTGGTTCTGGAACATCTCGTCGGCGGGCTGGTGGCCGAACACGCGCCGCGCTCCATCCTGCCCGGCAACCGCAAGAAAACCCGTGAACTGGCGGAAGCCGTCAAGAATGTCGTCCGTCTGGTGATGGTCGATACCGAAATCGCTGTCTCGCTGCGCTTCAACGAATTGCGCCTGCGCCATGGCCGCGAACTGGCGGAACAGCGCGACAATGACCGCTCCGAAGCGGCGAAGTTGCTGGGCACAGCGCTGACGGCCTTTGCCGCAGGCGATTTGCAGGCCCGCATCGGCGGCGAAGTGCCGGAAGCCTATCGCGATGTTGCAGCGTCCTTCAATACGGCCCTGGAAACGATTGGCGCATCGCTGATCGCGGCGCAAAACAGCATCGGCGAGGCCGAGGCGCTCGGCGCGCGCTTTGCCGATATGGGCCGCTCCATGGCCGAGCGCTCCCGCCAGCAGGCCGAAGCCCTTGCCGAAACCTCCCGCGCCATCCAGACGATGATCGGGAGCGTTGCTGAAAACGGTGCGCGCATATCGGCCACGGAAACGGCTGTTTCCCGCGCCCGCGAGGCGGCGGTCGAAAGCGGCAAGGCTATCGGCGAGGCGATTGACGCCATGTCGGATATCGAACAATCCGCCGAACAGATCGGCAGGATCATCGGCACGATTGACGAGATCGCTTTTCAGACCAACCTTCTCGCCCTCAATGCCGGCATCGAGGCGGCGCGCGCGGGTGAAAGCGGACGTGGTTTCGCTGTCGTCGCGCAGGAGGTGCGGGCGCTCGCCCAGCGTTCCGCCGACGCTGCAAGGGAGATCAAGAGCCTTGTCGGCACCACCAAGACGCAGGTTGAGGGCGGCGTGCGCATGGTCAACCGCACGCAGGACGCAATCGGCGGTGTCGTCCGGCAGGTCTCTGGCATCAACGACATGATCGCGGAAGTCTCCCGGCATACGGCCGAGCAGGCTGGCGAACTGCAATCGGTTGCCGCCGATATCGGCGAGCAGCAAAGGCAGGCCGGCCGGAACGCCGTCGATATCAGCGCGAGCGCCTCCGAGGCCGATGCGCTTCAAACCGTCATTCTCGAACTCGGCCGCACCATCCGCGAATTCCGCGTTGCCCGTCAGGTACAGGCGAGAGCGGCGTCCGGTGCGGACCGACAGGACACTTCATTTATGGCCCGTGCGGATAATCGCACGGATTACGGCCAGGATTACCAACAATTCAGACGTCAGGGAGTCATGTAATGGCAGCCAGAAAAGCAGCTGAGGCGACGCTGAAACTGTCACCGGTGCTGGATCTCAACGAAGCATCGGCCCTGCACGGCAAGCTGATGACGTTGAGGGGAGCACCTTTGTCGGTAGATGCCTCCGAGGTGGAGCGTATCGGTGCGCTTTGCGCCCAGGTCCTAATGGCCGGCGCGAAATCCTGGGAAGAGGATGGCAAGCCCTTCGGTTTTGCCAGGGTTTCCGATGCATTCGACAAGACGATGAAACTGATAGGCGTCGATATTGACCATTTGCTCCCCAAGGAGATGCAAAAGTGAAGAAAAAAGTTCTTACCGTGGATGATTCCCGGACGATCAGGAACATGCTCCTGGTCACGCTCAACAATGCCGGTTTCGAAACCATTCAGGCTGAAGACGGCATCGAGGGCCTCGAAGTGCTCGAGCAGAGCAACCCGGATGTTATCGTGACGGACATCAACATGCCCCGTCTCGATGGTTTCGGCTTCATCGAGGGTGTACGGCGCAACGAAAAGTATCGTGCGATCCCGATCCTCGTCCTGACGACCGAAAGCGACGCAGAGAAGAAGAACCGCGCCCGTCAGGCCGGTGCGACGGGCTGGATCGTCAAACCGTTCGACCCTGCGAAACTCATCGATGCCATTGAACGCGTAACCGCCTGATACGGGACATTTCACGATGGATATGAACGAAATCAAGGAAATCTTTTTCCAGGAGTGCGAGGAGCAGCTCGCGGAACTGGAATCGGGGCTTCTTAAATTGAATGACGGCGACCGCGATCCGGAAACCGTCAACGCCGTTTTCCGTGCCGTTCATTCCATCAAGGGCGGGGCGGGTGCCTTCGGTCTCGATGATCTCGTGGCCTTCGCCCACGTTTTTGAAACGACCCTCGACTGCGTCCGCTCCAACAAGCTGGAGCCGACACAGGATGTTCTGAAAGTCATGCTGCGCTCCGCCGACGTGCTGGCGGACCTGACCAATGCGGCAAGAGACGGCGGCAGCGTCGATGAAAGCCGCACCCGCGGCCTCGTCAAGGAACTGGAAGCGCTGGCAAACGGCGAAACCGTGCAGGTCTCCGCGCCTGTGGCAGCGCCGGCCGCAGTCAAGGCGCCGCAACCCGTCGCACCCAAGCCGACGGATGAGAGCGGTTTCGAGCCGATCCCGTTCTCCTTCACGGACTTTGCCGACGAAACCACACCGCTGATGGAAGCGCCGTCCTTCCAGATCACCTTCAAGCCGCATGCGTCGCTTTATTCGAAAGGCAACGAGGCGGCACTTCTCCTGCGCGATCTTTCGCGCATCGGCGAAATGAGCATCAATTGCGACATGTCGGAGCTGCCTTCGCTCGACAAGCTCGATCCTGAAGCATCCTATCTTTCCTGGACGGTTTCGATTGCGACCGACAAGGGCGAAGAGGGCATCCGCAGCGTCTTCGAATTTGCCGAATGGGATTGCGATCTGGAAATCGTGCCGGTTGTTTCGGATGCCGCAGACGACGCGGAAGAGCTTCCGATGATCCCGGTGCCGTTCGATCTTTCGGCCCTCGATAGCGGACCGGAAGAGCACCCCGCTGTTGAAACCGCCACGGCTGAAGCGTCCTACGTTGCCGCAGCCGTCGAAACGGCCGTTGCGACGACGCAGATCGCCCAGAGCGTCAATGCCGCCATCGAAAAGCGTGAAGCGGCGGCAGCGCCTGCCGCAGCCCAGGCGAATGCCAACGCTGCCGCCAATGCGAGCGCCGGCCAGACCATCCGCGTCGACCTCGACCGTGTCGACCGCCTGATCAACCTCGTCGGCGAACTCGTCATCAATCAGGCCATGCTGTCGCAGAGCGTCATCGAAAACGATGCGAGCGGCACGTCTGCCGTCAATATGGGCCTCGACGAGTTGCAGCAGCTGACGCGCGAAATTCAGGACAGCGTCATGGCGATCCGCGCGCAGCCGGTGAAGCCGGTGTTCCAGCGCATGTCGCGTATCGTCCGCGAAGTCGCCGACATGATCGGCAAGCAGATCCGTCTCGTCACCGAAGGCGAGAATACGGAAGTCGACAAGACGGTCATCGACAAGCTGGCCGAACCACTGACGCATATGATCCGCAACGCCGTCGACCACGGCATCGAAACACCGGAAAAACGCGAAGCGGCGGGCAAGAACCCGGAAGGCACCATCAAGCTTTCGGCGAAGCACCGTTCGGGCCGTATCCTGATCGAGCTTCAGGACGATGGCGCGGGCATCAACCGCGAGCGCGTTCGCCAGAAGGCAATCGATAACGACCTCATCGCCGCCGATGCGAACCTGACGGATGAAGAGATCGACAATCTGATCTTCGCGCCGGGCTTCTCCACCGCCGACAAGATTTCCGACATTTCCGGCCGCGGCGTTGGCATGGATGTGGTCAAACGCTCCATTCAGGCGCTTGGCGGCCGCATCAGCATCTCCTCGCGCCCCGGCCATGGCTCGACCTTCACCATGAGCCTTCCGCTGACGCTTGCCGTTCTTGACGGCATGGTGGTGACCGTTGCCGGCCAGACGCTGGTGGTGCCGCTGACGGCAATCGTCGAAACCCTGCAGCCGGAAGCGAAGAATATTCATTCCTTCGGCGCGAACCAGCGGCTGATCTCCATCCGCAACTCCTTCTGCCCGCTGGTCGATGTCGGTCGCGTGCTGAACTTCCGCCCGACCCAGGCCGATCCGGTCGAAGGTGTCGCCCTTCTGGTGGAATCGGAAGGCGGCGGCCAGCGCGCCCTGATGGTGGATGCGATCCAGGGCCAGCGCCAGGTTGTCATCAAGTCGTTGGAAGCCAACTATACCCATGTTCCGGGCATTGCCGCCGCCACCATTCTCGGTGACGGACGTGTCGCGCTCATCCTGGATGTCGATGCCATCGTCAGCGCCTCGCGCGGACAGCCCCTGAAGCAGGAAATGTCGCTTGCGGCGACGGGTTGAGAGCGGATCGTTCATGGCAGCACTTAATTTCAGCGATCAGCGCCAGTCTCCCGACGAGGTTCTTGCCAGCGGCGAATACCCGCTGACGAGACGCGACCTGTCGGAAATCGCGGCGATGATCTATGCCGATGCGGGCATCTATCTCAACGACACCAAGGCGTCGCTGGTTTATTCCCGCCTGTCGAAGCATATCCGCAATCTCGGCCTGTCGGGTTTTCGCGAATATTGCGCATTGGTGTCCTCGCCGGATGGCGCGCAGGCGCGGCGCGAAATGCTGTCGCACCTGACGACGAATTTCACCCGCTTCTTCCGCGAGAACCATCATTTCGAACATCTGCGTGACGAGGTCCTGCCGGGCCTCATCGCCCGGGCGAAGAGCGGCGGGCGTGTCCGCATCTGGTCGGCCGCCTGCTCGGACGGGCAGGAGCCCTATTCCATCGCGCTTACCGTGCTTGCCATGTTCCCGAATGCGGCGGATTACGATTTCAAGATCCTGGCGACGGATATCGACCCCAAGATTTTGGCGCAGGCCCGGGCAGGGGTCTATGACGACAATGCGCTCGAAACCGTGTCTCCCGCCATGCGCAAGCAATGGTTCACGGAAGTCGATGCCGGCGGTCGCCGCAAGTTCCGCATCGATGACAAGGTCAAGCGCCTCATCACCTTCAACGAATTGAACCTGATGACGCAATGGCCCTTCAAAGGCAATTTCGACGTCATTTTCTGCCGCAACGTCGTCATCTATTTCGACGAGCCGACGCAGATGCGCATCTGGTCGCGTTTTGCCGGGCTGCTGCCGGAAGGCGGCCATCTTTATATCGGGCATTCCGAACGCGTCTCCGGTGACGCCAAGAACCTGTTCGACAATACGGGCATCACCACCTACCGCTTCACTGGTCACGCTTCGGGGAGGAAGGCATGAGCGCACTCGCACGGGTACTCGTCGTCGATGATAGCCCCACTATGCGCGGCCTGATTTCGGCTGTCCTCAAGGCCGATCCGGAAGTCGAGGTGGTTGGGCAGGCCGGCAACGCCATGGAAGCACGCGCGGCCATCAAGCAGCTCAACCCCGATGTCGTGACGCTCGACATCGAGATGCCGGAAATGAACGGGCTGGAATTTCTCGAAAAGATCATGCGCCTGCGGCCCATGCCGGTCATCATGGTCTCGTCGCTGACCCATCGCGGCGCGGATGCTTCGCTGGCTGCGCTTGAAATCGGCGCCTTCGACTGTGTCGGCAAGCCGGCGCCGGGCGATGCACGCCCCTTTGGCGATCTCGCCGACAAGGTGAAGGCCGCTGCCCGCTCTCAACACGCCGCCTACCGCGCGGCGCGCCCGGAAGCCGCAGCCGTGCCGCAGCCGGTCCCGGTCAGTGAATATCGGGCTGGGCGCAAGGTCGTTGCCATCGGTTCCTCCACGGGCGGTGTCGAAGCGCTGATCGCCGTGCTGCAGAAATTCCCGGCCAATTGCCCGCCGACCGTCATCACCCAGCACATGCCGCCGACCTTCACCAAGAGTTTTGCCGAACGGCTGAACCGCATCTGCGCCCCCGTGGTGGAAGAGGCGACGGACGGTGCACGTCTTCAGACCGGCAAGATCTATCTTGCGCCGGGCGGCGAGCGCCATTTGCAGATCGCCAACCGGTCCGCACCCTGCTGCCGGCTTGTCGAGCGTGATCTCGTCAACGGCCATCGCCCCTCCGTCGATGTGCTGTTCGATTCGGTGGCCGAGCTTGCCGGCCGTAACGCCGTCGGCGTCATTTTGACCGGCATGGGCCGCGATGGCGCAGCCGGGCTGTTGAAGATGCGTCATGCCGGCGCGCGCACCGTCGGCCAGAACGAAAAAACATGTGTCGTCTACGGCATGCCCCGCGTGGCCTATGAACTTGGTGCCGTGGAACAGCAACTCCCGCTGGCCTCCATCGGCGAAGAAATCCTGAAACTAACCACTGCCCGTAAAGAAGGTGCTGACTAATGTCTCTCGCAGAAAAGATCAAAGTTCTGATCGTCGACGATCAGGTGACCAGCCGGCTGCTCCTCAGCGATGCGCTGACACAGCTCGGCTTCAAGCAGATCACCGCCGCCGGTGACGGCGAGCAGGGAATGAAGATCATGGAGCAGCAGCCCCATCATCTCGTCATTTCCGATTTCAACATGCCGAAGATGGACGGTCTCGGTTTCCTGCACGCCGTCAGGGCTAACCCGACAACCAAGAAGGCCGCCTTCATCATCCTCACCGCGCAGGGCGACCGCGCGCTGGTGCAGAAGGCAGCCCAGCTCGGCGCCAACAACGTGCTGGCCAAGCCCTTCACGATCGACAAAATGCGCGCTGCCATCGAGGCGGTTTTCGGATCGCTGAAATGATTGAAGCTGCGGCCAAGCGCGTACATATCATTCAGGGCGAGTATAAGGTCGTCAGCGATCCCGATGTGGTGCTGACGACGATACTCGGTTCGTGCGTGGCCGCCTGTCTGAGAGACCCCGTTGCCGGCCTGGGAGGCATGAATCACTTCCTGCTGCCGGGAACGGGAAATGTGACCGGCGGAGATGCCACGCGTTACGGCGTGCATCTCATGGAGCTCCTGATCAACGGCCTCCTGAAGCAGGGGGCGCGGCGCGACCGGCTGGAAGCCAAGGTTTTCGGCGGCGCAAAGACGATTGCCAGCTTCTCCAATGTCGGTGAGCAGAATGCCATCTTCGCCATGCAGTTTCTGAAGGATGAAGGTATTCCGGTCTTGAGCTCCTCCACGGGCGGAGACCACGGCCGAAAGATCGAATTCTGGCCGGTCTCCGGGCGTGCACGTCAGCATCCGCTCAGCGGCGCGGAAACCCAGAAGACGGTTGCCATGGAAACGCGTCCGGTGCCGGCCCCCAAGCCAGTCGCCAACGACATCGAATTTTTCTAGTCACGGAGTTTCCAATGCAGCTTGCAGAGCACACCGCCGCCACTCCGTTCGAAGAAGCCCTGCCGGACGTTCTGATGCGCGTGGTATCGGAACTGCACGACGTCGCCTATCTCATCGAGCGCATCGAGCCGCAATTGCTTGAAGTGACCAGCGGTCAATTGTCCAGTGAAGGCGTCAAGCTGTTGCAGGGCATCGACCTTGCCGTCCAGAAAACCCGCGGCCTTGCGGAATTCATCGATACCATCACCGGTTCCATCCCCGGAGACTGGATCGTGGATGTTTCCACCGCCCTAAGCCTCGTCAAGCTGGCCGAAATGCAGAAGGCGCTCGGCGCGGCCTTCCGCCATGGCCATTCCCAGCCGCTCGACAAGGCATCGGGCGACTTCGACCTCTTCTAGAACTATTTCGGCCAGCGTTGCCGTCCTTCGCGGAATGCGGAGAAAGGCAACGCTCGCGCAAGCTTCGCACCCTATTGTCACGACGGGGCCAAAAGGTCTCGGACTCTATGAATGACGGTGCGGAACAGAATGAATCTGTTAAATCAAATCCCTCAGGTCTTAAAGAATGTCGCGGCGCTGGGGCAGACACGGCTGCTGATGCTGGGCGGCGTGGGCGTTGTGTCCATGGCCATCATCCTTGCCGCAGCTCTTTACGTGAACCGTCCCGCTTACGAGACCCTCTACGTGGGGCTTGAAAAAAGCGACCTTAACAAGATCAGCATTGCGCTTGCCGAATCGGGTCTGGACTTTCAGGTGGGGACCGATGGTTCCAGCCTTCAGGTTCCCGTCGGCCTCACCAGCAAGGCAAGATTGCTTCTGGCTGAGCGCGGCCTGCCCGACAGCGCCAATGCCGGTTATGAGCTTTTCGACAATGTCGGCTCTCTCGGCCTGACCTCCTTCATGCAGGAAGTGACGCGCGTTCGCGCCCTTGAGGGCGAGATCGGCCGCTCCATCCAGCAGATTGACGGCATTGCGGCCGCACGCGTCCATATCGTCATGCCTGACGTCGGCAATTTCCGCCGTGGCGAACAGAAGCCCACCGCATCGGTGATGATTCGCGCCAGTGCTTCGGCCGGCCGCAAGGCGTCCGCATCCATCCGCCACCTCGTCGCCTCGGCCGTTCCCGGCCTTGAAGTCGATGATGTGACCCTGCTTGATTCGACCGGCCAGCTTCTCGCTTCCGGCGATGATGTCACCAATGCAGCCATGAACCGCTCATTGACGCTGGCGCAGAATGTGCAGCAGGAAATCGAAACCAATATCGACAAGGCGCTGGCGCCTTTCCTCGGCATGGACAATTTCCGCTCCAGCGTCACGGCGCAGCTCAATACCGACAGCCGTCAGATTCAGGAAACCGTCTACGATCCGGAATCGCGCGTTGAGCGCTCCGTGCGCACGGTGAAGGAAGACCAGAAGTCCCAGGAAACGCAGCCGGACACGGCCGCGACCGTGGAACAGAACGTACCGCAGGCAGCACCCCAGGGCGGCGGCGGCGGTCCGCAGTCCTCCGACCAGTCGGCCAAGAAGGAAGAGCAGACCAATTACGAGATCAATTCCAAGACGGTAGCCACGGTCAAGAACGGCTACACTGTCGAGAAGATTTCGGTCGCGGTCGTCGTCAACAAGGGCCGGATCGCCAAGATGGTCGGCGAGCCCGCCGATCAGGCGAAGATCGACGCCTATCTTGCCGAAATGCAGAAGATCGTCACTTCGGCGGCAGGCATTTCCTCCGACCGTGGCGACATCGTCTCGCTGACGGCGATGGACTTCCTCGAAACGCAATTGCTGGATGAGGCCGCAACCGGCCCGGGCATCATGGAAGTGCTGAGCCGCAATTCCGCCGGCATCATCAACTCGCTCGCCTTTGTCGCGGTTGCCTTCCTTGTCGTCTGGCTCGGCGTACGCCCTCTGGTCCGCACGGTGACCGGCAACGGTGCCGCCGCAGGCCAGCTCAGCCAGGAGGCCGCCGGTCTCGAACTGCCGGATTTCTCTCCCGGCATGGATGCGGGCGCAGGCGGTCTCATGGAAGGTTTCGGGGCGGATTTCGGCTTCGACAGCACCGACGACCTTCTGGCGGGCGGCGATGGCGAGGGCACATTCAACCGCCGGGTTCGCGAAGG
This sequence comes from Agrobacterium sp. CFBP 3001, assembly GCF_027871605.1. NCBI lineage: Bacteria > Pseudomonadati > Pseudomonadota > Alphaproteobacteria > Hyphomicrobiales > Rhizobiaceae > Agrobacterium > Agrobacterium sp. CFBP 3001. The sequence continues at coordinate 382,329 of NZ_JAQAHD010000001.1, forward strand.
ACCGGAACGCAGGCTCTCCCGCATGGTGGAAATCAGCGAGGAAAGGGCCGCCAAGATCCTGCGCAAATGGGCGGTGGAAAAAGCAGCATAATATCGAAAAGGCCGGTTTTACCCGGCCTTTTTTCCGTTTTTGGGCTTTTCACTATGCTTGGCGGGCGAGCCGTGGCAGTCTCGTTTCAGGACAGTGTTTACAAAAAATTCAGCAACGATACAGTTTGCTGGGAATTGGCTGAGAATGCCGTTTATGGATTGAACAGCTTTTCAGTATGTTTTTTTAGTAATAGACGAGCAGGGAAATACGTGGAAAGGCTGGTGTCAGGTAATGGCAAATCCCAGTCCGTTCCATAAAATGAAGTGATTCGGTCTCCGGGGGCTTGCCGTCCCATTTTGGTAAGCTTCTCGAATGGAATGATTCCATCCCGAGGTATAATCTCCCACTGGGAGCAAGAGGGCGTAGGCGATTGAAAGTCGATGTTGATATCCGCAGGCTATCTGCCAAGCCTATGGAGGGCATGGGTAAACCCTTGCCGCGCGATCAGCTTGCTAAAAACGTCGCAGCCACGGCTGCTGCCGGTAACGTTGCAGGCGCATTGGATCTGCTCGTAACCTACGCTGGCGCCTCGCATTATCTGCTGGCGCGGGATGATCTTCTCGAAGAAACCGGACTGAAATTCATCGTCACCTCCGACTGGCCTTTTGATCTGGTCCGCAGGCTTGGTGTCGAACTGGCCAACAGCCAGAACAGATCGAGCGAAATGGAGAAATGCCTTTCGCTTCTGCAGCCGCGGCTGCTCTTCCTTCCCGACGATGTTTCGGTTCCCTACGGCATAGACCGGCAATATTCGGCGCTGTCTTTCTGCGTGGGGCGCATCCGGCTTTCGCTGCTGCTGCTGTTTCCCGAAGAAGCGGTGCCTTCGCCGGAAAGGCTGCGCGAAATCGCTTTGCTGACGGGCTATTGCGTCAGCTTCGGCATTGCCAGCGAAGCAAAAACCGTGCGCGATATCGATCTCACGGAGCGCGAGCTCGAATGCCTGTTCTGGATCGCGGAAGGCAAGACGAGCGATGAAATTGCGATGATCCTTGGCATTTCGCGCAATACGATCAATAATTACATTACAAGCGTGATGCGTAAAACCGCGACGAAAACCCGCTCGGAGGCAATTGCCTACGCCGTGCGCAACAACCTCGTATAATGGTCGGACGGATGGTACAGACGAAAGACAATGAGGGTTCAGGTCAGACTGGCATGTTTTACCGCAGCCCTGTCGTGACGAGCCGGTCGGATCTTTTTCCGAAGCTCGTCGCCATGCAGAAGCTGGTCGGCGCGCGAAATTTCGTGGTGACGAAGGCTGCGGCTTCCGGTTTCCCGAACAAGAAGAAGCTGACCTGCGAGCTGGAAAACTGGGGCATGAATGCCGCAGAGCAGAGCGCGCAGTTCATCCGCGCCGTCGGCGACATTCTTCTCGATCATATCGAGACATCGCTCCTGCCGGTCATCTGGCGCAACAAGAATGCCGGCGGCTTTGCCGATCTTCCCGATGTGCCCGCACTTCTGCGCCGTATCGAGAACGACACATTGCCCTATGCGGGGCTGGCGCTCCCGGTGCGGCTCGGCACCATCGGCAACGGTTACATTGTGTTCTGCGGCACCAACCTCGTTCTCGACAATGAGGTCGTGATCGAACAGCACATCAAATGCTGCGAGATCATGGTGGACATGCTGGCGCTGGACGAGCGCAAGGCGGCGCCTTCCGAGGCGCTGAGCGAGAGGGAAATCGCCTGCCTGCAACTGGCGGGGGACGGCCGTATCAGCGAAGAAATCGCGGTAAAGCTCGGGCTTTCCGTGCACACCGTCAACGCCTATCTCGGTTCGGCGACGATCAAGCTCGATTCCGTCAACCGTATCCAGGCGATCGCCAAGGCCATCCGGCTCGGTTATATCCACTGATGGCGGACGGGTTTTCCCGTCCCTCATAAGCCGGCCGGCTTGTGCCCCCCTAAAAGGCGCTATCGACGCTTCGCGTTTTTTTAACAGTTGCCTACTAGAACTTTTATAAGTTTGGCTTTGGGGAACTGTTTCATGCACAACCGGCTCTTTAAGTCCGTTGCCGGCAAGGTCGTCGCGTTGACGATCGGCCTGATCACGCTCAGCGTGGCGGCAGTTGGTTTTTCGACCTACATTCGCTTGAAGGACAACATCATCACCACCGCGCTGCGTGATACGCACAGCGCAATGCGCAGCATGGCGATCCTTTACGAACTGAAGGTCGGCGGCGTCGCCCTCGAAATGGTGGATGGGGACCTCAAAAGTGTGGGTCGCGCCAGCATCGGAACGATGCGCGACAATGATCTCGTCGACCGCACCGCAGCCGGTAACGGCGGTATTTCTACCGTGTTTGAAGCCAAGGGCGGCGAGTTCATTCGCATGACCACCAATCTGAAGAACGAAAAGGGCGAGAGAGCAGCCGGCACCAAGCTTGCTACCGATCATCCCGCTTTTGCGAAAGTCTCCAAGGGTGAGGCCTATTTTGGCACCGCCACGCTGTTCGGCACCAGCTACATGACCGGTTATATGCCAGTTACGAACAAGACCGGCGCAACCGTCGGCATCCTGTTCGTGGGCGTTCCCATGGATGTCTACGATGCGCAGATATACAGCCTGCGCGACATGATGCTGATCTGCGGCGCGCTCGCCATGCTCGGCGTCGGATTGCTCGCCTATTTCGTCATCAAGCGCACGCTTCAGCCGCTTGGCAAGCTGACCGATGCGGTGAAGTCCCTTTCGGACGGCAATCTCGACACGCCGATCCCATATGCCACCAACACCAATGAATTCGGCAACATCGCCCGCGCGCTGGTGATTTTCCGCGAGAATGCGATCGAGAAACTGGCGATTGAGGGCAAAAGCGCCGAGGAACGCTCCGCCGCCGAGTCCGAACGTCACCGCAACGACGCCGAGAAACAGGAGCTCGACGGGCAGATCGAGTTTGCGGTCAGCGAGATTGCTTCCGGCCTCGGCAGGCTCTCGCGTGGCGATCTGAGCCGCACGATCGAGACTCCTTTCGCTGGTCGTCTTGATCGTCTGCGCACGGATTTCAACGAATCTCTTCTCAACCTGCGCGATGCGCTGGGGCAGATCCGCGAGCGCACGCTCATCATCCAGCATAGCGGCTTTGAAATCGAGCAATCGTCGGTCGATCTGTCGAAGCGCACCGAAAATCAGGCCGCCTCGCTGGAAGAGACCGCCGCCGCCGTGGACGAAATCACCGTCACGGTCAGATCGTCGGCTGAACGGGCGCGGGAGGCCAATGAGGCCGTGCGCATCACCAAGCAGAGCGCCGACAGTTCCGGTTCGGTCGTCAGCAACGCCGTCGACGCCATGGGCCGCATCGAAGACGCCTCGCGCAAGATCGAGCAGATCATCGAGGTCATCGACGACATCGCCTTCCAGACCAACCTCCTAGCCCTGAATGCGGGCATTGAGGCGGCGCGCGCGGGTGAGGCGGGCAAGGGTTTCGCTGTGGTGGCGCAGGAAGTGCGCGAGCTTGCCCAGCGCTCCGCCGACGCGGCCCGCGAGATCAAGCAGCTCATCAACCAGTCGACGCATGAGGTCAGCTCCGGCTCGAAGCTGGTGCAGGAGGCGGGCACGGTTCTTTCCGCCATCAGCCAGCAGATCGTTACCGTCAGCCAGCATGTCGAAACCATCGCGACGGCCACGCAGGACCAGTCCTCCGCGCTTCATAACGTCAACAGCTCCGTCAACCAGATGGACCAGATGACGCAGCAGAATGCGGCGCTTGCCGAACAGTCGAGCGCGGCCAGCCGGGTGCTTTCCGGCGAGGTGGAAGCGCTGCTCGATCTGGTGCAGCGGTTCCAGATGGAGCAGGGTTCGGCGACCGGCAGGGATCGCTACAATCAGGCGGCCTGATAGGTCTGTTTTTTGAAGGTCAAAACCGCTCCCGGATCGCAAGGTCCGGGAGTTTTTATTCGGCCGCTGCCCGCACAGTACTGGATATCTGGTTGATATAGGCCCGCAGCGCTGCCGGTTTGACCGGTTTGTGCTGAACCGAAATCCCGTATTTTTCGGCATCGCTGCGCACTTCCGGGCTGCGGTCCGCCGTCACCAGCAGGGCAGGGATCGTCTTGCCGTAAAATGTCCTGATGAGGCGGATGGCGCTGATGCCGTCGCCATCGTCCAGATGGTAATCGGCGACGATGACGTCGGGGGCTTCGGCCAAAGTGAGGAAGGGTTCCTCAAGCGTCGCCACGGAACCTGCGGGTAAAACCTCACAACCCCATCCGGTCAAGAGCAGCGTCATGCCCTCGAGGATTTTCGGCTCGTTGTCGATGCAGAGCACCCGGACGCCCTGAAGGCGGTCGCTGGCTGCCCGACGGGTTATTCCACTATCGGCTTTGGCCGGTACGAGGCGATCCGCCTCGCGCGGCAGGTGGATGCGAAAGGTCGTGCCTTTTCCCGGGGTGGAAATCAGCTGTACCGGATGGTGCAGCATGCGCGACAGCCGATCGACGATCGAAAGACCGAGCCCGAGGCCGGATGCTGTTCTTGCGCCCTCGTCCAATCGGGCGAATTCCTTGAAGACAGTGCGAAACTTGGAAGAGGGAATGCCGATACCGGAATCCGTCACCTGAATGACCACTTCGCCGCCCCGGCGGCGCGCACCGACGACCACCTTGCCCTTCAACGTGTATTTGATGGCGTTGGAAACGAGATTCTGTATCAGACGCCGCAGGAGATTGGGGTCGGAGCGGACCGTGAGCGAGGTTGGCATGACCACAAGGTCGAGGTTCTTTTCCTGCGCCATCGGCGCGAAATCGGTTTCGATGCGTTTCAGCAGCTCATTCAGCGGCACGGATGTCATGCGCGCCTTCATCGAGCCGGTGTCGAGACGGGAAATATCGAGAACCGCGCCGAGAATGGTTTCGACCGATTCCAGCGCCGAATCAATATTGTGGACGAGATCGCTTTCTCCCGATGCGCCAAGCCGTTCGACCAGGGAGGAGGAATAGAGGCGGGCGGCATTCAGCGGCTGGAGAATATCGTGGCCGGCGGCGGCGAAAAACCGTGTCTTGCCGATATTAGCCTCGTCGGCGGATGCTCGCGCTTCTGCCAGTTCCCGGTTGACGCGGGTAAGCTCCACGGTTCGCTCCGCCACGCGCTGCTCCAGCGTCTCGTTTGCCTGTTTCAGCGCCTGATCGCTCGCCACACGCTGGGTGATATCGGTGAAGGTGGCGACGATGCCCTTGTCCGGCATGGTGTTGGAGCGCACTTCGATGATGCGCTCGCCGCCCGCCAGCACCAGCGAGAAGGGCAGGTCCATGGTCAGGAAGCTGGTAATCAGCTCATTCGTGTCGCCATCAGGCATATCGCCCCGTTCCTGCAGCATCGAAACGATATCCGTCAGCGGTACGCCGACCTGCCCGAATTGCTCGGGCAAATCCAGCAGCGTGCGGAAGCGCCGGTTCCAGATGGTCAGCTGCTGCGAACTGTCGAAAACCGCAATGCCCTGATCCATCTGGGCGAGCGCCGTTTGCAGCATGTCCTGATTATATTGCAGGGCCTCGCTTGCCTGATCGAGCAGCCATGCCGTGTCCGCACTGGTATCTTCCGCCTTCTGAAGAATGATCGAAAGGACCAGGCGGGCTGAGGAGGAGCCGATGGCGCTGCCCAGCAACTGTTCGGAGAAATGGATCAGCGCCATGTCCGCCGGCTGATCGTCATTGAGCTTCCTGCCCGCCGTCTTTTCATAGGTCGCGAGTGACCGCAGCATGCGCTCTTCGCCAAGATAGCGCGCCACCGCGCTTTTGAGGTCGCCGACGCTGACACGGGTTTTCCAGCCGCGTGTCGCAAATTGCGATTTCGAGTGGCGCTTGACGAAGATGCCGGACTGGATGCGCTCCACCGGCCTCGGATTGCGCGAAAGCGAGCCGAGCACGAAGGCAAGGCTGTTGACGAGCAGGCTGAGAATGACCGCATTCACGAACGGGTCGGCTTCAGGCCCATTGAACACCGTGCTGCCGGAAAACAGGAAGCCGAGAATATTCGCCGCGACCTCGGAATTATCCGGCCCACCGAAGCTTGGCAGGAACAGCAGATAGGCCCAGACGAAAAAGCCGGAACTTAAGCCGGCGATTGCGCCGCGCGCGTTGGCGCGCCGCCAGAACAGCCCGCCGAACAAGGCAGGGGCCATCTGCGCAATGGCGGCGAATGCGAGAAGGCCGATGGAGGCGAGGCCCGTGGCGCTGTCGGCGGCGCGATAATAGCCATAGCCCAGAAGCAGCACCGCAAAGATTGCCGTCCTGCGGATGTTGAGCAGCGTCTTGGCGAAGTCGTCCCGGTGCGGAGAACGGTTCAGGAGCTTCTGCCGCAGGAAGATCGGCATGACGATATCGTTGGAAATCATGATCGATAACGCCACCGAGGCGACGATCACCATCGCGGTCGCCGCCGAAAATCCACCGATGAAGGTGATCAGCGACACGACCGGCATTTGGTGATTGAGCGGCAATTGCAGCACGTAGAGATCGGCATCGCCATTGGCGCCGAGCGTCAGAATGCCGGCCAGCGCTATCGGCAGCACGAAGATGTTGATCGCGATGAGATAAAGCGGCAGCAGGAACCCAGCCATGCGCAGCTCCTGCGGCGTGCGGTTTTCAACCACGGTAACGTGGAACTGGCGCGGCAGCAGGATGATGGCGAAGCCGGAAAGCAGGGTCATAACGATCCAGCGGCTGACGGGCGTGTGATAGGATATGGCCCGCATGGCCTGTTCGTTATCGGAGGCGAGCTGCCACAGATGCACGGGACCGTCGAAGAGCACGAAGAGCACATAAAAGCCGACGGTGCACATGGCGACGAGCTTGACCAGCGATTCCATCGAGATCGCCAGAATGAGCCCGTCCTGATGTTCGGTGGCATCGGTGTGGCGGGTGCCGAACATGACGGCAAACCCCGCCATCACGATGGTGACGACCAGCGGCAGATCGAGGAAATAAAGATTGCCGCTGCCAATGCCGTAATCGCCGGGATCGACCATCGTCGCCACCGAGCTGGAAACGGCTTTCAGTTGCAGCGCGATATAGGGAATGGCGCCGACGAGAGCGATGATGGCGACGATCATCGCCACTGTGGAGTTCTTGCCGTAACGGGCGGCGATGAAATCCGCAACGGATGTCAGCTTTTCCGTTTTCGCCAGTTCGACGATGCGGCGGATGATCGGCATGCCGATGGTGAAGGCAAGGATCGGGCCGGTATAGATGCCGAGAAATTCCAGCCCCCTGTCTGCCGCAAGCCCCACACCGCCGAAATAGGTCCAGGAGGTGCAATAAATCGCCAGGCTGAGCGCATAGACGAACGGACGCCCCTTGTTCGGAGCGTTTCTTTTGCGGCTCTTCCTGTCCCCATAGCTTGCAACCGCAAACAGCAGCAGGACATAAGCGAAGGCCGAACCGAATATGATCCACCCAGGAAGCACGCATCCTCCCCATGCAAGAATTCCCTGATATCAAGCATAGGCGAATTCCGCGCCGTTGAGAATGAGCGCGGTCTGAGCATAAAGTTCAAGGTGAGCGTGCAAAAAAGCTAATAAATGCAATCCCGCGGATTCCAAATGAAGCCCGTACCCTATATGGTTTGACCCGTAGGGACAGTCACATAGCTTCAGCTCGCGAAGCAGGAGAGAGGGACAATCTGAATGCTTAACGAATTTAAAACCTTCATTGCCCGCGGCAATGTCATGGATCTGGCCGTGGGTGTTATTATCGGTGCGGCTTTCAGCAAGATCGTCGACTCCGTCGTCAACGATCTCATCATGCCGATTGTCGGCGCGATCTTCGGCGGGTTCGATTTTTCGAACTACTTCCTGCCGCTGAGCTCCAGCGTCAACGCCACGTCGCTTGCCGCCGCCCGCGATCAGGGCGCCGTCTTCGCCTACGGCAACTTTCTGACGGTTCTCATCAACTTCCTTATCCTGGCCTGGATCATTTTCCTGATGGTCAAGGGCGTCAACAAGCTTCGTGAGTCCGTTGAGCGCAAGAAGGTCGAGGAAAAGCCGGAAGCAGCACCGCCGCCGGAAGACGTCAAGCTCCTCACCGAAATCCGCGATCTGCTGAAGACGCGTTGATTGTCGTCATCGTCCCCGGCCTGATGTGCCGCCCCATGCGGCCGGCGATCTCCTGCCGGGGATGACCCATAAAGAAAATCCATGATCGCCTCACGGAATATCATGCACACGGCTGGTTCGATGCGATAAGAAGGCACCAAACGGAGTGTCTTTAATGTCCATTTTGAACAGTCTGAGTGCGCGCTCTCTGGCGGCTCCCGAGAGCGGCATTGTTGAAGTCGTGAATTATGCCCGGGGGCGGGACAATCTCCTGCCGCTTTGGGTTGGCGAAGGCGATCTGCCGAGCCCAGACTTCATCAATCAGGCCGCCATCGACGGGCTGAATAATGGCGAAACCTTCTATACCTGGCAGCGTGGCATTCCCGAACTGCGGCAGGCGCTGAGCCGTTATTACGAGCGCCATTTCGCGGCGTCGCTGCCGCCGGAGCATTTCTACGCTGCCGGTTCCGGTATGCAGGCCATCGTGCTAGCCGTGCAGGCGCTGACCTCGCCGGGCGACGAAATGGTCTATCTGTCTCCGACATGGCCGAATATCGTGGCCGCCATCGGCGTGGCGGGTGCGAAGGCGGTTCCGGTCGGTATCGATTTCCGCGACGGCCGCTGGGATCTCGACATCAACAGGCTGGAAAGCGCGATCACGGATAAGACGAAGGCACTTTTCATCAATACGCCCTCCAACCCGACCGGCTGGACGGCGACGCTCGACAATCTCCGCGACGTTCTGGCTCTCGCCCGCAAACACGATCTGTGGATCGTCGCTGACGAGATTTATGCGCTCTATCATTATTCCGGCAGCCGTGCGCCGTCCTTCCTCGACGTCATGGAGCCGGAAGACAAGATCGTCTTCGCCAATTCCTTCTCGAAGAACTGGTCCATGACCGGCTGGCGCGTCGGCTGGCTTGTCGCCCCGCCGGCCATCGGTCAGGTGATCGAGAATCTCATTCAATATTCCACCTCAGGCGTGGCGCAATTCATGCAGCGCGGCGCGGTCGCCGCCCTCGATCACGGCGATGGTTTTGTCCGTGAGAATTACGAACGCGCTCTGACATCCCGCGACATTCTCTGCGATGCGCTCATCGCGACGAACCGTGTGGAAACCCTGAAGCCGGACGGCGCCCTTTACGCCTTTCTCAAGATTGACGGCGTAACCGACAGCCGGGCGACGGCGCTCGATATCGTCGACAAGACCGGGGTTGGTCTTGCGCCCGGCACGGCCTTCGGTCCGGGAGGGGAACTGTTTCTCCGGGCCTGCTTCCTGCGCAACCCCAGGCAGATAGAAGACGCGGCTGGCCGGCTGGCATCCTATATCCTCGGCAGGTAAGCGTCGGCTTTCCGTGCAATGGTTTCTCCTGCCGCGCCGGGATCGCGCTGCGGTAGGGAAATCGACAACAAAATCACAGCGAAGACCTAAAACTGCAACCCCACGGCGCAACCATCGACGTGGGGGATTTTCTGTGATATGCGCTCCTTGTTCCATTTATGAGAACATTTTCACTAATCGATAAAAAGCACTTCATTGCGCTAACCAATCGTAAGCCACCTTTTAAATGGGGCGGGGGATTGGTCGCGTATTCGCTGTGCAAGTAATCAATGATGAAGAATTATTGGCTTTGATGAGCTTAAGAAAAGCAAACAGGGAAGTAGTGTCATGGCTGTTCTGGTCACGGGTGGGGCCGGTTATATAGGAAGCCACATGGTGTGGGCTTTGCTCGATGCCGGGGAAGAGGTCGTTGTTGTCGACCGGCTTTCGACGGGGTCGCGTTGGGCTGTTGCGCCGGCGGCGCGTTTTTATCTGGGCGATGCGGCGGACCGCGCCCTGCTCGACCAGATTTTCGAAGAAAACCAGATCGAGACCATTTTCCACTTCGCGGGCTCTGTCAGCGTTCCTGAATCGATCAGCCAGCCGCTCGAATATTACGAAAACAATACGGGCACGACCCGCGCCCTCGTCGCTGCGGCGGTCGCCCATGGCATCCGCAATTTCATTTTCTCCTCGACAGCCGCCGTCTATGGAAACCAGCCCTTTAATGGCCCGGTTCCTGAAACCGCGATCCTCAGCCCGGAAAACCCCTACGGCCTGTCGAAACTCGCCTCTGAAATCATGCTGCGCGATGTCGTGCAGGCGCATGATTTCAATTATGTGGCGCTGCGTTATTTCAACGTCGCCGGAGCCGACCCGCAGGGCCGCGCCGGGCCTTCGCCCACGGGCGTGGCCAACCTCATCAAAGTCGCCTGTGAAGCCGCAACCGGTCGCCGCGACCAGGTGGACGTTTACGGAACGGACTACCCGACCGCCGATGGCACCGGTGTCCGCGACTATATTCACGTCAGCGACCTGATCGACGCCCATATGCTGGCCATGGCGCATCTGCGCGCCGGTGGCGGCACCCGCACGCTTAATTGCGGTTATGGCGTCGGTTATTCGGTTCTGGATGTCCTGCAGGCGGTGCAGCGGGAATCGGAACGCGATTTTCCGATCATCCATTGTCCGCGTCGCCCGGGCGATATTGCGACCATGGTGGCGGATTCGTCGCGTATCCAGTCGGAACTGGGCTGGCGTCCCCGCTTCAACGATCTGGCGACAATTGTTCGCACAGCACTTCAGTGGGAGGCCAAACGTCAGGCCCAGCAAAGCGACAGGATTCCGCCGGTGCGGCGCAAGCTGGCTGCAATAGGCTGAGCGGCCTTCGCCTCACCGGACACGGTCTTTTTTGACGGAGGGATAGAGCGCCGGCCGATCCTGTGGAGCGGCTGGGCTAAGCCAGCGATCCCTGTCAAAGAAGCTGCGTGTCAGCTTCAATCCCGGCGATTGTTCGCTTGCGAGCAAAATCACGTTCAGGCGATGCGGCGCCGTCGGTTCCGGTTTCATGGAAACCGAAATACCGAAATGTTGTGCCTGATAGAGCTGCATCCGGCGCGCCGGCTCAAGCATGTCCGCCAGATCGGCCCAGCGTGTCTGTCCGATAATCATGGCGAGCGCTTCATCGAGCTTCGCCAGAACGGCCGTCCCGTCCGGCGTTATGGGCGCAACGGCCTTCATCCTGATGGAGCGAATTTCTCCGGACGCTTCGCCCCTTATTTCAAGAAAGAGCGATGCCCGCTCGGCCGGGTCCGATGCGTTTCCTGCCGCAAAATCGGCCATACATTCGGAGCTGCGGATGTTGACCGGGCTGGCGTGCCAGCCCTGCGGGTTGGAGAAACCTGCGGCTGTAAAGCGCTCGCAAAGCTCCTTGCCGGAAACAACGAAATCGCGGGCGAAAGATGCTCTGTCGCCCACTTGCTCGAACTTCAGCAGATGCGGCGGCAGAGAGACTTTTTGGGTGGCGAGTTTCTGCCGTTTGACGGGCTTCATCTTCGGTGGCGTGGCGGATTGTATGGCGGGCGTCAGATTGAGATAGGCCAGCAGGCTTTTGAGGTGCTTCTTGTCATTGGCCAGCAGCACCGTTGCGCCTATGGCAAGGCAAACGGCCAGCACCGCAAACAGCAGCGCGCCATGGCTCACTCTCTTCTGCAAGCCTGCGTCCATCGCAAGACCTTAAGGGCTGGCGGAAAAAGGCGTCAGCCGGTTCTGATATGGTTTTTCGGGCTGTCGGCAACCCGGTGAATATGTGGTGCGAGCGGTTGCTCTGAAAATCTTATGTAATCACCGCCGAAGTTTCCGGCGGTGCAGGTTCTCATTCGGCGTTATTCTTGCCGCCGTCCTGTCCGCCGGCGCTGCTTTCATCGTCCGCAACCGGAATGGCGTAAGAGCCGTTCAGCCAGCGGGCGAGATCGAGCGAGCGGCAGCGATCCGAGCAGAAAGGATAGTCTTCGCGCGTCGAGGGCCGCCCGCATTCAGGGCATGGCTGGGATTTGCGAAGCGGGGTGACGTTTCCAGCGCCTTCGGTGGGGGACTTTGCCATGGCCTATCCTTCGAGCCAGCCCGAAGTCACCTCAAATCCTTCTCCGGAAAGAAGCGACATGGTTTCATAAAGCGGCAGGCCGACGACATTGGTATAGGAGCCGGTCAGTTTCTGCACGAATGCGCCGGCAATGCCCTGGATGCCATAGGCTCCCGCTTTGCCGCGCCACTGGCCCGACGCGATGTAAGCCTCGATCTCCCTCGTGGAGAGGCGCTTGAAGCGCACCTTGGTCTCCGCCACCTTCTGGCGGATCTTGCCGCCGGGGGTCACAAGGCAGATGCCGGTATAGACCCAATGGCTGCGTCCCGAAAGAAGATGCAGCGCCGCCGAGGCCTCTTCCGTATATTCGGCCTTGCCGACGATGCGGCGACCAACGGCGACCACCGTATCGGATCCCAGAACATAGGCGTCTTTCCACGCCTGTTCGTTCTTCAGCGCGGCCTGCGCGGCTTCCGCCTTCTGCAATGACAGACGGCGGCAGAGCGTGCGCGGATGCTCGAGCTTGGCCGGCGTCTCGTCGATATCCATCGGCATCAGACGTGCCGGTTCGATACCGATCTGATGCAGCAGCTCCAGACGCCGCGGCGAGCCGGATGCCAGAACGAGCTTTTGTTTTGAATTGGTCATTGCGCTGCCCGGGCGTCCGATGCGGAAGGTGGATTACTTGAAGCGATAGGTGATGCGGCCCTTGGTGAGGTCGTAAGGCGTCATTTCGACCAGCACCTTGTCGCCGGCCAGAACGCGGATACGGTTCTTGCGCATGCGGCCCGCCGTGTGGGCGATGATTTCGTGGTCGTTCTCAAGCTTCACGCGGAATGTTGCGTTCGGCAGCAATTCGGTTACGATGCCCGGGAATTCAAGGACTTCTTCTTTTGTCATGTAAGGGTTTTCTTCCTGTTGATAGTGCCGGACATATCGAGTCCGGGAAAATTGCGCGGAAACTACACAATCCCGGCACATTTGTGAACCTCTAAAGCATCGGCTTGAAAATCGCGATTGATTTTAACAGGCCGAGGCAGTTTTCAGTCTTTTGAAAGCGTATCCGCCACCGGCTGCTGCCGCCTCGGCAGTCGTTCCGAGATCAGCTTTGCCAGATGGTCCCGCACCTCGCGATAGGCGTCGAGAATCTGCTCGCGCGTGCCTGTGATCACCGTTGGGTCCATGGTCGGCCAATAGACCACGTCCAGCGAATTCGAGCGCGTCAGTTCCAGTGCGGCGTGATGGGCTTCCGGCGTCAATGTAATGATCAGATCGAAAAAATCATCCTCGATCTCGTCCAGAGTGCGCGGCTTGTGTTTGCCCAGCGAAAAACCCTGTTCTTCCAGCACCGCATCCACGAATGGATCGCGCTCGCCGGCCCGCACCCCGGCGGACTGGATGTAGATCCCGGGCGCCACCAGCCGTTTGGCGATGACCTCCGCCATGGGAGAACGGATGGAGTTCATGCCGCACATGAAGAGGACCGATTTGGGCGCTCGTCCCTCGTTTGGCGCTGCGGCAGGATCGATCATCTCTAACCCCGCCAATAAAGCACGCAGACAAGGGTGAAGAGGCGGCGCGCCGTGTCGAAATCGATCCTGATCTTGCCCGAAAGCCGGTCCATCAGCGTCTGCGAGCCATCATTGTGAATGCCGCGCCGGCCCATGTCGATCGCCTCGATCTGGCTCGGCGTAGAGGAGCGGATCGCTTCGTAATAGCTTTCGCAGATCAGGAAATAATCCTTGATGATGCGGCGGAACGGCGTCAGCGACAGAATATGGGTCGCGACATCCTTCTCGTCTTCGGTGCGGATTGAAAAAACCAACTTGGCGTCGACCAGCGATATATGCAGCCGATAGGGGCCGCCATCATGGCCGAAGGGTTCGAAGCTGTTTTCTTCGATCAGGTCGAAAATGGCGACGGCGCGTTCATGCTCCACGTCGGGCGTGGACCGGCCGATGCTGTCGTCCAGTACCACGTCGCAAAGCCGGAAATCGCCTGAAGCCATCGCTTAACTTTCCGGATTGAGGCGAATGGAGACGGAACGCGCATGCGCGTCCAGTCCCTCGGACCGGGCAAGGGTGATGGCCGCGGGCGCGAGCTGTCGCAGCTGCTCCGGTCCAAGCCGCAGGATCGAGGTGCGCTTGACGAAATCCAGCACCGAAAGCCCGGAGGAGAAGCGCGCCGACCGCGCCGTCGGAAGCACGTGGTTGGAGCCGCCGACATAATCGCCGATCACTTCCGGCGTATGGCGTCCGACGAAGATCGCGCCCGCATTGCGGATATGCGCCATCAGGGCATCCGGGTCATCGACGGCAAGCTCCAGATGCTCGGCGGCAATGCGGTTGGCGAGCGGAATGGCGTCGGTGAGCTTTTCGACCAGAATGATTGCGCCAAAATCGGCCCAGCTCGCCGCCGCCGTCTCTGAGCGCGACAGGCGCTTCAGCTGCCGCTCGACAGCGGCTTCAACGGCCTTGCCGAGTTCGGCATTGTCGGTGATGAGGATGGATTGCGCGCCGCGATCATGCTCCGCCTGCGCCAGAAGATCGGCCGCGAGCCAGTCGGGATCATTGTCCCTGTCGGCAATAACCAGCACTTCGGAGGGACCGGCGATCATGTCGATGCCGACGGTGCCGAAGACCTGGCGTTTTGCAGCCGCCACATAGGCATTGCCGGGGCCGACGATCTTGGCGACCGGCGCGATGGTTTCCGTGCCATAGGCAAGTGCGGCGACGGCCTGTGCGCCGCCGATGCGATAGATTTCCTCGACGCCCGCAATACGCGCCGCAGCCAGCACCGCCGGATTGACCGCGCCGCCATTGGCCGGAACGACCATGACGATGCGCTCCACGCCGGCAACCTTCGCCGGCACGGCATTCATCAGCACCGAGCTTGGATAGCTCGCCGTGCCGCCGGGCACATAAAGGCCAACGGCTTCGATGGCGGTCCAGCGCGAGCCGAGACCCACGCCGATATCGTCCTCGTAAATATCATCCTTCGGCATCTGCCGTGCATGGTGTTTTTCGATACGCCGGGCAGCGAGTTCAAGCGCCTCGATGACGCTCTTGTCGACGGCGGCGAAGGCCGCATCGATCTCGTCCGCCGTGACACGCATCGAGACCTTGGTGAAATCGATGCCGTCGAATTTCTGGGAATAATGGGCAAGGGCCGCATCGCCGCGATGGCGGACATCGTTGATGATGTCGCGAACGGTTGCGTTGACGTCTTCGGAAACTTCTCTCTTGGTTGTCAGGAAGGCCGCGAATTTCTGTTCGAAATCCGCCGACGCCTGCTCCAGCCAGATTGCCACGCCATTACCCTTTCATTGTCCCCGCGGGCGATCCCGCGAGGTGCACGAACTTCCGCAGAAAAATTGCGGCTCTGGTATGTGGCATAAATCGAAACGGTGACGAAAGGCAACCGTTGCAATGGTGCGGTGTGCTTATTCGCTGTCTGGATGATGCGGTTTGGCAGCCGTTTCCCAGGCGCCGCTCACATCGGTCAATTGCGCCTCGATGCATTCGACATCGAGCGCGATGGCGCCGCCGCCCGAAAGCGTCAATTCCACGGCTCCATCAGGTCCTTCGCCGTTCTGCACGAAGCGGATGGCGAGAAGCGACAGCACCTGTTCCCTGTCGGCGCGGTTGATGCCGTGCGAGCGGACGGCGGAGACACGTTTCAGGAAAACGACGCTGCGGCAGCGTTCCGGCGGCAGGTTTTTTTTGTCAGTGCTTTCCCAGACGAAACGGTTGGCGGAAAGCGTGAACTGGCCGTGCTTCGGCTCGAAGGCAACATCCTTCAGCTTGAAGACACTGTCCTGCATATGCGTCGAGATGACGGAGAGATCTTCAGTATCCAGCGCGAGCAATTTCAGGCCGCTCATCTTTTTCTTCCTTCTTTTGCGGTGCGGACCGCTATTTCCATGACTTACATTGGAAATAGGCAGTCCGGGCTCACTCTGCAACGGTAGAAAACGGATGAGCGGCGAAGACAGGATCAATCGCTGACGCGTTCGACCAGCGCACCGCAGCGGGTGAGCTTTTCCTCAAGGCGTTCGAAGCCGCGATCGAGGTGGTAGACGCGCGAAACCATGGTCTCGCCTTCCGCCACGAGGCCGGCAATGACCAGCGATACGGAAGCGCGCAGATCGGTCGCCATGACAGGCGCGCCCTTCAGGCGGGAGACGCCCTCGATGCGGGCCATCTGGCCGGAAAGCGAAATCTTCGCACCGAGACGGGCGAGTTCCTGCACATGCATGAAGCGGTTTTCAAAGATGGTTTCGGTGATATGCGAAACACCCTGCGAACGGGTCATCAGCGCCATGAACTGCGCCTGCAGATCGGTGGGGAAGCCGGGGAAGGGCTCGGTGACGATATCGACCGGCTGGATGCCGTTGCCGTTGCGCACGACGCGAAGACCGGTTTCCGTCTCGCTGATCGTGGCGCCTGCGAGCCTGAGCGTGTCGAGTGCGTTGTCGAGCAGCGCTGCGCGCGTGCCTTCCAGCACCACGTCACCGCCGGTCATTGCCACTGCCATGGCATAGGTGCCGGTTTCGATGCGATCCGGCAGAACGCGGTGGCGCGCGCCGGAGAGAGAGGTCACGCCTTCGATGGTGATGGTGGAGGTGCCGGCGCCTTCGATCTTCGCGCCCATGGCGATCAGGCATTGCGCCAGGTCCACTACTTCCGGCTCGCGGGCTGCGTTGTGGATGACGGTGGTGCCGCGGGCAAGGCTTGCGGCCATCAGCATCACATGTGTCGCGCCGACGGAAACCTTCGGGAAGGTGTAAACCGCACCGATCAGGCCACCCTTGGGCGCCGTGGCGTTGATGTAGCCGCCGTCGATCTCCATCGTTGCGCCGAGCGCCTCGAGGCCCTCGATGAACAGATCGACCGGGCGCGTGCCGATGGCGCAGCCGCCGGGCAGGGAAACGCGGGCGCGGCCCTCACGCGCCAGAAGCGGGCCGATGACCCAGAAGCTTGCGCGCATCTTGGACACCAGCTCGTAAGGTGCGGTGGTATCGACAATGGTGCGGCAGGTGAAGTGCACGGTGCGGGAATAGGCCTCGCCCTGGCTTTCGCGGCGGCCATTGACGGAAATATCGACGCCGTGATTGCCGAGAATGCGGATGAGCTGCTCCACGTCCGCCAGATGCGGCACGTTTTCGAGCGTCAGCGTGTCGCTGGTCAGAAGCGATGCGATCATCAACGGCAAGGCGGCGTTTTTGGCGCCGGAGATGGGAATGATGCCGTTTAGCTTGTTGCCACCCGTAATTCTGATGCGATCCATGCGTCCCTACGGGCCTGTGCCCGCCTTTCTTTATCGTGCCTTGCGGAAAGGCGCGTCCTTAGACGAATTTCCGCGGCGTTTCAATTTATGCTTGGTGAATTCTCTATGAGGATGATTCGTCCGTTTTTGCGGCAGGCAGGCCAATCGTCTCGTCCTCTTCGCCTGCACGGCGCGCACGAACCTGCTGTTTGCGCTTCAAAAGATTTTCACGAAGCTTCTTGGCCGCCCGCGCCTTGCGCTCCGCCTCACGCTGCCGCGCCTTTTCGCCAGGCCCCGCCTGCGGCTTGCCATCGGCCACCGGGGCGGATGCTTCCGCGGAAGAGCCGGCGGAAACCGCTGCCTTTGCCTGTTTGTCATGATGTTCGTTCATAGATTCAGCAATATCTGAAAAATGTATTTTTCAACAGGGGGCACGCTTTTTTGCCCCGCTTGATGAAGAATATCGTTTTGCGACTTGCGCTCGTCAAAAACCTATGGCAATAGGCCGCCACGCTTGATGCTGAAGCAAACGCTTCGGCACCGGATGCTGCTATAGCTCAGGGGTAGAGCACTCCCTTGGTAAGGGAGAGGCCGAGAGTTCAAATCTCTCTAGCAGCACCATTTCTCTCCAAAGTTTCAAATGTTTACGCGGTTGTTGAACCGGTCGCCTGCAGCGGTTGATGCATGCGCGCGCCACGCATTTCGCGGCAAATGGAAAACCGCGCCCCTTGCGAAGCGCGGTTTCCATATCCGAATATTCTGTTGCTGCCAGAGCGGGACGAAACCGCCCGTAGCCATCGGGCGCCGCTTACTGACGGAATAGCGACAGGATATTTTCGGAACTGGTATTGGCGATGGAAAGCGACTGGATGCCCAGCTGCTGCTGTGTCTGCAATGCCTTGAGGCGGGTTGATTCTTCGTTCATGTCCGCATCCACCAGGCGGCCGATGCCGCTGTCGATGGAGTCGGTAAGCTTGGAAATGAAATCTTCCTGCAGCCCGATGCGCATCTTGATGGAGCCGAGCGCGGAAGATGCGCTGCTGAGCGACTGAAACGCGGTTTCGACATCGGTGAGAAGATTGCCGATGGTGTAGGTCGGCGGCGTTGCGCTATCGAAAAGCTTGAGATCGATGTCCCATACGGAAATGCCCGAGGCTACGCCGGCCTCTCCGATGATGCCTTTTGTGGTGTCGAGCGTTGCGGGCGTGCCGGTCAGGCCAAAAATCACATTGGGTGTTTCCGTCGCGGTCGTCGTGTCAACAAGGGTATAATCGGTTTTCGTAACGTTGACGGAACCGCTGCCGTCACGGACAAAGCCGGAAACGACGGTCTTTGCGCCGGTGCCGAGCAACCAGTTTTCACCGCTGAAAGATGCGCCCTGCGCAATCGATTCCAGCTGCTTTTTCAGCTGGTCGATTTCTTCCTGGATCTTCGTCTTGTCGACGCCCTCTTCAGTTGCCGCGACGATTTTCGATTTGATTTCTTTCACGACTTCGACGGCGCTTTCCATTGCGGAATAAGCGACATCGATCTTCGCAGCACCCAGTCCCAGTGCATCCTGAACCGCGGAAAGGGCCATGTTGTCCGAACGCATGGTGGTCGCGATCGACCAGTAAGCGGCGTTGTCGGAAGCCGTTTTAACGCGCAGCCCGGAAGAAACTCTGGATTGTGTCTCTTCGAGCTGGCCGCTGATCGCACGCAGTGTCTGAAGCGCCGACATGGCGGCGGTGTTTGTCAGAATACTTGTCATAATTGCCCCTCTGAGCTGGCTAAATGGGAAGGGACATTCCGGGATCGCCGGAAACGACAACGCGGCGTGATGCCTGTTAACCTCTTTTTCGTCTTGGTTAACGAGTCGTTTCGATGGCCTGATTTAGCGGTGATTTGGTTAATGAAGTCTTAATCAAGAAATTTCTAAATTTTGCAGTCAATTGCACAAACAAAAACCGCGCCTTTCGGCGCGGTTGATTTTTCGCTTTCGGTCTTCGATTAACGGAAGAGCGACAGGATGCTTTCGGAGTTGCTGTTGGCGATCGAGAGAGCCTGAACGCCGAGCTGCTGCTGGGTCTGCAGGGCCTTGAGGCGGGTGGACTCTTCGTTCATGTCAGCGTCCACGAGGCGGCCGATGCCCTTGTCGATGGAGTCGGACAGCTTGGAAGCAAAGTCTTCCTGCAGGCCGATACGCATGGAGAGCGAGCCGAGCTTGGCTGCGGCGCTCGTCATTGCCTTCAGGGAGTTTTCAACCAGCGTCAGTGCTTCGGCCATGTTGGTGGCGCGGTCTGCGGCTGCATACTGGGTGATGTCCAGTGTGTAGACGGACTGGGCGGCGACGGTCGTGAACGTTCCGGTCGTGCCGAGAATACCGCTCGTGTCAGGGGCGCCCGTGGCGTCAACCGAACCGAAAAGAGTGTTGCCGGTTGCGGTGTTGTCGAGGGCGTATTTCGTGGTCGTGACGTTAACGGCACCGCCGGTGGAGCGAACGAAGCCAGCAACGACCGACTTGTCCGGGTCCGTGCCGGGCGTGGCAGCGCCGAGGGTCGAAGTGCCTACGAGCCAGTTTTCGCCGTAGAAGGATGCGCCCTGTGCGATCGATACGAGCTGGTTCTGCAGCTGATCGATTTCTTCCTGAACCTTGGTGCGGTCGACGCCTTCTTCAGTTGCCGTGACCAGCTTTGCCTTGATTTCCTTAACGACTTCGATTGCCGATTCCATACCGGCAGAAGCGGTGTCTACCTTGGCGGCGCCGAGGCCGAGAGCGTCGGAAACCGAGGAAAGCGCCATGTTGTCGGAGCGCATGGTGGTCGCGATCGACCAGTAGGCAGCATTGTCAGCAGCTTCGCCAACGCGAAGGCCGGAGGAAACGCGTGCCTGGGTGGATTCCATGTTCTGGCCGATGGTGCGCAGAGTCTGGAGCGCAGACATTGCTGCGACATTGGTAATAATGCTCGTCATAGTAGTGTGCCCCTTGAATGGCTGATTAAAGAAGGGACATTCCGGTTTCACCGGGAACGGCGCACAGCATCATGCCTGCTAACTGGCTGATTTTTAACGTTAGCTCGCCGTTTCGATGAGCTTAGGTAACGCCAGTTTGGTTAATGAATTGATAAGCGGGAAAAGAAAATCAGCATTATGAAAATTCAAAATTACAACTCTCGCGCGTGCGCGCGCGTATCCCGAAATATTTAAAAAAAAGATAAGGCCGCATCCTTATTCGGGATGCGGCCTGTCTGGTGCATTCGGTTCGATTCAGCCTATCGAACCTTTATGCTTTCTGCCCGGATATGCATTTGGTCAGCCCCCGAATGCATGTGGGAAGAAAATGGGTCCCCCAGCCCCGAAGGGCTATGAGAAGCTCAGCTCTTAGCGGAAGAGCGACAGGATGTTCTGCGAGTCGCTGTTGGCGATCGACAGAGCCTGAATTGCCAGCTGCTGCTGCGTCTGCAGAGCCTTCAGCTTGGTGGACTCTTCGTTCATGTCGGCGTCGACGAGGCGGCCAACACCCTTTTCGATGGTGTCGGACAGCTTGTCGGCGAAGTCGGTCTGCAGGTCGATACGTGCAGACAGCGAACCGAGCTTGGCGCCGGCGCTGGTCATCTTCGTCAGAGCGGTTTCAACGGAGTAGAGGGCGTTGTCGAGATCGTCGGTGGTGACGTTCATGTCGAGAACGGAGATCTGGGTGTAGGTCTTGGCGCCGACAGTCGTCGTCGCACCGGTGGCGTTCAGGATGCCGGAGTTGGCGTCGATCGTGCCGGGCGTAGCTTCCGTGTAAAGCATGGAGTTGGCGTCGAGAGCGTAGTCCGTCGTCTTGACACTGACGTTGCCGCTGGCGTCACGAACGAAGCCGGAAACAACCGTCTTGGTGGCGTTGGCGCTGGAAACGAGCCAGTTTTCACCGTTGAAAGACGCGCTCGTGCCGATCGACTTCAGCTGGTCGAGCAGCTGCGTGACTTCTTCCTGAACCTTGGCCTTGTCAACGCCCTGTTCCTTGGCGGCAACGACCTTTGCCTTGATGTCGGTGACAACCTTGATGGCGGCGTCCATACCGGCAGATGCGGTGTCAACCTTGGCAGCGCCCATGCCCAGTGCGTCAGATACTGCACCGAGAGCCTTGTTGTCCGAACGCATGGTGGTCGCGATCGACCAGTAAGCAGCGTTGTCCGAAGCCGAACCAACCTTCAGGCCGGAAGAAATGCGGTCCTGCGTGGTCGACAGGTCGGAAGCGATGGAACGCAGGGTCGAGAGAGCGGCCATTGCGTTGGTGTTGGTGAGAATGCTTGCCATAATAAATGTGTCCCTTGTTTTTACGAGATACTGGAGTGGGGACATACCGGGTTTGGTATTACCGGTCGCAACGTTTCGGCTTCATGCCACTCGGTTCGGAAATGCTTAGTTTCAGAAACCAAACCCGCTGCGTGTAGAAAGAAACTCGCAGCGAAAAATTGCCCAATTATTAATTTGAGCGCCAAGAAATATTGGAAAATACTTATGGTTACTTTTTGATTTAGTTAAATGGTAATTTTTTTATTGAAAAAGATAGTTACCAAGTCGCCAGAAAAACTGGTAACCAAAGCGTAAAAACGCGCAAAACCCGCGTAGCTGGGCGCGCGGGGTTAAAAAACAGGGTTAACGGGTGTCAATCAGGCACAGAGGCCGTCAGTTGAACGATCTGACGAGACTGCCGACCAGCAGGTTCCAGCCGTCGATCAGCACGAAGAACAGGATCTTGAACGGCAGCGAAATCGAGGTCGGCGGTAGCATCATCATGCCCATCGCCATGGTGATGGTTGCGACGATCAGATCGATGACCAGAAACGGCAGGATGATGAGAAAACCGATCTCGAAACCGCGCCGGATTTCCGACAGCATGAAGGCGGGAACCAGCACACGGTAATCGACGACATTGTCGGTCATCACTTCCTGGCCGCGCTCGCGGGCGATGTCCACGAAAAGCTTCAGATCCTTGTCACGCGTATTGGCGTTCATGAAGGTGCGGAAGGGCTCGGCGATGCGCTGCACGGCTTGCTGTTCGTTGATCTGGTTCTGCAGAAGCGGCTGCACGCCGTCGGTCCAGGCTTTGTCGAAGGTGGGCGACATGACGTAGAAGGTCATGAACATCGCCATCGACAGCAGGATCATGTTGGACGGGGTCGAAGCCAGTCCCATGCCGGATCTGAGGATCGAAAAGGCGATCACGAAGCGCGGAAAGCTCGTGACCATGATCAGGATGCCCGGCGCGACCGAGAGAACCGTCAGCAGGCCGAAGGTGCGGATGATCCATGCCGCAACGGAGCCGTCTATCTGCGTGTTGAACAGATCGGACGGAAATTGCTGGGCACTGGCAAGACCCGGCAAGGCAAGGAGGACGGCGATGGTTACAAGAAATCGAATCATTCGATGACAAAGGTCCGGAACATGACCTTGGATACGCGCCCTTGAGAGCGCAGGTCAACTCGTTCCTGAATGTCATCCTTAAGATATTGAAAGCCGCGCGGCCCTTCCAGCTGCTGAAGGGAAACGGTACGGACATAGGCCATGATGTCCTGGTGGATTTCTTCCGCGAGACCCACCTCGACCGGCCCCTTGAACATCAGCGCCACTTCCAGCCGCACCCAGTTCGTCGAGGGATAGGCGAGGTTGGTGGTAATGGGATCGAGCTGGACGATGCCGTTGGCCTCGGCCGAGATTTTCTCGATGCCCTCTTCCTTTTTCTCGCCGTGTCCGCCGGCGGCAGCCGGGGCATGCGCCTCCGCGCCGGCGATCTTCGGCGCGATCATGCCGCCCACCAGCCAGCCGCCGCCCGCGCCGAGCAGGGTGAGGATCGCAACGCCTGCGATGGTCATGACCAGAGGGGAGGATTTTTTCTTGCCCTCAGCCTGTTCGTTTTCCATGGGTCAGTCCCGTTCCCGTGTGCCGAGGTCAGAGCGGCGAGAACAGGTCGACGACCTGTTGCCCGACCGGGGGCTGCTGCACTTCCGTCAGACGTCCGCGACCGCCATAGGAGATGCGCGCTTCGGCGATGCGCTCGTAGGAGATCATGTTCTGTGCATCCACATCCTGCGGCCTGACGATACCGCCGACATTGAGGATGCGGATTTCGTGGTTGACGCGCACTTCCTGCGAACCGCTGATGATGAGGTTGCCGTTTTCCAGAATGCCGGTCACCACGGCGGCCACCAGCAGCGTCAGCTTTTCAGAACGCTTGGTCTTGCCCTTTGCCTGGGTGTCGGTGTCGGAACCGTAATTGATGCTGGAATCCGCATCCGGCGTCCATCCCAGAATCTGAGCTTTGGCCTTCCAGTTCAGCCCACTGGAATTGGTGCGGTTGCGCTCGGTCTCGTTGTCGAAGTCGGCCTTGTCGTTGATCTGGATGTTGACGGTCAGGATGTCGCCGATGTTGAGCGCGCGCAGATCCTTGAACAGGGCGCCCTGGCTGTCGCTCCACAGCGAATAGCCGCTCGCCATGTGCTTCGGCTGCTTCGGATACATGCCCATCTGCGGCGTCTGGCTGAATTGCAGGCCGCTGCCGATCGGGCTCATCGCGGGTGCGTTGCCGATTTCCTTCAGGGTCTGGTTGTTCTGGCAGCCGGCAAGCAAGGCGAGCGGCAGGAGGAGGGCCGGAAGACGACGCGTGCTCATGAAGGATCCTTCGAAGTGTTTTTATCGGTTGCCTGCGACATGATGCCGGCGACGACGGCGGCCTTCTGCGCATCCATCTCGCTGAGGATGAGGCCCGACTGGCGCGGGGGCAGCTGCATGATGATGGCGGCCGCTATTTCCACATGCATCTTTTCGAGCTGCGGCGCGGCGGCATCGGCCTTCATCGTCTTGTAGATATCGACGAGATTGCTTTTCGCCTGATTGAGGAAATGTTCGCGGCGGGCCAGCCAGTCCTCATATTCCGCCTTGCGGTCTTCCAGCACGGCAATGCGCTCATTGACGTCGGACTGCAGCTTTTCCAGCTCCTGCTTTTGCAGCAGATAGCGCTGGTCGCGGGCCGCATCGGCGATGTTGGTGCAGAATTTCTGGATTTCATCCTGCGTGCTGAGTTCCGAAACCACGTTCTGCTGGCTTTCCGCGCCAGCAGCGGGAAGCAGGAAAAGCAGCGAGGCGACGGCCGCGAAGCGGACAAGGCCGTTCGGGAAAGAGTTGTTCTTCCGAGTTTCCATCATTGCAGCACAAGCTCCGCCTGAAGGGCGCCGGCGGATTTGATGCCTTGCAGAATGGCGATGATACCGTCCGCCTTGAGCCCGATGCTGTTGAGACCGGCAACCAGCGTGCGAAGGTCAGGCCCTTCGACGATGGCAACCTTGCTGCCTTCCTGCAATGCCATGATATCCGTCTGCGGCTGAACGGCCGTCTGGCCGCGTGAGAAGGGCGCCGGCTGGATGACCTGCGGCGTTTCCGTTACCTGCACGGTCAGCGTTCCGTAGCTGACGGCGACGCGGGAGATGCGCACATCCGCGCCGATGACGATCGTGCCGGTGCGCTCGTTGATGACGACCTTGGCCGGCGTATCCGTTTCTACGGTCAGGTTTTCGATTTCCGCCATCAGCCGGGTCAGATCCGCGACACGGGGCTTCTGCACCGCGATTTCCTGCGAATCGCGCGGCTCGGCGATGGGATCGCCATAACGGGCGCGCGCAAAGGCGTTGACGACATCGGCGACGCGCACCGCTGTCGAAAAATCGGGATTGCGCAATTGAAGGACCAGATTGACCGAATCCTTGAACTTGGACGGCAGCTCCCGCTCGATGATCGCGCCGTTTGGCACGCGGGCAGAGGTCGTGACGCCCTGCGTCAGCGTCGCGGCATCGCCCTGGGCGGAAAAGCCGTTGACGATCAGCGCCCCTTGGGCGACTGCGTAAATCTGCCCGTCCGCGCCGGAAAGGGAGGTCATGATGAGCGTGCCGCCGCGCAGCGACGAGGCGTCGCCCAGCGAGCTGACCGTCACGTCGACACGGCTGCCGGGGCTGGCGAAGGGCGGCAGATTGGTCGTCACCATCACGGCGGCGATGTTCTTGGCGTTCGACTGGCCGCCCTGCGTGGTGATGCCGAGATTCTGCAGCATCGCGCGCATGGATTGCTCGGTAAACGGCGAGGAGCGCAGGCTGTCGCCCGTGCCCTGCAGGCCGACCACGAGACCGTAACCGATCAGCTGGTTGTCACGCCCCGCCTGCAGCGATGCGATATCCTTGATGCG
The DNA here is from genome assembly GCF_027871605.1 of Agrobacterium sp. CFBP 3001. Taxonomy (NCBI): domain Bacteria; kingdom Pseudomonadati; phylum Pseudomonadota; class Alphaproteobacteria; order Hyphomicrobiales; family Rhizobiaceae; genus Agrobacterium; species Agrobacterium sp. CFBP 3001. Next base: position 407,819 of record NZ_JAQAHD010000001.1, read on the forward strand.
GGATGTATCCGCGTACGCTGCCGGAACGGAAAGGAAGGGCTGGGCCGAAAACAGAACGGCCGCGGCCAGAATACGAAGCACTCTCATTTCGCCATCACCTGAATGGTTCCGTCCTTCATGACCGTGCCGTTGACGATGACGCCGGAATCGATGTTGCGCACCCGCACGATTTCGCCGAGCGAGCCGTCGGTCATCGGCGTTCCCGAAGCCATCAGCGTCATGTTGCCGATGGTGAAGACGAGTTTGACGCTGGTGCCGCGCACCACAAGCGAGGGTTCGCGCAGGGCGGCAACGGGGATCGTGCGTCCGGGAAGCAGGGTCTGCTTGGAGATCATGCCTTCCACTTCGCTGATATCGCTCGCATAACCCGAGGAAATATTGGGATTGGTCACTTCCACCGGCTTTACCTGTTCGGGCGTGATCGTCTCGCCCGGATAGATCGTGCGGGTGGGAACCAGCGCCATCGGCGCCTGGGCAAGAGCGGGCGTCAGGGCGCCCAGTGAAAAGGCAGACGCAAGGCATATACGGACGAGCGCCGTTCTGCTGCTGCTATGTTTCCGGCCAAACCTCATGTTCGCCTGCCTTTCCGTTCTTACTTCAGGTTCTTGCTGACAATCGAAGCCATTTCGTCAGCGGTGGTGATGACCTTGGAATTCATCTCGTAGGCGCGCTGCGCCGTGATGAGGTCGGTGATTTCCTTGACGGCGTCGACGTTCGAGCCTTCGAGATAGGACTGCTTGATGTAGCCGTAGCTCGGATCGTCAGGCACGCCGATCACCGCGTCGCCGGAGGCCGGCGTCTGGGCGAAGAGGTTGTCGCCGAGCGGCTTCAGGCCGGCTTCGTTGGCAAAGTTGGCGATGGTGAGCTGGCCGAGTTCGGTGAATTCCGTGGCATTGCCGATACGGGCGGTCACCTGGCCCGTGCGGGTAACGGTGATGTCCTGCGCATCGGTCGGGATATTGATGTTCGGAATGACGTTATAGCCATCGATCGTCACGAGATTGCCGTCGGCATTCTTGTTGAAGGCGCCGGCGCGGCTGTAAAGCGTCGAACCGTCAGCCGCCTCGATCTGGAACCAGCCCTGGCCGATGATCGCCACGTCCAGCTTGTTGCCGGTCTCGATCAGGTTGCCTTGGGTGTGGATGTTGCGCACGGCGGAGGTCTGCACGCCGAGGCCGATATTGGCGCCTTCCGGCACGATCGCCTGGTTGGCCCGGTTCGGCACGCCCTGCATGCGCTCGGTCTGGTAAAGAAGGTCGGTGAACTCCGCCCGCGCGCGCTTGTAACCGGTGGTGTTGATATTGGCGATGTTGTTGGCGATGACTTCCAGATTGGTCTGCTGGGCGTCCATACCGGTGGCAGCGATGGCAAGAGCTCTCATGTCAATATTCCTGCTGGGCTAGATCTGCATCTTGGTAATGTCGAGATAGGCCGACACGATCTTGTCTCGGAGCGCGATGGCGGTTTGCAGCGACTGTTCGGCCGAAAGCATGGCATCGACCACTTCACGCGTATTCGCCTTGCCCTGAATGCCTTCGAAGGAAGCGACTTCCGCCTTCTTCAGATTGTTCATCGCATCCACCGAGATATTGCCGAGAACGCTGGCGAAGCTTGCGCCCGTCTGCTGGGCGGGCGTCGTATGCTCGCTGCCGAAAACGCTTTCCGTCAGCGAGGAAATGCCGCTTGCGCCGCGGGTGAGCGAAAGGGAACTGACTTGCTTGATACCGTCGATCATTGCGATGCCTTCAGAAGGTCGATTGTGGAGGCGACGAGGTCGCGTGTCTGGCGGATGACCTGAAGATTGGCGTCGTAGCTGCGGTTTGCTTCGCGCATGTCCGCCATTTCGATCAGGATATTGACGTTCGGCATCTTCACCATGCCATTGCTGTCGGCGGCCGGGTTGCCGGGATCGTACTCGTTGACGAAATCGCCACGGTCGACGCCGAGCTTTTTCACCGTCACGCGTTCCACGCCGCTGACGCGGTCCAGCTCTGAACCGAAAGTGATGGTCTTGCGGCGATAGGGGTCGGCGCCGGGGGTGTCGCCGGTCGATCGGGCGTTGGCGATGTTTTCGGAGACGATGCGCAGTCGCGTGGACTGCACTTCCAGGCCGCTGCCGGCAATCTTGCTCGCCGCACTCAAGGGATCCATGGCTTACCTCTTAACCGTCATCAGCATCATGCGATGGAAGGATTTGACGAGATTGGCGTTCAGCTCGTACTGCCGCTTGATCTCGCCGGTCTTGGTCATTTCTTCCGCAAGCGCGACCGAATTGCCCGATTCCTGCATGCCGATCTCGTTATTGACCGGGTTGTCGCGCACCGCGATATTGTCGCTGAGTGTGCTCTCGCCGAAGTGGGCAGGGTTGGTCCTCGCCATGCCGACCTGCTGGCTGGTGGCCTGCATGACCGCTTCGAAAGGGCTGACATCCTTGGCGCGGAACTTGGGTGTGTTGGCGTTGGCGATGTTGGTCGCCACGACTTCCTGCCGCACGCTCAGCCATTCCGCTTGGCGGGATGCCAGATCGAACAGTTGAATCGGTTGCATAGACTTCTCCATCTCGTATGGCCCGAACCTACGGGGCTAATCTTGCGTCAGACTTGCGGAGAGGGGAGAAGGCGTGGAACGGCGCAAGACGCCGATATGGATGCGGCCTGCCAAAAACAAAAAGGCGCGCCGGCAGATGCGGCGCGCCTTTTGAGCCAGAGAAAAATCTTTTATTTTTCAGGACGATAGGTCTTTCCGGAAGACGTTTCTATCAGCCATTCGCCGTTGCGCTGTTCGATCTTCGTCAGCAACGCATTATCCGGCAGGGTCGAGCCGACCCTCACCATATACATGCCCGAACCGTCCTCGATCAGGGCGCGCCCGTTGGAAACATGCAGCAGACGGAAGGAGGTCTGGCCGGGGAAGGGTTGGTCCTCGATCCCGGCTGCCAGATTGTTCTGTTTTTCCTTGCCGCCTGCGTTCACGGTCGCCGTCGTCAGCATGTCGGGCAGCTCCGCCGGCGGCGGGGTGTCTTCCTTGTTGCGGTTGGTCATGGCCATCGGCGAAACGCTGAAGACTTCCCGCGGGCCAGTATGGGGCAGATCGCGGGTGCGGTCGCCGCCCGCCACTTTCATGCCGAACTTTTCTTCGTTGAAGAAAACGTACCAGGGAAAGAAGGCTGCCGCGGCAGCAAGCGTAATGCCTGTCCATGCGAGAATACGGTCGGGCGTGAAGAAAGCGGGCTTGGGCAGCACGTCTTCATCATGGCTATCGTTGGTCCGTTTTTTCTTCACGGGTCAGCCTCTCGCTCTGGGAGTTACCTGCGGCTGACCGTTCTGCGCGCCGCTCCGCAAGGCGGTCGCCAGATCAGCATAGGCATCCTGCGCCGCCGGTTCGTTCGGCAGCTGCTTTAACGTTTCGTAGATGATCGGAACCTGCTTCACCGCCATGTCGAGATCAGGATCGGTGCCGGGCCGATAACCGCCGATGAGGCGAAGATCGCGCGTTTCCTCGAAGCGATGCACCAGCGCCTTGAGGCGCGACACCAGCTTTTCCTGATCCGGTGTCCAGGCCTTCTTGGCGAGACGCGAGATCGAGGCGAGCGGATTGATTGGCGGGTAACGGCCTTCTTCGGCAAGGCTGCGGTCAAGCACGATATGGCCATCGAGAATACCGCGCGTCGAATCGGCAATCGGGTCGTTGTGATTGTCGCCATCCACCAGAATGGAGACGATGGCGGTGATGGTGCCGGTGCCTTCCGCGCCCGGTCCCGCCCGCTCCAGAAGGCGCGGCAGTTCGGTGAAGACCGAGGCCGGGTAGCCGCGCGCCACCGGCGGCTCGCCCGAAGCGACCGCCACTTCGCGGATGGCATGGGCAAAGCGCGTCACGCTGTCGATGATGAGAAGAACATTGTCGCCCTGATCGCGAAAATGTTCGGCGATGGTGACGGCGGAAAGCGGCGCCATCTTGCGCAGCATCGGGCTTTCATCGCTTGTCGCAACGACGGCGATGGACTTGCTCATGTTCTCGCCCATCGTGTCTTCGATGAATTCGCGCACTTCGCGGCCGCGTTCGCCGACAAGAGCAATCACCACCTTGTCGAAGGCGTCTGCCTTGGCGAGCATCGACAGCAGCGTGGATTTGCCCACACCGGAACCGGCGAAAATGCCGAGGCGCTGGCCGAGGCAAAGCGGCGAGAAGATATCGATTGCCCGCACACCGGTCTTGAAAGGCGTTTCCACCCTTTTGCGCGTCATCGAGGGCGGCGCATTGTTGGAAATCGAACGGCGCTCGATGCCGGAGGCCAGCGGCCCCTGGCCGTCGATGGGTTCGCCGAGCGCATTGATGGTGCGTCCGCACCAGCTGTCGTCGGGCGAGACGCGGAAGGCGCCCTTGCGGATGACGGTGTCGTGAATGCCGATCGGCTCGCCGGGCTCGATGGGGCAGACATAGCAGATGTCCGGTTCCACGCGCACCACTTCGCCGAGATGAATGCCGGTCGCGCTGCGATGGGCGACGAATTCTCCGAGCCGCACATGCCGTGACAGGCCGGAAACCGTATAGTGCCCGGCGGCGATGGTGCGGACATGCCCGCCATGCGCCACCGAGAACTCCGGATCGGCATAATGCCCTGCAAGGCTTGCTAGCTGTGCGAGCTTCGGTGAAATGGCGTCAGCCGAGAGCATGGATTCCGGCATTGTCATTACTCAGTTCCTCAACGCGCGCCGCCAAGCGTCTTGATGCCTTCGCCGAAGGTCGATTCGGTATCGCGCATCAGCGAGGAGATGCTTTCAAAGGCGCGGTTGACCTGGATGAGCTGGGTCATCTGGGAAATGCCGTTGACGTTCGACTGTTCGAGATAACCCTGAACGACGCCGACTTCATGATTGTTGACCACCGGAACCGGCTGGGCCACCGGCTTCACGCCACTATTGGGATGACGCAGGAACCCTTGCGAGAAATCCGCCTGGAAGATGCCGAGGGTGGCGACGATGTTTTCGTTCTGCCGGATGGCGCCATCGAGACCGACGGTGATCGGGCCGCCATTCGGATTGAGCTGTATCGGACCGCCGCCGGCATCGAGAACGGGATAACCGTTCGAGGAGATGAGCGCGCCGTCCGGACGCATGGTGAAGCGGCCGTCGCGGGTCAGAATCTGGCCATCGGGCGTATCCAGCGAAAACCAGGCGTCGCCCTTGATGGCGAAATCGAAGGAGTTGCCGGTCTGCTCGAAAGCGCCCTGACGGGTGGAGAGATAGTCGTTGCCCTGCGAAACGAAAGCCACCCTGGCATTCATGTCATTGTGGTTCTTGGCGACCATTTCGTCGAATTTCACTTCGGAGCCGCGGAAGCCGACCGTGTTCACATTCGCCATGTTGTCGGAAATGGTGGTGAGACGGCGCTCCAGCGCGATCTGCGAGGACAGGGCGACGTATAGTCCGGATTGCATATCATTTGCCTCCGAGTTTCAGGGAGTTGATGGAGATCAGCAGGTCCGGGGAAATGCCGTAGCCGCTGGAGGAGCCGAAAACGGCAAGAGGATCATAGGTCGTCGAGGGGTTTTGCATTTCCCACATGATGGTGAAACGCTCGAGCAGCTTGCCGACCTTTTCGGGATCCTGCAGATCCTTGATATCGATGGTTTTTTCGATGAGCGCCGCCTGTTTGTCGACATCGGCGGCGGCAAACTCGTCGGGAAGGTTGTAGGCCGTGCGAAACACCTGCGCGAGCGCATCGTCCGCCAGAAAGTCGAGGCCGGATGTAATGGTTGACGCCTTGCGTTCGAAATAAAGGGCAAGCCGGACGCCGTTATTGTCGTCGCCCGCTTCCTGTTCCAGCGTCTGGCGGGTGTATTTGCCGATGACGCCCGATTTGGCGGCCTCGGTGGAGGTCGCCGCGGCCCCCAGGCCGGCAAAATCCAGCGACTTCGCAAAATCCGCATAACGGCTGTCGGAGAGCTTGTTGGCGAAGGCGTCCTTGTCCGAGGTGCCTTCCGTCAGCACCTTGCGGATGAAGGCCTTCGCATAGGCCATATCCTCGAGCCCGTGCGCCTTCAGCGCGTAATTGTAAAGGCGCGTATCGGCCATGAAATCGTCGATGGATTTCACATCGCCGATCTTCGCGCGGTAATATTCGGTCTCGCGCGCCACGTCGGGCTGCTCCGACACACGCTCAAGCGATTTGCCGATATCCTGACTGATCAGTCTGTAGCTGGTGTAGGTGGAAGTCACTGAACCGCCGCTCTCGTTTGATCCCGATCTCAAGGCGCACGTCCGCCTTTGCCGGCATAGTGCCGTGGCTTGCTTGTGCGAAACTGGCTGGAGGCGGCAGCGCGGGAGAGGCTTTGCGGACAGGTTCACGCAAGCCACATTTTTTAGACATGGGGGCATGGAACACTGTTCGGGCGTGGTCGATCAATGAATATTGTAATTGGACTTATAATCACCTTCGGCTGCATCATCGGCGGCTATATGGCGATGGGCGGTCATCTGGACGTGCTTGTTCAGCCGTTCGAATTGATGATCATTGGCGGCGCCGGTCTCGGCGGCTTCATTATGGCGAACCCCATGAAGGTCGTGAAGGACTCGGGCAAGGCGCTCGGCGAGGCCTTCAAGCATTCGGTCCCGAAGGAGCGAAACTATCTCGACGTGCTCGGCGTGCTTTATTCGCTGATGCGCGATCTGCGCACGAAATCGCGCAACGAGATCGAGGCCCATATCGACAATCCGGAAGAATCCTCGATCTTCCAGAGCGCGCCCTCGGTTCTGAAAAACAAGGAACTGACCTCGTTCATCTGTGACTATGTCCGCCTCATCATCATCGGCAACGCCCGCAGCCACGAAATCGAGGCGCTGATGGATGAGGAAATCGAGACCATCCTGAACGACAAGCTGAAACCCTATCACGCGATCACCACCATGGGCGATTCTTTCCCCGCCATCGGTATCGTCGCGGCGGTTCTCGGCGTCATCAAGGCCATGGGCAAGATCAACGAATCGCCGGAAGTGCTGGGCGGCCTGATCGGCGCCGCACTCGTCGGCACCATGCTCGGCATCATCCTGTCCTATTCGATCTGCAACCCGCTCGCGTCCCAGGTCAAGATCGTCCGCACCAAGCAGCACCGCCTCTACATCATCGTCAAGCAGACGCTGATCGCCTACATGAACGGCTCGGTGCCGCAGGTCGCGCTCGAATACGGCCGCAAGACCATCTCCAACTACGAGCGGCCGTCGATTGACGCCGTCGAACAGGAGATGATGAACCCCGGCGGCGAAAACAAGGCGGCATGACGATGGCAAAAGCTGCAGCACAACAAGCACCCGCCATCGACACCGCCCTTCTCGCAAAATTGACGGGTGGGTTGTCCGACCGCAAGACGATCGCCAAGATCGGCTCCGATATCGGCCATCTCTACAGCGAATTCCTGCCTGATATCTTCCACAGCGAGACCGGCATCGCCATCGACGTCGAATATGTCGGCTCCGAATCGGGACTGATGACCGACCTGATCGCCAATGTCGGGCGCAACGTCGCGGTTGCCGATTGTTCCCTGCGCAACTGGTGCCCCAATTTCATGATGACGGTCGGCAACGGCTTCGTCATCGCGCTCATGGAGCGCATGCTGGGCGCGTCGCCGGACATGATCGGCGAACCGGACGAGCGCAGCCTGTCCCATATCGAGCTCGACCTCGCGGCCATGGTTCTTGGCCGCATCGCAGGCGTCCTGCGCTCCGGCGTCAACGCGCCGGGCGGTTTTGAAGCGACCATTGAGCCGCCCTTCAATTCCAACGGAAAGAGCGCCTTCGACGAGATGATCGCCGGCCTCTACGGCGTGACCATCCGCATGAAGATCGTTATCGGCAAGGTATCCTCGGAATTCTCGCTGATCGTGCCGCAGCGCCCCCTGCTCAAGACCTCCATCGTTGCCCCCAAGGCTTCAGCCCAGGCGCTGAAGAAGCAGGAGGAATGGATGGAGATGATCTCGGAGCAGGTGAAGCGGTCGCAGGTCACGCTCGAGGCGCGCATCAAGCTTGAAACACTGACGCTCAGGACGATTTCCAAGCTGGTGGCCGGTGATGTCATCCCGTTCCAGGCTCTGAAGCAGGACGATATCGGCGTCGAGGTCAGCGCCAACGGTTCCAAGCTCTACAATTGCGAATTCGGCAAGTCCGGCGACCGCTACATGGTTCGGGTGAAGAACAATGTCAGCACGGACGACGAGATCTTACGACATTTGATGGGTTAAATCCTGCCTGGCCTTTTTGGGTTCTGGGCAGGCTGACGCAAGTTTCAAAGGGAATAATCAGCGCATGGCTACGAAGAAAACACCTGTGACCGATGATGCGGCGTTGCCGTCGTTTGAAGACGGCGGCGACCTCGACCAGGCTATCGGCGATCTGCGTGGCGTCCTCAAGACGGATGCGGAAGGTTCGCTCTCCGATTTCGGCGACTTCGGCGATTTCGGCAGCACGGACGAGGTCTCGACGGATACCGACCTTTCCGCTTTCGGTGGCGGAACGGCCGATTTTGGGATGGATGATTTTGCCGCCGCCCCGCAGGTTGCGGGCGTGAAGGCGCCGCTTGGCAGCGGATTGTCCGAAAACATGGAAATGATCATGGACATCCCGATCGATGTCCAGATCGTGCTTGGCACCAGCAGAATGCTCGTTTCGGGGCTGATGAGCCTTGAAGAGGGCGCAACGATCGCGCTTGATCGCAAGATCGGCGAGCCGGTCGAGATCATGGTGAATGGCCGCCGTATTGCGCGCGGTGAAATAACGGTTCTGGAAGACGACGATACGCGCTTCGGCGTAAAATTGATTGAAGTACTGAGTACGAAGAAAGCCTGATCCCTGTGGGGACGGAGAGGAAAGACCATGATGGACTTCGAGGATTTCGGTAACCCCCTGGCAGGGAAACCGTTGTCTCAGGCCGACAAGGCGGCCGCGGTGCTTCTTGCCATGGGCAAGGGCGTCGCCGGCAAGCTGCTGAAATTTTTCACGCAGCACGAATTGCAGATGATCATTTCCTCGGCCCAGACCCTGCGTGTCATTCCTCCCGATGAGCTTGCCCAGATAGTCGCCGAATTCGAAGACCTGTTCACCGAAGGAACGGGCCTCATGGACAATGCCAAGGCAATCGAGAGCATTCTCGAAGAGGGCCTCACCCCTGAAGAGGTGGACAGCCTTCTCGGCCGTCGCGCGGCCTTCCAGGCCTATGAAGCGTCGATCTGGGACCGCCTGCAGGAAGCCGAGCCGGAATTCGTCGGCAAGTTCCTGCTGCGCGAACATCCGCAGACCATCGCCTATATCCTCTCCATGCTGCCTTCTTCCTTCGGCGCTAAGGTTCTCCTGACCATTCCGGAAGAGCAGCGCGCCGATATCATGAACCGTACCGTCAATATGAAGGAAGTCAGCCCGACGGCTGCCCAGATCATCGAGAAGCGTGTGGTCAACCTCATCAACGAAATCGAGGCCGAGCGTAATGCCGGCGGTTCCACGAAGGTTGCCGATCTGATGAACGAACTGGACAAGCCGCAGGTCGATACGCTGCTCAGCTCGCTCGAGACGCTCAGCAAGGAAGCCGCAAACAAGGTCAAGCCAAAGATCTTCCTCTTCGACGACCTCATGTTCATGCCGCAGCGCAGCCGTGTCCTGCTGCTCAACGATGTCTCGGCCGATGTTCTGACGATGGCGCTGCGCGGCGCCACGATGGAAATCAAGGAATGTGTGCTCTCCAGCATCAGCCCGCGCCAGCGCCGCATGATCGAATCGGACCTTGCGGTGCCGCAGGCCTCGATCAACACCCGCGAAGTGGCAATCGCACGCCGCGCCGTCGCGCAGGAAGCGATCCGGCTCGCCAATTCCGGCCAGATCCAGCTGAAGGAAGCTTCCGCGGAGGAACAACCGGCCGCTGCTTGAGCGGAAGCCGGTTGATAACCCGCCCTTACGGCGGAAGCGGCCATTGCGATGGCCGGTCACGGGCGCTAGTTTCGGGATTGACGGCCTGCCGGGATCGGCGGGCCTTTTTTGATCCCGGAGACGTGCCTTGGCAGACGATCAGGACAAGGACAGTAAAACAGAAGCCCCAACGGAGAAAAAACTCCGTGATGCGGCGGAAAAGGGCAATCTTCCGTTTTCTCGCGAAGTGCCGATCTTTGCGTCGTCGCTCGCCTTTTATTGTTACCTGGTCTTCTTCCTGCCCGATGGCGCCGGTCGTCTTGGCGTCACATTGAAGGACCTGTTCGGCCAGCCCGAACAGTGGGACCTCAGCACCCGGCCGGATGCCCTGTCGCTATTGTATTTTCTCGGCACCTCGATGGCCTATCTGCTCATGCCGGCGATGATCATGTTCATCGTCTTCGGGCTTGCCTCGTCGTTTTTCCAGAACCTGCCGTCGCCGGTGCTTGAGCGGGTGCGTCCGCAATGGTCGCGCGTCTCGCCGGCGAAGGGCTTCACGCGCATCTACAGCAAGCAGGGTTTCGTTGAATTCGGCAAATCCGTATTCAAGATCATGATCGTCTCGGTGATCATGTTCCTTGCCCTGCGTGGCGATTTTTACAGCCTCATCGATCTGATGTTCTCCGATCCGCAGGTGATTTTCGTCCGCGTCGTCGAGATCGTCAAAAAGATGATGGTCGTGATTCTGCTTTCGACCGCGCTGCTTGCCGCCGTCGACGTTTTGTGGACGCGCCACCACTGGTTCAGCCAGCTGAAGATGACGAAGCATGAGGTGAAGGAAGAATACAAGCAGTCGCAGGGCGACCCCGTGGTCAAATCCCGCCAGCGCTCCATCGCCCGCGACCGTGCCCGCCGCCGCATGATCAACAATGTGCCGCGCGCCACACTCGTCATCGCCAACCCGACACACTTTGCGGTGGCGCTGCGTTATGTTCGCGAAGAAGGCGACGCACCTGTCGTCGTCGCCAAGGGTCAGGACCTTATCGCATTGAAAATCCGCGAGATTGCGGAAGAAAACAATATCCCCGTTTTTGAAGACCCGCCGCTTGCACGCTCCATGTTTGCGCAAGTCTCGGTAGATAGTGTGATTCCACCAGTCTTTTACAAGGCTGTGGCTGAGCTCGTTCACCGGGTTTACGCCATGAAGTCATCGAAAATACGGGTTCAATAAAACCAATGAAAAAATCCGCCTATTCCGAACAGCGGGAAATGATCGTCGCAGAGGCGATCAACCCGATTGCCACCGAACTTCGATTGTTAGACCCGGCCGACCTGATTTCGCTGCTTCGATTCGAGTGCTACGGCAGTATCGCCGACCTCGTTTCATCGGCTGCGGAGCTTTATTATCATCCCGGTACGATCAATTTCGGCGCCGGCGGCGAATATAAGCTCGAATGGGAAGGCGCGCCGGAGATCGTCCTCGATCTCGAACTGAAGCCGAAGGGCGCCACGGTCTATGCGCGATTGACGCTCGCCAACGAGCATGCGGCGATTGAGATCAATCACGTCTCGTTTCAGAATCCTTCCGAAAATCCGGACGAGAACACCGAGTTTCTTCGTCAAAGCCTGACGGCTGCCCGATTCGTGCCCACCCGTCAGGGCGAAGCGGCTTAACCGGATCACCCGCTCCCTATTTCCGTCATCTCCGTTGCGCGCGCCGAAATCGCGGGCGCAACAGCCTCATTCCGGTGCGTTTTAATCCGAGCTTGCCTGAAGCCTGCCGGTTTATGCGAAACACGGCTGCGAAAGCGAGGAACGCCTTGCAAATCAGGCTCGTTGTTTGTTACCTATCGTATTAACGATTTGTTAACGAACGGCAGGTCGCGGTGGTCGGTTCAGACCATTGCCGATGCGCATGATGCCCCTGCTCGTTGTCGGCACAGCGCCGGATTTTTTCTTAAATTTTGAGTTGGGTGGACCCCATGACCAGCATTTTGACCAATGCGGCGGCAATGGCCGCGCTGCAAACCCTGCGGATGATCGACAAGAATCTGGAAACGACGCAGGCGCGCGTGTCTTCCGGCTATCGTGTCGAGACTGCGGCGGACAACGCGGCCTACTGGTCCATTGCAACGACAATGCGCTCCGACAACAATGCGCTTTCGGCCGTGCAGGATGCTTTGGGTCTGGGCGCCGCCAAGGTCGATACCGCCTATGACGCGCTTGAAAGCACGATCGAGGTCGTCAAGCAGATCAAGGCCAAGCTCGTCGCCGCCTATGGCGTGGGTGCCGACCGCAGCAAGATTCAGGATGAAATCAAGCAGCTTCAGGAACAGCTGAAGAGCATCTCCGAATCGGCCTCCTTCTCGGGTGAAAATTGGCTGCAGGCCAGTATCAGCAACGGTGGCACGCCGCCGGTTGAAGAATCGATCACCAAAAAGGTCGTCGCATCCTTCACCCGCACTGGCTCGGGCAATGTCGGGGTCACCACCGTTGACTACACGCTCGACAGCAGCACCGTCCTTTTCGACCTCAGTGGCGGAAAGCTCGGTATTCTCGACAAAAACGCCGTTTTCGTCAGTAAGACGGAATATGAAGTCACCCAGACCTCGACGACCGCCGGCACGGCGACGCAGGCGGGTTTTGTCGTACCGAAGCTCACCGACGCAGAAATCGGCGCGCTGAATGCCGCAACGACGGATACGAATACGGATCCGAATGTCTATAGCGACGGCACCGCTAATTATCTCCGCCTTGCCGAAAATGTATGGGTCAAGGTGACGGGGACGGATCCGTCGAGCGGCGGCACCACCGTTTCTCCTGCCTATCGCGACACCAGCAGCAACGACTGGTTTTACGATACCAGCAGCGGAGCAGCTTCGGCCGCTCGTTCCCTCGGCTTTTCCGTTTCCACCCTCGATCTCGGCAATCTCGATATCGTTGCCGCGGCCATGGGCGGTTTTGCCGGCGGCGGCACGACCTATACCGACGCAGACGCCATCGACATGATGATGTCCTTCGTCGACGGGCAGCTTGAGGCGATGACCAGCACGGCTTCCAGCCTGGGTTCGCTGCAGAGCCGCATCAGCATGCAGGACAACTTCGTTTCCAGCCTGATGGATGTGATCGACAAGGGCATCGGCCGTCTCGTCGATGCCGACATGAACGAGGAATCGACCAGGCTGAAGGCGCTGCAGACGCAGCAGCAGCTCGGCATCCAGGCGCTCTCCATCGCCAACGCCAATGCGGAAAATATTCTCCAGCTCTTCAAGTAACGGCTCTGGCCGGCGTGGGCGCGCGGGGATGAATTGGCGCAGGCTTCCTGATCGAGCCCGCCTTCATCCTCGCACAAGTTTGAACACCTAACGTCGGGTCAGTATGGGGCGGATCGCATGGCGTGATCCGGCCGGGAAACATGGAAGAGACGGGCAGGGTAGCAAGGATGACGGTGGTGCCGCCAAACGGCTTAGAGCATTTCCAGGAAAAGTGGACCCCGGTTTTCCGTCCGGAAATGCGGCGAGGCTTTTGCGATTCGCGCGGGCGACGAAACATGTCTGGCCGCTTTCTCCTGTTTTGCCGGGGGCAGGCATGAGCGCGTCCATCGCACGGTTTCTCAAGGACTTCGGTGAAGCGCAACCGCAACCGGCGGCGCAGGCCTTCGGCGACCCGTTGGCCGATACGGATTTCCTGTCCGGTTTTGCCGACGGCGCTTCCGGTTTCGACGAATTTGCTCCCGTCGATGTGGAGAGCGAGAAACAGGCGGCCTATGACCGCGGCCGCGAAGATGCTACCCGCGAGATCACCGAGAAGATGCAGGCGGAGCGGGAAGAGCTGATCGCCGCCCATGCGGCCGAGCTGGAGGCCCTGCGTTCGGGACACCTCGAAGAAATCGCGGCTTCCCTGTCCCGTGGTCTGCGCGAGGGTATCGACGCGATTGCGGCCAATCTCAGCGAACAGACCGCCAATATCCTTGCTCCGGTCCTGACGGAAAAGCTGTCGCTGAAGGCGGTCTCGGCGCTGGCGGATGTGGTGCGTAGCGCCATGCCGGATGGCGAAGGGGTCACGCTTGTCGTGAAAGGCCCGAAAGATTTGTTCGAGCGGCTGAAGACGCAGCCGGGCTTTGAAGAAGAAACGATGAAATTTACCGAGACCACCGATATCGATCTTTCCGTCGAGTTGGGTGAAAGCGTGTTCGTGACGCGCATGTCCGCCTGGGCGTCCAGTCTTCGCAAGGTGATGAAATGAGTGAAGGCGAAAATCACCACCACGGTAAAAACGAGATCATCATCGTCAAGCGCCACAAGGGCGGTCATGACGGCGCCCATGGCGGTGCGTGGAAAATCGCCTATGCCGACTTCATGACGGCGATGATGGCGTTCTTCCTCGTCATGTGGCTGGTCAATGCCGCCAATGAGGAAACCAAGGCCTCGGTCGCCAGCTACTTCAACCCGATCAAGCTGTCCGATGAGAAACCCTCGTCCAAGGGGCTGGAAAAGCCGGTGGACAAGGAAGAGGGCGTCCAGAAGAAGGACCAGTCCAACATCCAGGCGGAAAAGGTCACCAAAGGCTCGGCCGCGGCGACGGGCGAAGACCTGACCTCGCAGACCGGTGAGCAGTCGAACTTCTCCGAAGCGGACTTTTTCGAAAATCCCTATTCCGTGCTGGCGGAAATCGCCCAGCAGGTGGGCCAGCAGGCCAATGTCAGCGCCAAGGGCGAGGGCGGCGCCGCCGATTCCGGCCCGGCGACCGGCGCTAGCGGCGGTGAAGCCTATCGCGATCCGTTCGATCCCGATTTCTGGACCCAGCAGGTGAAAATCACCCGCGCCGATCAGCCGCAGAAACCGGTTGAACAGCAGCAAGTCGCCGAGAGCAAACAGGAGGATGCGGCCGAAAACGCTCAGGCGGTCGCGCTCAAGGCGTCCGAGACACCGGCCGACAAGGCGGAAGACGGCAAATCGATGGAAGTCGCCGCCGTTGTGCCGCAGCAGCGCCCGGATGCCGCCGAGCAGGCAGCGCTCGCGCAGCCAAAGCCGGACGAGCCGCGCCAGGCGAGCGATGCAGAGCAAAAGGCCAGCGACGCCGACTGGGAAAAGGCCGACACGCTGCGCGAAGAGATCGAGAAGCAGATATCCGGCATTACCGGCAAGCTTTCCGAAGGTCTGGTGGTGACGCCGGCCGAAGGCGGATTGCTGCTCACCATTTCCGACCAGACGGAAACGCCGATGTTCAATATCGGATCGGCCGTTCCCCGGCGTGAAATGGTTCTGGCCATGGAAAAAATCGGCAAACTGCTTCAGGAGCGCGGTGGCAGCGTGGTGATACGCGGCCATACCGACGGACGGCAGTTCAAGGGCGAGGCCAATGACAACTGGCGGCTTTCCATGGATCGCGCCCATAGCGCCTATTACATGCTGGTGCGCGGCGGCCTGTCGGAAGAGCGGGTAAAGCAGGTGTCGGGTTTTGCGGACCGCAGATTGCAGGTGCCGGCGGACCCTCTGGCGGACGCCAACCGCCGCATCGAAATTCTGCTTGAGGCCGATCGGGGGTGAGTGTGACGAAAACCTCGAAACGCTGGCTTCTTCTTGCGGCGACGCTTTGCGGTCTCGGCTCCGAGCCGGGCAGGGCGTTTTCGCAGTCGCAAGACAATCTCATGCCTTATGCCATGCTCCGCTCACTGCAATTCGTGCAGGATTCGGTCGCCATGGGCGACCATTCCGCTTCGGAAATGCAGCGATTTCTACTTCAGACCATCGACGAGCGGCTGAAGAGCGCGCCTTCGGCGATCTTCAAGGATCCGCGCAATGTCGATGCGGCGCTCATCTATGCGATGAGCGGCGGCAATCCGGCCACGCTGGAACTGCTGGTCGCGCGCGATGTGGATGGCAATTTCGACAGCCGCGTTGCCGATATCCTGCGCAAATACCTCTCCGGCAAGGGAACGCTTGTCGCGCAGAGCATTGCGGCCATGGTGCCGGAATATCGCGGCAAGCGGATCGGCGCCTACCTTGCGCTGATCGGCGGCAATGTGACGATCCCGCGCGATCCGCTGGCGGCGCTTGGTTTTTACGATATCGCCCGGCTCGAAGCGCCGGGTACCATCGTCGAGGAGGCCGCATTGCGCCGTTCGCTCGCCATCGCGGTCGAGGACGGCGATGCGGCACGCGGCGTCGAATATGCGCAGCGTTATGCGCGGCGGTTCCTGCATTCGCCCTATGCCAGCCAGTTTGCGGACCTTCTGGTCTCGCTGGTGGTCAAGCGCGCCGATTCCATCGGGGAGGAGGCGATACAGGAAACCTTCGCCATGATGGATACCGAGAGGCAGAAGGAAGCCTATCTGCGGCTTTCCCGCCTCGCGGCGATCAGCGGCAAGGATTCGCTGGCGCGCATGGCGGCTTTGAAGGCGAAGGCGCTATCTCCTGCGCTGCCGGGTGAGCCGGAAGTACAGGCAAATCTCTATGAAAGCCTTTCCAACATCGGCACGCCCGATGTGGTGAGCGCAATCGAGACAATAGGGCAGATTCCCGAAGCGCAGCTTTCGGATCGGGACAGGGCCTTGCGGGAGGCGGCAAGAGCGATTGCCGAGCAGGTGGTTCGTCCTCCTTCTCCGCAGTCCGGCGTCGAGGCCGACACTGCGGCCACGAAGGACACCGGGCGGAATGCGCCCGAAAACGAAGCGAACGCTGCCGATGCAAGAAGCATATGGCGGGTCGAAACCCAGAAGGCTGACGATGAGGGCGACAACGTGCGGCAACTCGTGACGAGCGGTCGCAGCAAGCTCGATGAAATCGACAGCCTGTTGAAGAAAGGCGAGGGGGCACCATGATCGACGCAGCCATCAATGCGATAATGAATGCGCCGCCATCCGATCCGCGCGCCGGCAGCGCCAGCGTCAGGGACGACGCCAAGGGCGGCAGTTTCGGCGATGTCCTTTCCACGGTTCGGGACGAGCGCCCGCCGCAGGCGCTGCATTCGCGGCATCAGCAGGACGAGAACCCGGCTGAAGAGCAGCAGGCGCAGCCCGATGGCGAGGCGGAAAAGATGGATGTCCCGGTCAAGCGGCCCGCAACATTTCTCAATGTGATCGTCAACGAGCATGCCGGCGAAGGTCGTGCCCAGGAGACGGTGGCCGAGTTTCAAAACGCCGTGAAAACGGCCCGCACAACGCCGGAAAACGGCAAGACCGGCAAGAAGCTCAAGGACGACGCCGACAAGGACGCCGAGGTGACGGACGATACGATCGATCCGAAGCTGGCGGAACTGCGGCTGGTGACAGCCAATACCGCCGATATGGCGACGGCCAAGACACCGCTTGAGGAAATTGCACAGGCGATTGCCGGCAAGGCCGACGCGGTGAAATCAGACCGCGCTGAACCTGTCCGAGGCAAGGTCGAGCATTCGGTCAAGGACATGCCGACAGGGATCGCACCAGCCGGTAACGAGGCGGGTTCTGCTTCGGAAAACGAGGGGGATGCCTCGGCATTCCGTTTTTCGTCTCCGCGATCAGGCGCGGCGCGGGCTCTGGATATGAGCACCGTTCAGCGTGAAGGCCGTGTCGAGTTCGATGCACGCGAAAGCACCGGCAAGGCGGCCGACACCATAACGGTTCTTGATTCGCGGCGGTTCATCGGCCTGGCGCCCTCGACCAACGCGTCGGCCCTGACCGGCCTGATCGTCAACGATCCGGAATGGGTGAGCGCCATGCAGCCCGGTTCGTCGCTCTCCAATGCGGCGGCCCAGAGCAGCACCGGCAAGGTCGTCCATACGCTGAAGCTGCACATGACGCCGATCGAGCTTGGATCGGTGACAATGTCGCTGCGGCTTGCCGGTGACGAGCTTGCCGTTCACATGACGGTGGAGAGTGTTGCGGCCTATAAAAAGCTCCAGGAAGACAGCAAGAGCATCCTCGATGGTCTCAAGGCGCAGGGTCTGACGGTCGATAACATCACCATCAGCATCGCTTCTTCCGACAAGAGTGACCAAACGGGCACACAAGGCAACAATCAGCAAAATCAGCAGGCGCAGCAGCAGGGTCAGCAGGCCGCCGCCGGGCGCAACCGTGACGAGTCCGGAGCACGGGGCGAGCGGCAAGGCAATGGCGATAATTTGGGGGTGCATAATGAAGGCATGGATGGCGTTTCTGGCTCTGCCCGCTCTTCTGCTGACAATGGCGTCTACCTCTGAGAACGCGTCCGCTTCGGCAACGTCAGGTGTCTGTGAAAGAGAGATCCAGTCGGCGGCCCGCAAATATGGCGTGCCGGAGGGAATTCTCTATTCGGTGGGGCTGACCGAAACGGGCCGCAAGGGGCGTCTCGACCCCAACGCCATGAATATCGAGGGAAAACCGGTATTTGCCTCCTCCACCGAGGAGGCTTTGACCACTTTTGAAGCGGCGAAGCGCAACGGCGCCAAGCTGATCGACCTCGGATGCATGCAGATAAATCATTATTTCCATGGCGAAAACTTCGCATCCGCACGGGAAATGTTCGATCCGCGCCGCAATGTGGAATATGCCGCCATGTTTCTGCGCAACCTCCACAACAGGCATGAAACCTGGACCATGGCGGTCGCGCGCTATCATGCCGGCCCCAACAATGATCCGGCGCAGAAGAAATATGTCTGTCGTGTCATCGCCAATCTGGTGGCGACGGGCTACGGAAAATGGACCGCCAACGCGAAAAATTTCTGCAACGGTTAACAACCTGAAATTGCTTTCAGGCGCCGCGGGACTCGTATTTTGAAATGTGGCGATAGATTGATCGAAAAAAGGCATTTCAAGCGGTTTTTTCGGAATTTTGAAATTTCTACACAAAAATTTTGTGCCATATATGGTTAATACCCACTATATATAGATCAAATCGGCACAAAATGGTTAATCAATTATTAATATCTATCGATGATTTCCTACAGTTGTCCCTGAATCGCCCGATTCGTACCAATGCCTCATTGGAAAACACCACACTGATTCGGAGGCGGACGAATGATCGTAGTGGTTGATGAGCGCGAGCTCGTTAAAGACGGCTATACATCTCTATTTGGGCGTGAGGGCATTCCCTCGACCGGGTTCGATCCGGTCGAATTCGGGGAGTGGGTCTCGACGGCGGCGGAAAGCGATCTTGCGGCTGTGGAAGCCTTCCTGATCGGCCAGGGCGACCGGAGCTTTTCTTTGCCGAAGGCGATCAGGGATCGCACGACGGCCCCGGTGATCGCGGTCAGCGACCAGCCCTCGCTGGAATCGACGCTGGCGCTTTTCGACAGCGGCGTCGACGACGTCGTGCGCAAGCCGGTACACCCCCGTGAAATCCTTGCACGTGCGGCGGCGATCCGTCGCCGATTGCAGGTCATCTCGAACTTCACCGATGCTGGACCGATCCGGGTTTTCTCCGACGGCCGCGACCCGGAAGTGGGTGGTGAAGTGTTCCCCTTGCCGCGCCGTGAGCGCCGCATCCTCGAATATTTGATCGCCAATCGCGGACGCCGCGTTTCCAAGGCGCAGATTTTCAATGCCATCTACGGCATCTTCGATGACGACGTCGAAGAAAACGTCGTTGAAAGCCACATCAGCAAGCTGCGCAAGAAGCTGCGTAAGAAGCTTGGCTACGATCCGGTCGATTCCAAACGTTTCCTCGGCTACAGCATTGATTGGCAATGATTTTCATTGACCCGCGTGGTCTTTTTCAAACGCGGTATTTCCGACAGCTTCACGCAAGCCAAACGCTTTACCTTCTCCCTGAAAGATGACCACGAGGGTTTTTGAATGAGTATTTTCGGCACTATGCGAACCGGTGTGTCCGGCATGAATGCGCAGGCGAACAAGCTGGGGACCGTGGGCGACAACATCGCCAATGCAAGCACCACCGGCTACAAGCGCGCATCGACGTCGTTCTCCTCGCTCGTTCTGCCCTCCTCGTCGGGCAGCTACGCGTCCGGCGGCGTGCAGTCCAACGTTCGCTACAGCATTTCGGAGCAGGGCAACCTCTCCTACACCACCTCCAGCACCGACCTTGCCGTTCAGGGCAACGGTTTCTTCGTGGTTCAGGACGGTGCAGGCACGCCCTACCTCACCCGCGCCGGCTCCTTCCAGAAGAATTCGGAAGGTTATCTGGAGAATGCGGCAGGCTTCATGCTGATGGGTTACCCTTACGGCGCCAACCCGCCGGCTGCGGTCGTCAACGGCTTCACCGGCCTTGAGGCCATCAATATCAATGACTTCGGTCTGACGGCGTCTCCCTCCACACAGGGCAGCTTCCCGGCCAACCTTAATCGTGATGAGGCAATCGTTGCTGCGGGATCGCGCCCAAGTGCCAACGTCGCAACGTCGACGGTTGGCAGCAAGACGTCGCTCACGGCGTTCGACAGCGGCGGAGCCAAGGTTCTTTACGACTTCTATTACACGCGCATTGACAACGATGCGTCCGGCAATCCGCAGTGGGAAGTGTCGGTTTATCGTCAGGATCAGTCGACGGATGGCGGCTTCCCCTATACGGCAACTGCCCCGGCTACGCTCGTCAAGGAAACGGTCACCCTGACCTTCGATCCCGCCACCAACAAGCTCACCACCGGATCGGATAACTCGATCACGATTAATGACAACAACAGCGGCGTGGCGCAGGCGATCGAGATCGACCTGTCGCAGATGACGCAGTTCTCCTCGAAGTTCACGCCTGGCACCGCTGTTCTGAACGGTAACGGCCCAAGCCAGATCAAGGACGTCGAAATCGGCAAGGATGGCCTGGTGACGGCGGTCTATCAGGATGGCGGTCGCCGCAATATCTACCAGCTGGCGCTGGCCACGGTGCCGAGCGTCGACAATCTCAGCCCGCAGAACGGTAACGTCTATCTGCCTAGCAACGAGTCGGGTGTCGTCACCATCGGCTTCGCGCAGACCGGCAGCTTCGGTTACATCCAGAAGGGCGCGCTGGAAGGCTCGAACGTCGATATCGCCAGCGAACTCACCGACATGATTGAATCCCAGCGTATCTACACAGCGAATTCGAAAGTCTTCCAGACTGGATCGGATTTGATGGACGTCCTGATCAATCTGAAGAGATAATACTTCTCACGAGGACAGATGAATGTCGCTCACGTCAGCAATGAATACTGCGCAGTCGATTTTCAATAATACAGGTAAGCAGACGGACGTTACCTCCAAGAACATTGCCAATGTCGGCAATGCTAACTACGTCAAGCGAACCGCCATTCTCGGCACGACCATGGCTGGAGCGAGTATCGTCTCCAACGGCCGTGCCCAGAATGAAAGTCTTCTCAGGCAGACGATTTCCAGCTCTTCTCTCGCTTCCGGCCAGAGCACGGTTCTGACCGGCCTTGAGGAAATGAAGAGCATTTTCGGCGGCAACGATTATGAGAGTTCGCCGGCCACCTATATGAAGGAACTGCTGAAGAGCCTGGACGCTTACGCCGCCAAGCCGAGCGATGCCGCTCTGGCCGCAACGGCCGTCACCTCGGCCACCGATGTTGCCAGTTCCCTGAACAAGGCCTCGAACGAATTGCAGGCGATGCGTCTGCGCGCCGACAAGGAAATCGCCCTTCAGGTCGACAAGCTGAACGGGCTGCTTGCGAAGTTCGAGGAAGCCAATAACGAGGTCAAGGCGCAGACGGCGATAGGCGGCGATCCAAGCGACGCTCTCGATCAGCGCGAGACGCTTCTGAAGGATATTTCCTCCATCATCGGCATCAATGTCGTCAATCGTCCCAACAACGATGTGGCGCTTTATACGACGGATGGCGCGACGCTGTTCGAAATCGTGCCGCGCAGCGTCACCTTCAAGACGCAGCCGGGCTATGATGCGACGACCACGGGCAACGCAATCTATGTCGATGGCGTAGCGCTGAAGGCAGGAAGCGGCAGTAACACGACGTCTGAGGGCTCGCTTCAGGGCCTGATGCAGGTTCGTGACGACCTGGCGCCGACGATGCAGAGCCAGCTCGACGAAATCGCCCGCGGCCTCATCACCATGTTTGCGGAAAAGCCGGCCGACGCGACCAGCGGCCTGCCGGATATGCCGGGTCTCTTCACCTACGGCTCGCCGGCGGCGACGACCATTCCGGCAGACGGGATTGTCTCTCCCGGGCTCGCAGCCAGCATTACCGTCAACCCGGCGTTAATTATTTCCAAAGGTGGCAATCCGGAATTGTTGCGCGACGGCGGTATCAACGGTACCGATTACGTGATCAATACCGCAGCGTCGGGGGGAACCGGTTTCTCCGAGCTGATCCGCAGCTATGTTACTGCTTTCGACGCGCCCATGAATTTTGCCGCGTCGACACGTATCGATACGAATACCAGCATCCTGAAATACGGCACCAACTCGATGGGGTGGCTCGAACAGGAACGTTCCGGCGCGACTTCTGCGAACGAAGCGAAAAGCGCGCTTTATGAGCGCTCCGCCACGTCCTATTCGAACAATACGGCGGTCAGTCTGGACGAGGAACTGTCGCTGCTCATGGATATCGAGCAATCCTACAAGGCCGCGACCAAACTGGTGACGACCGTTGACGAAATGCTCAAGTCCCTGATGGACATGGTGAGGTAAACGATGAAAACGTCATTCATTTCATCGCTGGCGATGCAGAACAGCATGCGCAGCACCATCCTCAAGGCTCAGCTCGAGATGACCAATCTCAATACCGAGCTGACGACGGGCAAGCATGCCGATCTCGGCGTGACGCTTGGCGCCAACACCGCCCGCAGCCTCGATCTCAATCGCGATATCGACCGCATCTCTTCGCTGGTGAGCGTCAATTCGATTGCAACGCAACGCCTCAAATCCTCGCAAACGGCGCTGGACGGCATGGCGCAGGCCGCACAGGAAATTCAGAAGGTTCTCGTCCCTAATACCAGCAGCGAAGCGCCGACGCTGACGACGGTTGCCAAAACCATCTCGAATGCCTTCAACAATTTCACCAGCTTCGCCAATACGGCGGTCAATGGCGAGTTTCTGTTCTCCGGCATCAATACGGATGTAAAGCCCGTCGATGACTATTTCGCTGAAGGGTCTACCCTGAAGGAAGCCTATGAGACAGAGCTGAACGCATTCATGGCGGCGCAGACGCCGGCGGTTGGCGACATCACCGGCCTGTCCAAGACCCAGGCCGAAGCCTTCATGACCCATATCGAAGGTGTGTTCAACGGCACCACGACGGTAACGAACCCGCCCCATAGCAGCCTGACGGCCGGCCAGAACTACGATTTCTGGACGACCTTCGGCTCCAAGGCGAGCGACACCAACATGACGAGCCGCATCAGCCAGAACGAGGTCGTGGAAACCTCCAGCAACAGCAATTCGCAGGGCATGCGTTATTTTGCACTGACGGCGATGACGGCGATGACCTTCCTCGACGAAAAGGTGGATAGCGGCGTTCGCGAAATGGTGGCGACCAAGTCGGTGACCAATATCGGCACCGCCATCAGTGGCCTGAACCAGCAGCAAAGCCAGCTCGGCCTTTCCGAAAGCCGCGTTTCGAAGGCCAATGATTCGCTGGCAGCCCAGAAGAAGATCATCGAAACGCATCTGCTGGATATTGAGGGGATCGATACCTACGAGGCGAAGACCCGCCTCGATCTGCTGCAGCAGCAGATTGAAATCGCATACAGCCTCACGTCGCGTCTGCAAAAAATGAGTCTGGTGAACTACCTCTGATGAACAGGGGTGGCGGCAGATAAAGGATACATGAATGTACCAGTTTTCCTACGCCGAAATCATGGAGGATGGTGTCGCCAACGCGAAGGATCGCGAGCGGCAGGCGTTGACAAAATCGATCGACCTTCTGGTGGAGGCAAGGGATTCCTCTTCGCAGCGCCACACGATCGAAGCGCTTTTTTACACTCGACGGGTCTGGATCCGCTTCATTGAGGATCTCAAGCAACCCGACAACCAGCTTGCCATGGAGCTCAGGGCCAATCTGATTTCCATCGCGATCTGGATATTGAAAGAGTGCGAACTTATCCGGAAACGTCAGTCGACGAATTTCCAGGGCATAATTGACGTGACAACCATCATCAGGGATGGACTTAAATGAAAAGTACACTTCGGATTTCGCTGAAATCGGGCGAAAAGATTTTTATCAACGGCGCGGTTCTGCGTGTGGATCGCAAGGTGGCGCTCGAATTCCTGAACGATGTCACGTTTCTGCTTGAAAACCACGTCTTGCAGCCCGATCAGGCGACGACGCCGCTGAGGCAGCTTTATTTCATCGCGCAGATGATCCTCATCAACCCGGAAGGGCGCGACCAATCCACCAACATGTTCCGCAAGTCGGTCAGCATGCTGTTGAACTGCTTCCAGCATGACGAGGTTCTGGCGGAACTCAAGCGGATCGACGGACTGGTTGCCTCGGGCAAGGCTTTCGAAGCGCTGAAGGCCATTCGCGGTCTCTACCCGATCGAGGAAAAAATCCTCAACAATCAGGAAATGACCCCCGCAACGATCGAGCAGATTCGCAAGGAGATAGCACCATGGCGGTAGATGCAGTCACTTCGGCAGCGTCAAATCCCTGGGCCAATGCCGGGGCGAGCAGCTCCGACGGCAGCGCGGCGTCGCTGAACTACGACAGCTTCCTGAAGCTCCTCATCGCCCAGATGAAGAACCAGGATCCGACCAGCCCGATGGATGCGGGCGAGCAGATGTCGCAGCTCGCAAGCTTCTCGCAGGTCGAGCAGACCATCAAGACCAACACCCATCTCAAAAGCATGCTGCAGGCGGAAGCCCTGACGCGCGCCTCCGATCTGGTCGGCAAGACGGTCAAGAGCGCCGACGACACCGTCACCGGCGTGGTGAAGGAAGTCGAGGTCTATTCGGACGGCGTTGTCGCTATCACCGAAGCTGGTGACAAGGTGCTGCTGCAGGCCGGCGTGACCTTCTCCAACGGCCCGATTACGAGTACATCTGATAGCGGAACCGATTCGGATAGCGCGACCGGTTCCTGACATTGAAGAGGCGGCATGACGCCGCCTTTCCGGATTGAGGATGCGACGATGAACGAGGCCGATGCGCTTGACATCATGCAGGCGGCTGTCTGGACGGTTCTCGTTGCGGCCGGTCCCGCGGTTCTCGCCGCCATGATCGTCGGTGTCGTCATCGCCTTCATTCAGGCCCTGACCCAGGTTCAGGAAATGACGCTGACCTTCGTTCCCAAGATCGTCACGATCATGCTCGTCCTCGGCGTCGCCGCCCCCTTCGTGGGCGCGCAGATATCGCTCTTTTCCAATCTCGTCTTTTCCCGCATCCAGTCCGGCTTCTGACGCCGTCCGCTGCGGATGCCACTTTCGCGCAAGCTTCAGCCGCTAGTGATAGGCGCAAAGCATCGGGCCGAATTGCGTGCGCTTTTCGAAAACCGTTGTTACGGAACCGTGCGACGGCTTTTCCGTCGCCCTTCTCATGAAGAGACAGGACGAATTTATGGCGCAACCACCAGTCATCTCCCTGCCCAAGGTCAGTCCGAGCACGCGTGACATCGGTTTCGCACTGGGCATCGTGGCGATCCTCTGCGTTCTCTTCCTGCCCATTCCGGTCATGCTGGTGGATATCGGTCTGGCCTTTTCGATTGCGCTTTCGGTCCTCATCCTCATGGTGGCGCTCTGGATTCAGCGGCCGCTGGATTTCTCGTCCTTCCCGACCGTGCTGCTGATCGCGACGATGATCCGCCTGTCGCTGAACATCGCGACGACGCGCGTTATTCTCTCCCACGGCAATGAAGGGCCGACGGCGGCCGGCGGCGTGATTGCGGGCTTCTCCAGCCTCGTCATGTCCGGCGATTTCGTGATCGGTCTGATCGTCTTCCTGATCCTGATCACCGTCAACTTCATCGTCATCACCAAGGGTGCGACGCGTATCGCCGAAGTCGGCGCACGTTTCACCCTGGACGCCATTCCCGGCAAGCAGATGTCGATCGATGCGGATTTGTCCGCCGGCATCATCGATGAAAAGGAAGCGCAGCGCCGCCGCCGCGAGCTGGAAGAGGAAAGCTCCTTCTTCGGTTCGATGGACGGCGCCTCGAAATTCGTGCGTGGCGACGCCATTGCCGGCCTCATCATCACCGCGATCAATATTTTCGGCGGCATCATCATCGGTTATTTCCGCCACGGCATGCCCATCGGCGAAGCGGCCGACGTTTTCGTCAAGCTTTCGGTCGGTGACGGTATCGTCTCGCAGATCCCGGCCCTGATCGTATCGCTGGCAGCCGGCCTTCTGGTCTCGCGCGGCGGCACCGCCGGCTCGACGGACCAGGCGGTCGTCAACCAGCTGAGCGGTTATCCGCGCGCGCTGATGGTCTCGGCCATGCTGATGGGACTGCTCGCCATCATTCCGGGCCTTCCCTTCCTGCCCTTCATCTTCCTCGGCGGCATCATGGCCTTCGGCAGCTGGTATATTCCGCGCCAGGCGGAGGCCGAAAGCGCGCTGCGGCGTCAGGAAGAGGAGAACAAGGTTCTCCAGACCACCGAGGCGGAAAAGGATTCGGTCAAGCAGGTGCTGAAGACGGCCGAGATCGAACTGGCGCTCGGCAAGCAGGTTTCCACCCGCCTTCTCGGGGCGCATCAGGAACTGGCCTTCCGCGTCGGCAAGATGCGCAAAAAATTCGCGACCCAATACGGTTTCGTCGTACCCGAGATCAAGGTTTCCGACGACATCATGATCCCGGAAAAAGCCTATCAGATTCGCGTTCACGGCACGACCATCGCATCCAGCAACCTGCGCGTCGGCGACGTGCTGGTCGTGACCGGGGCAGGGCGCAAGCCGAGCATTCCCGGCGACGAAATCCGCGAACCCGCTTTCGGCATGCCCGCCGTCTCCATTCTTGAGACCTTCACCGAGGATCTGAAGCGCGAAGGCTTCCATCCGATCGACAACGTCTCCGTGGTGCTGACGCATCTGAGCGAAGTCATCCGCAACAACCTGCCGCAGCTCCTGTCCTACAAGGACGTCAAAATCCTCATCGACAGGCTCGATCCGGAATACAAGAAGCTGGCCGACGAGATTTGCTCGTCGCACATGTCCTATTCCGGCCTGCAGGCGGTGCTGAAACTGCTGCTCGCCGAGCGCGTCTCAATCCGCAACCTGCATCTCATTCTCGAAGCGGTCGCCGAACTTGCGCCGCATGTGCGCAAGACGGAACAGATCGTCGAACATGTGCGGGTGCGCATGTCGCAGCAGCTCTGCGGCGATCTTGCCGACAATGGCGTGTTGCGCGTCCTGCGCCTCGGCAACAAATGGGATATGGTCTTCCATCAGGCGCTGAAGCGCGACCAGAAGGGCGAAATCGTCGAATTCGACATCGATCCCCGCCATCTTGAGGAGTTTTCCGAGCAGGCATCCAAAGTTATCCGTGAATTCATGGATCGCGGCCTGCCCTTTGTCCTTGTAACCTC
Organism: Agrobacterium sp. CFBP 3001; assembly: GCF_027871605.1. Lineage (NCBI taxonomy): Bacteria > Pseudomonadati > Pseudomonadota > Alphaproteobacteria > Hyphomicrobiales > Rhizobiaceae > Agrobacterium > Agrobacterium sp. CFBP 3001. The sequence continues at coordinate 435,089 of NZ_JAQAHD010000001.1, forward strand.
GCCGGAAACGCGGTCCTATGTGCGCATGATTATCGAGCGACTCTTTGCGACCCTGCCGGTTCTTTCGCATGTGGAACTGGCCAAGGGTCTCGAGATCAAGATTCTGGGCGCCATTTCATGATAACCGACCCGCAGGGGACAATCATTGCATTGTTCCTTGCCATCTGCCGTATCGGCGCATGCTTCATGACCATGCCGGGCTTTTCAAGCTCGCGCATTTCGCCGCAGATTCGCATGCTTCTGTGCGTCGCGGTGTCCATGGCGCTTCTGCCCGTGCTGTGGGACACGATCTATCCGAAAGTTTCCGGCGCAAGCCAGGGCACGGTCGTCGGCCTCATCTTCACAGAGGTCGTCATCGGTTCGATGTATGGCCTGATCGCGCGGTTCTACACCCTCGGTTTCCAGTTCACCGGTGCGCTCATCGGCGCTTCCATCGGTCTCAGTGCGCCGGGCGGGGCCGATGTGATCGAAGACGTGCAGGAAAACCAGATATCCAATTTCATCACCTTCGGCGGCCTGCTGGTTCTGTTCATATTCGATTTCCACCACATCGTCCTCAAGGCGCTGGTGGATTCCTACACCGCCACGCCGGTCGGCGCGCTGATCAGCGGCCAGAAGATGCTGATTACGCTGACCGATACGCTCAGAGCCTCTTTTTCGATCATGCTGCGGCTTGCCAGCCCCTTCGTGATTTACGGCTTGATGTTCAACGTCGCGGTCGGCCTCATCAACAAGCTCGCGCCGCAGATTCCGGTCTTCTTTATCTCGACACCCTTCGTTCTCGCGGGTGGTCTTTTCATGCTTTACCTGTCGGTCGCGGCCCTCATCCGCCAATTCGTGGATGGTTTCGGGCCCGTCTTCATCGGCTTTTGATCGGGGGAAATGCGATGGCTTCGGACAAGCGCTCGGCCAAACTCAAGCGTCTGGTAACAGTCCAGCGGCACATGGAAAAAATGGCCGAGGTGGAACTGGCCGATACCACCCGCACACGGGCGGAAGTTGCGCAATCCATGGAGAACGTGCTGGAGGCCATGAGTTCCATGGAACCGGTGCACCAGACATTTTCCCGGCACTATTCGGACCGCTACGGCCGTCTCGTCGTCCAGGACCGCCAGCTTGAAGGCGTTCAGCAATTTCAGGAAAACAAGGTCCTGAAGGAAAAGACCAAGGCTGACCGGCTGGAGGACAGGATGCACCTTGCGCGCGATCTAGAGGACCGCGAGGCCGACGATAATGCAATCTATGATTTGTTAGAAATTACGAATGTTTCCCACACACCAGCCTCCAGCAAGGTTGGCGATCCATAGTCTGTCCTATTGTTGCATCGCGGGCGTTTTTGACGACGTCTCCGGCGATGTTTCTTGATTGAGCGGATGCGCCGGCTTTCTGTGCCGCCCATTCGTCAGCTCGGGAGATCTGGACGTGGCGATATCGGTGATAAGTGATCTGGTGATGGATGTGGTTCGCGCTGCGGACCCCCAGGAAGTTCAGGTCGCCCAGGAAAAACTCAAGGCGAACAAGGCGGCTTTTGCCGCAACCAGCCTTGCCGATGCCGGCAAGGGCTTTGGCGCCGCGGTCGACATGCTGGATGGCGCCTCCTCCAAGGCTGGTCTCGGCGACACCAATATTCGCGCGGCCCGCACCGAAATCCCGGAAACATACCGCAAATATGAAGCCTCGGTGCTCCAGACCTTCGTGGCCAACATGCTGCCGAAAGACAGCGAGGAAGTTTACGGCAAGGGCAATGCCGGCGAGATCTGGAAGAGCATGATGGCCGAACAGTTTGCCGACACGATTTCCAGAAATGGCGGCGTCGGCATCGCGGAACAGGCTTACAAGGATGCGCTTCGGAAGGCTGAAAGCAAAGGCATTACCGACGTATCGATGAATGAAAAAGACAATAATGCTGCAATTCGGATGGTGGCGGAGTTCGAGCGGCAGGTCCTCGGCGTTTCCAATGAGAAAACGGACGAGGCTTGAGAATGAAAAACCTTAACGAGGAGACAAGCATGGACCTTATGTCGAACGACCACCGTATCCAATCCGTTCTCGGCCGCCTTGAGATGATCATCGACAACGAGAACGACAATATCGGTAAGGACCCCCAGTTCGATTTCAAGGTCTCCAACGCCCACAAGAGCCGTTGCCTCTATGAGCTGACGATGCTGTTCCGCGATACGCCGCGCGAGGAAATCGCCGCCGGTTACATGGAGCAGGTCAAGGGCATCAAGTCCAAGCTCGCCACCAATGCCAGCCGCGTCGAGGCGCATCTGAATGCGGTTCGCGCGGTTGCGGACCTCTTGAAGAACGCCATTCAGGAAGCCGATACGGACGGCACCTATTCGCAGGAACAGTTCATGTACGGCGCAGCCTCCTGATGTTGAAGCTTCTTCTCACTGGCGTCTGGGTTTGCGCCGTCACGCTCGGCGCGGTGTATTTCTCTGTCCAGTTGGCGACGGCGCCCGCGCCGGATGAGGCGGGGGCGAAAAAGGCCAATCTGCAACTGGTCAAGGGCGAAAGCATCACGATCCCCGTCATCAATGATGGCGGGGTAAACGGCTATTTCCTCAGCCGCATTTCGCTGCGCGTCGACAAGACCAAGATGGCGAAGATCGAGCTGCCGGCAACGCAGTTGATGACCGATGAACTGTTCACGCTGCTTGCGGGTTCTTCCATGGTCAATATCGCCAATATTTCCACCTTCGATCCAGAAGCCTTCAAGCAGCGCATCCGCGAGGGGCTGAACAAAAGGCTCGATGACGAGGTGGTCGAGGACGTGCTGATTGAACAGCTCGATTATCTGTCGAAAGCCGACATCCGCGAGCAGAACAGCAATGGCACGCCCCGTTCGGTCAAGCTCGTCGAGGGCGAGAAGGCCGAAGTCGGCAAAGAAGCGGCGCCAAGCCACTGACGACCAGCAGGCGAGGGGCGTCGGCCGGATAGGGGATGCGGAGCATCGTTCTGGTTAATTGTCTCTTGCCGCATCCCCAGGCATTCTAGAGATTGCTTTCAAGCTAAATTCAACCTGCACCTGTATAACAAGCCCATGAACCACCATCCCGCAGACCATGCATTGGATCGGTGGCGATGGGTTTGGCATTTGGGGGTTGGCAATGAGTTTCGCGTCAGGTTTCGCGCGGCCGGAATCGCAACGGAATATCCACGGACTGCGCGTCTGTGATCTCGACTGGAATGGGGCGCTGGAATTGGTCAGCGCCAGGGCGTCTGCCTGTGAAGGACACACGATGCTGTCCTTTCTCACCATCGAGAAGGCGAAACTTTCGCTCAAGAACAACGCCTACCGGCAGATTCTGGAAAGCTGCATGCTTCTGCCGCAGGGCAAAGCAATGAGGGCCGCCGCGCGCAGCGAGAATGGGGAGCCTTTGCCTGCGCCCATCGACGGCGTCGCCTTTGTGATGGCGCTTCTCACCTATATGGCCGTGCCGAAGCGCATCGGTGTGGCGGGAGATGATGCGGCGCAGATCGGCGAGGTTCTTGCCAGGTTGCGGGCGCACGCGCCCTGGCACGATTTCGTCATGCTGAACCGCGATGCATCGGGCGTTAAGGTGGATGTTCTGCTGGCGGGAATGTTGAAGGAAAACCAGGAGACATGGCTGCACCGCACCGTCAGCCGTGAGAATGCACGGGTCACCATCGCGGTTGGCCCGCTGTTCAAGGTCCTGTCGTCGGAAGTGGCCGGCATGCCGGAAATTTTCCGTAAGCTTCACATGAGCTGGCTTTACAGCCTTTGTGCCGAACCCTGGCACATCGCGCTCGGCAAGAGCTGATGCCGTTCCCGCAGGCGTTGCGTTAACCATTTGTTTGCCACGATCCTTTAACCTCTCGTAAGGTTTTGACAGTCGCCCGTCGCGGGCGGCACCGAGGGCGGCAGACGGCTTGAGATGGTTGATGACAATCCGGACATGATGGCGATCCGCCCTGACGAGGATGATGTCGCTGTGCCCGTATCGCAATGGCGCAGACATTGTCGGCGGCTCCTGACGTCCGGCTGCATCGCCGCTGCCACCGTTGCCGGGGCTGCCCTTCCGCTTCTGCTCGTCGATTCGGGCTTTCGCGGTTATGTTTCTCAGGCCCGGATCGAGGTCTCCCAGACCGCTTACGATGCCCCCGATGCTGCCCGTTTTCTCGCGATGGCGCGTCGTACCCTGCTTTCACCCTCCGGGCTCGACCGTATAACCGCCGATCTCAAGCTGAAGTCCGCCGATATGGTCGGCGTTCGCAATCAGGGTGAGCTTGGCCTGCTTTTCGACCTTCTGACCGGCGCGGATGCGCGTCCGCTATCCGAGCGCGAGGCGCTGAACGGTGCGGTGGGCGAAGCGATCCGGCTGGAACTCACTCCGGATGAAAATACGCTGATCGTGACCGGCAAGGCCGCAACGCCGGAAACCGCCATGCGGCTGACCGATTATCTTTCGATGCGCGTGATCGCCGATGGCAAGGCCGGCACCATGACGCCCGCCATGCGCGAGACGGAGAGGGCGCGGACAAGGCTCGATGAGGCGGAAGCCGCGCTGAACGGTTTCCAGATGCGCCACGGTGATGCCGTGATGGCCGAGGCGCAGCAACTCGAACAGCAGCTGCGCGACGTAAACGACAATCTGGCGCGAACCACCCGGCAGCAAGTGTCCGTTCAGGCCGATCTGACGGCGGCTTCAGCGCTGAAGCCGAATGATGTCTTTGCGAAGCCTCTGCCGGCCGGCGTGGGTTTTTCGGCGCTTGAGGATATCAGGCAGAAACACTCGACCGCCAGCATGGCGCTTGCTGCGGTTTCGGTCGATTACGGCCCGAAACACCCCCGCCGCATCGCCGCCCAGAATGCGGTGGATGCCGCACAGGCGCTTGCCGCCCCCGCATTGCGGCAATTGCTGGAAGGCCTGCGGGCGGATGAAAAGCGCATCTCTCAGGAGATCGCGACCGCCAATGGCGAGCAAAAGAAATACCTCGACCGCCTGAACGAACTCGGTGTCGTCCCCGGCGAGTTCTCCAGATTGCAGGGCGAACTGGAAACGGCGCGAAATGTCTATCTCGAGGCAAGCGAACGCCGCGACCTCTCCGCCTCCGCCACGCCCGCGGTCGAGACCCGTTTGGTGAAAAAGGCCGCCCCCGGCGAGTTGACCCGCGATCTGACGCAAGCTGCCATGCTGGCGGGCGGCGGCGCCTTGATCGGCCTGATGGGCAGTCTTTATCTCCTGAGCTACCGTCGCCATGATGAGGAAGAGGAGGGCGCATTGCTCAGCGAAGAGGGCGCGCAACTTCCATCCTCCGTCGAGCCGCCGGTCGAGTCTCTGCAGATTTCCGAATTCGAACCGATCGAGCCCGCTGTGTTCGACGATCTGCCGGACGTCGCCGCAGAGGACATCAAGCCGGAGGAAGACGGCTTTGCCGATTATTACGGCGAGGCCGTCAATGACGACGACGACATGCCGCTGGACGAGCGCGTGCGGCAGGTCCTGATGGGCAACCGCACGGTCAGGAGTGCTGATCCGGCCTCTTCCGGACTTCCACCGCTTCTGGCCGAAGCCTTGGCCGGGGACTTCGACCATGCCCAGGCCGAAGCTGAGGAACTGATGGAATTGCGACGCGAACTGGCGTTCCTGAGAGAGCGTCTTGCCGATTACGCCGATCGCCGCGAAGACTACCGCAAAACAGCCTGAAAACGCCGCATTTTCGCTTGCATTCCTGCGAAGGGGGCACCATACGGAGCCTACGTAACCCAGCAGGAGCAGGACGCATGGCAGTTGTGATTGACGGGAAGGCGAAGGCGGCTTCGGTAACGGAGGCGGTCCGCAAATCGGCAGAAGCGCTTGAGGCGGAAAAGGGCGTAAAGCCCGGTCTCGCGGTTGTCATCGTCGGAAACGATCCGGCCAGCCACGCTTACGTGAACTCCAAGAGCAAGATGGCCAAGCAATGCGGTTTCAACTCCATCCAGCACACGCTGCCGGAGGAAACCACGCAGGCCGCACTCCTGAAGCTTGTCGGCGAATTGAATGCCGATGCCTCCATCCATGGCATTCTGGTGCAGCTTCCCCTGCCGAAACACTTCAATTCCGATGAGATCATCCAGTCGATCCTGCCGGAGAAGGATGTGGATGGCTTGAGCGTGCTGAATGCCGGTAAGCTCGCGACCGGCGATCTCGCAACCGGTCTCATTTCCTGCACGCCTGCCGGCGCCATGCTTCTGGTACGTGGTATTCACGGCGAAGACCTTTCCGGCCTCAACGCCGTGGTCATCGGCCGCTCCAACCTGTTCGGCAAGCCCATGGGCCAGCTTCTCCTGAATGCCAATGCCACGGTGACGATGGCGCATTCCCGCACCAAGGATCTGGCCGGCATCTGCAAAACGGCGGATATTCTGGTCGCGGCGGTCGGTCGCGCGGCGATGGTCAAGGGCGACTGGGTAAAGCCCGGCGCGACGGTCATCGATGTCGGCATCAACCGCATTCCGGCGCCGGAAAAAGGCGAAGGCAAGTCGAAGCTGGTGGGCGATGTCGCCTATGACGAGGCGAGCGCCGTTGCCGCCGCCATCACGCCCGTTCCGGGCGGCGTCGGCCCGATGACGATCGCCATGCTGATGGCCAACACCGTCATCGCCGCACATCGCGCGCTGGGTCTGACCGCGCCGAAGTTTTAAGCCTGTCGCGTTCAATCGAACTACACGGCACAGCGATTTTTGTGCGCTGCGCCCTCACTTCCGTCATTCCGGCCTTGAGCCGGAATCCAGCCGACGCGCGTCTGCGCGGCGAGACGACTCTTTTCAGCCCAAGGACTTGGGCTGGCTGGATACTGGCTCAAGGCCGGTATGACGGCCGGGGGATGGAGGCCAGCCTTTACGTTTTCGGAGCCGGCCCCGTCGAAGCGCGCACCACCAGTTCCGCCTTCCAGAGTTCCTGATGCGGTTCCGTCTGGTTGAGCTTGATCCGGTTGATCAGGCGCTGGCCGACGCGCACGCCCGCCGCCCTGAGCGACGAGCGGGTGGTGGTCAGCGGCACGGAAAAATTATCGGGCTTCAAAAGCGGCAGTACGTCGTCATGGGCGATAAGCGAAATATCCTTGCCGGGTTTCAGGCCGCGCTGGTTGAGCGAACGGATCGCGCCGAGCGCAAGCGCGGTACTGGCGCAGAGAATGGCGGTCGGCTTTTCCGGGCGTGACAGCAAGGCTTCCATGCCTAGATAACCTTCCTCGTCGGTCATGCTGCTGTGTCGCTTGTTGTTCGCATGCAATGTCAGGCCATTTGCCGAAAGCGCCTTTTCCACCCCGAGACAGCGCCGGTAGGTGAAATCATAACCCTCCGGGCCGTTCAGAAGCCCGATCCGCGTATGGCCAAGCTGGAGGAGAAGCTGGGTCGCATCGCGGAAGGCACCCTCATTGTCCACGTCGAGATAGGGATAATCCTCCTCCACGCCAACGGAGCGGCCATGCACGAGGAAGGGCAGGGAGAGCGATTGCATCATGGCGATGCGCGGGTCGTTCTTCTTCATATAGGCGAGATAGATGCCATCGACGCTGCCGCTTGCGGCGAGCCCCCGCAGGGCTTCGCGCTCCTTTTCCGGCTCGGTCGGCATGATCACGAGATGAAAGCCGCTGCGTGATGCCTCTTCTCCGAGACCGCTCAGGAATTCGCCGAAATGCACGTCGGAACGGTGATGCTCGCCAATCGGCATGACAAGCCCGATGGAGCCAACCTTGCCTGTCGCCAGCCGCTGTGCCGCGGCATTCGGGCGATAGCCCGTCTTTTCGGCAGCCTCCATGACGCGGCGGCGCGTTTCGGCGCTGACTTCCGGATAGCCGTTGAGCGCTCTGCTGATGGTCGTCTGCGAAATGCCCAGCAGTTGCGACAGCTGTTTCAGGTTCATGTCTGTCATTCCTCCATGCGCGCGCCTCGGGAATACGGCAAAGCCTCTCCTCAATTCCCAAAGCGCTTTAGATTTTTACCAGTCTCCACCGCATTTCTCAATCGAAAAGGATAGCCGCCTTCCGAATTAAATATTCATAGGGCGCTGCAACGTTTCCGCAGAAAGAGCCTCTTGACTCCGTCTTAATGACAATGAGATGAATAGGCAGCCAAAGCGCTTTGATTGGAGAGGACGCTTTGAGCCTTTTATGTGATGGGAGGTAAATCACATGCAGAAGACTCTTTTGGCGACGGCCGCCGTCATGGCTTTGCTGTCCGGTGCGGCCTTCGCCGCCGACCTGAAGTTTGCACCCGGCGGCGACGCCAAGTTCAACTGGAAAAGCTACGAGGACTTCAAGGCGGCCCATGCCGATCTGAAAGGCCAGACGCTGACGATTTTCGGCCCGTGGCGCGGTGAAGACGAGGCCCTGTTCCAGTCGGTGCTCGCCTACTTCGCCGATGCGACCGGCGTGAACGTCCGTTATTCCTCGTCGGAAAATTACGAGCAGCAGATCGTCATCGATACGCAGGCGGGTTCGCCGCCCAATATCGCCATCCTGCCGCAGCCCGGCCTTCTGGCCGATCTGGCCGCCAAGGGCTTCCTCGTGCCGCTCGGCGAAAAGACTGCCGACTGGGTCAAGGAAAATTACGGCGCGGGCCAGTCCTGGGTCGACCTCGGCAGCTACAAGGGCAAGGACGGCAACAAGGCCTATTTCGCCTTTCCCTTCAAGGCGGACGTGAAGTCGCTTGTCTGGTACGTGCCTGAGAACTTCGAGGAAGCGGGCTACAAGGTGCCCGAGAGCATGGAAGACCTGTTCAAGCTGACGGACCAGATCGTTGCCGATGGCGGCACGCCCTGGTGCATCGGTCTCGGTTCCGGCGGGGCAACCGGCTGGCCGGCAACGGACTGGGTGGAAGACCTGATGCTGCGCACCCAGCCGCTCGACGTCTACCAGAAATGGACGACCAACGAGGTCAAGTTCACCGATCCGGCCGTGGTCGAAGCGATCAACGAATTCGGCAAATTCGCCAAGAACGAAAAATATGTCAGCGGCGGCGTCGCGGCGGTGGCCTCCACCGATTTCCGCGACAGCCCCAAGGGCCTCTTCGACATTCCCCCGAAGTGCTACCTGCACCATCAGGCGTCGTTCATTCCGTCCTTCTTCCCGGAAGGCACCAAAGTGGGGACGGATGCGGATTTCTTCTACATGCCGACTTACGCGTCCAAGCCTGACCTCGGCAAGCCGGTTCTCGGCGCTGGCACGCTGGTCACCATCACCAAGGAAGCGCCTGCCGCCAAGGCTTTCGTCGAATTCCTGCAAACGCCGATCGCCCATGAGGTCTGGATGGCGCAGTCCAGCTTCCTCACGCCCTATAAGGGTGTGAATGTCGATGCCTATGCCAATGAGCAGATGAAGCGACAGGGTGAAATCCTGACGACCGCGACAAGCTTCGGCTTCGACGGTTCCGACCTCATGCCCGGCAAGATCGGCGCTGGTGCATTCTGGACCGGCATGATCGATTTCGTCGGCGGCAAGTCCGCGGATCAGGTCGCGAGCGATATCCAGAAGGCCTGGGACGGCCTGAAGTAAAGATATCGGATCGGGCCCGGCGGTTTGCTGCCGGGCCCTTACCAACGGCGCTGCCCCGACGACCGCATAAATCAGCGCGGCGCGGAGAGGATCAAGGGAGGGAACATGGCTCAACAACTCGTTTCGGCCATCGGCGTGATGGTGGCGGGGGTCTTTGCCTGCGCTGCCTATTACTGGCTATCCGACAAGGTGCTTCAGGCGATCTTTCCGGTCCGCTCGGGAGACGTATTGCAGGCATCCCGTAACCTCAATCGCCGCGCGGCGGTCCGGCCCTGGCTGTTCATCGGTCCGGCTTTGATCCTCCTGCTGGTCTATCTGGTTTACCCTGTCATCGCCACGCTGATCCTGTCTTTCTATGACCGGACCGGCAGCGAATTCGTCGGTCTTGCCAATTATCGCTGGGCGTTTTTCGATGCCGGTTTCCGGCAGTCGATCTTCAACAATATCCTCTGGCTGGCCGTCGTTCCGGCCGCCTGCACCTTCTTCGGCCTCGTTATCGCGGTCATGACCGACCGCATCTGGTGGGGCAATATCGCCAAATCCATCGTCTTCATGCCGATGGCGATCTCCTTCGTTGGCGCCTCCGTCATCTGGAAGTTCATCTATGAATACCGCGCCGAAGGGCAGGTGCAGATCGGCCTCTTGAACGCCATCGTCGAGTTTTTCGGCGGCAATCCCGAGGTCTGGATTTCCATGCCCTTCTGGAACAATTTTTTCCTGATGATCATCCTCATCTGGATCCAGACCGGTTTTGCCATGGTCATCCTGTCGGCGGCGCTGCGCGGCATTCCGGAAGAAACCATCGAGGCGGCCGTCATCGACGGGGCCAATGGCTGGCAGATCTTCTGGAAGATCATGGTGCCGCAAATCTGGGGCACCATCGCCGTCGTCTGGACGACGATCACCATTCTCGTGCTCAAGGTCTTCGATATCGTACTGACCATGACCAACGGGCAATGGAACACCATGGTTCTCGCCAATCTCATGTTCGACTGGATGTTCCGCGGCGGTGGCGACAGCGGCCGAAGTGCGGTCATCGCGCTCATCATCATGGCGGCCGTCACCCCGATCATGGTCTGGAATATCCGCCAGGCAAACCGCGAGATGGAGGGCCGCTGAGATGAATATTTTCAAACGCCTTCGCCGCGTCGGCCTGCCGCGCCTCATCGTCCATGCCAGCGTTCTGGTCGTCGTGCTGCTCTGGCTCCTGCCAACGCTCGGCATTCTCGTCAGCTCGCTGCGCGACAAGGACCAGATCACCGTGTCGGGCTGGTGGACGGCCTTCTCCAGTTCAGAACAGACCTCGGCAGTGCGCCTCGCCGATGCTTCCGTGCAGAAGCAGGAAGGTAACCGCTATGTCATATCGGGCAATGTTTTCGAAAGCGGAGAGGGCGGCAAGGTTGCGGCCTTCGGCGTTCGCGTACAGGAACCCACGGCGTTCAAAGCCGGCGAGGCGGCCGATATCGGTGACGGCGAAACATTGCTCGTCAATACGGACGGCACCTATGAATATAGCAAGGCCGCGAGCTTTGAAGGCTCTCGCGGCAAGCGCGTTTACATCTCCGTCGCGACGCCGCCCGTCTTCACGCTCGATAATTATCGCACGGTCCTGACCTCGGAAGGCATCGGCCAGTCCTTCGTCAACTCGCTCACCGTCGCCGTGCCGGCAACCGTCATCCCGATCCTGATTGCCGCCTTCGCCGCCTATGCGCTGTCATGGATGAGCTTTTCCGGCCGCAATCTGCTGATTGCCATGGTGGTGGGCCTTATCGTCGTGCCGCTGCAGATGTCGCTGATCCCGCTTCTCAGGCTCTATAATGAAATCGGCACCATCTTCGGCGTGCCATCCAAGACCTATGCCGGCATCTGGCTGGCGCACACCGCCTTCGGCCTGCCGCTCGCCATCTATCTGCTGCGCAACTATATTTCCGGCCTACCGAAAGAGATCATCGAAAGCGCCCGTGTCGATGGCGCGAGCGATTTTGAAATATTCGTCAAGATCATCCTGCCGCTCTCCTTTCCGGCGCTCGCCTCCTTCGCCATCTTCCAGTTCCTGTGGACCTGGAACGACCTGCTCGTCGCCATGGTCTTCCTCGGCACGCAGAAGGACGAGCTGGTGCTGACCGGCGCGCTCAATGCGCTGCTCGGCTCGCGCGGCGGCAATTGGGAAATCCTCACCGCTTCGGCCTTTGTCACCATCATCGTGCCGCTCTGCGTCTTCTTTGCTCTTCAACGTTATCTCGTGCGTGGCCTGCTCGCAGGCTCCGTCAAGGGAGGCTGATTATTCCATGAACGCCCATACCAGACAGGACACTTCCATGACCGCTTCGGTGACTTCCGCTTTGACACCCAACAAGGACTGGTGGCGCGGCGCTGTTATCTATCAGATTTACCCGCGCTCCTATCAGGACTCCAATGGCGATGGCATTGGCGACCTCAAGGGCATCACCGACCGTCTGGCGCATATTGCCAATCTGGGTGCCGACGCGATCTGGATTTCGCCCTTCTTCACCTCGCCGATGAAGGATTTCGGTTACGACGTCTCGAATTATGTCGATGTCGATCCGATGTTCGGCACGCTTGCCGATTTCGACGGGCTGATCGCCGAGGCCCATCGCCTTGGCATCCGCGTCATGATCGACCTTGTGATGTCGCACACGTCGGACCAGCATCCGTGGTTCGTGGAAAGCCGCGCCAGCCGCAGCAATCCGAAATCGAACTGGTATGTCTGGTCGGACAGCAAGCCGGACGGCACGCCGCCCAATAACTGGCTGTCGATCTTTGGCGGTTCCGCCTGGCAGTGGGATCCGACCCGCATGCAATATTACATGCACAACTTCCTGACCTCGCAGCCTGACCTCAACCTGCATAATCCGGAAGTGCAGGAAGAGCTGCTGAACATCACCCGTTTCTGGCTGAAGCGCGGCGTCGACGGTTTCCGCCTCGACACCATCAATTTCTATTTCCACGACCTCGAGCTGCGCGACAACCCGGCGCTCGCGCCGGAGCGCCGCAACGCCTCCACGGCTCCGGCGGTCAATCCCTATAACTTCCAGGAGCATCTCTACGACAAGAACCGCCCGGAAAATATCGCCTTCCTGAAGCGCTTCCGCGCGGTGCTGGACGAGTTCCCTGACATCGCCGCCGTCGGCGAAGTCGGTGACAGCCAGCGCGGCCTCGAAATCGTCGGCGAATATACATCCGGCGATGACAAGATGCAGATGTGCTACGCCTTCGAATTCCTCGCCCCCGATGCGCTCACTCCGCAGCGCGTCGCCGATGTGCAGGCGGATTTTGCGAAAGCCGCACCGGAAGGCTGGGCCTGCTGGGCTTTCTCCAACCACGATGTCGTGCGCCATGTCAGCCGCTGGGGCGAGCATGTCGAGGACAAGGACGCCTTCGCCAAGGTGCTTTCGGCACTCTTGATGACGCAGCGCGGTTCCGTCTGCATCTATGAGGGCGAGGAGCTCGGCCTCACCGAAGCGGACATCGCTTTTGAAGATTTGCAGGATCCCTACGGCATCCAGTTCTGGCCGGAATTCAAGGGCCGCGACGGTTGCCGCACGCCGATGGTGTGGGATGCCGGTCATGCCCAGGCGGGCTTCTCGACGTCGGAAAAGACGTGGCTGCCCATTCCGGCCGAGCACAAGCAGCGCGCCGTCAGCGCCCAGCAGGGCAACGAGGCCTCGGTGCTGGAACATTATCGCCGCTTCCTGAGCTTCCGCAAAAAGCATCCCGCTTTTGCCAAGGGCGGCATCGAATTCCAGCCGGTTGAGGGCGAAGTGCTAAGCTACACCCGCACACTCGGCAATGAAACCGTGCTTTGCCTCTTCAATCTGTCCGCAACGCCGGCAAAGGCGACGCTGCCGGAAGGGAACTGGGAGGTTCTCGAAGGCCACGGCTTTGCAGGCGGTCTTGAAGGCAGAAGCGTAGAACTTCCGGCATGGGGCGCATTCTTCGCCCGTTACGCCTGACAGATGAGGGAGGAACACCCATGACAAGTCTCGTTCTCAAGGATATCCGCAAATCATACGGGCAGGTGAAGGTCCTGCACGGCATCGATCTTCAGATCGAACAGGGCGAATTCATCGTTTTCGTCGGTCCCTCGGGCTGCGGAAAATCGACGCTGCTGCGCATGATCGCCGGTCTGGAGGAAATCACCGGCGGCGAGATGTATATTGACGGCCAGCTCGTCAACGAAATCCCGCCATCGCGGCGGGGTATCGCCATGGTGTTCCAGTCCTATGCGCTCTATCCGCATATGACGGTTTACGACAACATGGCCTTCGGCATGAAGATCGCGAAAGAGAACAAGCAGGAGATCGACCGCCGCGTTCGCGCCGCCGCTGAAATCCTGCAACTGACGCAATATCTGGAGCGGCTGCCAAAGGCGCTCTCCGGCGGCCAGCGCCAGCGCGTCGCCATCGGCCGCGCCATTTGCCGCAATCCTAAGGTCTTCCTGTTCGATGAACCCCTGTCGAACCTCGATGCGGCGCTGCGCGTCGCCACCCGCATCGAGATCGCCAAGCTCAACGAGCAGATGGCCGATACGACGATGATCTACGTCACCCACGACCAGGTGGAGGCGATGACGCTGGCGGACCGTATCGTCGTTTTGAATGCGGGCCGTGTGGAACAGGTGGGTGCGCCGCTCGAACTTTACGAGAGACCGGCCAATCTTTTCGTGGCGCGTTTCATCGGCTCGCCCGCCATGAACATCATCGCTGCAAAGATCACCGAAACCGGTGAGAGGACCTCCATCGAACTTGCCGGCGGCAAGACGCTCGCCGTTTATGTTCCGACGCCCGCAACCGAAAAGGGCAAGGCTGCGAGCTTCGGTGTCCGGCCGGAAGATCTGAGCATCGTCACCGGGGACGATTATCTTTTCGAGGGAAAAGTCGCGATCGTCGAGGCGCTGGGCGAAGTGACGCTGCTTTATCTCGAAGCGCCCAAGGGGCAGGAACCGATTATCGTCAAGGTGCCGGGCATCGTTTCCGTCGGCAAGGGCGAAACCCTGCGTTTTGCGGCACCGCAGGAAAAGCTCCACCTATTCGACGCCGAGGGCAAGACCTATCGCAGCTAATCGCCGTCGATACCGAAACCATGCCCCGGAACCTCCTCGTTCCGGGGTTTTTGCTGACCTTTTTACCGCTGTGGAAAAATCTCGGAAATGTCCCGCTTCCGGTCTGTTTAAGCCTGCGCTGATATGAATTGTTAAAGACTATGACCTAGTCTCAATCCATTGATCGAGCATGGGAGTCTGGGCGTGCAGAGCGGTACGGGTGTCATCAGGAACCATTACCTGAGCAAGGAAGAATCCTTCATGTATGACCGCGAAAGCCGGTTTCGCATGGAAGATACCATGAACGCCGCACGCATCGAATATACCGAAAAGGCCGTGATGCACATGGCGGCGCGCCGCTGCGATGTCATCCGCATCTCCCAGACCGAAGCGGTGCTGGCGCTGCTGACGAAATATAACCTGCCGAACCAGTTCTATCTCGATATTCCCGACGCCCGCATCACCAAGATCGGCTGCGTGATGTTGCGCGTCAACGCCAACAACACCATCCACGTACGCTTCCTGCGCATGCTGACGCAGAAGGAACTGGACCGCATTTTCGTGTTCAGCACGCATCCGGCGCATAGAGACCGGAAGCTCGATATCCGGTCGTTCTGAAGGCAATGTGATGAAGTGGGCTTAAGAGAGCCCACCCAGAACCGTCTGCTTCAACTTCAACTCTGGCACTTCCGTGAAGGCAAGATCGCTGCGGCCGAAATATTTTTGCTGATTGATGGCGGACCAGTCGTTGCAGACGAGTTTGTAGCGCTGTTTCGTTTCGGGCTTTTCCGGCATGGCGTAAAGATAATCGCCGGTGCGCGCGGCGAGCGGAATGTCGCCGTGCTGGTTGCAGCGCTTGAGGATTTGGGCAAGCGCCGCGCCATCCACTTCCGTCACCATCAGCGTGCCGTCGAAACGCACCGAGGCATTAAAATCATAGCGGCGAATATCGCCATCAGGCAGGCCCGCGCCCAGCGAGGTATGGGCAATGAAGCCGACATCCGCGCCGGTTTTTGCGGCGATGAGCTGCGCCACATGGCGGCCCGCCTCATCGACGTTCATCGCCTTCGCGCTTTTACCGACGATGGCCCGCTCTTCCGCCGTCAGGTGCTTTTCGAGCGTCTGCTCGATCAGCGTTTTGAGAGCCGGGGAGGGAGGCGCATTGAGGTCGATCGCGACCGTTTCCATGGCAGCCGCCTTGCCGGGTGTCGCAATGGTCGCAATCGTCATGGAGGTGCACCAGGAGCCGGTGTGAATATATCGGGTCGCGCCCTGTTCATGCACGAAGTTCAGGTGGTCATGGCCGCCGATCATCAACGTGCCGTCCGGCAGCAGGGGCAGGATATCGCGGTCGGCAACGACACCGGCATGGCTCATAACGATGTTGATCGCACCCGCCTTGACGATGCCGGGAAGATTGGCCTTGGCCCATTCGACCGGCTGCGGAATGTCGAGCGTCTCGCGCGTCGTCTTTGGATAGGTGTTGATCGCGTTGGTGGCGAGACCCGTAACGACGACTCTCTGTCCGCCGACATTCACTTCGGCGCTACCAGGAGCAAAAGGCTTTCCGCTGCGCTTGTCGACGATGTTGGACAGCACGGTGATGCCGAGCGCCTGGGCGCGGCTTACGAAATTGGCGAGATCGTTGTCGATATCGGGCTCATGATTGCCGATATTGACGACGGTGGGGGCGAGCTTTGCGAGCGCCGCCAGGAACGTCCATTCGATTTCCCCGGCAGACCGTGTGGCCACCGCATTGCCGATTTCGAAAAGGTCGCCGTTCAGCAAGACGATATGGGGCGCCTTGTCGGCGGCGATGCGCGTTTCGATGGCTGCGAGAAGCTGGCCGATACGCTCATAGGCCGAATGCAGGTCGGAGATGACGATTGCACGCAGCGCCACGTCCTGCGCCATCGCTGGCGTTGCCGCCGCCATCAGCGGCAGCAGGGCGGTGCCGGCCATGAGCTTCAGCACATCGCGGCGTTTGCTTGAGAATATCGTCATGTCAGGCCCCATCATCCGAAACTATACCGCCGTCCCGCGGCCGGCTGAGAAGGCCCTAACGGGCGATCATCACAGCCGCATGACAAGTCTGACGTTTAAGACATGGGAAATAAAGCGGTTTCTGCACCAGCTCTCGGCGATGAGAGGTGCATTCAGGCGATACCGCAAAGTGGGGTTGAAAGGCGAAAGCCGCACCCGGCCTTCGCCCATCAAAAATCAATGGAACAGAACGCTGGCGCCCTGATCAGCCGGACCGGCATTGCGGCGGAAGGGGGCGAAAAGCTCGCGGCCCATGCCCCATTCATTGCCGGAGAGATCAGCCCGCGCCGGTTCGCGTTTCGCCAGTTCGGCGGCGGAAACGAGCACTTCCAGCGTTCCCGAAATGGCGTCGAGCCGGATGATGTCGCCATCGCGGATAAGCGAGATCGGGCCGCAATCGGAGGCTTCCGGCGTGACATGGATGGCGGCCGGCACCTTGCCGGAAGCGCCGGACATGCGCCCGTCGGTCACCAGCGCCACCTTGAAGCCGCGATCCTGCAGCACACCGAGCGGTGGTGTCAGGCGGTGCAGCTCAGGCATGCCATTGGCCTTCGGCCCCTGGAAGCGGACGACGGCGATGAAATCGCGGTTGAGCTTTCCGTCCTTGAAGGCGTCCTGAAGCTCCTGCTGGTCGTGGAACACGATAGCCGGCGCTTCGATGATGTGACGTTCCGGCTTGACGGCGGAAATCTTGATGACCGATTTGCCGAGATTGCCGGTCAGCATCTTCAGGCCGCCGGTTGGCTGGAACGGGGTCTCAATGCTGGAAAGCACCTTCGGGTCGTGGCTCTGCTCGGGGGAGGGCTGGCGGACAACCGCGCCCTTCTCGTCAAGCATGGCATCCACGGTATAAGCCTCAAGGCCCTGTCCGAAGACGGTGCGCACATCGTCATGCACGAAGCCCTGTTTCAAAAGCTGCTTGATGAGGAAGCCCATGCCGCCGGCGGCGTGGAAATGGTTCACATCGGCAAGACCGTTCGGGTAAACGCGGGCGAGCAGCGGCACGATGTCGGAGAGATCGGAAATATCCTGCCAGGTGAGAATGATGCCGGCTGCGCGCGCCATGGCGATCAGATGCATGGTGTGGTTGGTGGAACCGCCCGTCGCATGCAGGCCGACGACGCCGTTGACGACCGACCTTTCATCGATCATCTCGCCCGCCGGGGTGAACTCGTTGCCCTGCGCGGTAATTGCCAGCGCCCGCTTCGTTGCCTCGCGCGTCAACGCATCGCGCAGCGGCGTGCCGGGATTGATGAAGGAGGAACCGGGCATGTGGAAACCCATGATCTCCATCAGCATCTGGTTGGAATTGGCGGTGCCGTAGAAGGTGCAGGTGCCGGGGCCGTGATAGGATTTCGATTCCGCTTCCAGAAGCTCGGCGCGGCCGACTTTGCCTTCGGCATAAAGCTGGCGCACGCGCGACTTCTCGTCGTTCGGCAGGCCGGATGTCATCGGGCCGGCGGGAACGAAGACGGCGGGCAGATGGCCGAAGGCGAGGGCTGCGATGACGAGGCCGGGCACGATCTTGTCGCAGACGCCGAGATAGACGGCGGCGTCGAACATGTTGTGCGATAGGCCGATGCCGGCCGCCATGGCGATGGCGTCGCGGGAAAACAGCGAAAGCTCCATGCCCGGCTGCCCCTGGGTCACGCCGTCGCACATGGCGGGAACCGCGCCTGCCACCTGCGCTATGCCGCCGGCTTCCTTGGCCGCATCGCGGATGATCGCCGGAAAGGTCTCATAGGGCTGGTGCGCCGAGAGCATGTCGTTATAGGCGGTGATGATGCCGAGGTTTGGAACCCGGTCGCCGGCAAGGATGTCCTTGTCGGCGGGGGAACAGACGGCAAATCCATGCGCGAGATTGCCGCAGGAAAGCACGGAACGGTGAACGCCTTTCGAGACCTGCAGCCGCAGCCGCTCGAGATAGGTCTCGCGGTAGGGCTTGGAACGTTCGACGATGCGGGCGGTGATGGCCTGAATGCGGGAATCGGCGGACATGGGCGTTCATCCTGTTCGTTGGTCGGCAACCGGCGTTCCGGGAGGTGAACGGCCGGTTGTCGTGTTTCAGTCTTCATGTCTTCGGGGCGCTTTGTCGCCGGGCCGCAATCGCGGCGGTGGCGTTTGGCTTATGGCGCCCAGTATATATCCACGGGCGTTTCTGCCCGGTTCAGCACGGCGCGGATCGGCATTTCATCCTCATCCTCGCCCGACTGTGCCTTCTCCAGCGTCGCCTTCTTGGCAGCGCCTTCGATATGCAGCACCAGAAAACCGGCATCGTGCAGGCTGGAGAAGTTGAAGGTCAACCGTTCTTCTCCGGCATTTTCCGCTGCCATGGTCAGAACGCCGCGCGGTTCATCGAGATCGAGCGCTTCGTAGAGATTGTCTCCACCGGGGAAGAACGATGCCGTATGGCCATCCGTTCCCATGCCGAGAATGACAACATCGAACGGGTCGCAGATCGCCTCGGTCTTGACGGTCGCAAGCGTCGCGGCATCCTCCGGCGAGGCCGCCGGCTGGAACAGCGGCACGAAATAAGCCGACTTCGCCTTATTCTGCAAAAGGTTCTCGGCAACGAGACGATGGTTCGAACGGTCGCTTTCCGGCGGCACGAAACGTTCGTCCACCAGCGTCACGCTGATATTGGGCCAGTCGAGATCGTGTTTGGAAAGCGCCTGAAAGAACAGCTTGGGCGTCGAACCGCCGGAGACGGCAATGCTTGCCGCACCGCGATCCTTCGTTGCCGCATCAAGGCGTTTGGCAACCTCTGCCGAAAGAGCGGTTGCCAGTTCGGCGGCGGTGTCGAAGACGTGTATCGTTTCGCTCATCGCCGGGCCCTCAATCGGCATCGTGCCAGGTGCGGCCGTCACGCTCGATCAGTGCGATCGAGCCGCTCGGACCCCAGGTTCCGGCAGTGTAACCCTGCACGCCCTGTCCCAGATCTTCCCAGCTCTTGAGAATGGGATCGACCCAATCCCACGCCGCTTCCACTTCGTCGCGGCGCATGAACAGCGTCTGGTTGGAGCGGATGGTGTCCATCAAAAGCCGCTCATATGCATCCGGGCTGCGCACGTTGAAGGCTTCGGCGAAGCTCATGTCCAGCGAGACCTGACGCAGGCGCATGCCGCCCGGGCCGGGGTCCTTGATGAGGAGCGACTGCTTGACGCCTTCGTCCGGCTGCAGGCGAATGACCAGCTTGTTGGCCTCGATCTTGCCGGCCGCATCGTCGAAGATCGAATGCGGGATCTGCTTGAAGGTGACGACGATTTCCGAAACGCGGGTCGCGAGGCGTTTTCCCGTGCGGATGTAGAAAGGAACGCCGGCCCAGCGCCAGTTGGCGATTTCAGCCTTGATGGCGACGAAGGTTTCGGTGTTGGAAACGCCACCTTCCAGCTCTTCCAGATAGCCCTTGACCGGGCCACCGGCGGAAGCGCCGGCGCGATACTGGCCGCGAACCGTCTGCTTTTCGACGTTGCTGGTGTCGATTGGCTTCAGCGAGCGCAGAACCTTGAGCTTTTCGTCACGCACGGCTTCGGCATTCATCGATGCCGGCGGTTCCATGGCGACAAGGCAAAGCAGCTGCAGGATATGGTTCTGCACCATGTCGCGCAGCGCACCGGCCTTGTCATAATAACCCGCGCGGCCTTCCAGGCCGACCGCTTCGGCAACGGTGATCTGCACATGGTCGATGTGGGCGGAATTCCACAGCGGCTCATAAAGCGCATTGGCGAAACGCAGCGCCATCAGGTTCTGCACCGTCTCCTTGCCGAGATAGTGGTCGATACGGAAGATCTGCTCTTCCTTGAAGACGTGGCCGATGGTGTCGTTCAGTTCCTGCGCGGAAGCGAGATCGCGGCCGATAGGCTTTTCAACGACGATGCGGGTCGAGCGGGTGATGAGCTTGTGCTCGCGGATCTTGTCGGCGATATCGCCGAAAATGCCGGGCGCGACGGCCAGATAGAAGGCGCGCACGCGCTCCTTGCCCTCGTCCAGCAGCTTCTTCAGCACGTCCCAGCCATTATTGCCCTTGGCATCGACTGGCACGTAGAAAAGCCTGTTCAGGAAGGTGGCGACCTGCGCATCGTCATATTCGCCGGCCTTCAGGTGCTCCTTCAGCGCGTCCTGCGCGAATTTGCGATATTCCTCGTGGGTCATGACCGAACGCGACGCGCCGATGATGCGGGTCGGCTCCGTGAACTGGCCTTCGACCTGCCGGTGATAAAGGGCCGGCAGAAGCTTGCGCTCGGCAAGATCGCCCGTGCCGCCGAAAACGACACAATCAAAAGGTTCAACAGGAATGATCTGACTGCTCATATCGATTCTCTCGATCTTCAAAGGTTGGGGCATCAATAATCTAATCGATTTAAAAATGCCAGACTCAGTTATGTGAAATTATGAATTTTGCTTCCGCCAACTCGTCCGCCGCCGGCAACAGTCTGTAAACATTGGCCTAAAACCTGTCTCGCAACGCGTACCACGAGAGCGCGAGGAAAAGCAGCGGCGCGCGCAGCGACGCCCCGCCGGGAAAAGAGGGCACCTTCAGCTGCGCGAAGGGCGCCAGCATGTCCTTTTTGCCGAGAACCAGATCGGCATAAAGCTTGCCGCAATAATTCGACAACATCACCCCGTGGCCGGAATAACCGCCGATGGAGGTGACGCCGGGCATGACGTCGCGCACGAAGACTTTGCGCGGCAGGGTAATGCCGACGGAGCCGCCCCAGGAATGGCTGATCTCTATATCTTTCAGCGCAGGATAGATTTCCGCGATCTGCCGGCGGATATGGCTGGAAATATCGCGCGGCGTATCGGCCGTATAGGCCTCACGCCCGCCGAACAGCAGCCGGTTATCGGCCGTCTTGCGAAAGTACCGTACCACGAAACGGGAATCGGCCACCGCTTCTTTGCCGGGGATGATATCCGGATAGGCATCAAGCGGTGCGGTTGCGCCGATGAAGGAACGGATCGGCATGATATGGGCTGCCGTTACCGGTTCCAGATTGCCGATATAGGCATTGGTCGCGATCAACACCCGTGGCGCGGTGATCGCGCCGAAAGGGGTCTCGATGATCGTCTTGCCGCCCACTTGCCGGATGGATTTCGCAGGCGTCATTTCGTAAATGCCGGCACCCGCATCTTTCGCCGCTTTTGCCAGCCCCACCAGCAGCTTCAGCGGGTGGATATGGCCGGTGCCTGTATCGCGTGTGCCGCCGAAATAATGGGTGGAGCCGACGCGTTTGCGTGCTTCTGCACGTTCCATGTAGGAAATATGCGGATAGCCATAGCGATTATTCATCGCATCGACACTGCGGCGATAATCGTCCTCGTAAGCGGCCTTGTGCGCCACATAGAGCTGCCCGGGAAGATATTCCATGTCGATGCCGCGGCTGACGGCGAAGCCGCGCAGGTAGTTTTTGGCGTCCTCGGCAATGTCGAACAGCAGCTTGGATTGCTCGAAGCCGATCTCTTCTTCCATCTCGTCGGGGAAGGAACGCTGGCCGGTGCCGAATTGCCCGCCATTGCGGCCGGAAGCGCCATCGCCGAAACGATGCGCCTCGATGAGGGCGACCGAGATGCCATTTTCGGCGAGGTTACACGCGGCCTGGAGGCCGGTATAACCACCGCCAATGATCGCGACATCAACCTGCTTCGACCCGTCGAGAGCCGGATAGTCCGGCCGCTCTCCGACGGTTGCCTGATACCAGGATAGTCCCGGCGCAATCGGGCTCTGCCATGTCATGCTTTAAGAACCCCTCACACGTTGAGAAGCAGGAATTCCCGCTCCCAGGGGCTGATGACCTGCATGAAGGTCTCGAATTCCCCGCGTTTCAGGCCGGCATAAAGGCCCACGAATTCATGGCCGAATACCCGGTCGAACTGCTCTTCGCCTTCCAGCAGCGCCACGGCCTCCAGGAGACCACGCGGCAGTTCGATGGAGCCTTCATTGGCCGTATCGGCGGTGGGTTCGGTCGGCTCGATATTGTTGACGATGCCGAGCCAGCCGCAGCCGAGCGAGGCGGCAAGCGCGAGATAGGGATTGGCGTCCGAACTCGGCAGGCGGTTTTCGACACGCCGCGCCTGCGGGCCGGAAATCGGCACGCGGAAGGCGGTCGTGCGGTTGTCGTAACCCCAGGCATTGTTGACCGGGCAGGCCATGTCGGGCGTCAGGCGGCGATAGGAATTCACATAGGGCGCCAGCATGACGAGCGCATTCGGAACATAACGCTGCATGCCGCCGACGAAAGAGAAGAATTCTTTCGAAGGGCTGCCATCGGCATTGGAAAAGATATTGCGGCCGCTGTCGATCTCCACCACCGACTGGTGGATGTGCATGGCCGAACCCGGCTGGCCCTGCATGGGCTTGGCCATGAAGGTGGCGTAGATGCCGTGTTTAAGCGCCGCTTCGCGGATGGTGCGCTTGAACAGGAACACCTGGTCGGCAAGCTCGATCGGGTCGCCATGGCGCAGGTTGATCTCCAGCTGCGCCGGACCTTCCTCATGGATCAGCGTATCGATCTCGAGGCCCTGTTTTTCGGAGAAATGGTAGATGTCGTCGATCAGCTCGTCGAATTCGTTGATGCCGGCGATGGAATAGCTCTGCCCGCCGACGATGGAACGGCCGGAGCGGCCCTTCGGCGGATGCAACGGATAATCCGGGTCGTCATTCATGGCGACGAGGTAGAACTCGATTTCCGGCGCCACGACCGGCTTCCAGCCCTTTTCGGTATAGAGCGAAAGCACATTCTTCAGCACGTTGCGCGGCGTGTAGGGTACGAAATTGCCTTCCGCATCCACCACGTCGCAGATCACCTGCGCGGTCGGGTCCGTTTCCCAGGGCACCACGGAGAGGGTGGAAAGATCTGGCACCAGCTTCAGGTCGCTGTCGCGCGGCTCGTAACGGAAATTCGCGGTCTCATCGGGATATTCGCCGGAAATTGTATGGCGGTAGAGCGCGGATGGCAGGGCAAGCGAGGTATCGCCCGTGAACTTCGCCGTCGGCATCATCTTGCCGCGCGGAACGCCGGCAAGGTCGGGCGTGATGCATTCTATGTCTTCTATCCCGCGCGCCCGCAGCCATTGCGCGGCTTCGCGCCAGGAGGAAACGCCACGGGGGGAGGAAAGGTCGAGGGGAGGTGTCTTTGCCATGGTTGCCTGTTTCTTCGGGCGGAGCATGGTTTTCTTGGCGGGCATGTATCACCGGGTCTGTGTTTCGACTGGCGCCATCATAACCGTAGTTTGGCAATTGGCGAGGGGGAAAGCGCCATTGACAACGGGCGGCACTTCGAAAAGAGGAAAGGAAACGGATCGGATGGAATGATGACAGAGAAATGTGACGTGCTGATTTTAGGGGCGGGCGCCGCGGGCATGATGTGCGCCATCCGCGCCGGCCAGCGAGGCCGCTCCGTCGTCATTCTCGACCATGCGAAAGCGCCGGGCGAAAAGATCCGCATCTCCGGTGGCGGTCGCTGCAACTTCACCAATATCCATGCCGGGCCGAAGAATTATCTCTCCACCAACCCGCATTTCGCCAAATCCGCGCTCGCCCGTTATACGCCGCGCGATTTCATCGCCCTTGTCGAAAAACACCGCATCGCCTGGCATGAAAAAACGCTCGGCCAGCTCTTTTGCGATGACAGCGCCAAGGACATCATTCGCATGCTGCTTGCCGAAATGCAGGCGGTGAATGCAAAGCTGCGGCTCGAAACGTCAGTCTCGGCCGTCACCCATGATGGCGCCCGTTTTCGCGTTACGACATCCGCCGGCGTCATCGAAGCGGAAAGCCTCATTGTGGCGACGGGCGGCAAGTCGATCCCGAAAATGGGCGCGACCGGTTTTGCCTATCAGATCGCCGAACAGTTCGGCCTCAAGCTCATCGAGACCCGTCCGGGCCTCGTGCCGCTGACGCTTGATCCCGGCTCGCTGGAAAAGCTGAGCCCGCTTGCCGGCGTCGCGGTCCCGGCAGAAGTTTTCCACGGCAAGACCTCTTTTGAGGAAGCGCTGCTCTTTACCCATCGCGGTTTGAGCGGCCCTTCCATCCTGCAAATCTCCTCCTACTGGCGTGAGGGCGATACGATCCGCCTCAAGCTGGAACCGGCGCGCGATATAGTCGCCTTGCTAAAGGAAGCGAAGCAGAAGAACGGCCGACAGTCGGCCCAAACGGCTCTTGCGGAAATCCTGCCGAAACGGCTGGCCCAACATGTGGTCGAAAAATCAGGCCTCACCGGCAATCTTGCCGATATGTCCGACAAGGCTCTGACGACGTTAGCGAATGAGGTGCAGGACTGGCAGATCAAGCCCGCCGGCTCCGAAGGCTATCGCACGGCGGAAGTCACGCTTGGCGGTGTTGATACGACTGGCCTCGATTCCCGCAGCATGGCGGCGAAATCCCTGGCCAACCTCTATTTCATCGGCGAATGCGTGGATGTGACTGGCTGGCTGGGCGGCTATAATTTCCAGTGGGCCTGGGCGTCTGGGCAGGCGGCAGGCGAATTCGCGTGACTGTCTCTGGCCATGGAGTAAGTTCGCAACTTTCTCCTCCGTCATACCGGCCTTGAGCCGGTATCCAGTCAGCCCAAGTCTTTGGGCTGAAAAGACTACTCTCGCCGCACAGACGTGCGTCGGCTGGACCCCGGACCTAGTCCGGGGTGACGGAGTATGATGAGCCTGCTCGCCAAACTTGCTGGCTGAGTTTATTGTCCCTCTTCGCCCTTTTTAACAACCTGTTAACGGGCCCGGAGTCATCCTGACCAAATGCCAGCAAAGCCGGATCACTGATCCCGCTGCACATGATGTCATGCTGGAGGCCCTCAACAGGGCATGGGTCGGTTGAGTTTTTCGTCAGGAACCCGCGCATGAACAGATCTGCACATCGCCGCCCTCGCGCCATTGCCATCGCCCGCACTGACAACGAGAGCCGTCAGCTGGCCTTTCGCCTGAGCCTCATCGCCGCCGGTGCTCTGGCAGCCCTGGTCGCTCTCTTTCACTGATCCGCGGCTCTTCGCCTTCACCCGGCTTATAAGCGCGCTGAAAAGCCGCCACGGCCGAGATGCCTGCGCCATATCGGCATAAAATTTCTCTTCCTGCAAAATGGCTTCGCGCCGTGTGCGCGGCTGCTGGTTTTCGATGATGGCCCGTGCTGCAAAAATCGCGTGCATGTCGCTCTCCTTCTAATGCGGAGGGCCATGATGCACGCCGTTTTTTGATTTATCTGCGCAAAAAAATGCGCTACGTTTTTCACCCATGAAAAACGTCACTTGGGATTCCTATCAGCTTTTCCTCGATGTGTCACGCAGCGGCGGCCTGACGGGTGCTGCGTCACTGACGGGCTTGAGCCCCGCGACGGTGGGACGACGCATGGTCGAGCTGGAGGGGCGTATCGGCAAGGCGCTGTTCCAGCGCAGCCAGACGGGATACGCCCTGACGGCAGACGGCCGCACGCTGTTCGACCGGCTTCAGGCGATGGAGAATGCGGCGAGGGACATCGAGGGATGGCAGAAGGCGTCGTCGGCCTCGTCTGTCGTGCGCATTGCCGTCGGCACCTGGAACGCCTGGCTGCTGACCGGAAATTTCTCCGCCATCTGCACCGACCGCGACGATTTCCGCATCGACCTTTTCATTGCCGAACAGAGGGCGTCTCTGGCCCATCGCGAAAACGATATCGGCATTCGCGCTTTCGAACCACAGGAAAAGAACCTTGCCGCCATCCGGACGGGGGAGGTGGCCTATGCGCCCTACAGGCTGCGCAACGCCGCCGTTTCCGTCGCCGACCGTTGGCTGGCGGTGGCGGAGGAAAACGCCATTTCAACCTATCTGCGCTGGCCCCATGAAAATCGTAACAACGGGATCGTGGTAACGGTGAACCGTCCGACGGCGCTTCTCGATCTGGTGCTGGCCGGGGCGGGGGTCGCGGTGCTTCCCTGTTTCGTGGGTGATGCGGATGCGCGGCTCGCTCGGGAAGGCGAAGAGCTGGAGAGGCTTCGCCACAATCAATGGATCGTCATGAACAATGACGATCGCCACCGCCGCGATATCAGGACGGTGGCGGATCGGATGACCCGTCTGATCAAGAGCCATTCCGATCTCTATGCCGGGCGCAAGAGCCGCCCGGCATAGAAAGAAGGCCGTTTCAGGCGGCGGCACTTCCCTGTGCGACGATGACGGGGATAAGCAGATCGCCCCAGTTGCCGCCGCCGCCATGGTGGCGGGCCGAGCGGACCAGCTCGACGGAAACGCCGGCCTCGACGGCTTTCATGACGGCCTGGTTGAGGCGGTGCAGATCGTTGGCCAGCATGCGGATGGCGGCCTGCTGATCCTGCGTCATGGCGGAGGACTGCTCCTCGGCGCGTTCCTTGACGTGGGTCTTGATGGGGTTATGGGCATTCATGGCATTTCTCCTCTCATTATTGGTTGGGGTTCTTGATCCGGTTTGCAAGCCCTTCCCGTCACCGGGAAGGGCAGTTTCTCGATTTTATTCGGCCGCCGGGCGGAACTGGTCGTGCTCGGTGGATTCCTTCATGGCTGTCGTGGAAGACGTGCCGCCGGAAATCGCCAGAGACACGGCGTCGAAATAGCCGGTGCCGACTTCTCGCTGGTGCTTGGTGGCGGTGTAACCATTGGCCTCGGCTGCGAATTCCGCTTCCTGAAGCTCGGAATAGGCCGCCATCTGCCGATCCTTGTAGCCGCGTGCCAGTTCGAACATGCCGAAATTCAGCTGGTGGAAACCGGCAAGCGTGATGAACTGGAACTTGTAGCCCATCGCGCCCAGCTCGCGCTGGAACTTGGCAATCGTCGCGTCATCGAGGTTCTTTTTCCAGTTGAACGACGGCGAGCAATTGTAGGCGAGCTTCTTGCCCGGATGCACCTTGTGCACGCCTTCCGCAAACCTGCGCGCCTGTTCGAGATCCGGCTTGGAGGTTTCGCACCAGATCAGGTCGCAATAGGGCGCATAGGCAACGGCGCGGGCGATGCAGGGCTCAAGACCGTTCTTGACCTGATAGAAACCCTCGACGGTGCGGCCGGCATCGTAATCCACGAAGGGACGGTCGCGCTCGTCGATATCGGAGGTCAGGAGCTTCGCGGCCTCCGCATCCGTGCGGGCGATAACCAGAGTCGGCACACCCATGACATCGGCCGCAAGCCGCGCCGCCGTCAGGTTACGGATATGCGCCGCCGTCGGGATCAGAACCTTGCCGCCGAGATGGCCGCATTTCTTTTCCGATGCCAGCTGGTCTTCATAGTGAACACCCGCAGCACCTGCCTCGATAAAGGCTTTCATGATCTCGAAGGCGTTGAGCGGTCCGCCGAAACCGGCCTCCGCATCGGCAACGATCGGCGCGAACCAGGTGTCGACCGAAAGGCCCTTGCCTTCCGCCGTCTCGATCTGGTCGGCGCGCTGCAGGGTGCGGTTGATACGCTTTGCAAGCTCCGGTGCGGCATTGGCAGGGTAAAGCGACTGGTCCGGATACATGGCCGACGCCGTATTGGCATCCGCAGCAACCTGCCAGCCCGAGAGATAGATCGCCTTCAGCCCGGCGCGAACCATCTGCATGGCCTGGTTGCCGGAAAGCGCGCCGAGCGCGTTGACGAAATTCTCCTCGTTGATCAGCTTCCATAGCCGGTTCGCGCCCATCTCGGCCAGCGAATGGCGGATGTCGACGGAGCCGCGCAGCCGCTCCACGTCGGCGGCAGTGTAGGTGCGCTCGATGCCGTCGAAACGTCCCTGCGGTGCGCCCGGAACAAGCTTGTAAAAATCCGTCATACTTCTCTCTCCCATGATAAATGCGGTTTCCGTAACGGGCCGTCTTCAACATCATATGGCGCCGTTTGATGTGACTACATTTACATTTTTCGAGATTTGAGCGCCAGAACAAACACAAAAAACAGTGACTTGAAAGAGGTTATGCTGTAGTGTGCGTGACAGGCGATGACTGTAAAATTGTAAGTTTTGTAAAAGGCTTTGGCCCGCAGAGTTTGTAACAGGTTTGTATGAGTTCGCAGGGACGGGGAGGTGAGGCGGTGTCGGAAAACAAGATTTTTGCAGGCCCGCGCGTGCGTCGCATTCGCAATGGTCTGGCGCTGACGCAGACGGCCATGGCCGAGGCGCTGGCGATTTCGCCGTCCTATCTCAATCTCATAGAGCGCAACCAGCGGCCGCTGACGGTGCAGCTGCTTTTGAAGCTGGCCTCCGTCTACAAGGTCGATCTGGATGACCTGCAGGGTGAAAGCGCCGGTTCCGCCGGGCAGCTACGCGAGGTCTTCGCCGATCCATTGCTGGCCGGTGAAGTGCCGTCGCCGCAGGAACTGATCGAGGTTGCCGATGCCGCGCCCAATGCGGCAAGCGGTGTCCTCAAGCTTTACCGGGCCTATAGGGAGCAGGCGCAGCGCCTTTCCGACCTCTCCGATCTTCTGGCGCGGGAAGGGCATGAGACGGCGCTCTCCTCCACCCGCCTGCCGATTGACGAGGTGCGCCACGTCTTTGAAAACCGGCCGGCCTATTTCCATGCCATCGATGCGGCGGCGGAAGAACTCCACAAACACCTGTCGGCGGGCGACGATCTCGCCTCCGGGCTGAGGGCATGGCTTCAGAAAAATCACGGCATCGTGGTCCGCACCCTCCCGGTTCATGCCATGCCGAACCTCAGGCGGCGTTACGACCGGCATTCGATGCGGCTGTTTTTATCCGAACGCCTGTCGCAACCGGACCAGCTGAGGGAAATGGCGATGGAGACCTGTCTTCTGGCGCTTCGCGAAGAAATCGGGACCGAGCTTGAAGGGCTCGGCCTGAAAGGGGAGGAGGCAAGGCGCATCGCCCGCTTCGAACTGGCGCGTTATGCCGCCCATGCGTTGATGATGCCCTATGGCGCATTCCTCAGCGCCGCCCAGCGGGCGAAATACGATCTCGAGGTTTTGCGGTCGCGCTTCAACGTTTCTTTCGAACAGGCAGCCAACCGTCTTGTCAGCCTGCAACGGCCGTCGGCCGCGGCGATCCCGTTTTTCCTGATGGAGATCGACAATGCCGGCAACCGTTTCCGCCTTGCAGGGGCCGGCGGTTTTCCAAGGGCGCGTTTTGGCGGCCTCTGTCCGCGGCTCAATATTCATGCCGCTTTCGCCCAGCCGGGACAGGTGCTGGTGGAGGCGGTGGAGATGCCGGATGGCGACGCGTTCCTCACGGTGTCGCGTACGTTGGAAGGTCCGCAGGCGGGTTTCGGCGAAAGGGTGCGGCGAACGGCCGTGCTTCTCGGCTGCGATCTCGCCCAGGCCGGAGAGACCGTCTATGGCCCCGCCGCTTCGGGTGCTGCGCCCGTCGCCGTCGGCCCTTCGTGCCGGCTATGCGAAAGGCAGGGCTGTCTGTCGCGGGCGGAAGCGCCGCTGACGCGGCCGCTCGGGCTCGATGAAATGGTTACCGGTCTCAGTGTTTTCGACTTCCAGTAGGTGTTTCCATTCGTTTTTTTTTGGCCGGAACACATTTGGTTGAAAATGCTGTGCTGCACATTTCCCGCTTGCTCCCTTTTGTTTTCCTTTCTAGTCTCTCCCAAAAAAGGGGATCACGCTCCCATCGTGAGGATGCGTTAACAGGAGACATCATGAAAAACCGTTCTCTCCGCCTGACCTTGGCTCTCACCACCGCGCTCGTTGCAGCAGGCTCGGCAATGGCCCAGGAGAAGGTCGTCCACGTCTATAACTGGTCGGATTATATCGACGAATCGATCCTTGCCGATTTCACCAAGGAAACCGGCATCAAGGTCGTCTATGACGTTTTCGACAGCAACGAGCTTGTGGAAACCAAGCTTCTGGCCGGCAGCTCCGGTTATGATGTCGTGGTGCCGACCGGTCCCTTCCTCGCCCGCCAGATCAATGCCGGCGTGTTCCAGAAACTCGACAAGTCCAAGTTGCCGAATCTGAAGAACATGTGGCCCGAGGTTTCCGAGCGTCTGGCCAAATACGATCCCGGCAACGAATATGCCGTGAACTACATGTGGGGCACCACCGGCATCGGCTATAATGTCGCCAAGGTGAAGGCGGCGCTTGGCGATGTTCCGGTCGATAGCTGGGATATTCTCTTCAAGCCGGAAAATGCCGAAAAGCTGAAATCCTGCGGCATCAATATTCTCGATGCGTCGGACGAGACCTTTGCCATCGCCATGAACTATCTCGGCAAGAATCCGGATAGCAAGGAAACCGCCGATCTCGAGGCGGGCGGCGACGTCTATATGAAGATCCGCCCCTATGTGAAGACCTTCAACTCCTCCGCCTACATCGATGAGCTGGCGAACGGGGACAGCTGCATCACCATCGGCTGGTCCGGCGATATCCTGCAGGCGAAAAGCCGCGCCGAGGAAGCCAAGAACGGCGTCGAGGTGAACTACGTCATTCCGAAGGAAGGCACCTATATGTGGTTCGACAACCTTGCCATCCCGGCGGATGCCAAGAATGTCGAGGAAGCCCACGCCTTCATCAACTATCTGATGCGGCCGGAAGTCATCGCCAAGGCCTCCAACTATGTTCAGTATGCCAATGGCAACCTCGCCTCGCAGGCGCTGATGGATGAGTCCGTCGCCAAGAACCCGGCGGTTTATCCCGATGCCGAAACGCTGAAGAAGCTCTTCACCATCTCGCCCTACGGACCGAAGGAACAGCGCGTCCTGAACCGCGTCTGGACGCAGATAAAGACCGGCAGCTAAGCAGATTCGGGATGGGGTGGAGCTATCCACCCTCATTCCTGTGCTTGTCACAGGAATCCAGCGACCTGTCGTCTGTCAGGTTAGATGAAGTCTTTTCAGCCCAAAGACTTGGGCTGACTGGTTCCCTGTAACATCCTCGGGCTTGTTCCGGGGAACAGGGATGAAGACAGTGGGATGGCATCTATACGGCATCCTGATCGTATATGTTGTCGATGGATTCTTGGGTAAAATGGGGCGGGCATGGCAAAGACACTTGGACCGGTCAAACGCAAATTCAGCCCTTGGGACAACCCCGATGCGGTGCCCTTCATCCGCTTTGAAAACGTCACCAAACGTTTTGGCGATTTCGTCGCCGTCAACAATCTGACGCTCGATATCTATGAACGCGAATTCTTCTCGCTGCTCGGTCCCTCCGGCTGCGGCAAGACCACGCTGATGCGCATGCTGGCCGGTTTCGAGGAGCCGACCGAAGGCCGCATCCTGCTGCAGGGCAAGGATATTTCCGGCGTGCCACCCTATAAGCGCCCCACCAACATGATGTTCCAGTCCTACGCGCTTTTCCCGCATATGTCGGTGGAAAAAAACATCGCCTTCGGTCTCGAACAGGACGGCCTGCCAAAAGCGGAAATCTCCTCGCGCGTCGAGGAAATGCTGCGGCTCGTCAAACTCAGTGAATTCGCCAAACGCAAGCCCAGCCAGCTTTCCGGCGGCCAGCGGCAGCGCGTGGCGCTCGCCCGGTCGCTTGCCAAGCGGCCGAAGGTGCTTCTTCTCGATGAGCCGCTCGGCGCGCTCGACAAGAAGCTGCGCGAGGAAACGCAATTCGAACTGATGGACATCCAGACCAATCTCGGTCTCACCTTCCTCATCGTCACCCACGATCAGGAAGAGGCGATGACGGTGTCGGACCGGATTGCGGTGATGGACAAGGGCAATGTCGTGCAGGTGGCGACGCCGGCCGAGATTTACGAAGCGCCGAACAGCCGCTACGTGGCGGATTTCATCGGCGATATCAATATCTTCGACGCCAATGTAGTCGCCAATGCTTCCGATATCGGCAAACCAGGTCTGGTGACGCTGGATTGCGAAGGGCTGAAGGTGGCGGTGGAGCAGGAATGCGCTGCCGCGACCGGCAGCCAGGTGGCTTTCGCCATCCGCCCGGAAAAGGTCCGCATCTCGCTCGACCAGCCCGCCGATAGCAGCGTCAATTCCGCCCATGGCGAGGTCTGGGATATCGGCTATCTCGGCGACTTCTCCGTCTTCATCGTCAAGCTTGCCGATGGCCGCGTCATTCGCGCCGCGCAGGCGAATGTTTCGCGTCTCGTCGACCGCCCGATCACCTTCGGCGATATGGTGTGGCTGAACTGGAAGCCGGATTCCGGCCTCGTCCTGACACGCTGAGGGAGGCTTTCATGGCGATCACCACTCCCGAAAACCGGCAAAGCCCCTGGCGCTGGCTGGTCGTCGCGGTTCCCTATTTCTGGCTGCTGCTATTCTTCGCAGCACCGTTTTTCATTATCTTCAAAATCTCGCTGTCGGATACGGCGATCTCCATGCCGCCCTATACGCCGGTTTTCGAAGGGTTTTCGAAACTCGGCGCCTTCTTCTCCGAACTGGATTTCGAAAATTACCTCTTCCTGACGGAAGACCCGCTTTACATTGACGCCTATCTATCATCGCTGCGCATCGCCTTCATCTCCACCTTTCTGCTTTTGCTGATCGGTTATCCCATGGCGCTCGCCATGGCGCGCGCGCCGTCTTCCGTTCGTCCGACGCTGGTGATGCTGGTGATCCTGCCGTTCTGGACCTCTTTCCTGATCCGCGTTTACGCCTGGATCGGCATTCTGAAGCCAGAAGGCCTGCTGACGGTGCTGTTCCAATGGCTCGGTCTTCTCGGGCCGGACCAGCAGGTCAATATCTTCCGCACCGAGACGGCGATCTTCATCGGCATCGTTTATTCCTATCTGCCTTTCATGGTGCTGCCGCTCTATTCGGCGCTGGAAAAGCTCGACAATACGCTGCTGGAAGCGGCCGCCGATCTCGGTTGCCCGCCATGGAAAGCCTTCTGGAAGATCACCTTCCCGCTGTCGCTGCCGGGCGTCGTGGCCGGCTCGATGATCTGCTTCATTCCGATAACAGGGGAATTCGTCATCCCCGATCTGCTTGGCGGCGCCCAGACGCTGATGATCGGCAAGACGCTGTGGACGGAATTCTTCGGCAACCGCGACTGGCCCCTGGCATCCGCCGTCGCCGTGCTGCTGCTGTTGTTGCTGGTGGTACCCATCGCCATCTTCCAGAATCAGCAGAAGAAGGTGGGGTGAGACCATGAAGCGCGGAAAATTCGACATCACCGTCCTCACTCTCGGTTTTGCCTTTCTTTATATCCCGATCATCATCCTGATCGTTTATTCCTTCAACGCCTCGAAGCTCGTCACCGTCTGGGGCGGTTTCTCGCTGCAATGGTACCGCTCCATGTGGTCGAACGAGGGGCTGATGGATGCGGCCTGGGTGACGCTGCGCGTCGGTATCCTCAGCGCCACCATCGGCACCATCCTCGGAACGCTGGCGGCGCTGTCGCTGACGCGGTTCGCGCGGTTTCCGGGCCGGGTGCTGTTTTCCGGCATGATCTATGCGCCGCTCGTCATGCCGGAAGTGATTACCGGCCTGTCGCTGCTGCTGCTCTTCGTGGCCGTCGGGGTGGATCGCGGTTTCTGGACGGTGGTTATCGCCCATACGACTTTCACCATGTGTTACGTGGCAATCGTCGTGCAGTCGCGGCTCCTGACCTTCGATCGAAGTCTCGAGGAAGCCGCGCTCGATCTCGGCTGCCCGCCGGTCAAAACCTTCTTTCGCATCACCCTGCCGCTCATCTTCCCCGCGGTCATTGCCGGCTGGATGCTGGCCTTCACCCTTTCGCTGGACGATCTGGTGATCGCCAGCTTCGCCACCGGCCCCGGTGCAACCACGCTGCCGATCAAGATCTATTCGCAGGTTCGCCTTGGTGTGACGCCGGAAATCAACGCCATCTGCACGATCCTGATCGGGCTTGTCACCATCGGCGTGATCGTCGCCTCCATCGCTTCCAAACGCACCGAATTGCAGCGGATGCGGGACGAACATGCGGCGGCACGGAACTGATCGAATATCCCGCGTTGATTTTTACGCGTTACTGTTGAAATCGCGAGAAAAGTAGAAACTGTTAATTTAGTTTCGGCGCTTTACGGTCTCAGAATAGGAATTTTCGTCGGTAATTGATCGATTTTGGTTTTAACCGCTTGTTAATAGGAGTTGGCGGAAAGTAAACCCAACGCAGGGCCGTCAAATTTTTGATAGCCGGGACTGATAATTTCCATCTGGCGAGATTGTCCCCCTTTCTCTCGTTGAAAAGCACAACTTATCCAGGCGGCCGTAAGGCCGCCTTTCTTTTTGCCGCAAAGGCCCGTGCCACTCAGCGGTTTTCTGGATGATCCATCGATTTCGAGACGAGCAGCACGGGAATAAGCCCGGCAATGATGATGATGATCGCCGGCACGGCCGCATCCTGCACCCTTGAGCGCGATGCATCCTCATAAACCAGCGTGGCCAGCGTGTTGAAACCGAAAGGCCGAAGCAGGATGGTGGCCGGCAATTCCTTCATGGATTCGATCAGGACGAGAAGAAAAGCCGTCAGCGCCGCGGGCCGCATGTTCGGCAACAGCACCTTGAACAGCGTCTGCGCCCGGTTGCGCCCAAGCGTCCGCGAGGCCATGTCGATATGCGGCGAAAGCTTCTGGAAACCAGCATCGAGCGTGCCTTCCGCCATGGTCATGAAGCGCACGGCATGGGCGTAAATGATGGCGAAGGCGGTGCCGGAGAGCAGCAGCCCGGTGGAAAAGCCGAAATGTGCGCGGATGAAGCCATCGACGCCATTGTCGAGACTGGCCAGCGGAATGAGCACCCCGATGGCGAGCACGGTTCCCGGCACGCCATATCCCATGGAGCCGAAGCGGGCGGCCACCTTCGAGGTGCGCGAGCGCTCGGTGCGGATGGCATAGGAAAACACGAAAGCGGCAATCAGCGTCACGAAGGCGGCGGAAAGCGAGACTTCGAGACTGTGTCCGAGTGCTTTCAGAAGCTTCGGCGCAAACAGCGCATCGAGCCTCCTCGCGGCGTAACCGCCCAGCAC
Organism: Agrobacterium sp. CFBP 3001; assembly: GCF_027871605.1. NCBI lineage: Bacteria > Pseudomonadati > Pseudomonadota > Alphaproteobacteria > Hyphomicrobiales > Rhizobiaceae > Agrobacterium > Agrobacterium sp. CFBP 3001. The sequence continues at coordinate 470,535 of NZ_JAQAHD010000001.1, forward strand.
GATGACGGGAATGAAAAAGCCGCTCGCCACGGGAACGAAGCAGAAAAGGCTTGCACCCCACCGCCGCCAGCCGGTGAGCGCCTTCAGCCGGTGACGCTGCGCCATGCTTGTCGCTTTCGGCGCGCCGAAGCGCTGTTTTTCCCGGGCATTGCGTTCGATGACGATCAGCGCACCGACGATGACGAGGATGACGGCGGCGATCTGCGTCGCATTGGCGAGATTGCCGCGATTGAGCCAGGTTTCGTAAATGGTGAAGGTCAGCGTCTGGACACCGAGATATTCAACCGCGCCGATATCGTTCAGCGTTTCCATCAGGACCAGAGAAAGCCCGATGGCGATGGCCGGCCGGGCCATCGGCAATTGCACGGAGAAGAACACGTTCAGCGGTTTTGCGCCGAGCGTGCGGGCCGCTTCGGCCGCAAACCGTCCCTGCATGGAAAAGGCGGCGCGGGCCGAGAGATAAACGTAAGGATAGAGGACCGAACTGAGAACGATTACCGCACCGCCGAGCGAGCGTATGTCTGGAAACCAGTAATCGCGGATGCTGTGATAACCGAAAGCGGCGCGCAACGCGCTCTGCACCGGGCCGGTAAAGTCGAGAAACTCGCCGAAAGCATAGGCGGCGAGATAGGAGGGGATGGCGAGCGGCAGCACGAGTGCCGCGGACAATAACCGCCGCAGCGGAAATTCGAATGTGGTGACAAGCCAGGCGCAGACGATGCCGAAAAAAGCCGTCGTCGCGGCCGTCATCCCCAAGAGCAGGAAGGTGCGAAACCCGGCGCGCGGCAGGACATTGGCGAGAAGATGCTGCCATCCTTCCGTGCTGCCGGTCAGCGCCAGCCAGAAAATTGCCAGAATGGGCATGGCGGCAATGGCCGCGACGATGACCGCCGTGATGGGCAACACCGAGAAGCGTCTTGTTGCCGGAAGGGAAACCGTCATGGACATGCCAGTCTACTGTCGTGCAAAGGCCTCAACCGGCGACCATCGTGCCGGCGGCCTCCGCATTGCTACGCCCGCATGGCCTCAGTTGGCAAGAACCCGCTGCGAGGGAAAGGTGATTTCCACCAGCGTGCCTTCATTCGGCGTGGAGGTGATGGAGAAATTCGCCCGGTTGGCATCTACCATCGCCTTGGTCAGCGGCAGGCCGAGCCCGGTGCCGTCGCCGCGCACGCGCTTGCCGGAGGAGGCCACCTGCCGGAACGGCTTCATGGCCTGTTCCAGTTCCGCCCGGGTCATGCCAATGCCGGTGTCGCGAATGCGCAGCGACACGCTGCCATTGGCCTCATAGGCGGTGGACACCACGATCTGGCCGCCGGACGGCGTGAAGCGGATGGCGTTCGACAGGATGTTCAGCACGATCTGCTTGATCGAGCGCAGGTCGGCGACGATCTGCGGCACGGATTGCGCAAGAGCGGTGCGGATGATGACGCGCTGGTTGTTGGCCTGCGGCTGCACCAGCGAGACCGCCTCGGCGACCGTTTCGTTGAGCGGCACGGCGACGAAATCCACATCCATCTGCCCGGCCTCGATCTTGGAAATATCGAGCAGATCATTGACGATATCGAGCACATGCCGGCCGGAACGGCCGATATCATTGGCATATTCCACATAACGCGGATGGCCGATCGGCCCGAAACGTTCGGTCGCCATCATGTCGGCAAAGCCGATGATGGCATTGAGCGGCGTGCGGATTTCATGGCTGACGCGCGCCAGGAAGTCGGTCTTGTGGGCATTGGCGGTTTCCGCCGCCCGCTTGGCGTTGCGCAGTTCTTCTTCGGTGCGCTTCCACTGGGTGATGTCGCGGATAACCGCGCAATAGCCATGCGAGGATTTCAGCCGGCCGATGGTCATGAACAGCGGCAGGAAGCCGCCGGATGCTTCGCGGCCGATCACTTCGCGGCCGTCATTCAGCACGCTTGCGACACCGTTATTGGCAAGGCCGGAGAGATAATCCAGCACGGCGCGCTGGCTCTCATGGGCAAAGAGCGTAACAAAAGGCTTGCCGGCGATTTCACCATTGTCATAGTTGAACAGCGCGCTGGCGGAACGGTTGAGCGAGCGGATTTCGCCTTCGTCTCCCAGAAGCACCACGCCGTCGGTGGCCGTTTCCAGAATGGAATGCAGCTCCTCCACTTCGCCCTGCAACAGGGAGAGGCTGCCTGCTTCCGCATTTTCGGCATCGCCGGCAGCAATATTTTCGTTGGCGGCCGCAACCGGCGCCTGCTTTTCCTCAAGCGGCACCAGCGACAGCATCAGCGCCTTGGTTTCTTCCCAGCGGATGGACTGCAACCGCGCCTTGACGGGAATGATGTCGTTGTCAGAGCTGACGACCACCATGCCGCCTTCGTTGTCCGGCATGTCCTCCAGCTCCTGCCGCTGCAGCAGCGCTTCCAGACCGCCCACCTCTTCGAGCTCGGCGAGAGAGCCATAGCCCGTCAAGCGCAGGAAATCCGGGTTGGCGTGGATCAGCCTGTCGCCGGCATGCACCAGAAGCGCCACGGGCATCTGGTCCAGCGTCTCGGCCGTCAAGGCATTTGCGGGGCGAACGGACGGGCTGACCATAGCGGCGGCAATATCGGCCGCCGGCCGCTCGTCAGCCGCAGGCTCCTGCTTTTCGTCGGAACCGCTTTCATCCGCCGGTGCGCGAATGGCCGCAGGCTGCTCGCCACGAACATAATCGGCGAAAAGATCGTCTTCTTCCGCCGGTTCGGTTTTCCTGTCGTCATTTTCCGTTTCGGAGGCCGCGCTTTCCGAAGCATCCGCATCGATATCCTGCTGAATATCCTGCACGGTCGGCTCAGCGGAAATGGCTTCCGCATCCGTTTCCCGGTGTTCTTCGGAAGCAGCATCCGCCGGCGCCAGGGCCCGGCCGATTTCGCGGAAGGCGGCCTGCTCGCCTGCGGTCAACCCCTCGCGGGAGCGCGAGCGGCGCTCCTCCAGATGGACGACCTTGTCGGAATAGGCTGGCTCCAGCGCGGGTGCTGCAACCGGCGCTTCGAATTCCGGCGGGGTATAATCATGGTGCTGTTCTTCGGCCGAAACCACGTCCGATGCATCATCCGCCGCATCGGCCTCCGTTGCCGGGACCTCGTCCTCAGCGATGGAACCGGCGTCTTGCGCCGCCTCGTCATCCTCATCGATAAAGGCCAGCAATTCGTGGCTTTCATCCTCAATAGCGGGCTGCGGCAGTGCTTCCGCATCGGCCTCTTCGCCGTTGAGGAAGGTCAGGCCGGTGGCATGCGGGTCTTCGGTGGCATCGGCAAGCCGCACGATGCCGAAACCACGGAAACCGTCGAATTCGCGTGAGCGCGTATAGGTGGGCAGGGCGGCAAGATCGATCGGCACCATTAGCGATGTGCCTTCCACCGGCCAGTAGATCGTCTTGCCCGACCATGTGTCGCGACGGCCGAGAAGCTCGCGGATCTTGCCGTCGGGATCGAGATTGAACAGGGCCGCGACATCGGCAAAGCCCATGCCTTCCACGGCAGCCGCCTTGGCGCCCACAGCCTCTGCAAATTCATGCGAGATCGAACTGAAGCGTCCTTCCGCATCGATTTTCCAGACGAAACGGGAAGCGCGCGCACCGGCATTGAAAACAAAAGGCTGCGCTTCTGCGCCAGCCCCGATGTCCACCTCCTCGGTCTCCGCCTCCGCCGTTATCTCCTCATCTGCGGCAGGAGCGTCTGACGGCGCTGTTTCGACGATTTCATCGTCCGCGACTGCGTTTTCTTCGGCTTGAGCCTCTTCCGCAGGGGCTTCGGCGATTGCCCGTTCGGTTAAGGGGGCGTCTGCTTCATCCTCATCGAGTTCGAAAAGATCGGCGATGTCGTCGGTCATCGCCACATGTGCCGCGGCGTCGGCGTCCTGCGCAGAAAGCGCCGCCGGGGTCTCCGCTCCGTTTTCCGGCAATGACGGAAGGTTGTTCTCATCCTGCTGCGCTGCCTCTTCCTCTTCGGGATCGGCCGGCAGTTCCTGCACCTCTTCAACATCCTCGATGCCAGCGACGGCATCGAGCACGGAATCGAAAGAGGAGGTTGCAGCGGCAACGGGCGCGACCTCCGCAACCGGCAGGGCGGCCTCGGCGGCGGCTGGCGTTTCCTGCGGCCTGTCTTCTGCGAAACCATTGACGGGATCGAGTGTGCCCAGCGCGGTTTCGACCACGAACATCAGGTTCAGTTCGGGCGATGCCGCAATCTGGCCGGTGGCGGCGGGCAGGTAACCCTTGCCGGTCGGCACCGGCCGCTTGACGAGATGGCCGGACTGTCCGGCTGCCATTTTCACCAGTGTCCGTGCCGTGTGCGGCGTGATGCCCAGCGACGAAAAGCCGGGCGAGGCGGCGACAATCTCGTTCTCGCCGTTCAGAACCGCCATATGGATATCGGGGTCGTCGAAACCTTCGATCATGCGTCTGGCGCATTCCGCCGTGTCGGGTGCGACTTGGTCGGTGAGGGCGGAAAACAGGATGGCGGGCTGGCCGGGTTCGGCCTCGATGATTTCCGCGCGCGCCGTAACGGCAAGGCTGCGGAAACCCGATGTGATGCGAATGGTAAACGGCAGGCTGTCGCCTGCTTTGGAAAGCCGCGCCGCCGTGGCTGCCAGTTGCCGGAAGGTCACGTCCTGCGGTTTCGGGCCCTGTTCCAGAAAATCATAAACCATCGGCGTGCCGAACAGCGCCGCACCCCGGCCATTGGCCCAAAGGGCGTTTTTAAGGTCGAGCGAGAACAACGCCATGGCCGCGCCGCGCCCGAAACCTTCACGCACCCGTTCATGCACTGCGATATCGATAAAGGGATACTGGACGGCGGGCATGTCGAAACCTATTCTGGCACTACCGGACCTTGCGGGCTTTTCGGCTTCCTCATGAAGCTCTAAACGTAAACCCGCCGAGGCATCACGTTAACAGAATTTTAAATAACTTCACAGCGCGGTCCGGTCCACCATCCGCCGGATGAATCGCCAAATAGAGTTAACATCAACAGGCCGCTGCGGCCTCTTTATGTCAGCCCGGCCCCTTGAAAAGCACTTGCCTTTCTCAGCCTTTTTTCGCAAAATTCGAAGAGGCACTTGCAAATGGGGAAAACACCTTTTATGTCACCCCCCGTGACGCCGCTTCGGCGTTTCATGTGCGGTTGTAGCTCAGTTGGTTAGAGCGCAGGTTTGTGGCACCTGAGGTCGGTGGTTCGACCCCACTCAACCGTACCATTCCCCTCTCCCAGTAAGTTATGCGTCACAAGGACTTTCCGGGAGAGGGGAATACTTTCCCCGCCCGATCCGCGCGGGCCCCTCCCGATTTCCGAAAATCCTCAAAATTATTGCCATGTCCATGGTGGTCCCCACGCAACCTTGGTGACGTGTGAGCCTTTGCCACACGCCGCCCGGCAAAAACCATTTGGCTAAAATCGCTTGCGCTGGTATTGTCCGCCCAACGAAACCTTATGAAAGCCAGCAGCATAGCGTCTACGCTTGTGCGCGGCGAAATGGACAAGACAGTGATCGACCCCGGAAACGGCCCAAAGCCGTCGGAACAAGGGGCGTCGGTGGCGAACAAAGGGAAAGCGAAGCGATCCCGTCGTGGCAAGAAACACAAGCGTGACGGTCAGCCCCGTGACGCTGCTGTGCTGTCGCATGATGTTGCCGCGGATGTTCCGGCCGGTTCCTCCTATGCATCGGCTCTTGAGCCGGATGCCGAGCCGCGCAAGAGAAAGCGCCGCAGGCGCTCTCGCGGCAAGGGTGCCTCTCAGCAGGCTGCCTCAGCTTCCACCGTGCCGGCGCAGGCTCCAGCCGCAACAGATGCTGCCAATCCATCCGCCGTGCCGCCAGGCGCAGGGCGAAAGTCGCGCCACCGCAAGCGTGGTCACCGCGATCCACAGGGCCGTCCGCTGGTTCCCACCCATGCGCCGAAACACGTCGGCAAGCAGAATGGTCGCGCCAATGGGGCCGGGCAGGAACCGCACCGGCAATCCGAAATATCCGCTCGCCACGCAGGCCGCCAGCATGAACATGGCCAGGAGCCGCCGGCGGATATGTATGCCGCGCTCGATCTCGGCACCAATAATTGCCGGCTTCTGATCGCGCAGCCGACGCGGCCCGGTCAGTTTCGGGTCGTCGATGCCTTTTCGCGCATCGTCCGGCTGGGCGAGGGGCTGGTGTCGAGCGGCAGGCTGTCCGACGACGCCATGGATCGAGCTGTCGAGGCGCTGAAAGTCTGCTCCGCGAAACTCTCCGGTCGCCCGATCAGGCGCATGCGGCTCATCGCCACCGAGGCCTGCCGCGCTGCGTCGAATGGCGAGGAATTTCTGGCGCGTGTCACGCGGGAAACGGGACTGAAGCTCGAAATCATCAGCCGCGAGACGGAAGCCCGCCTTGCGGTGTCTGGCTGCGCTTCTCTCGTTGGGCGCGAGGCGCGTTCGGTCGTGCTGTTCGATATCGGTGGCGGATCCTCGGAAATCGCCGTCATCAAGGTCGGCGAAAACCGCTCGAACCGACTCGCCAACCACATCACCCACTGGACCTCGCTGCCGGTCGGTGTCGTCACGCTCTCGGAACGCCATGGCGGGCGCGATGTGACGCCGGACGTCTTCGCCGCGATGGTGCGGGAAGTCGAAGGATTGCTCGATGCCTTCCATTGCCCGCCTCTCGCGCCGCAAACCCATCACGAGGATTTTCATCTTATCGGAACTTCGGGCACGGTCACAACGCTTGCCGGCGTCCATCTCGATCTGCCACGATACGATCGCCGCAAGGTGGATGGCCTGTGGTTGTCGGACGCCGAGGTGACGGCGATGCAGGACAAGCTGCTGGCCTGGGATTTCGCGGGCCGCGCCGCCAATGCCTGCATCGGGCCTGACAGGGCCGATCTGGTTCTGGCCGGCTGCGCCATTCTCGAGGCCATTCGCCGCCGCTGGCCGGCACGCCGTATGCGCGTGGCGGATCGCGGCCTGCGCGAAGGCCTTTTGACGGATATGATGGCGGATGACGGCGCATGGCGGCGCAACCGCATCAGGCGCATGCAGATGACACGGCAGGACAGGACGGAAGGTTTGACATGAGCAAGGCGCCGACAAGCAACAACCGCACCGGCCGCAAGATCGGCCAGAAGGTCAAGAAGACCAAGCTCAAGGCCTCGTCGCGCCGCTGGCTGGAACGTCATATCAACGACCCCTATGTGCAGCGCGCCAGGCTTGAGGGCTATCGCGCCCGTGCCGCCTTCAAGCTCCTGGAAATCAACGACAAGCACCAGATCCTCAAAGGCGCGCGCCGCATCATCGACCTTGGCGCCGCCCCCGGGAGCTGGTCGCAGATCGCCTCCAAGGTGACGGATTCGACCGAGGACGATATCCGCGTCGCGGCCATCGATTTTCTCGAGATCGATCCCATTCCCGGTGTGAAAATCCTCCAGCTCGACTTCCTCGATCCCTCCGCGCCGGAAAAGCTGATGGAGGCCGTTGGCGGCACGCCCGATCTGGTGCTGTCGGACATGGCCGCGCCCACCACCGGTCACCAGAAGACCGACCATATCCGCACCATGCATCTGTGCGAAGTCGCGGCCGATTTCGCCGTTCAGGTGCTGGCGGAAGGCGGTCACTTCCTTGCCAAGACCTTTCAGGGCGGCACGGAAAAGGCATTGCTGGATATGCTGAAGAAGAACTTCAAGCAGGTTCTCCACATCAAGCCGGCGTCCTCACGCTCGGAATCGGTGGAAATGTTCCTGCTTGCTAAGCACTTCAAGGGCCGCAAGGGCGAGCCGACCGACGCATCCGAAGCCGAAGAGGCTTCCGAAGACTGATCACTCCGCCGGTTGTGAGACCTTGCCGCGGTGGCCGGAGACGGCCGCCCCGGCATTGCCGTCCATGCGGATGATCGGCACGATGGCGAACAGCGATACCAGCGCCACGATGGTGAAGGCGATGTGGAAATCGGCGAGCTGCAGGTGCGTGCCGGACATCATGCTGCTGACTTCCAGAATGGAGGCGGCGAAAGCCACACCCAGCGCCAGGCTGATCTGCTGCAGCACCGACGCCATCGAAGTCGCCTGGCTGGCCTGACTGTCCTCGATGTCGGAATAGCTGAGCGCATTCGATCCGGTGAAGAAGAAGGACCGGGCAAATCCCGCTGTCACAAGGAAGATCATGATCAGCGGATAAGGCGTTTCCGGGGTGAAGAAGCTGTTGGCGAGCGTGGTGCAGGCGCCGACGATGCCGGCCCCGATCAGTGTCGAGCGGAATCCGGTTGCCGCAAACACCCGCTTGGCCATGAATTTCGTGGTGATCGCGCCGATTGCGCCGGCAAAGGTGATCATGCCCGACTGGAACGGATTGAGCCCGAAACCGATCTGCAGCATCAGCGGCATCAGGAAGGGTATGGCGCCCGTGGAAATGCGGAAAACGGTGCCGCCGACGGACGCCGCCCGGAAGGTCGCGTTCTGGAATATGCGAAAATCGAGAATGGGGGCGGGGTGGCGCGCGGCGTGGCGCAGATAAAGAAAACCGCAGATGAAACCGATGATCGTCGAGGCGATGCCGATGGCCGGCGGCAGCGCCGGCAGGCTGACGACGGAGAGGCCGAACACCACACCGGAGGCGGCGATGCCTGACAGCACGAAGCCTTTGCCATCCATCGGCGGCGGGTTGGTGGTTTCGATTTCCGGCAGGAAGATCGTCGAGAGCCAAATGCCGATGACGCCGATCGGCACATTGATCAGAAAAATCCAGTGCCATGAAAAATAGGTGGTGATGAAGCCGCCGATGGGTGGGCCGGTAAGCGGTCCCACCAGCCCCGGAATTGTCAGCAGCGCCATGGCGGAGACGAGTTCGCTGCGCTTGGTCGTGCGCAAAAGCACGAGGCGGCCGACGGGCGTCATCATCGCCCCGCCCATGCCCTGCAAGAAGCGCGAGAGCACGAATTCGAACACCGAGGACGACACCGCGCAGCAGATCGACCCCACCACGAAGACGCCGATGGCGAAACGGAAGATTTTCTTCGCGCCGTATTTGTCGGCCATCCAGCCGCTGATGGGAATGAAGATCGCCAGCGCCACCATATAGGCCGTCAATGCGAGCTTGAGCGTGATCGGGCCGACATGAAGGTCGGCGGCAATTGCCGGCAGCGAGGTGGCGATGACGGTGGAGTCCATCTGCTCCATGAAGAGAGCGACTGCCAGGATGAGGGGAATGATGCGGTTCATGAGGCTGCCTGCGGCTTTCCGCTGCGACAAAGGATATCGCCGTTCCTCCTACGCCTGATAAGCGGGCTTGCCAACACGTTAATTATCAATTTCTCAAGTTCCGATCAAACCTGCGTGAGGCCGGTTTTCTTGCAACTTTATCGCTTTATTGTCCGTTGGCATGGTTCAGTTGGCGATCACGGCCAGTTGGCGATATCGGGAGAAAGATGATGACCCAATCCTTGAACATGAGCAGACGCGGCCTCATCGGTGCGGCGGGCGCAAGCGTTCTCGGTGCGCCGCTGTTGATGGCGCGCACGGCAACGGCCCAGACCAGCCAGCCGCAAACCTCCATGGAGATAGAACACGCGATGCCGCCTGAAACCAACCGCTTCAAGCTCGGCAATTTCGAAGTGCTGGTGGTGAAGGATGGCGCACGCGCGGCCCCCAATCCCGGCGAGACCTTCGGCACCGACCAGTCGGCCGAGACGGTCGGAAAATTGCTGGAAGACAATTTTCTGCCGAAGGAGCAATTCGTCAATTCCTTCTCGCCGGTCCTCGTCAATACCGGCACGGATCTCGTGCTGTTCGATACCGGTTTCGGTGAGGCCGGGCGCGGTGCGGGCAATGGCCGGTTGATCGAGGGCATGGCGGCGGCCGGTTATACGCCGGAAGATGTGACCGTGGTGGTGCTGACCCACATGCATGGCGACCATATCGGTGGGCTGATGGAAAAGGGTGCTCCGGCTTTTTCCAAGGCGCGCTACGTGTTCGGCCAGGCGGAATATGATTTCTGGACGAATGAGAAACGTGTCGGCACGCCTGCGGAAGGCGGTCACAAGGGCGTTCTCACGAACGTCAAGCCGCTGGCGGAAAAGGCGACCTTCATCGGCGACGGCGCCAGTGTCGTATCCGGGATTACCGGTGTGGCGGCCTTCGGTCATTCGCCGGGTCACATGATTTTCCGTGTCGAATCGGAAGGCAAACAACTCATCCTGACGGCGGATACGGCCAACCATTTCGTCCTTTCCCTTCAGAAGCCAGACTGGGAGGTGAAGTTCGACATGGACAAGGCGGCAGCCGCCGCGACCCGCAAGAAGGTCTATGACATGATCGCCACCGACCGTTTGCCTTTCCTTGGGTATCACATGCCTTTCCCGGCGGTCGGTTACGCGGAAAAGCTGGATACCGGCTATCGTTTCGTGCCGAAATCCTACCAGTTCGACATCTAAATGCATCTCGCGCAAAAGTGTTCAGCGGTTTTGCGATAACGACATGCATAAAAACAAGCAGTTATAGCGCGTCATGTGGGGCAAGGACCCACACGACGCGTTATAACGTCTGCTGCAATGCAGCAACAAAGAAAGCCCGGAAGGCAATTCCGGGTTTTTTCTATTCCCTTCCTGTCATGAACGTGTTACCAGCCCTCGCCAACTTCCAAGCAATCCTTGCAGGGCGCCGGGGTGAACTTTTCGTTCCGGAACGGCCACGCATTTTCAGTATGAAGGAATTTGGTCATGGCACGCATCATTCAAACACCCACTGGTTTGGACGCTCTCACATTTGACGATGTGTTGCTGCAACCCGGACATTCCGAAGTCATGCCGGGACAGACGAATATCGCCACGCGCATTGCCCGCGATATCGATCTCAACCTGCCGATCCTCTCTTCCGCCATGGATACGGTTACCGAAGGCCGCCTCGCCATCGCCATGGCCCAGGCCGGCGGCATCGGTGTCATCCACCGCAACCTGACCCCCATCGAGCAGGCCGAAGAAGTGCGGCAGGTGAAGAAGTTCGAAAGCGGCATGGTCGTCAACCCGGTCACCATCGGCCCGGATGCGACGCTTGCTGAAGCACAGGCGCTGATGAAGGCGCATGGCATTTCCGGCATTCCGGTGGTTGAAAACGGCGGTTCCGGCGGCCACAAGAACGGCCGTCTCGTTGGTATTCTGACCAATCGCGACGTGCGCTTCGCCTCCGATCCGCAGCAGAAGATTTACGAACTGATGACCCGCGAAAACCTGGTCACGGTCAAGGAAAGCAGCGTCGATCAGCAGGAAGCGCGCCGCCTGCTGCACAAGCACCGCATCGAAAAGCTGCTGGTTGTGGATGCCAAGGGCAATTGCGTCGGCCTCATCACCGTCAAGGATATCGAGAAGTCGCAGCTCAATCCCAACGCCACCAAGGATGCGCAGGGTCGCCTTCGCGCCGCTGCCGCCATCAGCGTCGGCGCTGACGCCATCGAGCGCGCCGAGCGCCTTATCGATGCCGGTGTCGACCTTCTGGTCGTCGATACCGCGCATGGCCATTCGCAGCGCGTGCTGGATGCCGTCTCGCAGGTCAAGAAGATGTCGAACTCGGTTCGCATCATCGCCGGCAATGTCGCCACCGCCGACGGCACGAAGGCGCTGATCGATGCCGGCGCCGATGGCGTCAAGGTCGGTATCGGCCCCGGCTCCATCTGCACCACCCGCATCGTCGCCGGCGTCGGCGTTCCGCAGCTCGCTGCCATCATGTCGTCGGTTGAAGTCGCCAATGCGGCTGATATCCCCGTCATCGCCGATGGCGGCATCAAGTTCTCGGGCGATCTGGCCAAGGCAATCGCCGCCGGCGCTTCCGCCGTCATGATCGGCTCGCTGCTGGCCGGCACGGATGAAAGCCCGGGCGAAGTGTTCCTCTACCAGGGCCGTTCCTTCAAGGCCTATCGCGGCATGGGCTCCGTAGGCGCCATGGCGCGCGGCTCGGCAGACCGTTATTTCCAGGCGGAAGTACGCGACACGCTGAAGCTCGTTCCGGAAGGTATCGAAGGTCAGGTTCCCTACAAGGGCCCGGTTTCCGGTGTTCTGCACCAGCTGGCCGGCGGCCTCAAGGCCGCCATGGGTTATGTCGGCGGCAGCAACATCAAGGAATTCCAGGAGCGCGCCACCTTCGTTCGCATCTCCAGCGCGGGCCTGCGCGAAAGCCACGCCCATGACGTGACGATCACCCGCGAAAGCCCGAACTACCCCGGCGCGGTTTGATCTTTCGAGGCGAATCCGTAAAAGGATACTGAGTATTTGGCGCTCCCCGATTCATGCCGGATCGGGGAGCGTTTTCATGATTGGAGAAGAAAGCATGTCACCCACGACCGCAATGTTCTGGCCGATGATCGCCCATGTCTTTCTGGTCTTTTGCCTTTATGCGCTCCTGATCATCCGGCGTAACAAATACACCTTCAAGGATCGCGAATCGGCGATCAAGCTGCGCGACCAGGGCGAAGAGGCGCGTGAAAGCCATCTGGTGAACCGTAACATCGCCAATCAGTTCGAACTGCCGGTGCTGTTCCACATCGCCTGCCTGCTGCTCTACATCACGGATGCGGACAATATCGTCACCGTCGTTCTGGCATGGCTGTTCGTGCTCTCGCGTTATGCCCATTCCTATGTCCACGTCACCAGCAACCGCCTGCGTCAGCGTGGCGCATTGTTCGGCATCGGCTTTGCGCTGGTCGTCTGCCTGTGGGCGTGGCTCGCCATATGGTTGGCGCTGGAGTAAATCAGCACCGTGGGGTTGCCTCATAAGTGAGACAATCCCGCCTTGCAAAATGCTCCGATTTGCGATGGGTCAATTCCATGACGCCCCATCCCCGTTAATCTCTGCCTCGCCGTCAAGGATTTCAGGCGAGCAGAGATTAGGGAGTATGTCATGGCTAAGACAATGAAGGCAGCCGTCGTCCGCGCGTTTGGAAAACCGCTGACCATCGAGGAAGTGGCGATACCGGATCCCGGCCCGGGTGAAATTCTCATCAACTACAAGGCGACGGGCATTTGCCACACCGACCTGCACGCCGCAACGGGCGACTGGCCGGTCAAACCCAATCCGCCTTTCATCCCCGGCCACGAAGGTGTGGGTTACGTCGCCAAGATCGGCGCTGGCGTCACCGGCATCAAGGAAGGCGACCGCGCCGGCACGCCCTGGCTCTACACCGCCTGCGGATGCTGCATTCCCTGCCGCACGGGCTGGGAGACGCTTTGCCCGAGCCAGAAGAATTCCGGCTATTCCGTCAATGGCAGCTTTGCGGAATACGGCCTCGCCGATCCGAAATTCGTCGGCCGCCTGCCGGATAATCTCGATTTCGGCCCGGCCGCACCGGTGCTCTGCGCCGGCGTTACCGTCTATAAGGGGCTGAAGGAAACCGAAGTCAGGCCCGGTGAGTGGGTGGTCATTTCAGGCATTGGCGGGCTTGGCCACATGGCCGTGCAATATGCCAAGGCCATGGGCATGCATGTCGTTGCCGCCGATATTTTCGACGACAAGCTGGCGCTTGCGAAAAAACTCGGAGCCGATGTCACCGTCAATGGCCGCGCGCCAGATGCGGTGGAGCAGGTACAGAAAGCGACGGGCGGTGTCCATGGCGCGCTGGTGACGGCGGTGTCGCCCAAGGCCATGGAGCAGGCTTACGGCTTCCTGCGCTCCAAGGGCACCATGGCGCTTGTCGGCCTGCCGCCGGGCTTCATCTCCATTCCGGTGTTCGACACGGTGCTGAAGCGCATCACGGTGCGCGGCTCCATCGTCGGCACGCGGCAGGATCTGGAGGAAGCGCTGACCTTCGCCGGCGAAGGCAAGGTGGCGGCTCATTTCTCCTGGGACAAGCTCGAAAACATCAACGATATCTTCCACCGCATGGAAGAGGGCAAGATCGACGGCCGTATCGTCGTGGACCTCGCCGCCTGATGTGAAAACTGGCTGGCGGCGCTCACGTAAATGTGTGGCGCCGCTTGCCCCCGCCTCGTTCCCCACGGGGCGATCTGCGCTATCCTCCCGCATCCGTGCGTTCAAGGAGGATAGAGCGATGGACAAGCCCAAGATCACGCAGGCCATGATCGACGCTTACGATGAATATACCCATCTCAGCCTTGATCGCCGCAAATTCATGGAAAAGCTCACCGTATTGGCAGGGTCTGGTGCAGCGGCGGCGGCCATCGCCCCGCTTCTTTCGGCCAACAGCGCCCGTGCGGCTGTCATCGCGGCCGATGACGACAGGATCGTCGCCGAGGAGGTGACCTATCCCGCCGCCGGCGGCGAGATGAAGGGTTACCTCGTTACACCGAAATCCGTTTCCGGCCCCATCGGCTCCGTCATCGTCATCCACGAGAACCGTGGTCTGAACGACCATATTCGTGACGTGGCAAGGCGGGTGGCGCTCGCCGGTTTTCGGGCGCTTGCTGTCGATTTCCTCTCACCGCAGGGCGGCACGCCCGCCGATGAGGAGAAGGCGCGGCAGATGTTCAGCGGTCTCGACATGGACGCGACCGTCGCCAATGCCGAAGCGGGCCGGGTATGGCTCGCGGCCCGGCAGGGGGCGAATGGCAAAGTGGGCGCGGTCGGTTTCTGCTGGGGCGGCGGGCTGGTCAATCGTTTCGCTACCAAATCGGCAGCTTTGAATGCCGGTGTCGCCTATTACGGCCAGCAGGCTCCGGCGGCCGATGTACCGGCCATCAAAGCGCCGCTGCTTTTGCACTATGCGGGTCTCGATGAGCGCATCAATGCCGGCATCGACGCCTATAAGAAGGCGCTGGAGGAAAACGACAAGACCTTTGAAATCTTCGTCTATGACGGCGTCAACCACGCCTTCAACAATGACACGTCCTCGGCGCGCTACGATAAGACGGCTGCCGATCTCGCCTGGGGCCGGACGACGGAGTTCTTCAAGAAATATCTGGCGTGATGGGGGTTTTGGGCGGGCATTGTATGCGAACCGGAGGTGGGTGCGGCTTCACCCCCCTCTGCCCTGCCGGGCATCTCCCCCTCAAGGGGGGAGATCGGCAGGAGGCGCAGCCACCACTTCATTCGCGAATGTTGAGATGGGCGAGACCCAACCACGAGTCGATCTCCCCCCTTGAGGGGGAGATGCCCGGCAGGGCAGAGGGGGGTAAGCCCAACGCGCCCTCCACCCCTTAATCTAATCGCCCCCAGCCCCACGCTTCAAATGCTCATCGAGCCTTGGCATGATCTCCACGAAATTGCAGGGCAGGTGGCGATAATCGAGCTGGGCTTTCAGGATACCGTCCCACGCATCCTTGCACGCACCCGGCGAGCCGGGCAGCACGAAGATGAAGGTCGCGTTCGCCACGCCGCCGGTCGCGCGTGACTGGATGGTGGCGGTGCCGATCTTGTCATAGGAGATGCGGTGGAAGAGCGCGGAAAACCCATCCATGCGCTTTTCGAACAGCGGCTCCAGCGCTTCGGGCGTCACATCGCGGCCGGTAAAGCCGGTGCCGCCGGTGGTGATGACCACATCCACGCCTTCAGCGAGCGTCCAGTCGCGCACGGTACCGGCAATCGCTGCCCTGTCATCAGGCACGATGGCGCGGGCCGCGAGCCTGTGGCCCGCTTCCTCCAGCCTTGCGACGAGCGTATCACCGGATTTGTCATTCTCCAGCGTGCGGCTGTCCGAAACGGTCAAAACCGCAATGCCAAGGGGAATGAAGGGTCTTTCGCCTGCCATGGCCTTATCCTCGAAGTGTCTGGTTTTCAAATGGTCCGCGTCGCCTGAAAATACCAGCCGGGGCGCCTCTTCCGAAGCGATGTTTCCGCTTTCCTGGCCGCTTCAAGGGAATGAAAAATCCCGAAACAGGTTGCCCCCGAACCGGACATGCGCACAAGCGCAGCACCCTCCTGCGAAAGCAACCCAATGATTTCCCCGATCTCCGGTAGAAGCGCTTGGGCCGGCGGTTGCAGATCGTTACGGTTTTGGGCGAGAAAATCCATCCAGCCGATTGTCGCAGAGGCCGGCAGGGGCGGATTGGTCTTGTTCTGCAATCGCCGGAAAATCTCCGGCGTCGAGACCGCCTTCAGCGGATTGGCGAGAACCATCACCAGTTCTGGCAGATCGGTGACCGGTTCGATGTCCTCGCCGATGCCGCGCGCGATCAGGGATCGGCTCTCAAGGCACATCGGCACATCCGCCCCGAGCGTCAGCGCCATGGATGCAAGCGCATCCGGTACGATCCCGGCACGCCAGTGCCGCAAAAGGCCCCGAAGCGTCGCCGCCGCATCCGCAGAGCCGCCGCCGATACCGGAAGCCACCGGCAGGTTCTTTTCAAGATGAATGGCGACCGGAGGGGCTGGCTGACCCGTCGATGCAAGCGCATCGCGCAACAGGTCCCTGGCGTGGGTGACGAGGTTATCGCCGCCATCGCCCGCGCGCAAAAGATCGCCGAAGGGGCCTGAGATGGAAAAACTGTCGGCATCGGCGTCGCGAATACGGATCGTGTCCCCGGCTTCAGTAAAGGTCACCAGCGTTTCGAGCAGGTGATACCCATCCGCTCGCTGGCCGGTCACATGCAGCGCCAGATTGATCTTCGCCGGGGCCGCCTCGATGGTTTCTGTGGCCCCGGAAACGTCATGCCCGCGCATGCGGCGTCAGGATTTCTTGTCCGGAGTGGCAGCCGGTGCCGGTGCCGGAGGAGCCGGTGGCACCGGCGCGACTTCCTTCTTGGCGGTATTTTCGGCGTCCTTTTCCACCGGCGGCAGGCCGTTGGCGATCTTTTCCTTCACCTTGGCCTTGTCCACGTCGTCGCTGTCGCCGATCAATGCGCGGTTCCACTGATAGACCGCCTCGATCTTGCGGCCGACCCGCCAGTAGGCGTCGCCCAGATGGTCGTTGATGGTCGGATCGCCGGCTTTCAGTTCGATTGCCCGCTCCAGCTCGGTCACGGCCTCATCGAAAGCTCCGAGGCGATAATGCGCCCAGCCGAGCGAGTCGACGATGTAGCCGTCATTCGGCCGAAGCTCGACGGCGCGGCTGATCATCTTCATGCCTTCATCGAGATTGATGCCCTTGTCCACCCAGGAATAGCCCAGATAGTTCAGAACCTGCGGCTGTTCCGGGTTCAGCTCCAGCGCCCGCTTGAAATTCGGTTCGGCCTTGTCCCATTCCTTCAGTCGCTCATAGGCGATGCCGCGCTGGAAGAAAACGGACCAGTCGGATTTCTGCGGCACGGAGCCGATGACCTCGATGGCCTTGTCGTAGTTCTCGGCCATCGCCTTGTAGTCCTTGGCGTCCGAAAGCACGCTGCCGTAGGCGAGATAGGAACGAATGTCCTTCGGATCGGATTCGAGCAGGGATTTGAGGTGCTTGCGCGCCTCATCCACCTTGCCGGTCTGCGCAAGCGTCAGTCCGAGCTGCAGCTCGGAAATGCGATACATCGGCGAATCCTTCGGCACCTCGCGGTAGAAGGCAATGGCGCGGTCAGGCTGTTTCAGCGCTTCGGAAAGGCCGCCGAGAAGGATGAGCGTATCCGGGCTCTTCGGATCGAGTGCGCGCGACGTCTGCAGATAAAGCGTCACGATCTCTTCGGCGCCTTCGCGGTTCAGCGCGCCGGCGATGGAGAACATGACGCTGGCGGCACCTTCAACCGCATTTGTGATCTGCTGTTCCGGCTTTTCACCGTTTTCGATGGACTGGCGAAGCGCCTTCAGCGGCGCGTAATTCGGTGCGAAAGTGTCTCCGACCGCAATCGCATCCAGCGCCTTCTGCTTGTTGCCGGCGGAAGCCTCCAGCCGGGCAAGCGCCATCACAGCGCGCATATAGGTATCGGAGGCGGTTGCCCCACCTTCGCGGTCCGTCACCGCTTCGTTCAGGCTCTTGCGGGCGGCTTCATTGTTGCCGGAAACAAGGGCGATGGCCGCCGCATTGTATTTCTGGAAGATCGAAATCCAGCCCGGGCCCTTCATATTGTTGACCAGCGCCAGCGCTTCCTTCGGCTTGCCGGAACCGGCACGCGCCCACGCGGTCAAAAGCGTGTTGACCATGCGGTCGAGATCGTTCGGACCGGTATATTTCAGAATCTTCTCGGCCTTGGCGAATTCCTTATCCTTGATGGCGTCGAGACCGCGCACGATGGTCGTCACGCGCTCCACCGAGGTATCGTCCTTCATCGAATCGGCGATCTTGGCGCCGGCCTCGAAATTGCCGCTCAGAAGTTCGGCGATCATCAGCCGCTGGCGGATTTCCGTATTGGCCGGATCGAATTCCAGCGCCTTTTTGTAAAGCGAAATCGCGGTGGGATAATCCTGATCGACATCGGCATTGCGCCCGGCGAGGAAGGCCCCGGAGAAGGTGTTGACCTTGCCGGGATCGAACGTGACGGCCTTGTCTTCCGGTGTCGCCTTCGTCTCCGCAAAGCCGGGGCTTGCACCCGCGCCGATTGCGAGAGCAGCGGCAAGAGCCGCGCTGCAGAGAAGACGGAGTGCTGGTTTACGCCGCATGAGGGAACCTTTGCCTTTGTGCAGAAGCACGGAAAAATCAGTTTCCATTGTTGGTCACGATAGAATGGCTTTTTTGAAGCAGCCCCGCAAGAAATTATGGCCCCGGCCACAATCACGCCTTGCGGAGAAGCTGGCCCGGAACATTGGGCGGATGGTCTTTTCCATCCGCCTTTCGCCCGGCCTCTAGCGTCAGTTCAGACGCTCGATGCAGAAGTCGATCACTTCCAGAAGCGCATCTTTCCAGGGGCTCTGCGGCAGCGGTGCGAGCGCATCGCGGGCGATGGTCCCGTAGTGCGTGGCGCGGCCGATCGTATCGCCAAGACCGTTGTATTTGGTGATCAGGCCCAGCGCCTTTTCAAGGTTCTCGTCGCTGCTTTCACCCTTCTCGATGGCCTTGCGCCAGAAGGCGCGCTCATCCTGCGTGCCGCGACGATAGGAGAGGATGACCGGCAGGGTGATCTTGCCTTCGCGGAAATCGTCGCCGGTATTCTTGCCGAGATCGGCGGATTTTCCACCGTAGTCCAGCACGTCGTCAACGAGCTGGAAGGCGAGGCCGAGATTCATGCCGTAGGATTTCAGCGCGCTGCGGGTCGCCTTGTCGGTCTTGGCGACGATGGGGCCGACTTCCGCCGCCGCCGCGAAAAGGGCGGCCGTCTTGGCGCGAATCACCTGCAGATAATCGTCTTCCGTCGTTTCCATGTTCTTGGCGACAGAAAGCTGCAGCACCTCGCCCTCGGCGATCACCGAGGCGGCGGTGGACAGCACATCGAGCGCATCGAGGGAGCCGACATCCACCATCATGCGGAAGGCCTGACCGAGCAGGAAGTCGCCGACGAGAACGCTCGCCTGGTTGCCCCAGATGGTGCGGGCGGTGGATTTGCCGCGGCGCAGATCGCTTTCATCCACCACATCGTCATGCAGAAGCGTCGCCGTGTGCATGAATTCGACGCTGGTGGCGAGCTTGATGTGATTATCGCCCTCGTAACCGAACATCGAGGCCGAGGCGAGCGTCAGCATCGGCCGCAGGCGCTTGCCGCCGGAAGAGATGAGGTGGTTGGCCACCTCGGGTATCATCTGGACATCGGAACCGGCCTTGGAAAGGATAAGCTGGTTCACCCGTTCCATATCGGGGCGGGTCAGGTCGACAAGCGGCTTGACGGATGCGAGTTTGTTTTTGCTTTCTTCAAGCGGTATGACGACGCCCAAGGGACAGGACTCCAGTTCGAATTTGAATTCGACAATAAAAACTGACGCCTTGCGCGGCAAGGGGCGAATTGCCGCTAGCCATTCAAAAAGATGGGAATTTAAGGTCTATCCATGCGTGAACTGATCCGTACCAACGATGCCGTGCTGCTCTCCTTCGCCGAAAGCCTGATGAAGGATGCCGGCATCCATTGCCTCATCGCCGATCAGGCGATGAGCATTCTGGAAGGATCGCTCGGTCTTTTGCCACGAAGGTTTCTGGTGGAGGAAGATCGGGCCGATCAGGCCCGCCGCATTCTCATCGATGCCGGGCTCGGCGACGAGTTGCGCAACGAAGAGGCTTGAACGGCGGTGGGCGACGGCATTTCCGAAACGATCGACGCCTTTCACCGGGGCCGGTTTCACGTCATCCAGCCGAAGGGCAGGGGACACCGGGCCGGCATGGACGCCATGCTTCTGGCGTCATTGGTGGCGGATGAGCGTGCCTGCCGGATCGCCGATCTCGGCGCGGGCGCAGGTGCCGCCGGCATGGCGGTTGCGGCGCGGCTGGAAAAGGCCGAGGTGACGCTGTACGAACGCTCGCCGGAAATGGCGCAATTTGCCCGACGCAGCCTCGAACTGCCTGAGAATGCTGCATTTCCTGCGCGCGTCAGCGTGCGCGAAGCCGATGTGACGCTGCGGGCGAAAGCACGCGCCGAAGCGGGGTTGCCCGACGAGCATTTCCATCACGTCATCATGAACCCGCCCTATAACGATGCGGGCGACCGCCGCACGCCGGATGCCCTGAAGGCCGAAGCGCATGCCATGACCGATGGCCTGTTCGAAGACTGGATCAGGACCGCAGGCGCGATCATGGTGCCGGGTGGTCAGCTTTCCCTGATTTCAAGGCCGCAATCGGTGGCGGAGATCATCGCCGCCTGCGGCAGCCGTTTCGGCGGCCTCGAAATCACCCTCATTCATCCGCGCCCTGGCGAGGATGCGGTGCGCATGCTCGTCACCGCCATCAAAGGTTCACGGGCGCGGCTGTCCTTCCGTGCGCCGCTCATCATGCATGAGACCGGCAGCCATGCCTTCACCCCATTCGTCGATGACCTGAACAATGGCCGCGCCGCCTATTCGCGTAATGTAAGGGCAATCCGGCCGGCGTCATAAATATCGCCGTTCCGCCGGCCGCAAACCATTGTGTTTTCCGGGGCGATACATACATCCCTGACGAACGGATAAATGCTGCGAGGATTGAGTAGTGGGTTTTCTGAAGTATCTGGTGCCGAAACGCTTTCGTAAAAAAGAGCTCGTCATCCCGGTGGTGCGCATGCACGGTGCGATCATGGCCGGCGGCAACCAGTTCCGCCCCGCCCTCAATCTCGCCTCCTATGCGCCGCTTCTGGAAAAGGCCTTCGCCGTCAAGGATGCCCCGGCTGTCGCCATTTCGCTCAACTCGCCCGGCGGTTCGCCGGTGCAGGCGCGCATGATCTATAACCGCATCCGCCAGCTCGCCGAGGAAAAGGAAAAGAAGGTCCTGATCTTCGTCGAGGATGTTGCGGCCTCCGGCGGATACATGATCGCGCTTGCCGGTGATGAAATCATCGCGGATCCCACCTCCATCGTTGGTTCCATCGGCGTCGTCTCCGGTGGTTTCGGTTTTCCGGAAATGCTGAAGAAGATCGGCGTGGAGCGCCGTGTCTATACGGCCGGCGAGAACAAGGTCATCCTCGATCCCTTCCAGCCGGAAAAGGAAGGCGATATCGATTACCTGAAGTCGCTTCAGGTCGAAATCCACAATGTTTTCATTGATATGGTCAAGATGCGTCGCGGCTCGAAACTGAAGGGCGACGAGGCGATCTTCTCGGGCCTGTTCTGGACCGGCATGCGCGGCCTCGACCTCGGCCTGATCGACGGGCTGGGCGACATGCGTGAGGTTCTTCGCCGCCGTTACGGCACCAAGGTCAAGCTGCAGCTCGTCAGTGGCGGTCGCACTCTGTTCGGCAAAAAGGTGCCGGGCGTCAATGCTGCTCTGGACGTGAATGCCGAAAGGCTGGCCGCCGGTGCGGTATCGGGGCTTGCGGAGGTCGCCGAAGAAAAGGCATTGTGGTCGCGTTTCGGTCTATGATGTCTCAGGAATAAAGCCTAATGGCGCAGCTCATTACAATTATTCTTCTGGTGGTGGGATCCGTCATCCTTTACCGCCGCTTCGTCCGCGATGCGGAAAAGCTCTCGGCGAAATCGAAGCAGCGCGAGAAGCAACGGGAGACCGGCGCCATCGGCACGCTGATCAAGGACCCGGAAACCGGCGAATACCGCGTGAAGCGCGAGGATGAGGCGTAATTTTCCTGTAACGCAGAATTTGCTATAGTCGCTTTCGAGTAAGGAGGCTGTCATGCGTGTCACGAAATGGGGCGATAGTCTTGCGGTCCGCATCCCGGCGGATGTCGCGGAAGCCTTGCATATCAAGGAAGGCGACGAGGTGGATGTCGTTGCTGCAACCGATGCGGTTGTCAACGCGACGACTGACGAAGAGCGGCGACAGGCGCTTGAAAAAATTCGTTCCCTGCGATGGACATTGCCGCCGGACTATAAATTTGATCGTGACGAGGCTAATGAGCGTTGAGCAAGGCGCCCTTCGTTGACACCAATATTCTGGTCTATGCTTCGACCTCCGACCCGCGCTCCGAGGTGGCCAATACGATAATATCGCAGCCATTCGTTATCAGCGTCCAGGCACTTAACGAGTTTTCGGTTGTCGCGCGTAAAAAATTGCGAATGGAATGGAGCGGTATACGTTCCGCTTTGGAAGATTTCAGAACGGCGGCGGTGCAGATTGTGCCGCTGGACGTTGGTCTGCACATGGACGCGCTTGATCTTGTGCAGAGATACAATGTTGCTTTTTACGACGCCTTGATGCTGGCGGCAGCGCTGAAGGCGGAAAGCAATGTTTTCCTCTCCGAAGACATGCAGGATGGCCTCACCGTCGAAGGGCGAATGAAGATCGTCAACCCGTTCACCGCCCCTCTCCACGCATAAAACCTTGACCCTCACGCCATGCCGTGGCACGTGTCCGCATCCGAAGTAAGTCAATGCTTACTTGTCCTCCTAACGCCGCGATGACTGCAATGACCGATGTTCCCGACCATATGAACCCGAAGCGTTCTTTTCAGGCGCTGATCCTGACGCTGCACAATTACTGGGCCGACAAGGGCTGCGCGGTGTTGCAGCCATACGATATGGAAGTGGGCGCGGGTACGTTCCATCCGGCAACCACGCTACGCGCGCTCGGTCCCAAGCCATGGAAGGCCGCTTACGTGCAGCCCTCACGCCGCCCGTCCGATGGGCGTTACGGCGAGAACCCCAATCGTCTGCAGCACTATTACCAGTATCAGGTGATCCTGAAACCAAACCCCTCGAACCTGCAGGAACTCTATCTGGGTTCGCTGAAGGCCATCGGCCTCGACCCTCTGCTGCACGATGTGCGCTTCGTCGAAGACGACTGGGAAAGCCCGACGCTCGGCGCCTGGGGCCTTGGCTGGGAGTGCTGGTGCGACGGCATGGAAGTATCGCAGTTCACTTACTTCCAGCAGGTCTGCGGCATCGAATGCTCGCCGGTTGCGGGCGAGCTGACCTATGGTCTGGAGCGTCTGGCCATGTATGTCCAGGGCGTCGACAATGTCTATGACCTGAACTTCAACGGCCGCGAAGGCGAAGAGAAGATTTCCTATGGTGACGTCTTCCTCCAGGCCGAGCAGGAATATTCCCGCCATAACTTCGAGTTCGCCGATACAGCCATGCTGCATCGTCATTTCATCGACGCTGAAAAGGAATGCCAGGCGCTTCTCGCCGCTGGCGCGCCCGGTGACAACGACAACCAGCGCCTGCACAAATGCGTGTTCCCGGCCTATGACCAGTGCATCAAGGCCAGCCACGTCTTCAACCTTCTGGATGCACGCGGCGTAATCTCGGTCACGGAACGCCAGAGCTATATCCTGCGCGTGCGCACACTGGCGAAAGCCTGCGGCGAAGCCTTCCTGCTGACGGATGCGGGCGGGCTGAACTGGAACAGGGCCGCCTGAACGTTTATGTAAGGCGGGGCAACAGTCTAACGTGCGGACGCCACTACGGTGTCCGCGCCTCTTGAGGAGGGGTCGGGAATGTTCATCACGCTGGCAATCATCGCGGCAATCGCGCTTTATGTCGTCTTCATTTATAACGGGCTGGTCAAGGCGCGGCAGATGAAGGAAGAGGCGTGGTCGGGCATCGACGTGCAGCTGAAGCGCCGCGCTGATCTCATTCCTAATCTCATCGAGACAGTGAAGGGTTACGCGGCGCATGAAAAGAGCACCTTCGAGGAGGTGATTGCCATGCGCAACCGGGCGCAGGCCGTGCCGGCGGGCGATGTCGAGGGTCGTGCGCAGGCGGAAGGGCTGCTGTCGCAGGCGCTCGGCAAGCTCTTTGCGCTTGCCGAAGCCTATCCCGATCTCAAGGCCAATACGAATTTTCTGGAATTGCAGCGTTCGCTGGAAACCATCGAAAGCGAAATCCAGATGTCGCGCCGTTATTACAATGGCGCCGCCCGCGACCTCAACGTCAAGGTGGAAAGCTTCCCCTCCAATCTGGTCGCAGGCCAGTTCGGTTTTGCCAAGGCGCCGTATTTCGAGATCGACAACCCGGCCGACCGCGCCGTGCCGACTGTGAAATTCTAAGCGCACTGTTCCCTCGGCGGCTTAAGACCTCCCGTTCAAATTCCGATAATCCGGCTCTTCGCCGCATTCTTTGACAAGACGACAATCATGATCGAACTGACCATCACCCCGCCCGACCATCCGCTTTCCGGCAAGGTCGAGCCGCCCGGCTCCAAGTCCATCACCAACCGCGCGCTTCTCCTGGCTGGTCTTGCCAAGGGCAAAAGCCGGTTGACCGGCGCACTGAAAAGCGACGACACGCTTTATATGGCCGAAGCCCTGCGCGAGATGGGCGTCAAGGTCACCGAGCCAGATGCCACCACCTTCGTCGTGGAGGGTACTGGCGTGTTGCAGCAGCCGGAAAAGCCGCTTTTCCTCGGCAATGCCGGCACCGCCACACGGTTCCTCACCGCAGCTGCCGCACTTGTCGATGGTGCCGTCATCATCGATGGCGACGAGCACATGCGCAAACGCCCGATCATGCCGCTGGTAGAGGCCCTGCGCTCCCTCGGTGTCGAGGCGGAAGCGCCGACCGGCTGCCCGCCCGTCACCGTCTGCGGCAAGGGCACGGGTTTCCCGAAGGGCAGCGTCACCATCGACGCCAACCTCTCCAGCCAATACGTGTCGGCGCTTCTGATGGCGGCCGCCTGCGGCGACAAGCCTGTCGATATCGTCCTCAAGGGTGAGGAAATCGGCGCCAAGGGCTATATCGATCTCACCACATCGGCCATGGAGGCTTTCGGTGCGAAGATTGAGCGGGTCAGCAACGCCATCTGGCGCGTGCATCCGACGGGCTATACGGCCACCGATTTCCACATCGAGCCGGATGCCTCCGCCGCCACCTATCTCTGGGGCGCGGAACTGCTGACCGGCGGCGCGATCGATATCGGCACGCCGGCCGATAAATTCACCCAGCCGGACGCCAAGGCCTATGATGTCATGGCCAAGTTTCCGCACCTGCCCGCCGAAATCGACGGCTCGCAGATGCAGGACGCCATTCCGACCATCGCGGTTCTGGCCGCCTTCAACGAGACGCCGGTGCGTTTCGTCGGCATCGCCAATCTGCGCGTCAAGGAATGCGACCGTATCCGCGCCGTCTCGCTCGGCCTCAACGAAATACGTAACGGTCTGGCACATGAAGAGGGCGACGACCTGATCGTGCATGCCGATCCGGCCCTTGCAGGCCAGACGGTCAAGGCCTCCATAGATACTTTTGCCGACCACCGCATCGCCATGAGCTTTGCGCTGGCGGCGCTGAAAGTCGGCGGCATTGCCATCCAGAATCCGGCCTGCGTCGGCAAGACCTATCCCGGTTACTGGAAGGCGCTTGCTTCGCTCGGCGTCAACTATACCGAAAAGGAAAGCGCTGCCGAGCCGCAGCACTGAGCCATTGAGGAGGGACCGCCCGTGAAGACCATCGCCGCAAGACTTCTCGCGCTGTTCGTCTTCCTGGGCGCGGCCTTCCCGGCCTTCGCGGAGGAATTCATCCGCTCCTACCATTCCGTCATCGAGCTGGCGGCGGATGGCAAGCTGACGGTGACGGAAACCATCACCGCCCGCGCGGAAGGGCAGAACATCAAGCGCGGCATCTTCCGCGATTTTCCGCTTTATGCGCTAGATGCGAATAACCGCCGCACCAAGGTGGATTTCAACGTCGTTTCGGTGGAACGCGATGGCGCGCCGGAAAACTGGCGCACCGAGAATATCGATGGCGGCATCCGCATCTATACCGGCAGCGCCGAGCGTTTTCTGCCGACCGGCGAGCACATCTTCCAGATCACCTATACCACCGCCCGGCAGATCCGTTATTTCAGCGATTATGATGAGCTGACCTGGAATGTCACCGGCAATGGCTGGCAATTCCCCATGGGTGAGATTTCCGCCACCATCACGTTGCCGCAGGGCGTCAGGGCGACAGATACGGCCGTCTTTACCGGTCCGCTTGGCGCGAAGGGCAAGGATGCGCGGATCTTGAGCGAAGGTAACGAGGTGTTCTTCGCCTCCACCCGCCCGTTTACGGTTGGCGAGGGCATGACGGTCGCCGTCAAGCTGCCCAAGGGCGCGATTGCCGCACCAGACACCTCACAGGAGGCGGGCTGGTGGCTGCGGGATAATATCGCCATCCTGCTTTCGGGCGGCGGGCTTTTCGCCGTGCTGCTTTATTACCTGCGCGCCTGGTTCGCCGTCGGCCGCGATCCGGCGAAGGGTGTGGTCGTGCCGCGCTGGGATGCGCCGGAGGGACTTTCGCCGGCTCTGGTCAATTACGTCGATAATCGCGGGTTTTCAGGTGCCGGCTGGACGGCGCTCTCTGCCTCGGCCCTTGATCTTGCGGTGAAGGGTTATGTCGTTCTGGAAGACCTGAAGAACGCAATCGTCATTCGCCGTACGGAAAAGGCAACCGCCGCCGATCTGCCGACCGGCCAGAAGACGCTGCTTGCCTCCATCGGCAGTCCGGGCGAGACTTTGACGATCGACAAGGCCCATGGTGCGGAAGTTGAAAAGGTCGGAAAGCAGTTCCGCGCGGCGATAGAGAAAGAACATCGCGGCAAATATTACCGCAGCAATGCCGGTTACACCGTGTTCGGTATCTTCCTCAGCATCGCCCTCATCGTCGCGACGTTGATCTTCGGCGATCTGGATGAAAGCGCCATTGCCGCCGTGCTGGTCTTCGGCTTTTTCTCCTTCTTCTTCAGCATCCTGTCGATCGGCATCGGCCGCCAGTTTTCGCGCGGCGCACCGCTACGCAAGCGGATAGGCGGCATTGTCATGCTGGCTTTTGCCGGTTTCGTGGCCTTTTCCGCCATTGGCGGCATCGCCACACAAATCCTGCTGGATGTGACGCATGACACCAAGTCGCTGGCACTGGCCGCCATCGGCGGCATCGTGCTCACCAACGCGCTGTTCCTGTTCCTGATGGGCGCGCCGACGCCGCTCGGCCGCAAGCTGATGGATGGCATTGAGGGCCTCCGAACCTATCTGACGCTGGCGGAAAAAGACCGGATGAACATGGCCGGCGCGCCCGCCATGTCGCCGCAGCATTTCGAGACGTTGCTGCCCTATGCCGTGGCGCTCGGCGTTGAAAAACCGTGGAGCCGCACCTTCGAGGCATGGCTTGCAACGGCCGCTGCCGGTGCCGCTGCTGCAAGTTATGCGCCCGGCTGGTATGCGGGCAGCAATTACGGAACCTTTGGCGACAGGATCGGCGGCTTTTCCACCTCCATGGCCAATACCATCGCCTCCACCATTCCCCAGCCTGTCAGCTCGTCCGGCTCCAGCTTTTCGGGCGGTGGCGGCGGCGGTTTTTCCGGCTCCGGCGGCGGCGGTGGTGGTGGCGGCGGCTGGTAACGCCTGCGGGCGGTAATTTAACCGAATGCCTTGGTGACTTTTGCCGCGTTGCTTGCTAAGCCGACCTGTCGTTTTTCACGGCATACATCGTCCGACAAAAGATACAAAGATAAAGTCCTGATCCCATGCCCGATCTTCTGCTTGAACTTCGCTCCGAAGAAATCCCTGCCCGCATGCAGCGCAAGGCGGCGGGCGATCTGAAGAAACTCGTCACCGATGCCTTGGTGGAGAGAGGGCTGACCTATGAGGGTGCGCGCGAATATTGGACGCCGCGCCGCCTGACGCTGGATATTCGCGGCCTCAACGCCCGCTCCGCCGATGTGCGCGAGGAAAAGAAGGGCCCGCGCACCGACGCCAATGAAAAGGCCATCGAGGGCTTTCTGCGCGGCGCCGGCCTCAACGACATTTCGGAAGCGCAGGTCGTTTCCGATCCGAAGAAGGGCGATTTCTACATCGCCATCATCAACAAGCCCGGCCGCCCGGCGGAAGAGATCATCGCCGAGGTGATGCCTGGCATCATCCGCTCCTTCCCCTGGCCGAAATCCATGCGCTCCGGCCCCGCCTCCATGCCGAAGGGTTCGAGCTATGCCGGTATCGAAGGCAAGGGTTCGGAAAGCCTGCGCTGGGTGCGCCCGCTGCAATCCATCGTCTGCCTGTTCGGCCCCGAACATGACGAAACGCAGGTCATTCCTTTCGCCATCGACGGCATCGTCGCCGGAAACGTCACCTATGGCCATCGTTTCCATGCACCCGGCCCGATCACCGTGCGCCGTTTCGAGGATTATGTCTCGAGCCTCGAAAAGGCGAAGGTCGTTCTCGATGCCGAACGCCGCAAGGATATCATCCTGCACGACGCCAAGGATCTCGCTTTCGCCAACGGTCTTGAACTGGTGGAAGATGAAGGCCTGCTGGAAGAAGTCTCTGGCCTCGTCGAATGGCCGCAGGTTCTGATGGGCACCTTCGAGGAAGATTACCTGCAGATCCCGGCGGAAATCATTCGCCTCACCATCAAGACCAACCAGAAGTGTTTCGTCACCCGCAATCAGGGTGCGGAAGAGGGTCTTTCCAACCGCTTCATCCTGATCTCGAACATCGAGGCAAGCGATGGCGGCAAGGAAATCATCCATGGCAACGGCAAGGTCGTGCGCGCCCGCCTGTCGGATGCCCGCCACTTCTGGAACCGCGACCAGGGCGATCTGCCCGATCTGGAAACGCTGAACGATTCGGCTGCGAAATTCGGCCTCGATCTCAAGAAGCCGCTCGACCAGCGCATGGCCAAGCTCGATGCGCTTGATGTCACCTTCCACGCCAAGCTCGGCACGCAGGGTGAGCGCGTGGCGCGTATTCGCGAACTGGCGAAGGCTCTGGCCCCCGTCGTCGGCGCCGATGCCGCTCTGGTGGACCGCGCCGTGGTGCTGGCGAAAGCCGACCTGCGCACCGAAGCCGTCGGCGAATTCCCCGAGCTTCAGGGCCTGATGGGCCGCAAATATGCGGCGCTGCAGGGCGAAAACGAAAGCGTCGCGGCGGCCATCGAAGATCACTACAAGCCGCAGGGCCCGTCAGATCGCCTGCCTGCCGACAAGGTGGCCATCACGGTTGCTTTGGCCGATAAGCTCGACACGCTCGTGGGCTTCTGGGCCATCGATGAAAAACCGACCGGCTCGAAGGACCCCTTCGCGCTGCGCCGTGCGGCGTTGGGCGTGGTGCGGATTTTGCTCGAGAAGAATGTGCGGTTGCCGCTGCTGAGCGTCGCAAAAGATCCGGATCTCCTTTCCTTCTTCCACGACCGCCTGAAAGTCTATCTCCGCGACCTCGGCGCGCGTTACGATCTGATCGACGCAGTCCTGACGCCGGAATCCGACGATCTGCTGATGATCGCTCGCCGTGTCGAGGCGCTCACCGCCTTCATCACCGGTGAGGATGGCCGCAACCTTCTGGCAGGCGCCAAGCGCGCCACCCAGCTTCTGGCCGCCGAGGAGAAGAAGGGCACCGTGGTGGCGGACAGCGTTTCGGAAGAGTTGCTGAAGCTCGATGCCGAAAAGGCGCTTTATGCGGCGATCAGGACGGCTTCTGCCGATGCTGCGAAGGCTGTTGCGGGCGAGGATTTCCGCTCCGCCATGCAGGCGCTCTCCACACTTCGCGCGCCCGTCGATAAATTCTTTGAGGATGTGCTCGTTAATGACGAGGATGCGGCCATCCGTGCCAACCGTCTGGCGTTGCTGAAGGCTATTCGCGAAGCGACCGGAACGGTTGCGGATTTCTCGAAGATAACGGGGTGATGGGGTTTTGGGGTAGCCGTACATGTCAGTGTGCGCGGTTCACCCCCCTCTGTCCTGCCGGACATCTCCCCCTCAAGGGGGGAGATCGACCCGTGGCAACCTCTCAGCCACATTGAACGTCTAGGGAAGAGCGGTGAGCATGCCCCTTGCCGATCTCCCCCCTTGAGGGGGAGATGCCCGGCAGGGCAGAGGGGGGTAAGCTGCGCCCGCGACCTTGCAGGATGACCCCATTGACCCACACCCCCAAAATCCTCATCAGCGCCTGCCTCCTCGGCCAACCGGTCCGCTATGACGGCAGAGGCAAACCCTTCGCCCACCCGGCGATAGACCGCTGGCGAAGCGAGGGCAGGCTGGTCACGATCTGTCCGGAGATGGCGGGCGGCATGCCTGTGCCGCGCCCGCCGGCGGAAATCGAAAATGGTGCCTCCGGTGTCGATGTGCTGGAGGGCCGCGCCCGTGTGCTGGAGGTCAGCGGTGGCGATGTCACGGTGCAATTTATCGCAGGTGCTGAAAGGGCGCTGGCCTTCGCCAGGGCCAATGGCTGCACATATGCGCTTCTGATTGACGGCAGCCCGTCCTGTGGGTCGGTTGCGATCTATGACGGTTCGTTTTCTGGCGTCAAACACGCGGGCAATGGGGTTACGGCGGCGCTGCTCGAAAAAGCCGGTATTGCCGTATTTTCACCTGCCGATATCGACCGGCTGGATGCGCTGACCCGTTAGAGTGTTTTGGCGCATTTCCGGACGGAAAACCGGGTTCAACTTTTCCTGGAAATGCTTGAAAAGAAAACGCCGGAGTTTCGCCCGGCGCCGTTGTTCATCGATGGTCCTGGGGCGTATCACCCCGCCATGCGCATCTGCTCTGCCATGCCATGAAGCTGGTGGCCGGAGGAGACGCGGAAGCCGCGGATGAGGTTCAGCAGTTCCTCGGTGTCGACGGCCAGCGCCTCGGCCGAAGCCGTGGTTTCTTCCGCCATCGCCGCATTGTGCTGGGTGGCGACATCCAGCTGGTTGAGCGACGAGGAGATCGAGCGCAGCGTCGTATCCTGTTCGGCGGCCGAATGGGCGATTTTGCTGACGATCTCGTTTGCCGATTTGATCTGATCCGAGATGCGTTTCAGCGCATCACCGGCCTCGCCGACGAGGCGCACGCCGTTTTCCACCTGGGCGGAAGAGCGGGCGATCTGGTCCTTGATCTCCTTGGCGGCGGCGGCGGATTTCTGCGCCAGTTCGCGCACTTCCTGCGCCACCACGGCAAAGCCCTTGCCGGCCTCACCGGCACGTGCCGCTTCCACACCGGCATTCAGCGCCAGAAGGTTGGTCTGGAAGGCGATGTCGTCGATTACGCCGATGATGTTGGAAATCTGGTCGGAAGACTGTTCGATACCGCTCATCGCGGTGATCGCCTCTTCCACCACCCGGTCGCTGCGGATGGCTTCGGAGCTGACGGTGGTGACGCGCTTGGCGGCGTCGGCCGCCCCTTCCGCCGTCTGGCGCACCGCAACCGTCAATTCATCGAGAGCGGCCGAGGTTTCTTCCAGATTGGCCGCCTGCCGTTCGGTGCGCTGCGAAAGCTCGTTGGAAGCCTTGCGGATTTCCTCCTTGGAGCCGCCGATGTCGATGCTCTTGGAATTCACCTTGGCCATGGCGGCGTCGAGATGGATCAGGGCCTCGTTAAAATTGGCGCGCAGCGCCGCGTAGCGATTACCGAGATCGCCGCAACGCACGGTCAGATCGCCGCCCGCCAGCTTTTCCAGCGCCTCGCCGATGGTGGTGACGACGCGCGCCTGCAATTCTGCCTCGTCGCGCTGCATGTCGAGATTGCTCTGGCGCTCCGCATTGAGCTGCCGCTGCTGTTCTTCCTCACGGCGCTGCATGGCATGGCGCTCGCGCACCTTGTCCTGAAGCGAGGCGGTGGCCTTCGCCATCATGCCCACCTCGTTGGTCAGGCCGGTATGGGGAATGGCGAGCGAGACGTTTTCATTGGCCACTTCACCAAGCGCACGGTGGATGTCGCCGAGCGGCTTTGAAATGCCACGGATGACGTAGAAGGCTGCGGCAAGCGCCAGCACGAAGATCAGCGCGCCGATCGACAGCGCCTTCATCACATCGCCGCGAACCTGCGCGTTCAGATCATCGATGTAAACGCCCGTCACGACCACCGCCTGCCAGGGCTCAAAGGCAAGGGCATAGGAGCTCTTGGCGTAGTCATTGCCTTCCATGCCGGGCTTCGGACCGTAAAAATCCGTCTGGCCGCCGCCATTGCGGCCAAGCCGCACCAGCTCGTCACGATAGGCGAAACCCTTGCTGTCCGGCTTGCCCTTGAAGCTTTCGCCGACGCGCTTGGCATCGGGATGGAACTTCATCGTCACGTCGTAATCGTAACCAAACAGATAGCCGTCCGGCGTGAAGCGCATGGCGCTGACGGTGGCGTAAGCCTGTTTCATGGCCTCGTCGCGCGAAAGCGTTCCGGCCTTTTCCTTGTCGTGGAAGGATTGCAGGATAGAGATTGCCGATTGCACCTGCGTCCGCAGCATGCCGTAGCGTTCCTCATAGATCGCGTCAGTGGCGGATTTCAGCTGGTAAAACGTCGCCACGGCGAAGGCGGCCATCAGGGCCACCACGAGAACGATCAACTGACGGGAAATGGAAAGGTTCTTCATGGGCGCTCACAAGCGTTTGGGATCGCGCGCCTGAAAACGCCGCGCGGTACCGATGTTTCGGAGAAGGGAGAGGCGCATGATGCGCGATAAAAGGGCCCAAAAGCGCGTGTCCGCGCCGTGGCCTCATTCTGTGCTGCATCGCACTATAGACGCACTTAGCGGCTAAAAATTTGAATAAATATTTAATTAGCGAAAGCTTTATCAGGCCCGACAGGTAGAATATGCGGGAGAAAAAGCAATATTCCCCGCATGGTTGCGGCGCCATTTCGGGAATGCAGCGATGACGCGATTATTTGACCTTCGTCATGAAAGACGTCATCGGCCGGTCAATTGCCGCGCAATTGGAAATCCGGGAACTGGGGGGCGGCGATCACCGAGGCGCTGGCCGGTTCGGCTGCGTTTTCGGTGGAAATTTCCTTGACGGCTGCCGTGGTCGTCGTCACGTCGATACCGGCCGATGTCGAAACCGTCTCAGCGGGATGTGCCACAGGTTCTGCGTCGTCATAGGTCGCGATGGCCGTGCTCGGGGTTTCCGCCATCCATGCCGGATTGGTGCTGACGAAGGTAACGGGCGCGCCGCCAAGCCAGGCTTCGGTGCGCAGCAGGGTGCGCTTGCCGTCGACTTCGCGCATTTCCGTGTGCTGCGTGCCCGGCTCAATGGAGGGAACGGCATAACCCTGCGCCACGGCTTTGCCCTTCATGGGCTTGCAGTCCGCGCAATCGCGACGAATGAAGCTGCCATTGGCCACATGCACGCCGTTTATATATTCGATGGAAGACGCCATCGCCGACCCGCCGGTCAGCGCGACAATCGCTGTCAGAAAAAGACGACGCATCGAAAAACCCCCGAAACGACGGCGCGGCCTCGTGATCGAGACACGGTGCGCCATTCAATGTTCCGGCGAGTATTACCGATGTTTCGTTTCCATCGGGTCAGCAAACTTGGTAAAAATTGAACGAAATATTCGCGCTCAATCCCGTTTGCCTTAAGGATCAGGCTTTTTCGCGGGCGACGGCCTGCCAGCCGATATCGCGGCGGCAGAAGCCGTTTTCCCACTCCACCTTGTCGGCCAGCGCATAGGCGCGGGACTGCGCTTCCGTGACGGTCTTTCCAAGGGCGGTAACGTTCAGCACGCGTCCGCCCGTCGCCACCAGCCCGCCGTCCTTCAGCGCGGTTCCGGCATGGAACACCTTCGCCTCTTCGCTGGCCTCGGGAATATGGGCGATCGGCGTGTTCTTGTTGTAAGCGCCGGGATAACCCTTCGAAGCGAGAACGACGGTCAGCGCCGCATCGTCGCGCCATTCCGCCTCAACCTTGTCCAGCGTGCCGGTGGCGGTGGCGTAGAGGATCGGCAGCAGATCGCTTTTCAGGCGCATCATCAGCACCTGGCATTCGGGATCGCCGAAACGCACATTGTATTCGATAAGTTCCGGGCCCTTGGCGGTAATCATCAACCCGGCGAAGAACACGCCGGAGAAGGGGTTGCCATCCTTGGCCATGCCCGAGATCGTCGGCTCGATGATCTCCTTCATGGTGCGCTCCACCATGGCCGGTGTCATCACAGGAGCGGGGGAATAGGCACCCATGCCGCCGGTATTCGGGCCGGTGTCCCCATCGCCGACGCGCTTGTGATCCTGCGCGGTGGCGAGCGCCAGCGCGGTCTTGCCGTCGGAAAGGCAGAAGAAGCTTGCTTCTTCGCCATCGAGAAAGGCCTCCACCACCACTTCGGCGCCGGCCGCGCCGAAAGCGCCGTCGAAACAGTCGTCAATCGCGGCAAGCGCTTCCGCTTCCGTCATGGCCACGGTCACGCCCTTGCCGGCGGCAAGCCCGTCCGCCTTGATGACGATGGGAGCGCCCTGTTGACGAACATAATCCTTGGCCGGTTCGGCGGTCTTGAAACGCTGGTAGGCGCCGGTCGGAATATCGTAGCGCGCGCAGAGATCCTTGGTGAAGCCCTTGGAGCCTTCCAGCTGGGCGGCGGCTTTCGAGGGGCCGAAGGTGGCGATGCCGGCGGCGCGCAGGTCATCCGCAAGACCCGCAACCAGCGGCGCTTCCGGACCGACGACGACGAAGTCGATTGCCTTTTCCTTGGCAAAGGCGATGACGGCCGCATGGTCTTCCACATCAAGCGCCACCAGTGTCGCATGGTCGGCAATGCCGGGATTGCCGGGAGCGGCATAAAGCTCATCGAGCAGGGGAGACTGGGCGATTTTCCACGCCAGCGCATGTTCGCGTCCGCCGGAACCGATCAACAGAACTTTCATGGTCAATATCCCTGCAAATTCGCCAGTAACCTTGTGTCAGGGGCGTTAAGGGCAGGGGGGCGAAAGGTCAAGGAGAAAGCGCCGCAAATACCCGTCTTTCCCTTGAAGGCCGCCTTTCCTGTGGAATCGTTGCCGCCTCTTGTTGTCACGCCACAATCAGACATTATGTTCGCCGCTCCAGACGTGAAAGCAGAGAACCCCCAAGAGTCCCCTATGACCGCAGACAATGCCCGCCTCGCCTCGCTCATCGCCACCGAAATCAACGCCCGCCCCGATCAGGTAAAGGCGGCGGTGGCGCTGCTGGACGAGGGTGCAACCGTTCCCTTCATCGCCCGTTACCGCAAGGAAGTGACGGGAGGGCTGGACGACACCCAGCTTCGCACGCTTTCGGAACGTCTTGTCTATCTGCGCGAACTTAATGCGCGCCGCGCCTCCATCGTCGATTCCATCACCGGTCAGGGCAAGATGACCGATGAACTGATGGTCAAGATCATGCAGGCGGGCACCAAGGCGGAGCTGGAAGACCTCTATCTGCCCTATAAGCCGAAGCGCCGCACCCGTGCCGAAATCGCCCGCGAACGCGGTCTCGGCCCGCTGGCGGAAGCCATCTGGGAGAACCGCGCCGCCGATCCGGCGAAACTGGCGGAAGCTTATGTTCAGGGTGAGGTGGCCGATGTGAAGGCGGCACTGGAGGGCGCGCGCGACATCGTGGCGGAAACCATGACGGAAAATGCCGATCTGCTCGGCCGCCTGCGCGATTACATGCGCCAGAACGCCACCTTCCGCGCCAAAGTCGTGGATGGCAAGCAGGCGGCGGGTGAGAAATTCTCCGACTATTTCGATCATTTCGAGCGCTGGGCGACGGTGCCGGGCCACCGGGCGCTGGCCATGCTGCGCGGCTGGAACGAGGAAGTGCTGACGCTGACAATCGATGTCGATGCGGACGATCCCTCACCGGTCAAACCCGCACAGCGTACCATCGCCGCCGCCTTCGATATCCGCAATGCCGGCCCCGCCGATCAATGGCTGATGGAAGTGGCTGGCTGGACCTGGCGGGTGAAGCTTTCCATGTCGCTCTCGCTCGATCTGATGCGCGAATTGCGCGAGCGCGCGGAAGAAGAGGCGATCCATGTTTTCGCCCGCAATCTCAAGGATCTGCTGCTGGCAGCCCCCGCCGGCTCCCGCGCCACCATGGGGCTCGATCCGGGCATCCGCACCGGCGTCAAGGTGGCTGTGGTGGATGGCACCGGCAAGCTTCTGGACACCACGACGGTTTATCCCTTCCCGCCGAAGAACGACGTGCGCGGCACGCAGGCGGAACTTGCTGTCCTCATCCGCAAGCACAATGTCGAACTGATCGCCATCGGCAATGGCACCGGCAGCCGCGAGACGGAAAAGCTGGTCGCCGATCTTCTGGCGCAGATGCCCGCTTCGGGCGCGAAGCCCACCAAGGTCATCGTCTCGGAGGCGGGCGCTTCGGTCTATTCCGCTTCGGAACGGGCGGCGGCCGAATTTCCCAATCTCGATGTTTCGCTGCGCGGCGCCGTCTCCATCGCCCGCCGCCTTCAGGATCCGCTGGCGGAACTGGTGAAGATCGAGCCGAAATCCATCGGGGTCGGCCAGTACCAGCACGATGTCGATCAGGGCCGTCTCAGCCGCTCGCTCGATGCTGTCGTGGAAGATGCGGTGAACGCTGTCGGCGTCGATCTCAATACGGCCTCTTCGCCGCTTCTGGCGCGGGTATCCGGTCTTGGCAGCTCGATTGCCGATGCCATCGTCGCCCATCGCGACCAGACCGGCCCCTTCGCCAGCCGTAAGGAACTGCTGAAGGTGCCGCGTCTCGGCCAGCGCACCTTCGAGCAATGCGCCGGCTTCCTGCGCATCCCGAACGGCAAGGAGCCGCTGGATGCTTCCTCGGTTCACCCGGAAGCCTATGGTGTGGCGAAAAAGATCGTCGCCGCCTGCGGCCGCGATCTGCGCTCGCTGATGGGCGACAGCGCCGCGTTGAAGGCGCTCGATCCGAAGAAGTTCATCGACGAGCAATTCGGCCTGCCGACGGTAAAAGACATCATCGCCGAACTGGAAAAGCCCGGCCGCGACCCGCGCCCGAGCTTCAAGACCGCGACCTTCGCCGAGGGTGTGGACGAGATCACCGATCTGAAACCGGGCATGCTTCTGGAAGGCACCGTCACCAATGTCGCCGCCTTCGGCGCTTTCGTGGATATCGGCGTGCATCAGGACGGGCTGGTGCATGTCTCGCAGCTGGCCGACCGTTTCGTGAAGGATCCGCATGAGGTCGTCAAGGCGGGCGATGTGGTCAAGGTGCGAGTCGTGGAAGTGGATGTGAAGCGCAAGCGCATCGGTCTCACCATGCGCAAGGATGGCGGCGAGGCAGCGCCGCAGCCGATGCGCGAGAAGGGCAATGCCAGCGCCATGCGGCACGCGACATCCAAGCCGAAAGAGCGCAACGAGGGGTCGCAAACCGGTGGTGCGCTTGCCGCCGCCCTGGCTGAAGCCATGAAGCGACGCTGACCTGCGGTTGAAATGATTTTTTACCCAAAAGCCTCGCCGCACACCCCGGCGGGGCTTTTTGCTTGATGAAATCGTTCAATTTTTTTGAAATAAGACTATCTTGAAACTTGTGCCGAAAGGAATACGGTCAGCGAAATTGATAAGTGAGACTTAGCAATTGGGGGTGCCATGGCGTCGTCTCTGCATGTTCTTCTCGAAAAGATAATCAAGACCGGTGATCTCACCGTCAACAGCCCGGGCGGCAGCCGCACATTCGGCAACGGCGCGGGAAAAAAGGTGGTTCTGAACTTCACCGACGAAGCCGCCATGCAGGAGATCGCCGCCGATCCGGCGCTGAAGCTCGCTGAAATGTACATGGAAGGTCGGGCGAAGGTCGCGGAAGGCGACATCTACGATTTCCTTGCACTGGTGAAGGGCAATACGCTGAGTGAGGCGCTGTCCTTCGGCATGATCTGGCGCGGCATGGCGCGCATCATCGCCGCCCGCATCAAGATGCATCTGCCGGTCAACCACAACAAGAGCAACGTCGCCCATCATTACGATCTGAGCGCCAAGCTGTTCGATCTCTTCCTCGATGAGGACTGGCAATATTCCTGCGCCTATTTCAATCCGCCAGGCATCAGCCTCTATGAAGCGCAGGTTGCCAAAAAACGGCACATAGCCGCCAAGCTGATGACCGAGCCGGGCCAGAGCGTGCTGGAAATCGGCTCCGGCTGGGGCGGCATGGCGATGTATATTGCCGAAAGCGCCGGTGCGGATGTAACCGGCATTACGCTCAGCGAAGAACAGCTGCGCGTTTCCCGCGACCGCGCCGCCAAACGGGGCCTTGCGGCAAATGTCCGTTTCGAATTGCAGGACTATCGCTACCTGCCGGCTTCGAAAAAATACGATCGCATCGTCTCCGTCGGCATGTTCGAACATGTCGGGCCGACCCATTATCGCGATTATTTCGACAAGGTGGCGGAGGTGCTGGACGATAAGGGCGTGATGGTGCTGCATTCCATCGGCCAGCCCTATCCGGCGCTGGCGACCAACCCCTTCATCGAAAAATATATTTTCCCCGGCGGGTATATTCCCTCGCTTGCCGAGGTGCTGCCGGCCATCGAAAAATCGCGGCTGCTGGTGAAGGATATCGAAATCCTGCCCATGCATTACGCCCATACGCTTCGCCACTGGCGGGAGCGTTTCGTGGCGCGCAGGGCAGAAGCGGTAGCGCTTTATGACGAACGCTTCTTCCGCATGTGGGAATTTTATCTGGCGGGGTCGGAAATGGCCTTTACCCATGAAAATTTCCACATTTTCCAGATCCAGATCGCCAAGGATCGCGATGCCGTGCCGCATAGTCGCGACTACATTGCGCAGAACGAAGCGAAGCTGCTGGAATTCGAGAAGACGCGCACGCCGCTGGAGAAGGTGACGTTCTGACGAGGGCCCAGTGACGGTTAATGGAATGGAAAGACAATCCCTCTAATTCTACGGACACCTGTCTGTATTGCGTTTCTGGGGTTCTTTCATGTTCAAGCCATCAGCGGCAGCCGCCGCCTGTGTCCTGTCGCTTTTTGCCTTGGGCAATGCCCATGCGGAAGGCTGGTTTTCCGGCGACTGGTATCTGAAGCTCGGCGGCGCGGGTTTTACCGCACCGAAATATCAGGGCGACAACAAGAATGAATTCGGCTTTTCGCCCATCATTTCGCTCGGCCGCCAGGGCCAGGGCGCGCGTTTCACCTCGCGTAACGACAGCGCCTCGATTTCGCTTCTGGACAATGGCCCGATCAGCATGGGTCTTGCCGGAAAGCTGGTATCCCCGCGTGACGAGGGCGACTCGTCCGATCTGAAGGGCATGACCCGCATCAAGCGCGGCGGCGAGCTTGGCGGTTTCGCTGAGGCCTATCCGACCGACTGGCTGCGCGTTCGCGGCGAAGTCCGTCAGGGCATTCGCAGCCATAGCGGCGTGGTCGGCGACGTTGCCGTCGATGCCTTCACCGATATCGCCCCCGGCATCCAGATTTCTGCCGGTCCGCGCGCGACATGGGTGAGCAGCAAATACAATGAGCGTTATTACGGCGTAAGCGCCGCGCAGACGGCTGCCGGCGCGCCATCGCCCTATAGCCCGGGCGGCGGCCTGCATTCCGCCGGCATCGGCGCTGCCATCACCTGGAAAGTCACCGAAAACGCCGAAGTCGGCTCGTTTGCGGAATATCGCCGCCTGACCGGTGACGCCGCCGACAGTTCGCTAGTGCGCGAGCGCGGCTCGAAGAACCAGTTCATCATCGGCGTTCAGGCGAGCTACAAGTTCAATTTCTCGCTGCCCTGATAAATAGCCGAGATATCGTCCTGCAAAGCCCCGTGGCGAAACCGCTGCGGGGCTTTTCCGCGTGTGCGGCCGGGTGCTGAAATCCATTCCGATTTTCCTGCCGATGCTGTAGAACCATCCCATGGTTCACCACAGCGATTTGTCAGATCGCGTCTCCGACGCGCCATCCAATAATTGGGTCTATCGGATTTTGCCGAGGCCCCTCTGGCCCTATGCGCAACT
Source organism: Agrobacterium sp. CFBP 3001 (assembly GCF_027871605.1). Classification (NCBI taxonomy): domain Bacteria; kingdom Pseudomonadati; phylum Pseudomonadota; class Alphaproteobacteria; order Hyphomicrobiales; family Rhizobiaceae; genus Agrobacterium; species Agrobacterium sp. CFBP 3001. Next base: position 510,451 of record NZ_JAQAHD010000001.1, read on the forward strand.
GGCCCGGTGGGATCGCCCCATCGGCTGGCAATTGCTGATGTGGCCATGTTTCTGGTCCGCAGCCCTTGCGGCAAATGTCGCGATGGCGAGCGGCGGCTTTTCCTGGGCGACGCTGATCTGGCATCTGTTGCTGTTCTTCATCGGATCGGTGGCGATGCGCGGCGCGGGCTGCACCTATAATGATCTGGCCGACCACAAGATCGACATGGCCGTGGCGCGCACCCGTTCGCGGCCGCTGCCTTCCGGCCGCGTGAGCCGGTCGCAGGCCAAGCTCTTCATCGTCCTGCAGGCGCTTGCGGGGCTTGTCGTGCTCCTGCAGTTCAACAGTTTCGCAATCGCCACCGGCATATTCTCGCTGATCTTCGTGGCGATCTATCCCTTCGCCAAGCGCTTCACCAACTGGCCGCAATTTTTCCTCGGCCTTGCCTTTTCCTGGGGTGCGCCGATGGGCTGGGCGGGACAGTTCGGATCGATCGCCTGGCCGGCTGTCCTGCTTTATGTCGGCTCCATCGCCTGGACGATCGGTTATGATACAATCTACGCCCATCAGGACAAGGAAGACGACACCGCCGTGGGCATCGGTTCAACCGCCCTGCTGTTTGGAGAGAACACACATCGCTGGCTGGTTTTCCTTTATGGCACAGCCCTTGTCATGATGTTCCTGTCGTTCTGGATCGCGGGGGTTAACGTCATTGCCTATAGCGGCCTTGCCGCCGCGGCCATCATGCTGTTCCGGCAGGTCTGGGTGCTTAATATCGACGATGTCGATCAGTGCCTCGTGCTGTTCAAATCCAACAACCGCGTCGGCGTGCTGATTTTCGCGGGCCTCATCCTGCCGCTCCTGCTGGCATAAGCCTGTGAAAACACGAAATGAAAAAGCCCGGCCGCGTCATCCGCGCCGGGCTTTTTTGATTTGTCTGGCTGAAGATTATCAGCTGCGGGCGATGATTTCCTTGCCCTCGATCTTCATGCTCATGCCCAGCGAACCGGTGGAGCGGCGAACGAGGAAGCGCGGACGGCGTTCCGCGAAATAGGAATGGCGGCGGCGCGGGCGGGTATTCTGGGTGCGCACCTTGCCGAGATGTTCTTCCAGCGGACGGGCGACGCCATCGGCTTCCACCATCAGCATGGGAATACGGTAGGCCTCGGACCAGCTGCGCCAGTCGGCGGCGATATCGCAGAGATCGTGGGCGACGAGAAGCGGAACGCAGAGATCCGGATCGTCATGGTGCAGCTCCAGCGTCACCGTTACCTGTCCGTCGCCATGGTCGATGGCGCGGGCGGCGACGCCCTTGAAGGCGCGGGCTGGCAAAGCGAAGGACAGAGGCAGGCCGGAAGAGGACAGAACCTTTCTCAGAACGGCGCCCCGTTCATCGAGGGTGACGGCGACATCGCTCGCGCCATTGCCTTTTCCATAAGTGACCTGTTGCGGAAAACGTGCCGGGTCGAGTCTGAGAGTGGCGACGGCCCAGTCGGGCTTCAGAACGGTCTTGGTCATGTTTATTCTACCCTTGTTTTACCTGAGAGCCGGTTTCCGGTCTTCTCATCGGGACTTTTCGTCCTCTGATGTCGGGAGAATATCCGCCGCCTGTTCGAGACTGCTTAAAAATCGCGGTTAAGAAAACTTTGCATTCCCAAATGGTTAGCAAAACACACTGTGGCATGGTTTCGCTTAGGTAAAAGAGATCGGGACAATGCGGTTTTTATCCCGGCCGAAATTGTGCTCTTTCAAGCTCCGGGCAAGGCGTCTCCCGCATAGTCAGGCAAAGGCTTGCCGTGCGTCCCGATGGAGGCGCGATGGGTGGATTGAAAACCGGAGCATTCGGCGTCTGAAGCGACGCGCGGGTCTCCAGGGGGCATTCGGATGGTATCGACTTATCTCAGCTACGACCTCATCAACCGCGATATGAAGGCAAGCCTGTCGCGCGTGTCGCAGCAGGGGCTCATCGAGCGGCAGACGACATATTACAAGGAAAACATCGGCAATGTGAAAAGCGTCGACGAGTTCCTCGACAATTACCAGCTCTATTCCTATGCCATGGATGCCTTTGGTCTCGGCGAGATGACCTATGCCAAGGCCTTCATGAAAAAGGTGCTGGAAAGCGATCTGAACGACCAGAACAGCTTCGCCAACAAGCTCACCGACGAGCGCTATCGGGAATTTGCCGCAGCCTTCAATTTCACCACATCGACGAAGACGGTTCAGACGGAAGCGCAGCTCGACAAGATGATCGGGCTTTACGATACGTCGATAACCGATCTCGATGACAGCCTTGCGGAAGAGACCCGTTATTACAAGGCTATCGTCGGCACGGTGACCAATGTCGACCAGCTGCTGCGCAACGACCGCACCCGCGCCTATATCTTTCAGGTCTTCGGCATCGATGAGAAGACCTATTCCTATGCCCATATCAAGGGATTGATGACGAGCGACATCAACGATCCCGACAGCTACATCAACCAGAAATACGGCGCGGCCTATAATGACGCGGTCGAAAAACTGACGATGAAGGGCAATATCGAGCTGCACGCGCAGGTCACCGCGCGGATTACCGCAATCGACACCGAACTCGCCGGCACCGGTTTGACGGCCGAGGAGCGCACGGCGCTGGAGGCGGAAAAGGTGACGCGCCAGGACCAGCTGACCCAGCTCGAGGCGGTGTTGCCGCCGCAGGATGAGTGGGAAGCGAAGCTCGCCGCCATCAAGGCCGAGCAGACGACGCTCACCAGCACCGTCACGCAATATAACAAGATGGCGCAGCTCGCCACCGCCTTCGAGTTCAAGAACGACGGCACGGTCACCGCCGGTCAGGCGCAGACGGCGGACAATCTCAAGGCCCTGACGGATGCCTATATCGGCAGCGCCCCGCGCGTGACGCCGACCGTCGCCACGCTGAACCGCGATTATTTCGAATCGAAGATCGGTTCGATCAAGACGGTAACCGAACTGACCTCGGATACCCGGCTTCTCAACTATATCAGGACCGCCTTCGACCTGAACGACCTCACAGTCGTCACGGCAACGATCCAGAATATCCTGACCAGCGATCTGAGCGATCCGAGCAACTACATCGCGACCGTCGGCAAGAACGACAAGCGTTATATCGCCTTGAGGAATGCCTTCAATTTCCAGACCGACGGAACGCTGGCAGCCGGCACGACACCACAGACGACGGCACAGACCGCGACCACCACCAGCGGTTATATGACCTATTATAACGACAAGGATGACGCCGCCGACGAGAAGGCGCTGAAGCTGTTCAAGAGCGATATAGCCAGCGTCACTTCCGTCAAGGATTTCATCGACAGCAGCGCGGTCTATACCTATGCGCTGAAAGCCGTCGGCCTCGATCCGGCCAAGGTGAATTCCGCCGATATTCGCAAGGTCCTCACCAGTGATCTGCAGGATAAAAAGAGCTTCGTCTACACGCTGAAAGACGAACGTTATGTCAAGCTGGCGGAGCTGTTCAACTTCGCCTCCGATGGCAGCGTCGGAACACCGGTTCTGGCGCAGTCGGAAATCGAGATGCAGACCATGTCGGCCGACTACATCAAGAAAAAATCGGCTTTCGGCACGGAAAAGGACAAGGAAACGGCGAAGAAGGAATCGGAATATTTCACGGCCGAGATGCAGAAGATCAAGACGCTCAAGGAATTCCTGAGCGATGATCGCCTGACGAAATTCGCGATGGAATCGCTCGGCATCGATCCCGAAAGCGTGACGAAGGAACAGCTCGAAAAGGCCTTCACCTCGAAGCTCGATGACAAGGACAGCTACGTCAACAAGGAGATGGATCCGGTCTTCCGCCGCCTCGTCACCGCCTTCAACTTCAATACCGACGGTACGCTTCTTCACGAGGACCGCAGCCTGATCCAGACGCGGCGCGGCCTTTACGAGACGCTGGACAACTACCTCACCCAGACGCTGGAAACGCAGGCGGGCGAAGAAAATGCCGGCGTGCGCCTGGCGCTCTATTTCCAGCGCATGGCGGCCGGAACGACGTCCTATTACTCGATCCTCGCCGACACGGCGCTCCAGAGCTTCATCAATACCACTTTCGGGATTCCGGACGAGCTCGCCAATGCCGAGGTCGATACGCAGGTGACGATGATGAAGAAATATTTCGACATCGAGGATTTTCAGGATCCGGAAAAGGTCAAGAAGCTGGTCGCCCGTTTCACCATCATGTACGACAATCAGCAGAACACCACCGATCCGATCATGACGCTCTTCAACGGCAGCGGTTCGGTGGGCATCAGCGCCGATACGCTGCTGGCGGTTGCCACGCTGCGGGCGCGGTAACAGAGAAAGCGCGGACGAGCGACGGGAGGAGCGGCTTTAGCCGGCTTGAGGCTGATGACGAAGCCTCACGCATAGGCGGCGTCATCCCCCGGGATTTGTACTATCCTCTTACCACCCCGGCAGCATGTGCCCGGCGCGCAGGCGCGGCATCTTGGGGTAGGTCTTCACATCGCTGTCCATTTCGTCGGCAACGCTCATCGGCGAGATATTGTCGAGGCAGGCAGTGATGTGGTCGGTGATGGCGTTCACCAGCGAAGGGGAGAGGCCGGGCCGTTTCATCAGGCCGATCTGCACCGGCGGCAGGGGCGGGAAGCCGTCCGCGGCGGTCAGAACCTTCATGCCGGTGCGCAGCGCCGATTCCGGCAGCACCGAGACGGCCATGCCCGCCAGCACGGCGGCGGCGACGACGGTGGAAGACCAGCTCGTGAACAGGACCTGATAGTCACGCCCATCGGCATCGAGCGCCGAACAGGCAAGCTGGCGCCAATGGCAATCGCGCCGCCCGACGGCGAGCGGCACGGGTGCATCGTCCTTCAGCGGATGGTTGGCGGAAGCGACCCAGCAGAGCGGCTCGGTGCGCACCACATCCGAGGAGCGCGCCCGCGGATTATGGGTGACGAGCGCGATATCAAGCTCGCCCCGCGCCATTTTTTCGGCAAGGCTGACCGAAGGTTCGCAGACGATATAAAGCTCGACATTGGGATGGGTCTTGGCGAAGCGCCCGATAATCTCCGGCATGTAGCGGTCGGCATAGTCATCGGGCGTGCCGATGCGCAGCATGCCTTCCAGCCGGTTGTCGTCGAAGGCGGCGATTGCCTCGTTATTGAGGCGGATGATGCGGCGTGCGTAATTCATCAGCTTCTCGCCCTCCGCTGTCAGGCGGTTGCCACGCCCGTCCTTGGCGAAAAGCTGCTTGCCGATGCGTTCTTCCAGCCGTCGCATCTGCATGGAAACGGCGGATTGCGTCTTGAAAACGCGGTCTGCGGCCTTGGTGAAGCTGCCCGTATCGACGATGGCGATGAAGGTATGCAGCTGGTCTATGTCGAGAGGTGCGGACATGGATGGTCATCCATCAGAATGATTGATGCCTCACATTAGAAACATTCGTTGGACTGATCAATAGTCTTGCGACATTTTGACACCCAGCAAATCAATATCAACCCCGGGCCGGCGAAACGTCAGGCCCCCAACCCGAGGCAGCTTCTCGCGCGTGGTGCGCCGGGGGCGGTGCCGCATCGTGCCGTTACGAAAGGATAAGTGTCATGCGCACGGCAGAACGGAGAATGGAACTGGAACTCGCAACCTCCAGGCAGAACGATATGCTTCGTCGTGTCGCCGGCCTCTTTGCTTTCCGCGTCAAAACGTTCTTGCAGCGCATCTACAATCGTATCGTGGCCAATGGTCTCACGGAACTCGATGACCGCCTTCTGGCCGATATCGGTCTGGCGCGCTCGGATGTGAGGGATGCGCTCAATACCGGCCTCCTCGAGGATCCGACCGCCCATTTGACCCGCGCCGCACGCAACCGCGCGGTGACCCGGTTCAAGACCGTTTAAAGCATTTCGAGGAAAGGCGGGCCCCGGTTTTCCGTCCGGAAATGCGCCAAAACGTTCCAGAATGTTCGGGCAATTCCGGCAGACCTCCAGCCGCCGGAATTGCTTTCGAACGGAAAAGTTTTCCCCGCAGGGTGATTTGCCAATAGCCCTGCCTTTGCCCGGTGTCAGGCCCCTCGGCCGCGCCGGGCTTTTTTTAATGGCGTCGCAATTTTAGCGGCACTGCCTCAATACTGATATTCTTCGAATACCGGCAGCACGGAGCCGCCCCAGCGACCGTTGTAAAGCGCAAGTAGGTCTTCGGCGAGCGTGGTCTTCTTGGCAAGAACTTCATCCAGCGACGACAGGAACACGGTCTCGTCCTGGCCTTCGCCGTTCAGGCGCTTGCGGTTTTTCAGGCCGGTACGGGAAATGTCGAGCACCTCGCGGGCGAGACCGAGAAGCGGCTTGCCGGCGATCTCGGCGGAAAGACCCTTGGCCGGAACGGCATTGCGAAGGGCGATGACCTCGTCGAAGCTCCAGCCGGCGGTCAGCGCATCGGCAGCGGTCAGCGCCTCGTCATCGTAGAGAAGGCCGACCCAGAAAGCGGGAAGGGCGCAGATGCGTCTCCACGGGCCGCCATCCGCACCGCGCATTTCCAGAAAGCGCTTCAGGCGCACATCCGGGAACAGGGTGGAAAGATGGTTCGTCCAGTCACCCATGGTCGGCTGCCAGTCGGCGATTTCACCCTTCAGCGCACCGTTCATGAACTGGCGGAAAGTGACATGGGTGCAATCATGATATTTGCCGTCGCGCACGATGAAATACATCGGCACGTCGAGCGCCCATTCCACATAGTCCTTGAAGCCGAAGTCATCGCTGAAGGTGAAGGGCAGCACGCCCGAGCGGCGATTGTCGGTGTCGCGCCAGATATCGCCGCGCCAGGAAAGAAGACCGTTCGGCTTGCCTTCGGTGAAGGGCGAGGAGGCGAAAAGCGCTGTTGCCAGCGATTGCAGCTTCATGGAAACGCGCATCTTCCGGCGCATGTCCGCTTCGGAGGAAAAATCGAGATTAACCTGAATGGTGCAGGTGCGGTACATCATGTCGAGACCCTTGGTCCCGACTTTCGGCATATAGCGCGTCATGATCGCGTAACGCGATTTCGGCATGCGTGGCGTTTCGTCATAGCTCCACAGCGGGCTGCCGCCGATGCCGAGGAAACGGATGCCCATCGGCTCGGCCACTTCGCGCAGTGTCGCCAGATGCTGGTTGGATTCCTTGCAGGTCTGGTGCAGGTTTTCGAGCGGCGCGCCCGACAGCTCGAACTGGCCGCCCGGCTCGATGGAAATGGCGCCCATGCCGTGCTGCTCGCCAAGGCCGATGATGTTTCCGCCGTCCATGATCGGCTCCCAGCCGAGCTTTTCCTGCATGCCCTTCAAAAGTGCTGAAATGCTGGCTTCGCCGAAATAGGGAACGGGACTGTTATCCTCGCGGAAAAACGCGAATTTTTCATGTTCGGTGCCGATGCGGAAGTCGGCTTCAGCTTTGCAACCGCCCGCCAGATAATCTGTAAGCTCCGTGACGGAGGAGAGGGGGGTCTGGTCGGTCGTGTCGCGTGCCATGGCTTACCTTGTTATGACGTCTCTGTTGCGGCGAGGCATATGATTGGCAGATAGGGCCGGATCGTATCCGGAGGCAAATGAATTTCTTTTAAAGATGCATGAAGCGCAATGGGGCCAGTCAATTCCAGTCGCCGATCGCCGCCTGAATGACCGCGAGCGCAGCGACGGCGGCCGTATCGGCCCTCAGGATACGCGGCCCGAGCGGAATGGGGGTAACGAAGGCAAGGCCGCGCAGAAGCTCCCTTTCTTCCTCGGAAAATCCGCCTTCCGGGCCGACCAGCAGGGCAAGTTTGCGCTCCGTGACGGCTTGCAGGATCGGCAGCGGATTTTGCCCCGCATCGCCTTCGTCGCAATAGATGATGCGCCGGTCGTGGGGCCAGGTCTCGAGCATATCCCTCAGTTTCACCGGCTCGGCCACCTCGGGCAGGGACAGTATGCCGCATTGCTCGGCGGCTTCGATGGCGTTGGCGCGCAGTTTTTCGGTATTGTGGATCTTGCCCTGAACATGCTGCGTCATCACCGGCTGCAACAGGCCGGCGCCCATCTCCACCGCCTTCTGCACCAGATAGTCCATGCGCCCGACTTTCAGCGGCGCGAAAAGATAATGCAGGTCCGGGGCGTTCGGCTGGGGCCGTGTCTGCTCGAGGGGGACGAGCACGATCTTCTTGCGGCTCGGAAAGGCAAGTTTCGCTTTCCATTCGCCATCGCGACCGTTGAACAGCAGGATTTCCGCACCGTCGGTCATGCGCAGCACGTTGGCGAGATAATTGAACTGTTCGCCCGTCGCCTCCTGCGCGACGCCTTCGGCAAGGCTGGCTTCGATATACAGGCGTTGCATCCGGAAATTGGCGCGCATGGGATTCTGTTTCAGGTTCAGAGAAAGAGGGACGACATGAGCCAGTAGAGCAGCGCCGCAAGCGCTGCACTGGAAGGAACGGTGACCAGCCAGGCGGCGATGATCGTCATGAAGTGGGAGCGGCGGACGAGATAACGGCGGCGTATCTCGGAAGGATTGTCGGCATATCTTTCGGACCGGCGGGGCCTGCCGTCACCAGCCTGAACGAGCTCCTGCCGCCGCCGCGACGATTGCGTGTACCATTCGCGGAAGAAACCGACGCCGAACACCGCGCCGATTGCCGTATGGGTGGTGCTGACCGGAAGGCCGAAGCGTGAGGCAACGAGCACGGTGAGCGCCGTGGCCACGGAAACGCAGAAGGCGCGCATCGGATTGAGCTTGGTGATCTGCTCGCCGACGAGACGGATAAGGCGCGGGCCATAAAGAAGAATACCGCAGGAAAGCCCGAAGGCGCCGACCAGCATTACCCACATCGGTGCACGGGCGGATGTGCTCACCGCCTCGTCATGCAGGGCCCGCACGATGGCAACAACGGGCCCGATGGCGTTCGAAACGTCGTTCGCCCCATGGGCGAAAGACATAAGGCCGGCGGCGAGAACCAGCGGCCACTGGAACAGGATTCGAAGCGACTGGTTGCGGTTTTCCAATCCTTCCGATTGTTTGCGGATGATCGGCACGCAGAGCCGCCAGACCACGAGCCCGGTCACCAGCCCTGTGAGGCTGGCATGGCCAAGCGACACATGCATGAGCTGCCGCAATCCGACCCAGATGAGATAGGCCATAAAGACGCCCGCCATCAAACCGATGAGAACCGGAACCCACAGTCGGGCGGAGGTGAGCTTGTCCTCGCGGTAAATGATAAATTCCTTAATGAAAGCAAGGATGGCGACGGCGATGATGGCGCTGATGAACGGTGCCAGAACCCATGCGAAGGCAATGCTGCCGAGCGAAATCCAGTCGACCGCCTTCGCCCCATAGGCGGCCATTCCCGCTCCCGCAACCCCGCCCACCACCGTATGGGTGGTGGAAATCGGCGCCTTGGTCCATGTCGAGATATTGACGAGAAGGCCGGCGGCGAGAAGCGCCGACAGCATTGCCCATGAAAAGGCGGTCCTGTCGGGAATTGTCTCGATATTGATGATGCCGCTGGAGATGGTCTCGACCACATTGCCGCCGGTGATCAGCGCGCCGGCAATCTCGCAGATGGCGGCGATGATGAGGGCGGCGGCAAGCGGCATGGCTTTGGCCCCAACCGCCGGGCCGACATTGTTCGTGACGTCATTCGCGCCGATATTGATAGCCATATAGGCGCCGATGGCGACGGCGGCGATGATGATGACCGAACCCGCGGTGCCGGTGACGAAGACGCCGGCGAAGATGGCCGCCAGGACAACGAACATGAACCCCGCGCCAAGGCCGGCAAGCTGCTGCGTGACATGCAGCGTCGCCTCTTCGACACGGGTAATCTTGTCGAGATCCTTGTCGAGCGTCGGTTTCATATTCGATGGCGGCTTGATTGCCATTCAGACCTCGTTTGCCAGCATTCCCTTTCGTCCGGCAGTGTCGCAGGTTGAAGGCAATTTTACAGAAAGACTGTTACATCTCGCACATCTTTCCAAAAGGAAAGACGATAAAAGCCATGTTGGAAAAACAAACTGCACATTGCCACGTTCGGGGCGGGCGCGCTATTTCGAATGCGTCATCCGTTTGTCGAAAGCGTGCATCAGTGCTTTCAATTCCGGCTCGTTGACGCGTTTTCCCGCTTCCTGGGGACTGACCCATTCCAGCCGTCTGGATTGCTTTTCGGGAAAGCTTTCCTGCATCTCCGAAACTTCGAGCAGATGCACCTGAACCCTGCACGGTACGTTGACGCCGCTGTTCAGCTTTTTCTCATATTCGTAATAACCGAAGGGCGCCTTTTCCACCGTGCCTTTGACACCGGCTTCCTCATAGGCTTCCTGCTCGGCCACCGCATGGGCCTTCTTGTTGGCCATGGGCCAGCCCTTGGGAATGACCCAGCGTCCCGTATCCCGGCTGGTCAGCAGCAACACTTCCGGCTCCGGATTCTTCTTGGACAATCGATAGCACAGCGCCGCATATTGCTGTCGCGGCGGTCTGCGCAACATCAAGCCAACATCTGTCGCCAATCGATTCAAAATCTTCAATCCGGATTGATCCTTTTTTGCTGGGTAGTGACAATTGCTAATATAGATGTGCCGTAAGTTCCGCCAATCCCCTTTCACCCATAACCCACTACTGTCTTCACGCTGATGAAGCCTGCGGGCAAAGGTGGGCATGGTAGATATGCGAACAAAGCTGCGACCGGGTGGTTCCCCGGCCGGACAGCCGATGCGGTAATACCCTCTCCGCCCGCCTTCAAGCATACGGATTGCAAAGCCGCTATGAATTGTAGCCGGGGCTGTTTTTAGTCCGGGGTTAATCCCCAGTGCCGGAGGCCTTCGACCACACCGTCCGCCTCCTTCGCAGCCGAGTGAAAGAAGCGCGTATCATGATATGTCAGCGAGACGAGCTCCGGCAGGGCATTGCCCACGATCACGCCGCGAATATTCTTTAGCTCAAACATCGCCCTATCATTGCCAGTATCGCCTGCAACCACTGATTCGTCGAGGCCGATCTGTAGTTGTCCACATAGCCATGTCAGCGCGGCACCCTTATCGGCGGCTTTCGGCAAGACGTCGAGGTCGCGGTCGCTGGAATAGACGATACGGGCATCGATATCGGCCGCGACAAGTGCGGCCTCAATCTCTTCGAGCGCGGCGTCATCGGCGTCATACAGGAACCAGCTCGATTTCAAGCCGTGCTGGTAACGCTCCTCCTGCATCGTCACACCGGGAATTCCGGCCATGACCTCGGCAATCTTCTGGGGGTCGAAACCGGTGCCGAGGGACTGTGTATAGGCGTTTGCCAGCTCGCCTCGCTCTTTCGCGTGCAGCATGGTGCCGACCCCGCCGATGATGTAGTCGGGCTGCGGCAGCGGTACCTCTTCGATGAGCGCAAGCTGGTCGTCGATCAGCCGGCCGCTGTTGAAAACCAGAAGGGGACGTTGACCCTCCGGCAACGAATGCCAGAAATCGCGGAACCGGCGCGTGGCGTTGTTATCGCCGACGACGGTTCCGTCGAGATCGGTGGAAAAAAGGCGAAGCGGTTTCAATCGCCGTCGTTCCATGGTTCGGCCCAATCGGCTTCTTCCAGAACCGGCATCATGGTTCTGCCTTCCACAAGGGCGAGAAGCTGCTGGGCAATGCCGGTCCATGTGAACAGGCTGCGCGCCTTGTGCGCCCCCATGCGGGAAAGCCGCCCGTAAAGTCGCTCATGCTTGAACGGCTTCATCATGGTGATGCCGAGGTCTTCCTTGTCGAAAGGATCGGCGAACAGCGCATGGCGGCCATAACTGACGGCCCGGAACAACCCGCCATGAATGGTAACGACGGTTGGCGTGCCGCTCGCCATCGCTTCGATAGCGGTCATGCCGAAAGGTTCGTAACGGCTGGAAAGCACGAAGAGATCGGCCGCGCGATAGATGTCCGGCAGGTCTTCATCCGCGACATAACCGGAAAAAGCCACCTTATCCTCTAGGCCGAGCGCTTTCACCCGCTCCTTCAACTGGTTGAGGATCGTGGTTTCCTGCTCGTCCATATTCTCGCCGCCGACCGCCAGATGCAGCCGGGCTTCCGGTTCGCGTTCGGCAAGCACGGAAAAACCGTCGATCAGCAGGTCATAACCCTTGTTGGTCGCAAGGCGTCCGAGCGCCAGCACCGTCTTGCCCTCGAAACCGAAACGCTGCCGGATCATCTGCCGCGTCGCATCGGAAACAGGGAAGAAACGGTTGTCGTCATAACCCGGCGGGATCATGTGGATGTGCTTGCGCTTCAGACCGTAATCCTCGATCAGAACGTCGAGCTGCACCGGCGTCGTGGCAATCACCATATCGCAGCTCCGATAGATGATCAGCTCGTGCTGGATACGTTCCCTGAAGTTGAATTCCAGTTCGAACGTATCGGCCTTTTCCGGATAGTCGGTTTCCATCTGGCGCTTTTTCCAGATGCCGAGCGAATGCGGCGTGTGCAAATGTGGGATTTTCAGCGCTTCGGAAAGCCGCTGGCCGGCGACGCCCGCATCCCAATAATGGCTGTTGATGAACGAATAATTCAGGTCGTTTTTCTTGATGAAGCGCAGTGCATTTTCGCACCACTCCATCAGGTGACGGTGCAGATATTCCTTGGGAATGAAATCGCGCCCGCCGCAGGGAATGCGCACCACGCGGACGCGCTCATCGACCTCATCGAATTCCGGCTGGTCTTCGAAGCGGCGGGTGTAAAGATCGACAGTATAACCGAGCTGGCCGAGTTTGCGTGCAAGCTCAAGCACATAAACCACCTGTCCACCGGTGTCCGCAGCGCCCAGCGGCGGGTGCGCGGCGACATAGCCATGCGTCGATATGAGAGCTATCCGCGGATAGCGTTCAGTTTCGCTCGTGGTCGTCATGGGTCCCATCTTGGTAAATTTTTCCAATTAACCCGATAAAAAGACCAAAGCGCACAAAAGGTTCCATCAAAATCTGAAAAAACCGGGTGCCGCATTTCGCCGGATGGCGTTTTCAGAGGCTTCGCTGCTGCTGCCTCAGGCGCGAAATCCGGTCCCATTCCCGCGCCTGATGCGCCTTGGATGTCGTCTCCACGATGAAGTCGATATGGGCCTCCGCCGCCGCCCTTGCCGCAGCCGCATCGCCGGCGGCAATCGCATCGTGGATGGCGATATGTTGCCTCAGCACCTCGTCATGGGCGCCCGCGACAGTGAAGATGAGATGGCGATTGTAGAAGATGTCATCGCTCAGAAGCCGATAGCAGGAGCGCAACGTGTGCATCAGCACGATATTATGCGCCGCTTCGCCGATGGCGTTGTGAAATTCCACATCGCCCGCAAGCTCTTCTTCGAAACGGCCCGCCTCATGCGCTTCCCGCATTCTGTCCACGATGGCGGCGAGGTTGCGCCTGTCCGGCTCGGTCGCGCGCTGTGCGGCAAGTTCGGCGGTCATGCCTTCGATATAGCGGCGATATTCGAGGAAATCGCGCGTCGCCCGGCTGTGGCGGGTAATCAGCGCGCTCAAGGGGTCTGAAAAGACCGGGCCGACAATATCGGCAACATAGGTGCCGCCGCCATGCCGGCTGGTAAGGAGGCCACGGGTCTCAAGCTCCTTCAGCGCTTCCCGCAGGATCGGCCGCGAGACATCGAGGCGTTGCGCCAGTTCGCGCTCGCCGGGCAGCCTGTCGCCATCGCGCAATATGCCGTCGAGGATCAGTTCCTCGAAGCGTAGGATCACCTCCTGCGATGTGCGGCTGTGCTCGATGCGCGCAAAAAGCGTTTCGTCCATCGCAGAAGTCTCCGGCGAAATCCCGCCCCGTATTTCGATGGGGGCAAATTATCAGCGAAGCATCGTACTGGTCAAATATTCTATCCAGTTACACGCCTCGTCCGTGCCATGCCTGCGGCAACACGGCATCTGCCTTTTCGAATTGGCTTTTGTTAATGCAGCGGCAGGACAGGATAGCGGATTTTTCCGCCAGGTGGATCAAAACAATGACAACGGCTTCGATTGCGGTGTTTTCATCGCGATCAATGCTCTAATAAAACCGGCGCAACAGGCGGGGACGATATCGCAATGGCCAAGGGTAGATTTGCTTTCGCAAGCGCGCCGGAAAGATCGCTGGCGCTCGGGGAGGTTCATGCGCGACCGACGGTGCTTCTCGCACCCTCGCGCATCATCGTCCAGCTTGCCTTCATGATGGATGGTGGTTCGGCCGTGCATCACTCGGTCATCGCGGAAATGTCGCGCAGCCGCGGTGTCGCGCCACCGGAGCGCGATGCCCGCCACCATGCCATGCCCTGGGGGCAGGGGACCTTGCGCTGGGAGCGGCATACCGAATTCTCGACCTGGTTCTGGGATGGCCCTGCGCCGGAAAAATTCGGCGGCGAGATTGCCGGCGATCCCTTCGGCGACGGCTTTTCGCCGCCCGGCTCGCTGATCTCGGGCGTGCGGCTGGAAATCCGCCCGGAAAATGGCGTGGCGTCTGAGGCGGAGACGATCTTCGAGCCGACCAGCCTCTGTCACAGCGACGTGCGCGACGGTCAGGCGGCGATCCTCACCGATTTCCGGCAGGATCGCGACGGGCTGACACAGATATTGGTGATCGACCGGGGCTTGAGCGATTACAGCCGCGGCGCGCTGGTGCAGCGGCTGTTGGATATCGAGACCTATCGCACCCTTGCCATGCTCGGTCTACCGATGGCGCAGACGCTCTCGCCGGAAATCCGCCGTATCGAAGATGGCCTGACGGGTATCACCCAGCGCATGAAAAACGGGGCGCGCGACGAGGCGGACGCGCTGCTGGCGGAAATGACCCGGCTTGCGGCCGAACTGGAAGCCAATGCCGCGCTCAGCCTCTATCGTTTCGGCGCCAGCCGCGCCTATGACGGCATCGTGCGCGAACGTATCCGTGCGCTTGCGGAAACCCCGGTGCAGGGCCACGAGACCATGGGCAGCTTTCTAGAACGGCGCATGGCGCCGGCCATGCGCACCTGCCAGTCGGTGGAGGAGCGGCAGGCCAACCTGTCGCGCAAGCTCTATCGCGCCACGGCGCTCGTCCGAAGCTGGATCGACGTGGAACTGGAACGGCAGAATACGGTGTTGCTCAACACCATGAACAAGCGCGCCGCCATGCAGCTTCGCCTGCAGCAGACGGTCGAAGGCCTCTCGGTCGCCGCCATTTCCTATTATGTTGTCGGCCTCATCGGTTATCTCACCAAGGCGATCAGCCATTATGTGCTGCCGCTCGACCCCGCCGTCGTCACCGGCATCTCCGTTCCCTTCGCGGTCCTCGGCGTCTGGTGGGTGGTGCGCCGCATCCGCCGCTCCCATGCCGAGGGCGGGCGTTGAGGGCCAAGTTTCCCTCATTCCTGTGCTTGTCACAGGAATCCAGCCGACGCGCGTCCGCGCGGCGGGAAGGACTCCTTTCAGCCCAAGGACTTGGGCTGGCTGGATCCCTGTGACGGGCACAGGGATGAGGGAGGATAGGTGGTGCGGACGCGACGCCTGCCTCAACCCTGCTCCCAATAGGGTGAAGGCCCATAAAGCCCGGCGAGATAATCGATGAACAGCCGAACCTTCGCAGGCAGGAACTGCCGGCTCGGATAAACCGCCGAGAGCGTGACGTTTCGCGATCCCTCATAACCCGGCAGAACCTGCACCAGCTTGCCGCTGCGCAATTCATGGCCGATATCCCAGGTGGAGCGCAACGCAATGCCGAGCCCCGATATCACCGCCTCGCGGATCACCTCGCTGGAATTGGTGATGAGCATCCCCTCCGGGCGAATGCTCATCGCGCAGCTCGGTCCTTCCAGCCGCCAGACATCGTTATTATGGGCCGGCAGGCAGCGGTGCTTTTTCAGATCCTCGATTGTCGCGGGCATACCATGGGCAGCAACGTATTCCGCCGAAGCGCAAAGCACGCGGCGCACTGGCGCCAGCCTGCGGGCCACGAGGCTGGAGGAATTGAGATCGGCGATACGGATGGCCAGATCGTAACCACCCTCGATGATGTCGATGAATTCGTCGCTCAGCACCAGATTGACCGAAAGATCAGGATGCCGCTCCATGAAACCTTTCAGATGCGGCGCGATATGCATGCGCCCGAAGGAAGTCGGCGCGGAGACCTTCAGCGTGCCGTTGACCGTATTGGCGCGGCCGGAGACGAAATCCTCGGCCTCTTCCAGCCCTTCCAGCACGGCAAGCACCCGCTCGTAAAAGCCCTGTCCCGCTTCGGTCAGCGAGATTTGCCGTGTGGTGCGCTGGAAAAGCCGCGCGCCGAGCTTTTCTTCCAGCCGCTTGATGCGCTTGGAAATGACGGCGGGCGAATAACCAAGCTCCCTTGCGGCCAGCGACATGCTGCCGGAGGCGGCAACGCTTGCGAAGACTTCCAGATCACCCAGATTCGTCATAGTTGCCCTCGATTGTTTCCAGAAAGGAAAAAATCCATAACATTTGATTGCGCCGTTTCAAAGTGGTAAAGAAAGAATACCAGTTGGTGAGATGGCATGGAGGAGGGGCGGTGACGCAGCCGATCAAGTTTCTGGAGCCGCGCGCGAAAGTCGTCGCAGGCCGCGACCGCATCATAGCGGACCTCAAGGATATTCTGGCCGCGGACTGTCTTGTGCACGAGCCGCGCGAACTCGTGCCTTTCGAAACCGACGCCTTCGTTTCCTATCGCCGCCTGCCGCTGGCCGTGGCGTTGCCGAAAACGACGGAAGAAGTGGCGGCGGTGATGAAATATTGCCACCGTTACGGTATTCCGGTCGTGCCGCGCGGCGCCGGCACCTCCCTGTCGGGCGGCGCGATCCCGCAGGAGGATGCGGTGGTGATCGGCCTTTCCAAGATGGCTTCGATCCTCGAACTGGATTTTTATAACCGTACGGCGCGGGTGCAGGCGGGCGTCACCAATCTTTCCATTTCCGATGCGGCAGGTGCTGAAGGTTTCTTTTATGCACCGGACCCCAGCTCGCAGCTTGCCTGCACCATCGGCGGCAATATCGGCATGAATTCCGGCGGCGCGCATTGCCTGAAATACGGCGTCACCACCAATAATCTGCTTGGCGTGAAAATGGTGCTGGTGGATGGCACAGTGCTGGAGCTGGGCGGCAAGCACCTCGATGCCGCCGGCTACGATCTGCTCGCCCTCGTCTGCGGCTCGGAAGGCCAGCTCGGTATCGTGACGGAAGCGACGGTGCGGCTGATCGCCAGGCCGGAAGGTGCGCGACCGGTGCTGTTCGGCTTCGAGACGTCGGAGGAGGCCGGCTCCTGCGTGGCCGATATTATCGGCGCGGGCATCATCCCGGTCGCCATCGAATTCATGGACAAGCCAGCCATCGAAATTTGCGAGGCTTTTGCCAAAGCGGGCTATCCGCTGGATGTCGGCGCGCTGCTGATTGTCGAGGTCGAAGGCTCCGAGGCGGAAATGGACGCCATGCTGGCCGACATCGTGGCGATTGCCCGGAAACATGGCGTGAAGACGGTGAAGGAATGCCAGTCGGCCATGGAGGCGGCGGCGATCTGGAAAGGCCGCAAATCCGCCTTCGGCGCAACCGGCCGCATCGCGGATTATATCTGCATGGATGGCACCGTGCCGCTCTCCCAGCTTTCCTACGTGCTGAAAAAGACGAGCGAAATCACCGACCGCCTCGGCCTGCGCGTCGCCAATGTCTTCCATGCCGGCGATGGCAATATGCACCCACTCATCCTGTTCAACGCCACCGATCCGGAGGATGCGGCCCGCGCCGAAGAGGCAGGCAATGAAATATTGAAGCTCTGCGTCGATGCCGGCGGCTGCCTGACCGGCGAACATGGTGTCGGCATCGAAAAACGGGATCTGATGCGCCACCAGTATGGTGAGGCCGATCTTGCCCAGCAGATGGCGGTGCGTGCGGCTTTCGATGAGGGCTGGCTGATGAACCCTTCCAAGGTGTTTCCGCTGGAGGGGAGGGGATGATGGGTGTGAATTTCGTGACGGTGGTGGGTGTGGTTTACCCCCCTCTGCCCTGCCGGGCATCTCCCCCTCAAGGGGGGAGATCGACAAGCGGCGACCTCCCGCTCAATTCTCGAACGGTGCAATTGAAACGATGTGCCAGCCTCTTGCCGATCTCCCCCCTTGAGGGGGAGATGCCCGGCAGGGCAGAGGGGGGTATCCCTCGCGCAAACCTCGCCACCCCATGCCCGGAGCCCGCCACCACATGCTGACCCCCTACGCAGAAACCCAGGTCGCCGACATCATCCGCGACCACGCCGCCCGAAAAGCCGCGCTGAAAATCCTTGGCGGCAACACCCGCTCCGGTTTCGGCAATGCTGTCGCAGCAGATGAAGCACTCTCTTCCCGCGCCATGAACGGCATCGTCTCCTACCTGCCCGCCGAAATGGTCATGACCGTCAAGGCCGGAACCCCGCTCGCAACCGTCGAAGCCGCCCTTGCAGAAAACCGCCAGATGACGGCCTTCGAGCCTATGGATCACCGCCCGATCATGGGCACCGAAGGTGAGCCGACCATTGGCGGTGTCTTCGCCGCCAATGTTTCCGGCCCCCGCCGTTATGTGGCGGGCGCCGCACGTGACAGCCTGCTGGGTATCCGTTTCGTCAATGGCAGCGGTGAGGTCATCAAGGCCGGCGGCCGGGTGATGAAGAATGTCACCGGGCTCGATCTGTCGAAGTTCCTGGCCGGGTCTTTCGGCACGCTCGGTTTCCTCACAGAAGTCACCTTCCGCGTGCTGCCGAAACCGCCTGCGGAAAAAACCGTGGTCGTTTCCGGTCTCGACGATGAAGCGGCGACGCGCATCATGGCGGCGGCGATGGCGATGAGCGTCGAGGTTTCCGGCGCGGCGCATCTGCCGGAAAGCGTTCGTTCCCGTTTCATCGAGGGCGGATTGCCGGACGGTCCGGCGACCATCCTGCGGCTGGAAGGGCTTTCCGCCTCGGTGGAGGCGCGCACGGCCAAACTCCTTTCCGTCATGGACCGGGTCGGGCCGTGGGCGCTGCTGGAGGGTGAGGAAAGCGGGCTTTTGTGGCGTCAGGTGCGCGATGTCGCGCCCTATGCCGGACAGGCGGCGAAGCCCTTGTGGAAAGTATCGGTCGCGCCTTCGGTTGGTCATCAGCTTGTCGCGGCGCTGCGCATGGAAGCGGGCATCGACGCCTTTTACGACTGGCAGGGCGGCCTCGTGTGGATGCAGATGGAGGCGGACCCCGAGGCGGATTTACTGCGCGGCGCGATCCGGGCGCTCGGCGGCGGCCATGCAACTTTGGTGAGGGCGAGCGATGCGGTGCGCGCCACGGTCGCTGCCTTCGAACCGCGCCCGGCGGCGGAAGCGCTGCTTTCTGCGCGTATCAGGGAGAAGCTCGATCCGGCGGGCATCTTCAATCCCGGCAAGATGGCCGTAACGATGGAAGGGGCCGTCTGAACCATGCAAACATCCTTCACGCCCGAACAGCTGGCCGATCCGCATGTGGCGGAATCCGAAAAAATCCTGCGCAAATGTGTGCATTGCGGCTTCTGCACCGCCACCTGTCCCACCTATGTCACGCTCGGTAACGAGCTGGACAGCCCGCGCGGCCGCATCTACCTCATCAAGGATATGCTGGAAAACAGCCGCCCGGCAGACCGCGAGGTCGTCACCCGTATCGACCGCTGCCTCTCCTGCCTTGCCTGCACCACCACCTGTCCCTCCGGCGTGGATTACATGCATTTGGTCGATCATGCCCGCGCCCATATCGAACAGACCTACAAGCGCCCCTTTATGGATCGGCTGATCCGCAATCTTCTGGTTGCTGTCCTGCCTCATCCAGCCCGTTTCCGGCTGGCGCTGCATCTGGCCCGGCTGGCGCGGCCTTTCTCCGGCCTGCTTGCCAAAGTTCCGGCGCTGAGGCCGCTGCAATCCATGCTCGCTCTCGCCCCCGCCGCCGTGCCTGCGGCCTCCGCGTCAACCCGTCCGGGAGAGCGGCCGGCCGAGGGCGAGAAGCGTGGACGCGTCGCCATCCTCACCGGTTGCGCCCAGCCGGTGCTCGATCCCGGTATCAACGAGGCGACGCTGCGCCTTCTGGCGCGGCTCGGCATCGAGGTCGTGGTGCCGAAGGGGGAGGGCTGCTGCGGTTCGCTGGTGCATCATATGGGCCGCGAGGAAGAGGCGCTCGCCTCGGCAAGGCGCAATGTCGATGTCTGGACGCGTGAGATGGAAAGCGGCGGTCTCGACGCCATCATCATCACCGCTTCCGGCTGCGGCACCACCATCAAGGATTACGGTCACATGCTGCGACTCGATCCAGCTTACGCCGAAAAAGCCGCGCGGGTCTCGGCTTTGACGAAGGACGTCACTGAATATCTCGCCACCCTCGATCTGCCGCAAGGGCAAAGCCAGGGTCTGACGGTCGCCTATCATTCGGCGTGCTCCATGCAGCATGGCCAGAAGATCACGCTTGCCCCGAAACAACTCCTGAAGGCGGCGGGTTTTACTGTGCGCGATCCGGCGGAAGGGCATCTCTGCTGCGGCTCGGCCGGAACCTACAACATCCTGCAGCCGGAGATTTCCGCCAAACTCAAGGCGCGCAAGGTGAAGAACATCGAGGCCACCCGGGCGGATGTCATCGCCACCGGCAATATCGGCTGCATCACGCAGATCGGAACCGGCACGGATATGCCTATCCTGCACACGGTGGAGTTGCTGGACTGGGCCTATGGCGGGCCGAAACCGGCGAGGCTTTCGGTTTAGAGCGTGGTGTGCCGATAAGGCAGCGATCCTGCATGACGGTGCGTGACGTATAGATTGGGGCCGCGCACCTTTCTAAAGGCTTCTCCTCATCCCTGTGCTTGTCACAGGGATCCAGTCAGCCCAAGTCCTTGGGCTGAAGGGACTCTCCCCGCCGTGCAGACGCACGTCGGCTGGATTCCTGTGACAAGCACAGGAATGAGGGAAGAGAGCTAGAACTTATACGCCACGCCGAAATTCACCGCATTGGTGATGATATCGGTCTTCAACGAGCCGCCATTGTCGATATCGACGTCGACGAAGGAATAGGTGCCCTTATATTCCACGAAGGTCGACCAGTTGTCGGTGATGCGGTAGCTGAGGCCGGCCTGCGCCTGCAGGGTTGCGCCGCCGAACTGATATTCGAAGGTCTTGCCTGATGGGCGGTATACTTCCACATGCGGCACGTTGATGCCGACGCCGGCGCCCACGTAAGGGGTGATCGGCAGCGATTCCAGCGGAAAACGGTAGAGCGCGTTGAGCGTCAGTAGGTTCAGGCCGTCGGTGAATTCGAAATGCGACCAGCCGGAGCGGGCAAGCGTCTGGTCGTCGGCATAGACCTTGTCATGGGTGAAATCGAGCGAGATGCCGAAATTCCGCAGCTGGCCCTCATCGAACCAGTAGGTGCCGCGCACGCCCCAATAGGGCGGATTGGAAAACGACTTGCCTTCCCATCCGGCCCGGAAATCCGGCCCGTCGGAAACCTTCACATCGCTGTGCGGCGCGCTTTGCCAGCCGCCATAACCGGAAATTTCAAATTCGCCCGCGATTGCGGCAGAGAAGGAAACGCCGCTGAACAGCAGGGCGCAAACAAATAAAGTATGGCGCGGCATGAAGTGAATCCAGATTGATATCAGTAATTCACCAAACCGTTTTTTGATAACATTTGAATGACAGAAACGAAAAACGGGCGGCCGATTGACCACCCGTTTTAAGGCCGTTCCATCATCCCCCTGAGAGAGGTCCGGCTCCTGGCGTCCCCCGCCAAGTTTCATTCCAATGAAGTGAGCCGGATTGTACCGCCGCAAGGCGGCAATTCAAGCGGATACGCCGCCACACCGGCCCTGAAGCGGCCGGAAAGGCTGAACCGTTGCCGTCATATCACAATGACCTTGGTTCCGACGTTGACGCGCTCGTAAAGATCGGTGACATCCTCGTTGCGCATGCGGATGCAGCCGGAGGAATTGTTGCTGCCGATCGTCCACGGCTGGTTGGTGCCGTGGATGCGATAAAGCGTCGAGCCGAGATACATGGCGCGCGCGCCCATCGGGTTCGCCGGCCCCCCTTCCATGAAGGCAGGCAGATAGTGTCCCTTCCTCGCCTCGCGGCTGATCATTTCCTTCGGCGGGGTCCAGCTCGGCCATTCCGCCTTGCGGGTTACCTTGTGGGTGCCGGCCCATTCGAAACCGGGCTTTCCGACGCCAACGCCGTACCGCCGGGCCTTGCCATCGGCGAGCACGAGATAGAGGAAACGGTTCGGCGTATCGATGACGATGGTGCCGGGTTTTTCATTGGTCGGGTAGGTGACGATCTGCGGCAGGAATTGCGGCGCGATCTGGGTGCGCACCGGCGCATTGGGGCGGACGGCGGCATTCTGCACCCGTGCCGGGCGCTGCGATGTGACGCCGGAGCTGGGGCGCTGCGGCATGGCGGCCTGGCGCTGCTGGAAGAACGGCTGGCGTGCGGCAGGCGCGCGCGGATAAACCACGGGGCGCACATTGCCGCGACCGCCGAGCTGGGTGACCCAGGGGGCGGAAAGATCCGGGCTGACGACGACGGGCGGGCGCTCGCGATAACGCTCATTGGCCATGGCGGCCGGGGCGGCAAAGGTGGAAACGAGGCTCAGCGCCAGAAAAACGGACTTCATCGTCATCGGGTGGACTCTCTCTGCGGGATGTCGCAACTATGGATTTGCGGGACTGTTTGCCCGCTTTGCCGGACACGTTCGCACCTCGACGCCAGCGAATCGTAAATGGCTGTTCATTAAAAAGCGCTTGATTATGGAAAGCTGGATTTAAGGTTAGCACACGGTTTTGAAACGTGGTGAATGAGTGGTAAGTGCGCGGTCTGAACCGGTCACGGGCGGGAGCGGAAAAGGGTGGTTGCGGAATGAATGAAGCGGGACTTGAAACGGGCGCGGATGGCCTTGTGCGGTGTTTCTGGCAGCAGGGGCTTGCGGATTACAGCCGTTACCACGACGAGGAATGGGGTTATCCCGTCACCGACGATCGCCGCCTTTTCGAGAAGATCTGTCTGGAAGGTTTCCAGTCCGGCCTTTCCTGGCTGACGGTTCTGCGCAAGCGCGAGGCGTTCCGTCTCGCCTTCGCCAACTTCGAATTCGAAAAAGTGGCGGAATTCGGTGAGGCCGATATCGAGCGATGCCTTGCCGACAAGGGCATCATCCGCCATCGCGGCAAGATCGTCTCGACCATCAACAATGCCCGCCGCGCCATGGAGTTGCGCGATGAATTCGGTTCGCTCGCCCGTTATTTCTGGGGTTTCGAACCGGCCGCCGCAGAAAGGCCGCAAAGGCTGGACTATGCGACGTTAAGGGCCAACCCCACCAGCGACGCCTCCATCCGCCTTTCGAAGGACCTGAAGAAGCGGGGCTGGAGTTTCGTCGGCCCGACGACCGTCTATGCATTCATGCAGGCCATGGGTATGGTCAACGACCATATCGAAGGCTGTCATTGCCGCCAGCCGATAGAGGCCATGCGGCGGGAGTTTGTACGTCCATGAAGGTAACCTCCCTTCTTCTGGCTCTCACCATGGCCGTGGCCGCCGTGCCGCATGCCTCCTTCGCGGAAGGCCGCAATGTCGACGGTATCTGGCTCGATGACGGCGAAAGGCTGAAGCAGGTGGCGCTGCCGCCAGCCGGGCCGCTGAAGCTTGACGGCTGGACGCGGCGCGGGCGCGGCGATGTCTATCGCCTGAAGGTGAAGGCTGGGCAAACGGTGAAGATCGAGCTTGCCGCCTCCAGCGAATTCGTGCTGATGGCGGTCTTCGATTTTTCGACGCCGGATGAGGACGCGATCTTCTTCAGCGATTCCGAAGGCAAGGTCGCAACGCTGACGCCGAAGGCGGATACGGAGTGGCTGATCCGCCCGACGCTTATTCTGGGCTCGCCACGCCGCGGTCTCGGCGCGCATTACACGCTGACGGTCAGCACCGGGAAATAACAGCCGCCTTTTGCTTAGGCCGCCTGGGTCAGCACGATCAGGCCGAAACTCAAGACACCAAGCAGCACGAGCGAAAGGCTGGCGGCGATGATAACCTTGCCGCCGGCATGACGAAGGCTGCGAATATCGACCGAAAGGCCCAGCGCCGCCATCGACATGATGGTGAGAATGTTGGAAAGCGAGGCGACAGGGCCGATCAGAGCCTCGGGAATGATGCCGAAGGACCGGGCCATGATCATCAGCACGAAGGCGATGATGAACCACGGAACCATCTGCTGCAATCTCAGGCGTTCCGTGCCGGACTGGCCATGGATGACGGAGAGGGCGGCGATCACAGGCCCCAGCATCAGCACGCGGATGAGCTTGACGATGGTGCCGGTCTGCACGGCGATTGCGCCGAGCGGGGCTGTGGCAGCCAGAACCTGCGGCACGGCATAGACCGTCAGCCCGGCGAAAATGCCATATTGGGTGGCGTCGAGACCCAGAAGCTGCGGCAGGAACGGCATCAGCAGCACGGCGGCGACGCCGAGAACGGCCGTGAAGGCAATCGAGGCGGCGACATCTTCCGGCTTGGCGCCGATGGCGGGTGCGGCGGCGGCAATCGCGGAATTGCCGCAGATGGAGTTGCCGCAGGCGATCAGCGTCGCAAGCTTGGGCGGCAGACCGAGCATCCGCCCGGCGGCATAGCTGACGATCAGCGACAGCGCCACGATCAGCGCAATGCCGCCGATCAGCAAACCGCCGGCACCTTTGAGGATGGAGAGGCTCAAGGATGCGCCGAGAAGCGCCACCGCGATTTCAAGCAGCGTCTTGGCGCTGAATTTGATGCCGGCCGAGGCAACCGCGGGCAGAGACACCAGCGAACGCAGCAGCGTGCCGATCAGAATGGCGAGCACCAGATCGCCGAGCCATGCATGGCCTGCAAGCCGCACCTGAAAGCGCTCCGCCAGAATGGCGGCGCAGCTGACCGCCGCGCAGATGAGAATGCCCGGCAGAAGCGGGGTGAGCCAGCGAAGCGAAAACTGAAAGGGATGAGCGAGGGTGCGATGTTGTGCCATGGCCAGACAATGCCGTAGCGGCCTGTTTTATTCTATCAAATAATATGGCATATATTATTCGATAAAATCGAATGAAAAGCCATGACCTTCGAACAACTCCGCATCTTCATCGCCGTTGCCGAACGCGAGCACCTCACAAGGGCCGCCGAAGCCATCGGTTTGACCGCCTCCGCCGTCAGCTCCGCCATCAAGAATCTCGAGGCCTTTTATAATGTCGAGCTGTTCCATCGCGTCGGCCGCAACATCGAACTGACGGAAAGCGGCCGGGCGTTTCTGGGCGAAGCGAAGGCGACGCTGGCGCGTGTGCGCAATGCGGAATTGATTCTCTCTGAAATGGGTGGGCTGACGCGCGGCGAAATCACCGTCTGCGCCAGCCAGACGATTGCAAGCTACTGGCTGCCGCCGATCCTGATGCAGTTCAAGAAGCTTTATCCGGGCGTGACCGTGCGGCTCGATATCGGCAATACCAAGACGGTTACACAGGCCGTGCTCGACGGTCTGGCAGAGGTCGGTTTCATCGAAGGCAGGATCGATGAGCCGGCCTTGATGGTGCAGCCGGTCGTCTCCGACAAGCTTCTGGTGGTCACCGGTTCGGCCCATCCCTTCGCGGATGGCCGTTATCTCACCGCGCTCGATATGCTCTACGGCACCTCATGGGTTCTGCGCGAACAGGGCTCTGGCACCCGCTCCGCCTTCGAGGCGGCGGTGCGGCAGATGGGGGTGGACCCCGCTGAACTGTCCGTCATGCTGGAACTGCCGTCCAATGAGGCGGTGGTGATGGCGGCACGCTCCGGCGGCGCGGCCACGGCAGTTTCCGCCTCCGTCGCCTCGCTGTTTTTGCGGCAGGGGCTGCTGGTCCGAGCCGGCATCGATCTGCCTGCCCGCAACTTCGCTTTGCTGCGCCACAAGGAACGCCATACCAGCCGGGCGGCCATGGAGCTGGAGCGCCTCAGCCGTGCGGCCTCGGAGGACTACAAGGCCGGTCTCGCAGGGTTGTAACCTTGTGGGGAGGGAGCGCCAGCCGGCGCTCCCCGTTTGACAATTGCGGTCGTCACTTGCCCTTGGACTTCAGCCAGGCCTTCATCATGGCGATCTCGCCTTCCTGCGCCTTGATGACTTCTTCAGCCAGCTTGCGGATTTCCGGGTCCTTGCCGTATTTTAACTGCACCTTGGCCATATCGATTGCGCCCTGATGGTGCGGGATCATGCCGCGCACGAAATCGACATCGGCATCGCCGCTATAATCGATGGCCATATCGCCATGCATCTTCTTGCTGGCTTCCATGAAGGCCTTGGTGGAAGCGCTGTCGCTCATAGTGCCTTTTGACATGTCATGTCCGGCATGGCCGCCCGCTTCCTGTGCGAGAACGGGCATGGCGAGAGAGGCCGCAAAAGCGGCGGCGAGCGTAATGGTCTTGATAGACATGGATTATCCTTCCTGTGTCTGACGGATTTTTCGAAGACGGGTCTGAAAAAATCTGGGGTCAGGCGCGGGGAGGCGGTAGCGGCGGCGCGGAAGCCTTGCCGTGAAAGACGATGCCGCGCTGCGGCTTGGGATAGTCAAAGGTCACGCGGCCGCTGTCGGCGAAGATCGTTCGCGGAACAACGATCAGGCAGGCGGCGCAGGAACCGGGATGTGCGGCATCGTCACCATGCGGGGAGCAACCGCCCTTGCCCCCTCCATGAGCCCCATTTTCCGCATGCGCCCGAGACACTTGGTCCCGATCCGGGGCTCGATGCGAATGGGCACCGTCATGTTTCATTGGCACTTGCGAGGACGCTGCCATGCCGGTGGCCATCGACATGCTCATCGCCATCTGCGCCGGCATTGCGCCGTATAGCAGGCAGGCAAGGAACATCAATGTGCGGACCACTTGCGACATGGCGTGAATTTACCGCTGGAATTATGGAATAAGCATGACGATCAGGTCAGTTCACGCGCGATGACATGATGCACGATGCGATAATCCCTGCTTTCCTCGCCAAACGGGGCGAGCAGCCATTCCCATGCGGCGGGGGCGGGAAGCTCGATGCCATGCAGCAGGTCTTCATGCTGGTGCAGGTTGCCGTCTTTGCCGATGACGTCGAAGTAGGTGTCCGTTATCAGGCAGGCCTTGCAGGGCAGGCCAGCCAGCGCTTCCAGATGGGTGTGAATGAGCTTCGGCAGAAGATCGTACGGGGCATTTGCGATCTTTTCCCGCTCCAGCCGGTGGCGTGCGCCGGTGCCGATCTGTGACAGGAGATTGGCCGATACCACGAGATCGAGATAGGGCACCCGCCGCAGGAAATCGAGCGGTTCCGCCGGCCGACCGGCGAGAACATCGTCAAAGCCGGAAAGATCGCGGTTGGCGATGCGGACATTCTTTTTGGCATTGAGGCGCAGCTTCGCCTGCACGCTGGCGAGATGCACCAGATCGACCAGCACGACCGTATCGAACATCGCCACCAGCGCATCATAGGGCACATCGCGTAACAGGCCAGACCCCAGCACGACGGCCGTTCGCCGCTGCTTCAGCTTTCTGGCCGATTGCAGCACGAATTGCCGGCTGTTGTTTTCATGCTCCGCCCAGGCTTTGGCGCAGCGGTTGGCGCGCGCCCAGAGGTTGACGGAATAGCGGATATGCGGCCGGAATTCTTTCGGCGTGACCGCGCGCGTGGCGGCATATTGCAGGGCTTCGAGGATCATGAATGCCTAACGGTAGATTTCACGGCGATGGCCGATTTCGACCACCAGCACGACGAGCTTGTGGTCCTGTATATCGCAGATGATGCGGTAATCGCCCACCCGGTAGCGCCAGAAATTTCCGAGTTCGGAGCCTTGCAGGGCGGCGCCGGTCTGGCGTGGATCATCCAGTGCCGCCAATCGTTCATGCAGAAAACTCCGGATTCGCTGGCGCATTTCCGGATTTATCTTGCGCATCTCTTTCTGGACAAGCGTGTGATATTCAATTGTCCAGATCACGCCAGAACTCCTCGGCGCTTACAATCTTCGATTCTCCACGTTGGATGCGCCGCGTCGCCTCCTCCGCAAGATAGAGGTCCTCCATATCCTCGATATGTTTCTCGATCGCCTCGCGGATGTAATAGGCGGATGTGCGGCCGGTGCGCTCGGAAAGCGCTTTCAGCCGCTCATAGGTCTCATCAGGCAGGCGTATGGCCGTCTGTTTGCTCATGGGTCGCGTCCTTCCCGATCCGAATTGGGATACATGTATCCCATATAGCACCGCTTGGCCGCAGCGGCCAGTAAAACCGGAGCCTTTGCGGCTTGCCGCACCGGGCTTCATCCTCTAATACACCGGCATAATTTCAGGAAAATATCGGATCGGCATCATGAGCGAAAAAGCAAAAAAGCCTCAGAAACTGAAAGCCCGCCTGCCGCGCGGCTTCGTGGATCGCTCGGTTGCCGATATTCATGCCACCAACGAGATGATCGAGAAGATCCGCAGGGTCTATGAGCTTTATGGCTTCGATCCGGTGGAAACCCCGCTGTTTGAATACACCGATGCGCTCGGCAAGTTCCTGCCGGATAGCGATCGCCCGAACGAAGGCGTGTTTTCGCTGCAGGACGATGACGACCAGTGGATGAGCCTGCGCTACGATCTGACCGCGCCGCTCGCCCGTCATGTTGCGGAAAATTTCAACGAAATCCAGCTGCCCTACCGCACCTATCGCGCCGGTTATGTCTTCCGCAATGAAAAGCCCGGCCCCGGCCGCTTCCGGCAGTTCATGCAGTTCGATGCCGATACGGTGGGCGCTGCCGGAGTGCAGGCCGATGCCGAAATGTGCATGATGATGGCCGATACGCTGGAAGCGCTCGGAATTCAGCGCGGCGACTATGTCATTCGCGTCAACAACCGCAAGGTGCTGGACGGCGTCATGGAAGCCATCGGTCTCGGCGGTGAGGACAATGCCGGTCGTCGGCTGAACGTGCTGCGCGCCATCGACAAGCTCGACAAGTTCGGTCCTGAAGGCGTGAAGCTGCTGCTCGGCCCCGGCCGCAAGGATGAATCCGGTGATTTCACCAAGGGCGCTGGTCTTGGCGAGGAACAGATCGAAAAGGTGCTGTTTTTCGTCGGCATCAAGGATTATGCGGCAAGCGCCGATGATCTGGCCAAACTGGTTGCGGGCACCTCGAAAGGCGAGGAAGGCGTTGAGGAGCTGAACATCATCGGCGCTCTGGTCACCAGTGCCGGTTACGATGCGACGCGCATCAAGATCGACCCCTCGGTCGTTCGCGGCCTCGAATATTACACCGGCCCGGTCTATGAGGCCGAGCTGATATTCGACGTCACCAATGAAAAGGGTGAAAAGGTCGTGTTCGGCTCCGTCGGCGGCGGCGGCCGTTATGACGGCCTCGTTTCGCGCTTCATGGGCCAGCCGGTTCCGGCCACGGGTTTCTCCATCGGCGTTTCGCGCCTGATGACGGCGCTTAAGAACCTCGGCAAGCTCGGTCAGGTCAAGCCGCTCGCACCGGTTCTGATCACCGTCATGGATGGCGATGTGGAAAGCATGGGCCGTTACCAGCGCTTCACCCAGGCGCTGCGTGCCGAAGGCATCCGTGCTGAAATGTACCAGGGCAACTGGAAGAAATTCGGCAACCAGCTGAAATATGCCGACCGTCTCGGCTCGCCCATCGCCATCATCCAGGGCGGTGACGAGCGCGCCGAAGGTGTGGTGCAGATCAAGGATCTGATCGAAGGCAAGCGCCTCTCCGGCGAGATCGAGGACAATGCCAGCTGGCGCGAGGCGCGCGTGGCGCAGGTCAGCGTACCGGAGGCCGATCTGGTGGCGAAGGTCCGCGAGATTCTGGCCGCGCAAGCTGAAGATTTGGCGCGGGCGCAAGGCAAGTAACGTGGTGTCAGCCGCTTACCCCCCTCTGTCCTGCCGGACATCTCCCCCTCAAGGGGGGAGATCTGCAAGCGGCCGGCGCGGCGTACTCCTATTGATCTCCCCCCTTGAGGGGGAGATGTCACGAAGTGACAGAGGGGGGTATCTAGCGGCGTATACAGGAAATATCCCATGCCCCTGATCGACATGCCGGAATTTTCCGGAGAGCTACTGGAAGAATTCGCCGCGCGCCGCACGAGCCGTGTGAACACGCCCGTCATCCAGCCCGCCGAACCGTTTCTGGATATGGCCGGCGAGGATTTGCGCCGCCGTATCTTCATGACGGAGAGCGAAACGGGTGAGAGCCTGTGCCTGCGCCCGGAATTCACCATCCCGGTCTGCCTGCGCCATATCGAAACGGCGACCGGCACGCCGAAGCGTTATTCCTATCTCGGCGAAGTCTTCCGCCAGCGCCGCGAAGGTGCCAACGAGTTTTATCAGGCGGGCATCGAGGATCTCGGCGATACCGATATTGCCGCCGCCGACGCCCGCGCTGTGATTGACGCCACCGGCATTCTGCAGCGCCTGCTGCCGGGCCGGGCGCTTGCCGTCACGCTGGGCGACCAGCAGGTGTTCGAGGCGGTGGTTGCCGCCCTTGGCCTGCCGCTCGGCTGGCAGAAGCGGCTGGTGCAGGCATTCGGCGATATGGCGCAGCTCGACGCGTTGCTGGAAAGCCTTGTACATCCCAAGCCGATGACCGGGCTGGACGCGCGGGTCGCCGGCCTTCTGGCGACGGGCGACGAGACGGTGCTGGTCGATTATCTCGATACGGTGATGCAGGAAACCGGCTATTCCACCAATGCCAGCCGCGCGCCGCAGGAAATCGCCCGCCGCCTGCGGGAGAAGCTGGCGCTTGCCGCCACGCGCCTGCCGGATGAAAGCTTCGCGCTGCTCAAGCAGTTCTTGGCCCTGAAGGCGCCTCTGCCGCAGGCCTCGCAGGTTCTGGCGGATTTTGCCGCAAAGGCGCAACTGAAGCTTGATGGCGCGCTTTCCGCTTTCGATAAACGCGTCGCAGCGCTCGCCAATGCCGGTGTCGATCTCGAAACCGTGACCTATGGCGCGGCGTTCGGTCGTCCGCTCGATTATTATACCGGCCTCGTTTTCGAGGTGGTGGAAGCGGGTGGAGACAGTGTGCTGGCCGGTGGCGGCCGTTTCGACCGGCTGCTGACCCTGCTCGGCGCACAGGAAAAAATCCCGGCCGTGGGCTTTTCGCTCTGGCTGGATCGCATCGAAGCGGTGCGTGGGAGCGACAAGCCATGATCACCATCGCATTACCCTCAAAGGGCCGGATGAAGGAAGACGCCTCCGCCGTTCTGGAACGCGCCGGGCTGAAAGTCGCGGCTGTCGGCAATGACCGCTCCTATCGCGGCCGCATCGAAGGGCGCGACGATATCGAGATCGCTTATCTCTCGGCTTCCGAGATCGCCCGCGAGATCGGCGCTGGCACTGTGGATTTCGGCGTGACGGGAGAGGACCTTGTGCGCGAAGGGCTGACAAATGCCGATGCACAGGTGGAGTTCTGCGCCCGCCTCGGTTTTGGCCATGCGGATGTCGTGGTCGCCGTGCCGGAAATCTGGCTGGATGTGGACAGCATGGCCGATCTCGGCGATGTCGCTTCGGAATTCCGCGCCCGTCATGGCCGCAGGCTTGCCATCGCCACCAAATATTGGCGGCTGACGCAGCAGTTCTTTTCGCGCCAGCACGGCATTCAGCTTTATCGCATCGTTGAAAGCCTTGGCGCGACCGAAGGTGCACCGGCCGCAGGGCAGGCGGATATCATTGTCGATATCACCTCGACCGGCTCGACGCTGAAGGCCAACCACCTGAAAATTCTCTCCGACGGCATCATCGTCCGTTCGGAAGCCTGCTTCGTGCGCGCCCGCAAGCCGGAACATGACGGCGATGCGGCGGTTCAGGAGATAGCCTCGCGCATCAGGGCTGCGGTCTGACGACGTAAAAAAAGCCGCCGGAGCGATCCGGCGGCTTTTTTGTTGGTCGATCCATTTGGCTTATGCGTGGGCCAGAGCCGCGCCGCGCTTGGCGTCGACGGAGTAGGCGCCGGGGCCGAAGGCGGCAAGCAGGATGTAAGCGCCAGCGAGGGTGATGTTCTTCACCATCATGATGCCGTTCAGCGTGTTGATCCAGCCAAGAGCCGGCTCGGGCCAGCCGGGTACGGCAACGGTGCCGCTGTGGAACACCAGACCGGTGAAGACGCAGAAGACGGCAAGCGCCCAGGCAGCGATTTTGGTCTGGAAACCAGCGAGAATGGCAAGACCGGCAACGAGTTCGAACAGGCCTGCAATATAGGCAAGCGCGGTTGCAGCGGGTAGGCCGGCACCAGTGATCATGCCGGCCGTACCGGCCGGATCGACGAGCTTGCTGAAGCCCGAGGTGATGAAGATGAAGGAAAGCAGAATACGGGCGATGAGAACGAGAACGTTCTGGCTGCTGGACATGGATATCTCCGGTAAATAATCGGCGTGTCGCCGGTTGAACTGCAATGTCTGGAGATATCAATGACCGAAAATCATCCGCCCATAAAGATGAACAATAGAAGACAAATCGTCTTCATTTTGTGAACGGCGCTGGGCGTCTGTCCCGCCATGTTCAGGCGGCGAAGCGAATATCCTCAAAGCGCGGAAACAGGAAAAGCCCTGATATGCGCCCTTGCTGGCCGTCTTCGAAGCCGGAAGATTCTCCCATGCAGATGACCGGCTGCCGCATCGCCGGCAAGATGGAGAGGCCGGATGAAAAACAGAAACGTGAAGGTGCGGTGGAAACCTGCTCGAAAAGTTCCAGAACGCGGGCGTGGTCAGCGCGGTCGTAACAGCGGACAAGGCTGAGCAATCCGCACTCGCCCGGCGGCAGGCCGTGCATGAACGATGCGTGTTCGCCGAGGCGGATGACGCCACTGGAAAGATCGCTGCTCCACTCCTCCGACATGAAGAAATGCGACAGGGTGCGGGGATCGGGCGTGGCTGTTACCGCCGCAGGCAGAGCATCGTTGCGTCTTGATATTTCAAACAAATCGCGCCCCCGCTTGAACACGTGCCAGCGCCGCCTCTTCAAGCGCCACTGCCAGGTTGAACCTTTACCGCCACCCGCAGTCGAACGTATTTGCCAGGCATCGAAACCCCTTTCAATGCTGGCCGCCCCGTCGCGGAACCCTTACGGGGGCTGACTTATAGTTTATTTTCCCCTACCTACAACAACCAGCCAGTGAGAAAATCAAAAATATTATGTATTTCTTCTTCAAAATCGCGAGGCATGCGAAAAAGCACAACTAAATAGCGCACTTATAAGCCGGTCCGAGTGGAAATCCGCCCCATATGGGGTGGTGATTCGCTCTTGGATGTGCCCCATTATTGCATGGGGTTGCAAAAATAGCCGGATAAAATCACGCCTGTTCCAAAACGAGACAATACACGAACCCTTCCGCTTTCGGCCTTCAGAATTATGCAACCTGTTGATTTCATGAGGCATCTCTTGCGAGAGCGTCGATAAGGTGCGCCGCCTTCCGTCAATCCCACAGGCACGGCAAAGAAAAAGGGCGGTCCGAAGACCGCCCTTTCTTAATCCGGTGACAGGACCCATTAGAAGTCCATCCCGCCCGTCGGGCGCGCTTGCGACGCCGGACCACTTAAAGGGCATGGGCGGCAAAGAAAAAGGGCGATCCGGAGACCGCCCTTTCTTAATCCGGTGACAGGGCTGATTAGAAGTCCATGCCGCCCGTCGGGCGCGCTTGCGACGCCGGACCACTTAAAGGGCATGGGCGGCAACGAAAAAAGGGCGATCCGGAGACCGCCCTTTCTTAATCCGGTGACAGGACTGATTAGAAGTCCATGCCGCCCATGCCGCCGCCCGGCATTGCCGGCATCGGAGCGTCCTTCTTCGGAAGCTCGGCGATCATGGCTTCGGTGGTGATCAGCAGCGAAGCAACCGAAGCTGCGTTCTGCAGAGCCGTACGAACAACCTTGACCGGGTCGACGATGCCGAGCTGGATCAGGTCGCCATATTCACCGGTCTGGGCGTTGTAGCCGTAGTTGTCTTCGTTCTTCTCGAGGATCTTGCCGACAACGATGGAAGCTTCGTCACCTGCGTTGTCTGCAATCTGGCGAACCAGAGCCTGCAGGGCGCGGCGGATGATGTTGATACCGGCTTCCTGGTCGTCGTTTTCACCCTTTGCGGTGATCTTCGTGGACGAACGCAGCAGGGCAACGCCGCCGCCCGGTACGATGCCTTCCTGAACAGCAGCGCGCGTCGCGTTGAGAGCGTCGTCGATGCGGTCCTTCTTTTCCTTCACTTCGACTTCCGTCGAACCGCCGACGCGGATAACGGCAACGCCGCCAGCGAGCTTGGCAAGACGTTCCTGCAGCTTTTCGCGGTCGTAGTCGGAGGTGGTTTCTTCGATCTGAGCCTTGATCTGGGCAACACGACCTTCGATGTCGGACTTCTGGCCGGCGCCGTCAACGATCGTGGTGTTTTCCTTGGAGATCGAAACCTTCTTCGACTTGCCGAGCATGTCGAGGGTAACGTTTTCGAGCTTGATGCCGAGGTCTTCGGAAATGACGGTACCACCGGTCAGGATGGCGATGTCTTCCAGCATGGCCTTGCGGCGGTCGCCGAAACCAGGAGCCTTGACGGCAGCGATCTTGAGGCCGCCACGCAGCTTGTTGACGACGAGCGTTGCAAGAGCTTCGCCTTCGACGTCTTCAGCGATGATGACGAGCGGCTTGCCGGTCTGAACGACGGCTTCGAGAACCGGCAGCATGGCCTGAAGGTTCGAGAGCTTCTTTTCGTGCAGGAGGATGTATGCGTCTTCGAGGTCCGCAACCATCTTTTCCGGGTTGGTCACGAAGTAGGGCGACAGGTAGCCGCGGTCGAACTGCATGCCTTCGACGACTTCGAGTTCGGTTTCAGCGGTCTTGGCTTCTTCAACGGTGATGACGCCTTCGTTGCCGACCTTCTGCATTGCTTCAGCAATGTCGAGACCGATCTGACGCTCGCCGTTTGCAGAGATCGTGCCGACCTGTGCAACTTCTTCAGACGTGTTGATCTTCTTGGCCTTGGCCTGAAGGTCCTTGACGACTTCAGCAACGGCCAGATCGATACCACGCTTCAGGTCCATCGGGTTCATGCCGGCAGCAACTGCCTTGGAACCTTCGCGAACGATGGCCTGGGCCAGAACGGTCGCGGTGGTGGTGCCGTCACCGGCGATGTCGTTGGTCTTGGAGGCAACTTCGCGAACGAGCTGTGCGCCCATGTTTTCGAACTTGTCTTCCAGTTCGATTTCCTTGGCGACGGAAACGCCGTCCTTGGTGATGCGCGGAGCGCCGAAGGACTTGTCGATAACGACGTTACGACCCTTCGGGCCGAGGGTTACCTTCACTGCATCAGCAAGAACGTCGACGCCCTTGAGCATCTTTTCGCGTGCTGTGCGGCCGAATTTTACTTCTTTGGCTGCCATTTTCAAAACTCCTGGTTTCGAATGGCCGGACCGGGTCCGGCTTGAAATTTAAGGAAACGATGGGTCGACTGAAATCAGCCGATGATGCCCATGATGTCGGCTTCCTTCATGATCAGAAGGTCTTCGCCGTTGAGCTTGACTTCGGTGCCCGACCACTTGCCGAACAGAACGCGATCGCCAACCTTGACGTCGAGAGCGACGACCTTGCCGGCCTCGTCACGTGCGCCGGAACCGACGGCGACGATTTCGCCTTCCTGCGGCTTTTCCTTGGCGGTATCGGGAATGATGATGCCGCCCTTGGTCTTTTCTTCGGACTCAACGCGACGAACGACGACGCGATCGTGAAGCGGGCGGAAATTGGTGCTTGTCATTGTCTAATCCCTCGATCAAATGACTGCGCGAGCTTTTGGAACTCGCCTGATGGGTGTTAGCACTCTCCTTTATCGAGTGCCAGCGGAACCGAGATAAGGAGGGCTTCTGCCGGAGTCAAGAACGCCCTGTCTAAAAAATTTCATGGCTTATGGTTATCAGCGTTCCATGACAGAAATTTCCCATGCGCGGATGCGCGCCGCGACGACATTCTTTTCGTGCGTTGCGGCCGCATCGCATCTAAGGGGCATTTGTGTTCATGCTGCGTCAGGGGGCCAAAGACCGGTCTGGCGGCGCTTTTTTCCTTGCCATCGGCGTCCCGCTTTGCGATGTGACGCTCACCTTCTTCTCGCATCCGGAAAGCATCTCATGGCCCATCGCATTCTCACTCTCGGCGAAATTACGGCTGGGTTCGACGTTATTCTTTCGGATGTATGGGGCGTGCTGCACAATGGCGTCAGCGCTTTTCCGGATGCGGCGGTTGCGCTGCGGGAAGCGCGCGAGGCCGGCAAGACGGTGGTGCTCATCACCAATTCACCGCGCCCCGCTCCCGGCGTCATCGCCCAGCTTCGCGTTCTCGGCGTGCCGGATGAGGCCTATGACCGCATCATCACCTCCGGTGACGTCACCCGCGGCCTGATTGCGGAAGGCCCGAAAAAAGTATTCCTGCTCGGCCCGGAACGCGATCTGCCGCTGCTGGACGGTCTCGATGTCGAGCGCGTCGACGAGGCGGAAGCGCAGTCCGTGGTCTGCACCGGCTTTTTCGATGACGAGACGGAAACGCCCGAGGACTATACCGAAATGCTCAAGGGCTTCATTGCCCGCAACGTGCCGATGATCTGCGCCAATCCCGATCTGGTAGTGGAGCGCGGCGAGCGCATCATTCCATGCGCCGGCGCCATGGCCGCATACTATGAACAGCTCGGCGGCGAGGTCCGCATTGCCGGCAAGCCGCATGCGCCGATCTATGAGGCCTGCCTTGCGGCGGCCAAAGAAGTGCGCGGCGCCTTCGCCAAGTATCGCGTGCTCGCCATCGGCGACGGCATGCCAACGGATGTGAAGGGCGCGATTGCGAGCGGTCTCAACCTTCTTTATATCAGCGGCGGAATTCACGCCGCCGAATATACGCTGAACGGCCAGACGGACGAGGCGCTTCTCAATGCCTATCTCAAGGGGCAGGGTGCTGCTCCCGGCTGGTGGATGCCCCGTCTCGCCTGAGGACGTCTTGCCTCAAGGAATAGCTGGCGCAGGAATGGATCGATTGCCATGACCGTTTTTCACCGCAATGAAAAAAAGGAACCGCTGCCGGAAGCTCTTCGCGGCGGCGTCATCGCCATCGGCAATTTCGACGGCGTGCATCGCGGCCACCGGGCTGTGCTGGATCGTGCCCTGGAGCTGGCGGACGCCCGTGGCGTTCCCGCGCTGGTGCTGACCTTCGAGCCGCATCCCCGTTCCGTCTTCCGTCCCGATACGCCGGTTTTTCGTCTCACGCCTGCGCCACTGAAGGCGCGCATCCTTGAGGCGATCGGTTTCCGCTCCGTCATCGAATATCCCTTCGATCGGGAATTTTCGCAGCGCTCGGCGGAGGAATTCGTCCAGTCCATTCTGGTCGACTGGCTTCATGCCAGCGCTGTCGTCACCGGCTTCGATTTCCATTTCGGCAAGGGCCGCGAAGGCGGTCCGGCATTTCTGATGGAGGCCGGCAAACGCCATGGCTTCGACGTGACGCTGGTGGATGCCTTCCGTGACGAGGGCGCGGATGTCGTCTCCTCCAGCCGGATCCGCTCGCTTCTGTGCGAAGGCGATGTAGCGGGCGCCGCAGGCCTGCTCGGTTATCGCTTCACGGTGGAAAGCGAAGTCATCGGCGGCCAGAAGCTCGGCCGCACACTGGGTTATCCTACCGCCAACATGGCGCTGGCGCCGGAAACGGAACTGAAGGCGGGCATCTATGCCGTGCGGTTCCGACGCCCGGACGGTTCGATCCGCGATGGCGTGGCAAGCTTCGGTTACCGCCCGACCGTCACCGAAAACGGTGCGGCGCTGCTCGAAACATTCGTCTTCGATTTTTCCGGCGATCTTTATGGTGAGGTCTGTTCGGTCTCCTTCTTCGGGCACCTGCGCGACGAGCTGAAATTCGACGGTCTCGATCCGCTCGTCGCCCAGATCAGGCGCGATGAAGAAGAGGCGAGGGCGATGTTATCGGGCGTGCGTCCGCTCAGTGAACTGGACGCCAGGATCGCGTTTTGACCGGGTAAGGCCGGTCAGCCCCTGTTCCGGTCGATATTGCCGTCGCTTTTCTCTTCCTTTTTGCCGGAAAACCGCATAAACAACCGGCCATGTCCCAATACCGGTTGATGTTCAAAACTCAGATTGGCCGAATTATTGGCCCGGCCTTCCGCCCGCTCTGACGAGCCGGAAGGTCCGGGATTTTGGCGCTTGTCATGACTTTGGTCATGGCGCTTTCCGTATTTGCCCTCTTTGAAATTGAGACGGCGCGACCGACACGGCGCGCAACAACGGTACGATTATGAGCGACACCGCAGAAAAACTGGATTACTCCTCCACCCTCTATCTGCCGCAGACGGATTTTCCGATGCGCGCCGGCCTGCCGCAGAAGGAACCGGAAACGGTGAAACGCTGGCAGGAAATGGGCCTCTACAAACGCCTGCGCGCCTCCGCCGCCGGCCGCGAAAAATTCGTGCTGCATGACGGCCCGCCCTACGCCAACGGCAATATCCACATCGGCCATGCGCTCAATAAAATCCTGAAGGACGTCATCACCCGCTCGTTCCAGATGCGCGGTTACGACGCCAATTACGTGCCGGGCTGGGATTGCCACGGTCTGCCGATCGAATGGAAGATCGAGGAAGCCTATCGCGCCAAAGGCAAGAACAAGGACGAAGTTCCGGTCAACGAATTCCGCCAGGAGTGCCGTGAGTTTGCGGCCGGCTGGATCAAGGTCCAGTCCGAGGAGTTCAAACGCCTCGGCATCGAGGGGGATTTTGAAAACCCCTATACGACGATGAACTTCCACGCCGAAGCGCGCATCGCCGGCGAATTGCTGAAGATTGCCAAGAGCGGCCAGCTCTACCGCGGTTCCAAGCCGATCATGTGGTCGGTCGTGGAGCGCACGGCGCTGGCGGAAGCGGAAGTCGAATATCATGACGTCGAGAGCGACACGATCTGGGTGAAGTTCCCGGTCGTTGAAGGTTCTGCGGAGCTCAATGGCGCTTCCATCGTCATCTGGACGACCACGCCGTGGACGATCCCCGGCAACCGCGCCGTCTCGTTTTCGTCACGCATCGCCTATGGCCTTTATGAGGTCACGGCGGCTGCGAATGATTTCGGCCCGCAGCCCGGCGAAAAACTTGTCTTCGCAGACAAGCTGGCAGCGGAATGCTTTGCCAAGGCAAAGCTCGAATTTACACGCCTGCGCGACGTGAAGGCGGAAGAGCTCGCGGCTGTCACCTGCGCCCACCCGCTGGCATCGCTGGGTTACACCTTCCCTGTTCCGGTTCTCGATGGCGATCACGTCACCGACGATGCCGGTACCGGCTTCGTGCACACGGCCCCCGGCCATGGCCGCGAAGACTTTGATGCTTGGATGGCGCAGGCGCGCGATCTGGAAGCGCGCGGCATCTCCTCTAAGATCCCGTTCACGGTCGGCGACGACGGTTTCTACACCGAAGACGCCCCCGGTTTCGGCCCGTCGGCCGAAGGCGGTGCTGCCCGCGTCATGGACGATAACGGCAAGAAGGGCGATGCCAATGACCGCGTCATCAAGGCGCTGATCGCGGAAAACAACCTGTTTGCCCGCGGCCGTCTGAAGCACAGCTATCCGCATAGCTGGCGCTCCAAGAAGCCGGTCATCTTCCGCAACACGCCGCAATGGTTCGTCTATATGGACAAGGAACTGGGCGACGGCACCACGCTGCGCTCGCGTTCGCTTTCCGCCATCGACCAGACCCGTTTCGTTCCGGCCTCCGGCCAGAACCGTCTGCGCGCCATGATCGAAGGCCGCCCCGACTGGGTCTTGTCGCGCCAGCGCAGCTGGGGCGTGCCGATCGCCGTCTTCGCGGATGAGAAGGGTGAAGTCCTGATCGATGAGGCCGTCAACGCCCGCATCCTCGAGGCTTTCGAGGCCGAAGGTGCGGAC
Organism: Agrobacterium sp. CFBP 3001; assembly: GCF_027871605.1. NCBI lineage: Bacteria > Pseudomonadati > Pseudomonadota > Alphaproteobacteria > Hyphomicrobiales > Rhizobiaceae > Agrobacterium > Agrobacterium sp. CFBP 3001. The sequence goes on from NZ_JAQAHD010000001.1 coordinate 550,237, forward strand.
GCCTGGTTCGCCGAAGGCGCCAAGGAACGTTTCCTCGGCAATGACCACGACCACGCCCGTTGGCAGCAGGTCATGGACATCCTCGACGTCTGGTTTGACAGCGGCTGCACCCACACCTTCACGCTGGAAGACCGACCGGACTTGAAGTGGCCGGCGGATGTCTATCTCGAAGGCTCCGACCAACATCGCGGCTGGTTCCATTCGTCGCTGCTTGAAAGCTGCGCGACGCGTGGTCGTGCGCCTTACAATGCCGTTGTCACCCACGGTTTCACCATGGACGAGCAGGGCCGCAAGCAGTCGAAGTCGCTCGGCAACGTGGTCGCCCCTCAGGAAGTCATGAGCCAGTCGGGTGCCGACATCCTGCGCCTGTGGGTGATGACCACGGATTACTGGGAAGACCAGCGCCTCGGCAAGGCCATCATCCAGACCAATGTCGATGCCTATCGCAAGCTGCGCAACACCATCCGCTGGATGCTCGGCACGCTCGCCCATTTTGAGGGCGAGGAGATCGCCTATGACGATCTGCCGGAGCTGGAAAAGCTGGTGCTGCACCGCCTGTCCGAACTGGATGGCGTGGTTCGCGAGGGTTATGACGGTTTCGAGTTCAAGAAGATCACCCGCGCGCTGATCGACTTTGCCAATGTCGAACTTTCCGCCTTCTATTTTGACGTCCGCAAGGATACGCTTTATTGCGACGCGCCGTCGTCGCTAAAGCGCCGCGCCGCCCTGTCGGTCATCGCCAAGCTGTTCGATTGCCTGGTGACGTGGCTTGCCCCCATGCTTCCCTTTACCACGGAAGAAGCGTGGCTGTCGCGCTACCCGGATGCGGAGTCGGTGCATCTCGCCCAGTTCCCGGAAATCCCGGCAAACTGGAAGAACGATGCGCTGGAAGCGAAGTGGGAGAAAATCCGCAAGGTCCGTACCGTCGTGACGGGCGCGCTTGAAGTCGAGCGCCGTGAAAAGCGCATCGGCTCCTCGCTGGAGGCGGCACCTGTCGTCCACATCGCCGACGCCGATCTGCTGGCCGCGCTGAAGGATCAGGACTTCGCCGAAATCTGCATCACCTCGGCCATCACGGTTGTGGGTGACGAAGGCCCGGCCGATGGCTTCCGCCTGCCGGAAGTGCCGAAGGTTGTGGTTGAGCAGAAGCTCGCGGAAGGTGAAAAATGCGCGCGTTCGTGGCGCATCACCACCGATGTCGGGTCTGATCCGGATTATCCTGACGTTTCTGCCCGCGATGCAGCGGCCCTGCGTGAGCTTGCCGCACTCTCGTAACGAAAATGACCGGATGAATTGCGCTTTGCCTCTTCATCCGGTACACCTGCCTGAAAATGGCCGGATTTGCACGGCAATGCGGGCTGCCGCCTGCCGAAAGACGATGTCTGGCGAAGTGGGACGGACGGCTGGAAGGGTTTCAATGAAGACGATGCAGGGTAATGCGCAGGGTTTGGGCATGTTTCGCACGGTTGTTGGCATCACGACGATAGGCGTGTTGCTCGGCGCGTGCACGAGCCCGACCTACGGCACGGGCAAGACGGCGGCGGAACAGCTTGTCGACGATCTTGGCAACGCGACCTCGATCACCGGCAATGACCAGGAAAAGCGCAACCTGAAATACAGCCCCCGCCCGGGCCTCGTCGTTCCCGCTCAGGCCCGTGCCGAACAGCTGGCAGAGCCGCAGCAGAACATGGCAAGCCGCGAAAACAATCCGCAATGGGTCGAATCGCCGGAAGAAACCCGCGAACGCCTGCGCGAAGAGGCGGATGCGAACAAGAACAACCCGCATTATCGCTCGCCGCTGCTTGCAGGCAACGGCACCGCCGGCCAGATGACCGAAACCCAGAAATGGGAAGCCTTCCGCAAGGCGAAGGCCGAAGCCCAGGGCGGCTCCGTCGTCAACGCCCAGCGCAGGTTCCTCACCGATCCGCCGGCTGAATATCGCAGCGTTCCGCAGGATCAGCTGACCGATCTCGGCGAACCGGAGCAGAAGAAGGAAAAGCGCCGCAAGAAAGAAGCGGCCGTGGCAAATACCGGCAAGAGCTGGTGGAACCCCTTCCAGTAATAACGAATGGCTGATGGCCCGCGGGAAAGCTTGCGCCTCCCGCCGGTCGCTCAATCGTCGAGACGTTTCTCGCGGAAAAATTGCCGCAGGATTTCCGCACTTTCGCTTTCCGCCAGTCCCGAATAGACATCCGGCGCATGGTGGCATGTCGGCTGGCTGAAGAAACGCACGCCACTCTCCACTGCGCCGCCCTTCGGGTCTCGCGCGCCGTAATAGAGCCGGCGGATACGGGCGAATGAAATCGCCGCCGCGCACATGGTGCAGGGCTCCAGTGTCACGTAGAGATCGGCGCCGGGCAGGCGTTCCTGCTCCAGCGCTTCGCAGGCCATGCGGATCACGGCGATTTCGGCGTGAGCCGTCACATCGTTCAATTCACGGGTGCGGTTGCCGGAACTGGCGATGACGCGGCCGTCCATAACCAGTACCGCGCCGATCGGAACCTCCTGCCGCTTAGCCGCGGCACGGGCTTCCGAAAGCGCCAGCTCCATGAAATGCGTCCTTTCGGCCATTGCGTTTCAATTTCCTCTTAACCCTTGTGCTTGGACCTGATAGGACAGCCCAAACAACAGGCAAACAGCAAATGACTTTTAAAGACAAGCCGAAGCGTGACGGCGGCAAGACATTTAGCCGCGACAGGAAGCCGAAAGGCCCCGGCAAGCCCGCCGCAGAGCGCGAAAAGAAACCGACCGAGGCAAAGGCCGCCCCGGTGCCGGAAACCGTTGGCGCTTCCAAGCCCGAGCGCATTTCCAAGATCATGGCGCGCGCAGGCGTCGCCTCGCGCCGCGATGTCGAGCGCATGATCATGGAAGGCCGCGTGTCGCTGAACGGCGTCAAGCTGGATACGCCGGTGGTGAACGCCACGCTGTCCGACAAGATCGAAGTCGACGGCATGCCGATTCGCGGCGCCGAACGCACGCGCCTGTGGCTTTACCACAAGCCCGCCGGTCTGGTGACGACCAATTCCGACCCGGAAGGCCGCCCGACCGTTTTCGACAATCTGCCCGGTGAACTGCCGCGCGTTCTGTCCATCGGCCGTCTCGATATCAATACCGAAGGCCTGCTGCTGCTCACCAACGATGGCGGACTTTCCCGCGTGCTGGAACTGCCGACCACCGGCTGGCTGCGCCGCTACCGCGTGCGCGCCCATGGCGAGGTCGATCAGGCCGCACTCGACAAGCTGAAGGAAGGCATTGCCGTCGATGGCGTGCTCTACGGCGCGATCGACGCCACGCTCGACCGTACCCAGGGCCACAATGTCTGGATCAGCATGGGCCTGCGTGAAGGCAAGAACCGCGAAATCAAGAACGTGCTCGGCGCGCTCGGTCTCGAGGTCAACCGGCTGATCCGCGTTTCCTACGGTCCGTTCCAGCTCGGCGATCTCGCTGAAGGCAAGGTGCTGGAAGTGCGCGGCCGTATGCTGCGCGACCAGCTCGGCCCGCGTCTGATCGAACAGGCCGGCGCCAATTTCGACGCGCCGATCTACAATGCGCCCGTTGAGGATGAAGAAGACGACGCGCCGAAGCGGCCCGTAAAATCCGAATGGGCAAAGAGCGATGCGCCGGAAAGCAAGCCGCGCTTCGAAAAGAGCGGCAAGTCCGAGGACCGTCGTGAAAAGGCGCTCGGAAGGCTCGATACCAAGCGCGGCGACAAGCCGGCTGGCAAGTTCGGCTCCAAGCCCGCCGGGAAATTTGCCGCCAAGGGCCGCAGCGAGGATGAAGGCGACGACCGCCGCCCCCGCCAGGCCGCCGGCACCAGCCGTACGGCCAATGTCTGGATGGCGCCCGGTGCAAGGCCCACCCGTGACGGCAAGGAGCGCAAGTCTTCCGCCCGCGCGGAAGCCGAAAACCTCTTCAAGAAGCCTTCCGCCCAGGACGAAGCGCGGCGCAACGTCGTGCGGCATGCCGATGCCGAGGGCGAGTGGATCCGTTCGGATTCCCCCCGCGAAGAAGAAGGTGGTCGCGGACGTGGCGACCGTCCGCGTGGCGAAAAGAGCTTCGGTGATCGTGGTGGGCGCGGCGGAAAGCCGTTCGGCGACCGGCCATTCCGCGACAGGCCGCGTGAAGAGGGCGACCGTCCGCGCGGTGAGAAGAGCTTCGGCGACCGCCCGGCACGCGGCGGCAAACCTTTCGGCGACCGTCCGTTCCGTGACAAGCCGCGCGAAGAGGGTGACCGCCCGCGCAGCGACCGCCCACGTGGCGAAAAACCTTTCGGTGACCGTCCGTTCCGCGACAGGCCCCGTGAAGACGGTGACCGCCCACGCGGCGAGCGCCCGGCGGGAGACAAGCCCCGTGGCGGCAAGCCGGCCGGTAAATCCGGATTCGGCAAGCCATCTTTCGGAAAGTCGGGCGAGCGTGGCGAACGTTCGGGTTTCTCAGGCAAGAGCAAAGGCCCCGGTGGTCCCGGCGGCGGCAAGCCGGGCGGCAAAGGCCCGGGTGGCAAACCTTCTGGAGGCAGGGGAATGACACGTAATGCGGATCGTAGGCGGTGAGTTCCGCGGCCGGAGTTTGGCCGCGCCGAAATCGAATTCCATTCGTCCGACCATCGACAGGACGCGGGAAAGCCTCTTCAATATTCTGAGCCATGCCTATCCGGAAAGTCTGGATGGCACGCGCGTTCTGGATGTTTTTGCCGGAACCGGTGCGGTCGGTCTGGAGGCGCTTTCGCGCGGCTGTCGCGTGGCGCTCTTCGTCGAAAACGGCGTCGAGGGCAGGGGGCTGCTCTGGGAAAATATCGATGCGCTGGGTCTGCATGGCCGCGCCCGTATCCTGCGGCGTGACGCCACCAAGCTCGGCGGCGTCAACAATATCGAACCCTTCGATCTTCTCTTCGCCGATCCGCCCTATGGCTATGGCCATGGCGAGAAGGCTTTCGCGGCCGCCCATGGCGGCGGCTGGCTGAACCCCGGCGCGCTCGCCATCCTCGAAGAGCGCGGCGATGTGACGGTCAAGGTCGATCCGGTTTTCAAACCGCTCGAAAGCCGCATCTTCGGCGATACGAAAATGCATTTCTACCGTTACGAGCCCTAAAGCATTTCCAGGAAAAGCGGAGCCCGGTTTTCCGTCCGGAAATGTGACATAACAAAGAGTTAGAGTGTTTTCGCGATTCGAAGAAAAGCGAGAACGCTCTAACAGGAACACCTTCCCGTCACGCCACGGTCTTGTCTTGTTTGCGCAATAGGCAGAGTCTTTGCCGTGGAAAGAATTTGGGTATTCGCATGGAGCAGGGTGTAAACGAGAGCATAACGATCGTCCGCGCCGGGGAAGAGGTTCTCGAAGGTGACGGTGCGGGCGGCCATGAGCCGACCTTTGGACTGGCGCTCGGCGGCGGCGGCGCACGCGGCATCTGCCACATCAACGTCATCGAGGCGCTGGACGAACTCGGCATCCGGCCCGTGGCGATTTCCGGTTCGTCCATCGGCTCCATCATCGGCGCTGGCATGGCGGCCGGCATGACCGGCCGGGAAATCCGTGAATACACACTTGAACTGATGGGACGAAAAGGCTCGGTCGCCAACCGGCTCTGGAGCCTCGGCCCGGCATCGATGCGCCATGCGGTGGACGGTTTTCGCCTCGGGCAATTCAACCTCGAACTCATCCTGCACGCCCTGATGCCGCAGGCTCTGCCGAAGGATTTTTCCGAGCTTGCCATTCCGCTCAAAGTGATAACCACGGATTATTACGCCCAGACCGAAGTGGTGGTGGAACGCGGCGAGATCATCCAGGCGCTGGCCGCATCTGCCGCCATTCCCGCATTGTTCATGCCGGTGCGTATCGATGGCCGCATCATGATCGACGGCGGCATTTTTAATCCGGTGCCCTATGAGCATCTGCTGGACCGCGCCGATATCGTCATCGGCGTCGATGTCGTCGGCGGCCCGGAAGGCGACGGAACCACCATGCCGAACCGGCTGGACAGCCTCTTCGGCGCCAGCCAGCTGATGATGCAGGCGGCGATTGCCCTGAAACTGAGGCTACGCCCGCCGCATATTTTCCTGCGCCCGCCCGTGCACCGTTTCGGTGTGCTGGATTTCCTGAAGTCCGAAGAGGTGCTGAACGCATCGGCTGGCATCAAGGACGATCTGAAACGGCAGATCGACATGCAGGTGGAACTGTTTCACCGCGGGCAGGGTGTGGAGGCGTGACGAGTGAGGCGAGTTTTCTTCTCCCCGAGGGGGAGAAGGTGGCCCGAAGGGCCGGATGAGGGGGTACCCTCTCCGAATATCGCTACTCTTGCCCCCTCATCCCGCTGCCGCGGACTTCTCCCCGGCGGGGAGAAGAAACAAGCGCGGCGCTCCCAGTCACTAAGTTGAACTCAATTCACAGCGAAACTTCCGTCTCGCTGTCCTCCGCATCCTCTTCTTCTTCCCACTTTTCCGCCTTGGTCTTCGGCTTCATCAGCGGTTCGGGCTTCACCTCGCGCACCGGCTTGTTGTGCAGCATCTGCCGGCCGGCGGCGAGGCCTTCCACGGCCTGTAGCTGCAACCGCTCCTCGTCGCGCTCGCGAATGTCGTCGGCAATCGCCAGCGCCCTTTCGCCATCCATATCCAGCCCCTCCAGAATGCGCCTGCCGAACAGCAGACCCGATTCCAGCGTCTCGCGGATTTCATATTCCACGCCCTTTTTCCTGAGGTCGAGGGAATGCACGCGGTCATAGGAGCGGGCATAGATGCGCACGCTCGGAAATTCCGACTGGATCATGTCGATGATACGGTCGGTCACCTCCTTCTTGTGGGTGCAGACCGCAACGAGATCGGCCCGCTCGATGCCGGCGGCGATCAGCACGTCCTTGCGGGTGCCATCGCCGAAAAAGATGCGGAAGCCGAAACGGGCGGCCTGACGCACGCGGTCGGCCGAGCTGTCGATGACAGTCACGTCGCGCCCGCCGGCGAGCAGGATCTGCGAGGCGATCTGGCCGAAACGGGAAAAGCCGATCATCAGCACATCCGCGCCCGCCCCGTCGAAATCCTCTTCCAGCTTGTCCTCTTCCGCATCCTCCGCCGTCAGCCGGCGTGAAATCACCGCCAGAAGCGGCGTCAGCGCCATGGAAAGCGTGACGACGGCAACGAGGATCGAGGCCGTTGCCTGCGGAAACAGCCCGGAGGCGGCAGCGGTGGTGAAGAGCACGAAGCCGAATTCGCCGCCCTGCGCCAGAAGCAGCGCGATGCGGCTCGATGCATAACGCGACGAGCCGGCGATGCGGCAAAGGCCATAGATCAGCGCCGCCTTCACCGCCATCATCGCCGGCACGGCGATCAGGATGAGCAGAATATGCTCATAGACGATATGGATGTGCAGCGACATGCCGACCGCCATGAAGAACAGCGCCAGAAACAACCCGCGAAACGGCTCGATATCGGCTTCCAGCTCGTGCCGGTAGGAAGATTCCGACAGCATCAGCCCCGCCAGCAGCGCGCCCATGCCCATCGACAAACCCACCGCCTCCATGATGGCGGCGGCGCCAATGACGACGAAGAGGGCGGCGGCGATCATCACCTCCCTCGCACCGGTGCGGGCGATGATCTGGAACATCGGCGTCAGCAGATAACGCCCGGCCAGCACCATGCCGGCCACGGCAACGACGGAGGCGATGAGATCGGACACCATCGAATCCGTCGGCACATCCGGCCGGTTGGAAAGAATGGTGACGAGTGCAAGAAGCGGCACGATGGCGAGGTCCTGAAACAGCAGGATCGAAAAGGAGCGGTTGCCGTGCCGCGTATTCATGTCGCCGTCGTCGGCAAGGATTTGCAGCGCAAAGGCGGTGGAGGAAAGCGCAAGGCCGAAACCGGCGACGAGGCTGCCGCGCCAGTCGATCAGCCCTGCCCACCAGGCAATGGCCGCCAGCACGCTGCCCGTCACCAGCACCTGCGCCATCCCAAGCCCTAAGATATCGCGCCGCATCTGCCAGATGCGCGACGGCTTCAGTTCGAGACCGATGATGAAGAGCAGGAAAACGACGCCAAGTTCCGAGACGTTGAAGATGTCCTTCGCATCCGTGACCAGATGCAGGAACGGCCCGATGATGATGCCGGCCACCAGATAACCGAGCACGGTGCCAAGGCCAAGCTTGCGGAAAACCGAGGCCGCGATGACCGCGCCGGCGAGAAGCAGCAGGGGTTCGGAAAAGAGAGCGTCGTGCTCGGTCATGCGGGCGGACTTTCGAATAGGGTGGCGACAATACCGTCCGAATGGAGAAAGCGGCGTTTCGCCCTTGATGCGGGGTTCTTGGCACAATAAATGGAACAGGAATGAAAGGCCAACTCATGTCCTCAGAAATAGATTCTTCCAAACTTCTCGATCGCGCCAGCCAGCTTGTCGATCTTGCCCGCGCCGCCGGTGCCGATGAGGCGGATGCCGTTGTCGTCCGCTCCCGCTCGCAATCGGTCGGCGTGCGGCTCGGCAAGGTGGAAAGCACCGAATCCTCCGAAAGCGACGATTTTTCCCTGCGCGTCTTCGTTGGCCGCCGGGTGGCAAGCGTTTCCGCCAATCCGGGCTTCGACCTGAAGACCTTGGCGGAACGGGCCGTCGCGATGGCGAAGGTTTCGCCGGAAGACCCGTTTGCCTGCCTCGCGGACAAGGAACGGCTGGCCACTTCCTATGACGATCTTCAGCTTTTCGATGCGACGGAAGTGTCGGCCGATCAGCTGCGCGAGGCAGCCCTTGCTTCGGAAGAGGCAGCACTTGCGGTCAAGGGCGTCAGCAATTCCTCCGGCGCCGGCGCATCGAGCGGCATGGGCGGCCTCGTGCTTGCCACCTCGCACGGTTTTTCCGGCAGCTATATGGGCAGCCGTTTCAGCCGTTCCGTCAGTGTCATCGCCGGCGAAGGCACCAAGATGGAGCGCGACTACGATTTCGACAGCCGCCTTTATTATGCCGATCTCGATGCCGCCGAAGAAATCGGCCGTCGCGCCGGGGAAAAAGTCGTGCGCCGTGTCGGCCCGCGCCAGGTCGATACCGGCAGCAACATCACCGTGGTTTTCGATCCGCGCATCGCCCGCGGTTTTGTCGGTGCGATTGCCGGCGCCATCAACGGCGCTTCGGTTGCCCGCAAGACCAGCTTCCTGCGCGATAAGATGGGTCAGCAGGTTCTGAAAAAGGGCCTTTATCTCACCGACGATCCGCAGATCGTGCGCGGCCCGTCCTCGCGTCCCTTCGATGGCGAGGGCGTGCGCGGCGAGAAGATGACGATGATTGAGGACGGTGTTCTCAAGCACTGGTTCCTGTCCACCTCGGCGGCGCGGGAACTCGGCCTTGAAACCAACGGTCGCGGCGTGCGCGGCGGCACGGCGGTTTCGCCGGCTTCCACCAATCTGGCGCTGGAGCCAGGCGATCTCTCGCCGGAGGATCTGCTGCGACAGGTCGGAACCGGCTTTTACGTCACCGAACTGATCGGCCACGGCGCCAATATGATCACGGGTGAATATAGCTGCGGAGCGAGCGGTTTCTGGATCGAGAACGGCGAAAAGACCTTCGCGGTTTCCGAGGTCACCATCGCCTCGAACCTGAAGGACATGTTCATGCGGGTCACGCCGGCCAACGATATCGACCGTAAATACGGCGTCGCTGCCCCGACGCTCGCCATTGAAGGCATGACGATCGCGGGCAAGTGAGACGGCCCGCGGGTTGTTTTCGCCGGCACTTTGTGTGCAAGTGCGAGAAGAAAAACGGGCGCGCCGTGTGAGGCGCGCGGAAAAGACGGCAAAATGAACGATATGGCTGAGGCCCGCTGGGCCTCCGATCTGAGGCTGGTCCTCGAAGCCGCCCGCAAGGCGGGCGAGACGGCCCTCGGTTTCTTCCGCAAGGATCCCGAGGTCTGGTGGAAGAATGGCGGGCTTTCGCCGGTCAGTGCGGCCGACTACGCCGCCAATGAAATTCTCGAAACCATCCTGCGCTCCGCCCGGCCGGAATACGGCTGGCTCTCCGAAGAGACGGATGACGATACGGACAGGCTTTCCCGCTCCACCGTCTTCGTCGTCGATCCCATCGATGGCACCCGTGCCTTCATCGGCGGTCGGGATACCTGGTGCGTCAGCGTCGCGGTGGTGCATGAGGGCCGGCCGGTGGTAGCGGCCCTTGTCGCCCCGGCGCTTGCCGAGGAGTTCACCGCATTGGAAGGCGGCGAAGCGCTGAAAAACGGAGCGCCCGTTTTTGCCGCGCGTGAAAATGCCGGCATCTTCCATCTGGCGGCGCCAGAAGACGTAATCACGCATCTGCCGGAAGAGGTGCGGGGTGGCGTCAAGCGCATTCCGCACGTACCCTCGCTCGCCTACCGGCTGGCCATGGTGGCGGATGGCCGCATCGACGGAACGCTGGTCAAGGCGAACTCGCACGAGTGGGATCTCGCCGCTGCCGACCTCATTCTGGAGAAGGCTGGCGGCCGGCTGGTCGGGCTCGATGGAAAACCTCTGATGTATAATCGCCGGCAGGTGAACCACCCCGCATTGTGCGCTGCAGCAGATTATGCGCTGCCTGCACTTTTGAAAGCGTTTTCACATCTGTCTGACAGTTGACGTTTGCCGGGAAATCCCGCAGATGAAGGCCTCTCTCAGAGTTTAAGAAAGAGACAAAGACATGACGGAATCTGGCAAACAGAAACAGCTGCTGCACCTCGTATTCGGCGGCGAACTGGAAAACCTTCAGGATGTTCAGTTCCGGGATTTGAACGCGCTCGATATCGTCGGTATCTATCCGGACTATGCTTCCGCGCTCACCGCATGGAAGTCCAAGGCGCAGATGACCGTCGATAACGCCCATATGCGTTATTTTATCGTGCATATGCACCGTCTTCTCAATCCGGACGACAAAATTTGAGTCCTTTTGCCCTTGCGTTGTAATACTATTGGGTGAAAGCGAGTTTTTCCGTGATTCCTGCGCGAGCGGCGCAGGCCGGGAATACCGCGGCGAGAAAATGTGATCGCGCTTTCGTTTCCGATGACAAAAAATGACGCAATTTGAGAAGAAGTAGGCGGCGATAACAACCAAAAACAGGGGAAGGGCATTGCGCGGAATGATCAAGGGCAGAATGTCATGAGCAGCCGTATCGCACGTTTCGCTCTTTCCGGTTACCGCATTGCCGGTATCGCCGCTTACCCGTTCGCGAAGCCCTATCTTTCCTATCGGGCGGCGAAGGGCAAGGAAGACAAGCGCCGTCGGCTTGAGCGTTTCGGTTATGCCAGCGCCGAGCGCCCGCGCGGGCCGCTGGTCTGGTTCCATGCCGCAAGCGTGGGTGAAACGCTGGCGCTTATTCCGCTGATCCGCGAAATCCGCAAGCGCGATATCTTCGTGCTTTTGACCACCGGAACCGTCACATCGGCCGAACTGACCCGCACGCGGCTGGGCGACGATGTGATCCATCAATATGTGCCGCTCGATATCAAAATCGCGGTCAACCGTTTCCTGACCTACTGGGCGCCGGATGCCGCCATCACCGCTGAATCGGAAATCTGGCCGGTGACGATGATGGAGCTGGAACGCCGGCACATTCCGCAGATCCGGGTCAATGCGCGCCTCTCCGACCGTTCCTTCGACCGCTGGAAAGCCCGGCATGACATTGCTGAATCGCTGTTTTCCAAGCTGGCGCTGGTGGTTGCGCAGTCCGATCTCGATGCCGAACGTTTCCGCGATCTCGGCTCCTGGCCGGTGGTGATTTCAGGCAACCTCAAGGGCGACACCGACCCGCCGCCATGCGACGAGGCGCTGCTGGAGAGCTATCGCAAGCAGGTCGGCAATCGCAAGACATGGGCCGCCATCTCCACTTTCGACGGCGAGGAGAAGGCTGCCGCCACCGTTCATGCGGCGATCAAGTCGCGCAATGGGCAACTGACCATCATCGTGCCGCGCCATCCCGAGCGCGGCGACGATGTCGAGGCGATGCTGAAGGGCATGAATCTTTCGGTCGCCCGCCGCAGCCGCAATGACGTGATTACGCCGGAAACCGATATTTTCCTCGGCGATTCCATCGGCGAAATGGGGCTTTATCTGCGCCTGACCGAGCTTGCCTTCGTCGGCCGCTCCTTGACTGCCGAGGGCGGGCAGAACCCGCTGGAACCGGCCATGCTCGGCTGCGCCGTGCTGTCTGGTGCACATGTGCAGAATTTCCGCGAGGCCTATCAGAAGCTGATCCGCGCCGGCGGCGGTCGTATCATCCGCGATGTGGAGATGCTGGCCAAGGCGGTGCATTATCTGCTGGTCAACGACAATGAGCGTTACAAGATGATCGATGCCGGCAACCGGGTCATTCAGGATATGCGCGGTGCGCTGTCCTCCACCGTCAAGGCGCTGGAACCCTATATCAATCCGCTCACCGTTTCCGCCAAGCTGCAACCGCGGAGCGCCATCGGTTCATGGTAGCGGATATCGAACTCAACGCGGCGCAATCGATCGCCGCAGTCCTTTTCGACAAGGACGGAACGCTTCTCGGTTATGACGCCAGCTGGGGTCCGGTGAACCGCGAGCTTGCGGCGATTGCCGCCAAGGGCGATCCCGCTCTTGCCGACCGGCTTCTTTCCGCCTGCGGCATGGACCCCGTTACCGGTCATGTGGTGCCGGACAGCCTTCTGGCCGCCGGCAACACCGCGGAAATCGCCGCCGGTCTGGTTGCCGCCGGCTCGACCTGCGATGTCGGGGAGCTGACGGCGCGCCTCGACCGGTTGTTCACCGAGGCGGCGGATAAATCCGTGCCGGTGACCGATCTCAAGGCGTTTTTCGCAAGGCTGAAGGCCCGCGGCTACAAGCTCGGCATCGCCTCCAGCGACAATGAAAACTCCATCCGCCAGACGGCCATCCGCTTCGGTTTCGAAAACGACGTCGATTTTGTCGCGGGATATGACAGCGGTTACGGCACCAAGCCGCAGCCCGGCATGGTTCTCGGTTTCTGCGAGGCGATAGGCTTCCCGCCGGAGCGTGTGGCGGTGGTCGGCGACAATAATCACGATCTGCATATGGCGAAGAACGCCGGTGCCGGTTTGCGTATCGCCGTTTTGACCGGAACAGGCTCACGCGAAAGCCTTGGCGCAGATGCCGATTTTTGTTTCGATGACATCACGGCGCTTGAAGCGCTTTTGCCGGAACGGGCTCTCTGAGCCCGGTGGAATTTCCGCCGGGCCGGGTGCGGCTCCATCAAGCCCGTTTATTCCATTTTTGCAATTTACGGTTTTTTCTGGCAAACAACCTCCTGACATGTGACGGGCGAACGGAATGCCGTGGGCGACGCGGCCGGGAGCGGGAATAGATGGTTTCTGAAGCGCCGCCGTTCTGGTGGCAGAAAGCGGGCTGGCAGGCGTGGCTCCTGTCTCCTTTCTCGCTTCTTTACGGCAAGATCGCCGGCCGGCGGATGCGAACGGCGAAGAGGGCAAGCGTTGCCGTTCCGGTCATCTGCATCGGCAACTTCACCGTGGGTGGGGCCGGCAAGACACCGACGGCGATGGCAATTGCGAGAGCTGCCGTTGCAAAGGGCCTGAAACCCGGATTTCTCAGCCGCGGTTACGGCGGCACGCTCGACGTCACCACCCTTGTCGATCCCGGACAGCACCGCTCGGCCGATGTCGGCGATGAGCCGCTGCTCCTGGCGCGAGAGGCGGTCACGGTCATTTCCCGCAAGCGCGTGGAAGGCGCACACCGGCTGGTGAAGGAAGGCGTTGATCTCATCATCATGGATGACGGCTTCCAGAGCGCACGCCTGACGCTGGATTATGCGCTTGTCGTCATCGATACGATGCGTGGCATCGGCAACGGCCATCTTGTGCCGGGCGGCCCGGTGAGGGCGCCGCTTGCCGAGCAGATGCGGCACATGACCGGGCTCCTGAAGGTCGGCAATGGCCATGCGGCCGATGCCCTGGTCCGGCAGGCGGCAAAGGCTGCCAAACCCGTCTTCGTGGCGGCGATCACGCCGCAGGAGCCGCAGGATTTCAGGGGAAGGCGCGTGCTGGCCTATGCGGGCATCGCCGACCCGGCCAAGTTCTATCGAACCGTCGAGGCGCTCGGCGGCGACATCGTGCTGCAGCGCTCTTTCCCGGATCATCACCATTTCAGCGACGACGAGATCGCCGATCTTCTGCAGGACGCCGATAAAGAGAACCTGCAACTGGTGACGACGGCCAAGGACGCGGTGCGGCTTAACGGGCACCACGGTCGGGCGGAAGAATTGCTGTGGAACAGCCTGGTGATCGAAATCGACATGGTGTTCGACGACCCCAACGCGGCCGCGACGATCATCGATACGGCGGTGAGGAACTGCCGTGCGCGTCTCCTGCGGGACAATGCGCGGACGTCGGTTTAGAGCACCGAGAAGAAGATAAACCGCCGTATACTCACTTCCCCTCATTCCTGTGCTTGTCACAGGAATCCAGTCGACGCGCGTCCGCGCGGCGGGAAGAGTCCTTTCAGCCCAAAGACTTGGGCTGGCTGGATCCCTGTGACAAGCACAGGGATGAGGGGAGGCACACGCGCCATACTCAATGCGCCGCTTCCCAACTCACGCCGGCAAATTGCCAGCCTTCTTTTCGGCTTCCAGCGAAGCCGCCGCATCCACATAGGCTTCCTGCCGCGCCACGCTCCAGTAGCGCAACTCATCTACGGGGATTGTCTTGCCTGTCACGGCGCAGATGACGTGCGAGCCGGTCTGGACGATGCGGAAGTCACCGTCGAGATATTCGATGACGGCGAGGCGGTTGCCGCCTCCTTCAAATCTGTTCATCCGTTTTCGTCTCCTGCTCTGTCCCGTCAGGGCACCCAGTCCGAAACGGCGCAGCGTTTTCCTGAACAATTGGGTGCTCCAGTATCTCAAATTTATATAGCCCGGCGCGGCGCAAGGCCAGCCCCACCGTTCGTGCGTGTATGAAGCGTCAGCTACGGCCGAAGAGCCGTTCTATATCGGAAAGTTTCAGTTCGATATAGGTCGGACGGCCGTGATTGCACTGGCCGGAACCCGGCGTGTTTTCCATCTGCCGCAGAAGCGCGTTCATCTCCTCCGGCCGCATGCGCCGGCCGGAGCGCACCGAGCCATGGCAGGCCATGGTGGCTGCGACATATTCCAGCTTGTTGGCAAGCGTGGAGGCGGCGTCCCATTCGGCGATCTCGTCGGCAAGCTGGCGCACCAGCCCCTGCACATTGACTTCGCCCAGCATGGCGGGCGTTTCGCGAACGGCGACCGCGCCCGGCCCGAAACGCTCGATGACGAGCCCCAGCGCATCGAAACCGGCGGCATGATCCATCAGCCGGTCGCAATCCTCTTCCGGCAGGTCGACGATTTCAGGGATGAGCAGCACCTGCGAAGGCGGCCGCCTTGAATGCAGCGCATTGCGCATCTGTTCGAACACCAGCCGCTCATGCGCGGCATGCTGGTCGACGATGACGAGGCCGTTTTCCGTCTGCGCGATGATGTAGTTCTCGTGCAGCTGCGCCCGTGCCGCTCCAAGCGGATACACCAGCGGCTCTGGTGAAGAGTCAGGGGAGGCCTCGTAAGCCTCGCGCGGTTCGGCCCGCGCCGTCGGCATGGTGATATCGGAAAAGCGCGATTGCACCGCTTCGGCAAATTGCATGTTTCCGGAAACGGCGAGCGGCCGCGACGGGGACGTGGCCGCGGACCATGGCGCGGGGGCCGCCATGGAAGGCGAGGGCCGGAGGCCGGACGGGCTGTAGCCGGGGCGGAAGGCGTTCATCATCTGGCTCGCACCTGTCGTCGCGGCCCTGTCGCCGTCACGGGTCAGCGCCTGCCGGATCGCGCCGACGATCAGCCCGCGAATGAGGCCGGGATCGCGGAAACGCACATCGGATTTCGCTGGGTGCACGTTCACGTCCACAAAGGCGGGATCGAGCGTGATGGACAGCACCGCGACCGGATATCGCCCATGCGGCACGGTTTCGGCATAAGCGCCGCGAATGGCGGATAAAAGCAGCTTGTCCTGCACCGGGCGGCCATTGACGAAGACATATTGATGCGCCGAGTTACCACGATTGAAGGTCGGCACGCCGGCAAAACCGGTGAGCGTCACATCCTCGCGCCCGGCATCGATTTCGATGGCGTTGTCCTTGAACTCGGCACCGAGGATTTGCGCCATGCGGGCAAGATGGTCGTCACCGGTCGAAGGGATTTCGAGCGTCGAGCGGTCGGTGCCGGAGAGCACGAAACGGATATGCGGAAAGGCGATTGCCATCCGTTTGACGACCTCGGTGATGGCCGCCGCCTCCGCCCGTTCCGTTTTCAGGAATTTTAACCGCGCCGGCGTGGCGAAGAACAGGTCGCGCACCTCGACGATGGTGCCGGCATTCGAGGCGGCGGGCCGCACATCGGACACCTTGCCGCCGGTGACGGAAATCACCGAACCCTGTTCCGCGCCCTGTTGGCGGCTGGTAATCGTCAGCTTGGCGACCGAGCCGATGGAGGGCAGCGCCTCGCCGCGAAACCCGAGCGTGCGGATATCATCAAGCGTATCGGAAATCTTCGAGGTACAGTGACGCCTGACCGCAAGCTCCAGATCGGCGGGCGACATGCCGCAGCCGTTGTCGGTGATCCGCACCAGCCCCTTGCCGCCGCCCGCCGTGGCGATCTCGATCCGGGTCGCGCCGGCGTCGATGGCGTTTTCCACCAGTTCCTTCGTGGCGCTGGAGGGTCTTTCGATGACCTCGCCGGCGGCGATCTGGTTGATGAGGGTTTCTGAAAGCTGCTTGATGGCCATGATCGTCATTTTCGCGGATTCGCCGTGGCTTCGAAAGCAAAAAACTCGAACTGCGGAAATTTGCACATGTTTTGCGGCCTGTCCGGCATTCGATCATTTCCGTCAACTTGGCATTAAGCGTTAATCCGCCTTTAATCGGCCTTGATTATGGTGAGGCGGCTTGAAATGACCGCAGGAACGGGGCCGCCTTCGCCGGGCGGTGTGTGACGTCGAATATGGGTGAGCGTCATCTTCCCCTCAAGACTGCTTCAAGTTGCAAACCCTGATGTCTCTTTTTCGGAATTTTTCGTTTCATCCCGGCATCAGCCCCGGACGATTCCACTAGAAACATAAGCCTGACCCCTGAAAAACAGGCGGGAGTTTGCAGTTGAGTGATTTGGCGTCCTCTGGCGCGGGCGTTCATACGGTGATGCTTGATGCCCTTTGCGACGCGCTTGGCGCGGCGATCGTCGTTTACGACCGGAACGATCACATTATTTTCGCAAGCCGGAAACTCTTGAGCTTTTTTCCGCTGGAAGAGGCCGTCATCGGCCCTGGCGCACGGCTGCGCGACTATCTGAGCGCGCTTTACGATTGTTATCTGCTGGAGGCGGAAAGCCTCTCCGCCAATGCCCGCCCGCTCGGCCGGGAGGAATGGATCGGCGAGCGGCTGGCGCTGCACTGGAAGGAAAGATCGGAAAAAACCGAGCGGCTGAAGGGAGAACGCTTCCTGCGCTTCGTCATGAACCGCCTGCCGTCGGGCCTCGGCATCAGCGTGGTGGCGGATATTTCCGAACAGAAGAAGCGCGAAGAGCAATGGCGCATCGACCTCGAGCGCGTGCAGCTCATCGAGGATATTCTCGACAATCTGCCGTTTCCCGTCTTCGTCAAGGACCGGAACATGGCCTATGCCGCCGTCAACAAATCCGCCTGCGCCTTGGTCGAAACCAGCCCCGAGAGCATTCTCGGCCGCACCGTTTTCGATCTCCACTCGCGCAAGGTCGCCGGACGGATCGATATAGCCGATCGCATGGTGCTGGATAGCGGCACGCCGAGCGTCATCCCCGAAAGGGTGCGGCGGCTGAATGGCGAAGAGGTGCTGACCATCACCCGCAAACAGCGTGTGGGCAGACCGGGCCGATATTTCCTGGTGACGACGATGGAGGACGTGACCGCTCTCGCGACCATCGATGCCAACGGCATGCCCGTCATCCCCTCGCTGGAACATGTCCCTTTCGTCGCCTCCACTTACGGCAGGGATGAGGAAACGGACAAGCGCGGCGGCGTTTTAAAGAGCAAGGCGGTGCTGATCGTCTCTGAAAACGGACGCTTTGCGGAAGCCGCCGGTCGCCGGCTGACGGCAGGCGGCATGGACCATGCGGCGGTGACGAGCGAGGACGAGCAGCGCGCCTTCATCGATGTCGCGACCTCCGCCGGTGTGAGCATCGATGTGGTCGTTGTCGACGCCCAGATGAGCGTCGCCTGCCTTGATATTGCCGCCGCGCATGATCTGCCCGTCGTCACCATCGAGGAAGAGGAAATAGACGCTTCGCTGCTGCATTATCTTGCGGCCGGGCTGCAATCGTCTCCGAAGGAGAAAACCGCCGACGAGGACTGGGAGATCATGACGGAGGATCTTCCGGAAATCCTCAAGACCGGCGGCGTCTGCGATATACTTCTTGTCGAGGATAACAGGGTCAACCAGATCGTCTTTTCGCAGATACTCGAGGGTCTCGGGCTTTCCTGGCGGCTCGCCACCTCGGGCGAGGAAGCCCTGCGTCTCTTTGCCGAACAGCCGCCTTCCGCCGTCCTGCTCGACACGACGCTGGGCGATATCGACGGCTTCGAGGTCGCGCGCCGCATGCGCAGCCTTTGCGGCGAAAAGCACATTCCCATCGTCGGCGTCATCACCCACGCTTTCGAGGGCGATCTCGATAAATGCCGGGCGTCCGGCATGGACGACATGCTGCTGAAGCCCGTCAGCCCGGATATGGTCGAGGCGGTTTTCCTGCGGCTTTTCGGCAATGATGTCCTGCGGCTGCAGGCATGACGTAGCCTTTGTCAGGAGGCTATGGCTTTTTTAATACTTGCCCTGCATTGTGAGCGCGGTCGACACAGGATTCACGAGATGCAGGAATGAAACGGGCAGAGCCGCAAACGTTGCAGGTCAGCCAGAACGAGCTGCAGGCGATGGCCTACAGCGACCCGCTGACGGGGCTCGGCAACCGCTACCGTCTGCGGGACAAGATTCGCATGCTTGCCAGCGAGCGCTCCAGCGATCCCGCGCCCTTCACGGTCGGCATCGCCAATATAGACGGCTTCAAACCCATCAACGATCTGTTCGGCGTGCAGGCGGGTGATGAAATCCTGTGCCAGGTCGCGCACCGGCTGAAGGCCTGCATTCCCGATGGCGCGGTCGTGACGCGCCATGACGGCGACGAATTCGCCTTCGTGCTGCCGCTGGTGTTCGAGCGCACGGGCGCCGAGCGCATCGGCAACATGATCAAGGACGTGCTTTCTGCCCCTTACGATCTCGGCGACCGCAATGTCCGCCTGTCCTCCTCCTTCGGTTTTGCCATCTATCCCTTCGCCGGCGATGAATTCGAGGATTTGCTGAAAAGCGCCGAGACGGCGCTCTATCGCTCCAAGAGACGTGGCCGCGGCCAGATCACGGTCTATTCGCGCGAAATCGCGCAGGAAATGAAGCGGGCGACGCAACTGGAACAGGCGCTCAGAAACGCCATCATCACCGATGCCATCGATGTGCATTTCCAGCCCATCGTCAGGCTGGAAGAGGCGAAGGTCATCGGTTTCGAGGCGTTGGCCCGCTGGAACGATCCGGACCTCGGTTTCGTATCGCCCGCTGTTTTCGTGCCGCTTGCGGAAGAGCGCGGTTTCATCGATGCGCTGTCGGAAGCTTTGCTCCGAAAGGCGGCAGAGGCGGCCCTGTTCTGGCCGCGTGAACTCTTCCTGTCCTTCAACCTCTCTTCCGCGCAATTGATGGACCCCAGCACGGCGGACAATATTCTCTCCATCCTCTCGCGTGTCGGTCTCGACCCGCACCGGCTGGAGCTTGAAATCACCGAAACGGCTGTCATGACTTCCGCCGATACCGCCCAGCGCATTATCAGCGAATTGCAGAGCGCCGGCGTTCGCATTTCGCTGGATGATTTCGGCACCGGCCAGTCGAGCCTCGGCCGCCTGCGCGATTTCACCTTCGACAAGGTGAAGATCGATCGCGCCTTCGTTTCTCGTATCAGCAGCGACCGCCCCTCGGAACATATCATCAAGGCCATCGTCGCCATGTGCGAAGGGCTCGATCTCGAGGTCGTGGCCGAAGGGATCGAAGAACGGGCGGAAGAGGAAAAGCTGCGCGCACTCGGCTGCGCCATGGGGCAGGGCTATTTCTACGGCCGCCCCGCCGATGCCGCCGCGACCCAGCGGTATCTGCACGAGAATTACCGCGAGATATTGTCGGATATTTCCTGAAAACCGGGTGACCATGAATGTGGGGCGAGGCAGCCCCCAACCCTCATTCCTGTGCTTGTCACAGGAATCCAGCCGACGCGCGTCTGCGCGGCGAAACGACTCCTTTCAGCCCAAGGACTTGGGCTGGCTAGATTCCTGTGACAAGCACAGGAATGAGGGAGGTCGTTTCGGGAACAACCCTTGCCAGAAGGCGCTCCGCGTTTTGTTGCGGGCGGCCTACGCCGCGCTTCACAACCGATAAAGCGGCTCGAACCGGCCCTTCACCTCAACCCCCAGCTCGAACGTCAACCCATGCTGCGGATTGGCGGCAATGGCGTCGTCGTCGAGATGTTCGCGCGCCGAGGTGACGAGAAGGCGCGATGCGTCGGGTCCGATGAAGGCCGGGCAGGTCGTCTGTCCGCCGGGCACCTCATATCGGGCGATGTGATTGCCGTCCGTATCGTAACGATCCACGGCACCCACGCCCCAGCGGGCGTTCCAGATATGCCCTTCGGCATCGCAGACCGACCCGTCGATGCCGCCTTTGATACCGGTGGAATCGATGAAGACTTCAGCCTTGCCTGCGGGAAGGCCGGTATCGGCATCGAGCGGCACCCGCATCAGCTTGTTCACCTTGGTATCGACGTAATATCCCGTCGCGCCATCGGGCGAGAAGCAGATCGAATTCGGAATGCTGATCTCGGCAAACAGCTTGGTCACGGTGCCCTTCGCGACATGATAGATGCTGCCCGCACCGGTCTCCGCCTTGCGGCCCATGGTGCCGATCCACAGCGCGCCGGAAGGGTGCATACGCCCGTCATTGGAGCGGTTGCCGGGCAAATCCTTTTCCAGCTCCGCATGCAGCGTCAGCACGCCGGTTGCCGTGTCGCGCAGGAAAAGCCCGTCATCGGAGGCGATCAGCTGCTTGCTGTCGCTGACCTTGGCGAGCGCACTGCCCATGAAGGGCAAAGCGTGCACGGTCTTGCGGCCGGAGGCGAGATGCAGCTCATGCAGTTCCCGCTTGAGAATATTGAACCACCAGGCGGTGCCGGTCGCAGGGTCGAAGGTCGGGCCTTCGCCGAGCAGCATCGGCGTCTCGTCCAGAACACGTCCGGCAAAGGGAAAAACAGTCGCCAAGCTCTTATCCTCCGATGGCTGCATCATAGGCTGAAAGTGTGACAGTGGCGCGTTCGCGCACCTCCGCCGCCGTCATGCCCGGCTTGTAAAGGCTGGTGCCAAGCCCGAAAGCCACGATACCGGCCGAGGTATATTCAGCGAAATTATTGTCCGAGACGCCGCCGACGGCGGCGATGACGAGATCCTTCGGCAGGATCGTCCGGATCGCATTGATGCCGGCGGGGCCGATGATGCTGGCGGGAAAGAACTTCAGCCCCGTCGCACCGGCCTTCGCGGCCACCAGCGCCTCGGTGGGGGTCAGAACACCCGGCATCGTCACCATGCCCTTGACGCGTGCGGCAACGATCACATCGGCGTCGGCATTGGGGCTCACCATCAGCTTGCCGCCGGCCGCATCCAGCGAGGCCACGTCTTCCACGCTGAGCACGGTACCCGCGCCGATCAGGCAATCGGCGGGCGCCATCTTCGCGGCGATCTCGATGGAGCGGAACGGATCGGGCGAGTTGAGCGGAATTTCAATGGCGCGGAAGCCGGTTTCGATCAGCGCGCCGACGACGCCCTCGGTTTCCTCGGGTTTCAGACCGCGCAGGATGGCGATTAGCGGATATTTGATGGAAGGGAAGGGAATACGCATGGTAGATCTTTCTTCTTATGGCCAGATGGCATTTGCAGCGGCCAGCAATCCGCGCCGCACGGCCTCGTCTGCATCGATGACCGTATAGTGGATATCAAGGGCGGTGAAGGCGCCTTCGTAAAGGGCGCCGAGCGCACCGGAACCGATCAGCACCACCGGTGTCTCGCGCCGCGCGGTGGAATGCGCGCCGGCGATTTCCAGCCCGATCATGATGCCGGAGAGCTTGGCCTTGGCGTCGGTGGCGGTAAGGCCGTGCAGCAACTGGCCGGATCGAAGGGTGAAAAAGCGATTGGTCGCAAGCTGCGGATTGGCATAGATGTCGCGCACCGCCGCCGTGAAAGCCGCATGCTCGCCGGTAAAGGCTTCGGCCTCGGCCACCGCATGGGAAAGGATCGTCTGTTTCGAGACGACTTCGAAAAGTTCGCCGGTCATGAACGTGGCGAAACCCGTCACGCCGCCATCCTTCACGGTCACCCATTTGGAATGGGTGCCGGGCATGCAGACGAGCTTTTCACCGGCATCCGAGGAAGCGAGAGCGCCAAGCAATTGCGTTTCCTCGCCGCGCATGACATCGGGCGCGTTTTGATCCCGCTGTGCCAGTCCCGGCAGAATGCGCACATCCCGCGCCTGGCCCGGCACGCGAACCGCCCCATCGAGAACCGCCGAAAGCGATGCCGGCACGTCGATATAACCCGCCTCGACCCAGCCCTGCCGCGCGCCTGCCATGCCGCAGACGAGAACCGGCAAACCTTCCGGCGCGCCGATGGCGTCGAGATGCGATTGCAGCACATCGGCAAAACCGGTCCGCATGGCGGTGGTCATGCCTTCCGTGCTTCTGCGCTCCGCCAGCACCGCGCCCGATCGGCTCATGAGCCAGAGCCGGAAACTGGTCGTACCCCAGTCGACGGCGATGAAAGCGGGTTTGGACATTATAGGAGGCCTCCGTCTACGATTATGGATTGTGCCGTGATGGCGCTCGATGCCGATGATGCGAGAAACAGGCACGGACCCGCCAGATCGGCGGCGACGAGCGTGCGTTTCAGACATTGCCGCGCGGTGGTGGCGGCAATGCCCTCATCCGTCAGCCATAGTTCCTTCTGCCGCTCCGTCACGATCATGCCGGGCAGCAGCGTGTTGACGCGGATGTTTTCCGGGCCCAGCCGGCCGGCGAGGCTTTTCGTCAGCCCGATAATGCCGGCCTTGGCCGCCGCATAGGAGGGCAACTCGCCCATGTTGAGCAGAAACGAGATGGACGAGAAGTTGACGATGGAGGCGTCCTTCGCCTGCCGCAGATAGGGCAGGGCTGCCTGAACCGTGAAGAACATCTGCTTGAGATTGACCGCCTGATTGGCGTCCCAATAGGCTTCCGTCACTGTGTCTATGTCGTGGCGGTCGTCCCAGGCGGCGTTGTTGACAAGCACCTTGATGCCGCCGGTGGCGGAAGCCGCCGCCTCCACCGTCTTTCCGATCGCCGCAATATCGCGAAGGTCGGTCTTGAAGAAGTGGACCGGATGCGGCGCCGTTGTCGCAAGCCGCTTGACGAGCGCCAGGCTCGGCTCTTCGGCAATATCGATGAACGAAACCTTCGCGCCCTGCATCGCAAAGGCTTCTACCAGCGATGCCCCGATGCCGGAACCGCCGCCGGTGACGAGCACGCCCGCATCCTTGAGGTCCGGAAATTGGGCTTGCGTCATCGGCATCATCTCGTCCATGAAAGGCTTGATTGTTCCATTATTTGGAACTAGATTTTACTAAATGGAATTATTCTCTTGGCGTCACGCTTATGTCAAGGCAGATGATGGTGGATGTTGCCATGCCCGATAATAAAAAGCCCAATCGGCAGAAGCCTGATGCGGTTACGGTGATGCAACGGAAAGCCGGAGTTGAGACAGGCACGCTCGGCAAGGCCGTCTCGTTGCTGGAGCTGATCGCCTTTGCTGAAAAACCGATGCGCTTTACCGATGTGGTCGAAGCCTGCGGCCAGCCGCGCGGCACGGTTCACCGCCAGCTCGCCCATCTCGTTGCCGAAGGCCTTGTCGATCACGCTGCCGATCAGACCTATGCCGTGGGGCTGAGGTTGCTGCAACTGGCCGCGAAAGCCTGGAGCGGCAACGACCTGCGCAGCGTCGCGGCCCCCCATCTGGCGGCGTTGCAGGAGGTGACTCAGGAGTCGGTGCATCTCGCCGTGCTGAACGGCAGGCAGGTCACCTATCTCGACAAGATGGAGGGGCAGCATACATTGCGCATGCATTCGCAGGTCGGCAAAACCTCGCCAGCCTATTGCACCGGGGTGGGCAAGGCGGCGCTGTCGCTACTCTCCGCCGACGATCTGGCGCAGCTGGCCGCGGCGCTGGATTTTCATCGCTTCACGGAAAGCACGGTCACGACGCCGGAAGCGCTGATGGCGGAGGTGGCGACCATTCGCGACAACGGCTACGGGTTCGACCTTCAGGAGCACGAGATCGGAATTCACTGCGTCGCAGCACCCGTCCGGGCGCCCGGCCGCAATTTTCGCGCGGCGATTTCCGTCACCGGCCCGGCCTATCGCGTGGATGTGGAACAACTTCGCAAATGGGCCCCCCTGGTGCGCGAGACAGCCGACAGGATTTCCGACGATCTAGCCTGCAGATTATCCCCGGTTGCGGATGGTTGAAGAAAACAGAGCGCGCAGTCCCTGGATTTGCCCGTCCGGAACCGCCGGCCATGCACCCATTCTTATGCGTTCGACATTATTTTCGACTATTATGAATTAAGTTTTCAACTTTTGTTTGCATGAATCGTTTTGCTGAGTAACATCCGCAACAATTTCCGGGCAAGGGCGGGCCTTTGCGGCGGCATTTTCTCATTCTCGAAGAACAGCTTTGATGCAGAAAACAGAGACGACCGCCGTTCAGTCGATTGGTGTTGATTGCGTTCGCGAGATCGCCGATCTCAACACGCAATTCGATATATTCCGGTTTCTGAAACGGCTGACGGAGGCCTGGGAATTCAAGGCTTTCATGGTGCTCGACCTGTCTTCGGAAGTGGCGAGCGAACTGTCGCAATATACGATCATCACCAGCTGGCCGGCCGAGCTTCTGCAGCGTTACGATGAAGAGGGCATGCTCCAGACCAGCCGGGTGATGGCGCAGTTAAAAAAATCGACCGTGCCCTTTTCCGTCTCCATGGATTTTCTGGTCAGAGGCGACGGAGAAATCGCCAGGAAAACCGTAATCAACCTTTTCGAACGGTTCGAGATGATCAATTCGGTCTGGTTCCCCGTTCATGACATCACCATGCGGCGCGGCGCGGTATCCTTTTCCGGCAACAAGACGTCTGTGCCCGCCAGCCGGCTTGCGGAGCTTTTTTACATTTCCAGCCATGTCTTTGCCCGGCTGTCTGAAATCCGTCGCCTCGATCTCAGGGTTCCCGAAACCTTGAGCGAGCGGGAGATTGACTGCCTGAACTGGACCGCCGCCGGCAAGACCAGCGCCGAAATCGCTGAAATCATGATGCTGTCGGAACATACCATCAATCATTACCTGAACCGCGCGACGAAAAAACTCGACACGGTCAACCGCACCCAGGCCGTCGCAAAAGCGCTGCGGGTCGGCCTGATAAAATAGCGAAATCTTAATTTTATCATTGTGATAAACCGCTTCCTGGGCGATCCTCTTTTCGAATCACCGGAAAGGAGAAATCGTTTGCCGGAACGGCATAAGGTAAAAGCAGGATTTTCTCCGACTATCGATTGCGCCGTGCTGATAGCCGCTGCCGAAAAAGGCTTTGCTGCCGATGAAGGCATAGAACTCGAACTTTTCCGAAAACAGTCCGCCCGCGTCGTGCTTGCGACGCTTGGTGAGGATGGCGTTCACGTCGCGCATCTGCCCGCTCCGGTTCCCGTCGGCTCCGCTGTCGGCCTCGATGACCTGCCGGCCGATATTGTCGGCGTTTTCACGCTTTCCCTCGGTGGATCCGCAACGACTGTTTCCCACGGATTTTATGACGAACTCTACCGCGAAGGGCTGAAGCTGCCGGACCCGGCGACTTTTGGACGCGCCATGGCCCGTGTCTGCGCCGCGCGCCGGGCGGCGGGGAAAAATCTGCCGGTCTTTGCGGTCGAGGATATCGTCTCCACGCCGTTTTATGCGCTGCGTTACCTGCTCGGAAGCTGCGGCGTGCTGCTCGGCCGGGATATGGAAATCGTCGAGGCCCTGCCGAAGGCGATGCCGGCGCTCCTGGAAAGCGGCAAGGTCGATGCGCTCTGTACCGCCGAACCCGCGGGCAGCGCCGTGGTGCTCGGCGGCGCGGGCCGGATCGTCACCACCGGGGCGTTGATCTGGCATAATGCGCCGGAAAAGATACTGGCCGCGAAGAAGCGCTGGGTGGAGGACAATCCCGCCCTTCTGGAAGGGCTGCTGCGTGCCCTTTACCGTGCCGGCGAATGGTGCGCCAATGCCGCCAATATCGAGGAACTGGCCGGCATCCTCGCCGCCCCTCAATATATGGATGAGAACGGCGAATTCCTGCTGCCGGCGCTGACCGGCTATATTTCCACCTCGCAGCGGGACATGCAGCGTTTTCAGGAGTTTTTCGTGACCAGCGCCAAGGCCGCCAATTTTCCATGGCAGAGCCAGGCCCTGTGGTTCTTCAGCCAGATGTTGCGCTGGGGCGAGGTTTCCGCCGATTACCGGTTCGATCCCGCCGTGGTGGAGGCGGCCCGCAACGCCTACCGGCCGGATATTTTCCGCAAGGCGATGAAGCCGCTTTTCGTGCCGGTGCCGGGTGCCAATCTGAAGCTCGAGGGCACGCTGCGCGAGCCTGTTCACGTCGGCGCATCGCGAACGGGTCTGGTGCTCGGCCCCGACTGTTTTTTCGACGGCCATGTTTTCGATCCGGAAACGCTCGAGATGGACGACGAAATCTGAAACCGCAGCGTTAAATCGTCGCGAATGCCGGACTGTCGCGCTTTGGCATTGGCGAAGCGCTCCGGCTTCTCTATGGATGGCACGCAATACCGGTCGGATGATGAAGCGGAGCAGGAATATGGCAGAGGTCAGCAAGAGCCAGGTGGAAAAGGCGCTGGAAGCGGTAATTTACCCCGGCAGCGGCAAGAGCATCGTCGCACTCGGCATGGTCTCGGAAATCTTCATCGCCGATGCGAAGGCCTATTTCTCGATCACTGTCCCGGCCGACAAGGCTGCGGAGATGGAGCCGTTGCGGCTTGCCGCCGAACAGGCGGCCAAAAGCGTGGAAGGTATCGTCGGCGCGGTCGTGGCGCTGACGGCCGACCGCAAGCCCGGCCAGCAGCAACCCGCACCCGCGCGCCCCGCCGCCGCAACCGGCCGGCCGGCCCAACAGCCCGGCTCGTCGAAGGTGGGCGTCCCGGGTGTGCGGGCCATCATCGCCGTCGCTTCGGGCAAGGGCGGGGTGGGCAAGTCGACCACCGCGGTCAATCTGGCGCTCGGTCTTCAGGCCCTCGGCCTCAAGGTCGGTATGCTCGATGCCGATATTTACGGCCCTTCGCTGCCGCGACTGCTGAAAATTTCCGGCCGCCCGCAGCAGCAGGAAGACCGCATCATCCTTCCCATGGAAAATTATGGGCTGAAGGTCATGTCCATGGGCTTTCTGGTGGATGAGGAAGCCGCGATGATCTGGCGCGGGCCGATGGTGCAGTCCGCCCTGATGCAGATGCTGCGCGAAGTGGCCTGGGGCGAACTGGATGTGCTGGTGCTGGACATGCCGCCCGGCACTGGCGACGCGCAGTTGACCATCGCCCAGCAGGTG
The DNA here is from genome assembly GCF_027871605.1 of Agrobacterium sp. CFBP 3001. NCBI lineage: Bacteria > Pseudomonadati > Pseudomonadota > Alphaproteobacteria > Hyphomicrobiales > Rhizobiaceae > Agrobacterium > Agrobacterium sp. CFBP 3001. The sequence goes on from NZ_JAQAHD010000001.1 coordinate 577,957, forward strand.
CCGCTCGCCGGCGCCGTTATCGTTTCCACGCCGCAGGATCTGGCGCTGATCGACGCACGCAAGGGCATCACCATGTTCCGCAAGGTGGAGGTTCCGCTCCTCGGCGTCATCGAGAATATGAGCTATTTCATCGCGCCCGATACCGGCGCGCGCTACGATATTTTCGGCCATGGCGGCGCGAAGGCGGAGGCTGAAAGGATCGGCGTGCCCTTCCTCGGCGAAGTTCCGCTCACCATCTCCATCCGCGAAATGTCGGACGCCGGAACGCCGGTCGTCGCCGCCGAGCCCAATGGCCCGCAGGCCGCGATCTATCGCGATATTGCCGAAAAAGTCTGGGCGCGCATCGGTGCGGGCGAGAGAAAAGCGGCGCCGAAGATCGTTTTCGAATAGCGCGGCAATCATGGACACAAAATCGGGCAGGTGTCTGCCCGCTTTGAATAATCCTTTGAAAACAGAAGACTAATCGCCAGTATCGGGCAGGCTTTCCGGATTTGAGCTGCAGAAATGCTTCGCCTGCAATGCTGTCGAGAAAAAATATTGCTTGATTGCATCTCGCTTTGGGCGCATACGCCTGCGCCGTTTGGCTCTTGGTCCATCGGGCTGGCGAGATTGTGAAAATCCCGCTCGTTCCGGCGTTCCCTGAAGTGTCGTCCAAGGGTTTGCCGAGCGCAAACAGGATATGTTAAGCAGCATTGCGGCTGAAGCCTGCAATGTGGAGCGGAGAAACGGATTGATAAAAGCCTATCGCGCCAATTGCGAGGCGATCAGCCTGTCGTCAGACGACGGCTCCGGACAGATTCCCGACGACATCGTCTGGATCGATCTCGTCAATCCGGACAGGGCGGAAGAGCAGCATGTGGAAAAGCTGCTGGGCGTGGAACTGCCGACGCGCGAAGACCTGAAGGATATCGAGCCTTCCAGTCGTCTCTATATGGAAGACGCCAATGTCTTCATGACCGCCTCTCTGGTATGGAAGGCGGATTCGGATGATCCCCGTCTCACCGACGTCGCCTTCGTTCTGGTTGGCAAGCGTCTGGTGACAATCCGTTATGCCGAGCCGAAATCGTTCCACCTTTTCATTGCCGCCATTACCCGCGCGCCGCACGAGATGCGCAGCGGCACGGCGCTGCTTTTGAAGCTGCTCGAAACCATCGTCGACCGCACGGCGGAAATTCTCGAAAACTCTGTCGCCGGCATCGACAATCTCGCTGCCGACATTCTCGGCAGCCAGGCTCGTTCCAAACGCAAGGCGCCGCGCTATCTCGAAGACCGCCTCGGCAACATCGCCGCCTATCACCGGCTGATATCGAAGGTCCGCGTGAGCCTTGCATCTCTGGCGCGCCTGCAGACCTTTCTGTCCACCAGCGATCAGGTGCGCGAAGACAAGGGCGCGCGGGAGCAGGGCAAGTCGATCGGCCGCGATATTCAGTCGCTGAACGAACATGCCTCCTTCGTTTCCGGCAATCTGACCTTCCTGCTGGATGCCTCGCTTGGTATCATCAACATCGAGCAGAACAGCATCATCAAGATTTTCTCCATCGCTTCGGTGGTGTTCCTGCCGCCGACGCTGGTGGCCTCTGTTTATGGAATGAACTTTCAGCTCATGCCGGAGTTGAACTGGACATTCGGTTACCCACTCGCGCTCATCGTCATGCTGATGTCCGCCATCATCCCGTTTCTCTTTTTTCGTTGGAAGGGCTGGCTCTGAGGAGCCAGGATCATCATGTCCCAGATCGCTGACAAGGATGTTGCCGAGAAACCGGATGCGGATGACGAGCACAAGAACAAGGGGCTTTATGCCGCGATCCTTGGTTCCATCGGCGTCGTCTATGGCGATATCGGCACCAGCCCGCTCTACGCCTTCCGCGAGGCGCTGCGGCCCATCGCCTATGACGGCGTGACGCAGGAAGAAGTCATCGGCCTCACATCGCTGATGATCTGGTCTTTGACCATCATCGTCACCTTCAAGTACATTACCCTGCTGCTGCGCGCCGACAATGACGGAGAGGGTGGCACGCTGTCGCTGCTGGCGCTGCTGATGAAAACGGCGGGCACCCATCGCGGCGTCCTCATCGTGCTCGGCCTCATCGGCGCGGCGCTGTTTCTGGGCGATGCCATGATTACGCCGGCGCTATCGGTGCTTTCGGCGGTGGAGGGCCTGAAGCTCGTCACGCCGGAAATGGACGCCTTCATCATCCCGATCTCTGTCGGCATTCTCATCGGCCTTTTCGCCATCCAGTCCCACGGCACGGGCACGGTGGCGAAATTCTTCGGACCGATCACTGCCGTCTGGTTCATCGTCATGGGTCTGGCCGGTCTCCTTCATATCGCCGATGATTTCAGCATCCTCTTCGCCTTCAACCCGTGGCATGCGGTGGAGTTTCTGGCCAGTGAAGGCTTCTACGGCATCGTTGTGCTTGGCGCGGTTTTCCTGACGATCACCGGGGCGGAAGCGCTTTACGCCGATCTCGGCCATTTCGGCCGCCGTCCCATCCAGTGGGCGTGGTTCTGTCTGGTTTTCCCGGCATTGACGCTGAACTATCTCGGGCAGGGCGCGCTGGTGCTGAAAGACCCGGCGGCGATGTCCAATCCCTTCTACCTGATGTTCCCGCAATGGGCGATCCTGCCGGCCGTCATTCTGGCGACTGCCGCCACCATCATCGCCAGCCAGGCGGTCATAACAGGTGCGTTTTCGCTCGTGCGTCAGGCGATCCATCTCGGCTACCTGCCGCGCATGGAAATCCTCTTCACCTCGGAAACCAATACCGGGCAGATTTACCTGCCGGCCGTCAACACCATCCTGCTGTTCGGCGTCGTGGCGCTGGTGCTCACCTTCAAGAGTTCGGATGCGCTGGCCACCGCTTATGGTATTTCCGTCACCGGCGCGATGGTCGTCACCAGCCTGATGTTCTTCGAATTCGTGCGCAAGCGCTGGCAATGGTCGGTCTGGCTGGCCATTGCCGTGCTGGCTCCGCTCCTGGCGCTGGAACTGATCTTCCTCGGCGCGAACCTCCTGAAGATTCACGACGGCGGTTATGTGCCGGTGCTGCTGGCAATCGCCTTCACCGTCATCATGACCACCTGGCAGCGCGGTTCGAGAATCCTTTTCGCCAAGACCCGCCGCACCGATGTGCCGTTGAAGGCCTTCGTCGCCTCTGTGGAAAAGGAAAGCCCGCATGCGCCGGTGCGCGTGCCCGGCACCGCCATCTTCCTCACCGGCGATCCCGAGACGGCGCCGGCCGCACTGTTGCACAATCTCAAGCATAACCACGTGCTGCACGACAAGAACGTCATCCTGACGATCCGCACCGAAGACCAGCCCCGCGTTCATCCTGCCGAACGATATACGCTGACAAAACTGAGCGACCGTTTCGCCGTGGTCGAACTGCATTTCGGCTTCATGGAAACCCAGAATGTCACCCAGGCGCTGGGGTATCTTCGGCGCACCGGCTACAAATTCGACATCATGTCGACCTCGTTTTATCTCGGCCGCCGCAAGCTGGTGCCGGACCCGAAATCGGGGATGCCGGGCTGGCAGAACCGCCTGTTCATCGCGCTCGCCGAAACCGCCGCCGATCCGTCCGATTATTTCCGTCTGCCAGCCAACCGCGTGGTGGAACTGGGCTCGCACGTCGTCGTCTGATGAAGTGGGCATGCCCTCAATGTAGCTGGGCGGTCTCCTTCTTTCCGCCATACCGGCCTTGAGCCGGTATCCAGCCAGCGCAAGTCCTTGGGCTGAAAGGAGTCTTTACGCCGCGCGGACGCGCGTCGGCTGGATTCCGGCTCGAGGCCGGAATGACGGATGTGGAGATGCCCTGCGGGACAGTTATGATCGGCACAAGCGAACTCGACGCCACGCCACGCGCATTAGAAGATGGTTACACATTAACGTGAAGCCGCGTCCACGCGCGGCGTTAACCAAGCATCAAGGTTAATAAGAGATTCTCGAACACCTGTAGCAAATATGGTTGTCGGTGTTCGGAGTGCTTGTTTTGCGTTCGAAAAGAGTAATGCGTCGTCGGTCCCCCGTGTCCCTTCAGGGGTGGGCGTCAAAATGGACCTCGCCCGTCGTCTTCGGCCTTGCCGCCTGGCTGGTTTTTCCCTCCCTCGCTGCGCGCGCGGATCTGGCCTCGCTTCTGGCTGGTCTGGACAAGGGCGGCGAGCAATGGCGCATGGTGCTGACGGCCTCTCCGGCGGGCTCGGTGCACAATGCCTCGCTCACCTTTAACGATGCGGCAGGGGAGGCGGCGCTGCACGGCGGCGGCATGACCCTGCCCAATGGCAGCAAGGTCGCCTTCGTCACCAACAAGAAGGGCGAGGCAACGACGCCCGACAGCGAGCGCGTCAACCGCGCCGCCAAGAAGGGCCGCATCGTCGCCACAGAAATCATGCAGCCGCCCAAGGCCTTCACCGCCGGTTCCGTCCTGCAGCGCACCAGCATGCTGGATATCGAGCCGCTGAAGCGCAAGGACCGCACCGCTTTCGTCAAGCCGAAGCGCGGCAAGGACGTGGAACTCGCCTCCTTCTATTTCCGCCGCGAGGAAAAAAAGGCGGACAGAAGCGTCTCGCCAATGCTGGCGGAGCTCATCACCAATCGCACGCCGGATATTCTCGCCACGGCCTATGCGCCGGCCGAACCGGATTTTGCCCGCGAGTCGCCCTTCGACGCCATTCTCAAAAAGCCCGAGGCTGGCCGTTTCGTGCCGCAGATCGCCGAGGACGACCACGCCTGGGCAGCCACCCCGCTGCCCGCCACCGTGTTTTCCGCAGCCGAACAGCAATGCCTTGCCTCCGGCATCTATTTCGAGGCGCGCGGAGAATCGGTGAAGGGGCAGGCGGCGGTGGCACAGGTCATTCTTAACCGCGTGCGCAATCCCGCCTATCCGAAAACCATCTGCGGCGTCGTCTATCAGAACAAGGACTGGCGTAACCGCTGCCAGTTTTCCTTCGCCTGCGACAATATCAAGGACCGCGTGAACTCCGAACGCCACTGGAAAATGGCGCGCGAAGTGGCCATGGCCACCACCGCCGGCAAAATCTGGATGAAGGAAGTGGGTTCGGCAACCCATTATCACGCCGTTTATGTGCGTCCCGCCTGGGGCCGCACGATGAAGAAGGTCGGCAGAATCGGATTGCATGTCTTTTACCGTACCTATGGTGGCGGCTGGAGCTGATACCACCGCCGATTTGTCGCATTTTGCGTGTCAAAAATGCCGATTCCTTTGCGAAACATCGCGGTCAAACGGCGATTTGAGGTCAAGCTTTTGTTTTTGCATGATTAATTTGTGCTGTAACAACCGTCGCCAGTGCCTTGACTAGAGAAGCCCCTAAAACTATGTTGCGCGCGACTTCAGAGCGGGCTGGAACAGGCTTAATCCGTCACCGTTTACAACTCCAAAGGGTTCTGGCATGGCTGGAACGGAGAAAATGGGTGGGATTTTAAGATGACTGGCAACCGTGACGATAGTCTGGACGAGCGCCGCAAGCGCCTTGCTGACGAGTTGGCCAAGGTGAAGGCGGAGGATGAGGCGGAAGTGAGGGCGGAGACCAACGCTGCGGAAAGCCGGAAGGGCTTTGCGATGGCGGTTGAGCTCTCATCGGAGTTCATTTCGGCCATCGTGGTCGGCGCTATGCTGGGTTATCTTCTGGACTATTTTGCCGGCACGACGCCGTGGGGGATGATCGTTCTTCTTCTTCTCGGTTTCTGCGCAGGCGTATTGAATGTGTTGCGCTCGACGGGCGCGGTGGCCAAGCCGCCGCTGCTGGAGAAGGCGGACAGGCGAGACGAGGGTGGAAAAGGCGGCGTTTAAGCTGTTTTTTCTTGCAGTTGAGATGCCGCGACAGGCGGCGACAGGTAAAGAGGGCAGCCGGTGGCAAACGATCCGACCCATCAGTTCTTGGTGCAGCCGATCATTCCGATCGAAATTGGCGGCGTCGATTTTTCCTTCACCAATGCGTCGCTCTTCATGGTCGCGACCGTGGCTGCGGCTTCCGGTTTCCTTTATTTCGCAACGTCGAACCGCGGTCTGATCCCGACCCGCATGCAGTCCGTTGCTGAAATGTCCTATGAATTCATCGCCTCCATGCTGCGCGAAGGCGCCGGCAAGAAGGGCATGGTGTTCTTCCCCTTCGTCTTCTCGCTGTTCATGTTCGTGCTGACGGCTAACCTTCTCGGCATGTTCCCGTATTTCTTCACGGTCACCAGCCAGATCATCGTCACCTTTGCACTCGCCTGCCTCGTCATCGGTACGGTCCTGGTTTACGGTTTCTGGAAGCATGGCCTGCATTTCTTCGGCATCTTCGCCCCCTCGGGCGTGCCCAAGGCGCTTTTGCCGCTTGTGGCGTCGATTGAAATGATCTCGTTCCTGTCGCGCCCGATCAGCCTTTCGGTTCGTCTTTTTGCGAACATGCTGGCCGGCCACATCACGCTCAAGGTTTTCGCAGGCTTCGTCGCCTCCATGAGCGCGCTCGGCGCGCTCGGTGTCGGCGGTGCTGTCCTGCCTCTCATCATGACGGTCGCCATGACCGCTCTCGAATTTCTCGTTGCCTTCCTGCAGGCTTATGTCTTCGCGGTACTGACTTGCATGTACCTGAACGACGCCGTGCATGGTGGTCACTGAGAAGTAAAGTCGCTGGCCCCGGCAACGGGCGTCAAAAACAGCCGCAACAACCAATATCTCAAGGAGTCTCACATGGAAGCGGAAGCAGCAAAGTACATCGGCGCAGGTCTCGCATGCCTCGGCATGGCTGGTACGTCCCTCGCACTCGGCCGTATCTTCGGTGATTACCTGTCCGGCGCACTGCGCAACCCCTCTGCTGCCGACAGCCAGTTCGGCCGTCTGGTATTCGGCTTCGCCGTTACGGAAGCTCTGGGCATCTTCTCGCTGCTCGTTGCTCTCCTTCTCCTGTTCGCTGTTTAATATCGGCATCAGGTCTGGATCACGGCCCGCAAATGGCGTGCCGTGATCCTTCGCATTTGCAGTACCCCTGGAGGTGAGCATGTTCGTGACCGAGGCTTATGCCCAGTCAGCACCGACCGTAGGTGAAACGCATACGGAAACTCCGGCTGTCGGCCAGCCGCAACCGGAAGCCACGCACACGGAAACCGGTGTGGCGCACGGCGCCGAACACGGCGCTGCCGGCGTATTCCCGCCGTTCGACCAGTCTACTTATGCATCGCAGGTTCTCTGGCTGGCGATCACGTTCGGCCTTTTCTACCTGCTCATGCAGAAGGTCATCGTTCCGCGCGTCGGCGGCATTCTCGAAAACCGTCACGGACGCATCGCACAGGATCTCGATGAAGCGGCACGGCTGAAAAGCGAAGCCGACGCTGCCGTCGAAACCTATGAAAAAGAACTCGCGGCAGCCCGCGCCAAGGCAGGCTCCATCGGCGCTGCGGCCCGTGACGCCGCAAAGGCGAAGGCCGATGCCGACCGCGCCGCTATCGAAGCCGGTCTTGCCGAAAAGCTCGCCGCCGCCGAAAAGCGCATTGCGGGCATCAAGGAACAGGCATTTGCCGATGTCGGCGCAATCGCCGAAGAAACCGCGACCGCCATCGTCGACCAGCTGGTCGGCGCCAAGGTCAAGGACACGGACGTGAAGGCAGCGATTGCCGCCGCTTCGAACGTGAAGGGAGCCTGATATGGCATTTGATGCATCATTTTTCGCTCTCGTCGGTCTCGTCCTCTTCTTCGTTCTGGTCGCCTATCTCAAGGTTCCCGGCATGCTCGCCAAGTCTCTGGACGAGCGTGCCCAGAACATTCAGGACGAGTTGGCCGAAGCCAAGCGCCTGCGCGAAGAGGCCCAGCACCTGCTGGCCGAATATCAGCGCAAGCGTAAGGAAGCAGAAGCCGAAGCCGCAGGTATCGTTGCCGCCGCCGAGCGCGAAGCCGCAGCCCTGACGGAAGAAGCCAAGCAGAAGACGGAAGAATTCGTCGCCCGCCGCACGGCCCTTTCGGAACAGAAGATCAAGCAGGCCGAAGACGACGCCATCGGCGCCGTCCGCGCCGCCGCCGTGGATATCGCCATTGCCGCTTCCGAGAAGCTCATTGCCGAAAAGACCACCGCCGCCGCAAAGGCCAAGCTTTTCACCGCCACGATCGGCGAAGTGAAGTCGAAGCTGAACTGAGATTTATCTCGGTATTGTTCAAAACCCCTCCGGCGCAAGCCGCGAGGGTTTTTTTGTTTGTTTACTCAAGTTCCGGACAGTCTAAGGAGCAAGATTGCGCCCAATTCCGCAGCAAGTCTCGCGACGGAATGTGGAATTTTGCTGAGTTCTTGCCGATTTTTATGGTCTATTTTCTTAATCGCGAGATAATATACTGATAAAATTTTGGAGTTAAGTATGACTGTTCGTATCGCTATCTGTGGCTCGATGGCCTTTGTGGATGAAATGGAGGCAATTGCGAGTGCGCTGGAAGCGATGGGATACCGGCCAACGGCCCCGGCCCGGGAAGAGCGAGATGTCAACTGGTCGGATTTGAAGAATACCGACGTAATTGCAAATAAGAAATATTACATCGACCGGCATCTTGAGATAATCAGGCACTGCGATGTCGTCTTGATCGCTAATTTCCCGAAGCGAGGCATTGAGGGGTACGTCGGACCAAATACGTTGATGGAAGCGGCCTTCGCCCATGCTCTTTGCGTACCAGTGATTTTCCTGAACGACCCTTCGGCACAGGAAAACGGTTTGGAGTGTAGTGCCGTTGCGTCTGGCTATTTAGGTGGCGAAGCAACCGGTATCAGCGCACTACTGCCCGCAACTCTCGCTCGGAATACCAAGGGAGGAATTTAATGATCAATGATGCGATCAGAATTGATATAGAGAACTCGGTGCTCTGCTGGCTGGCGACCGTCGATGACGATGGCACGCCCAGTGTGACGCCGAAGGAAATATTCACCGGCTACGGCGAAGACCATCTTGTTATCGCGGACATTGCTTCATCCCACAGCGTAAGCAACGCGATTGCGCGGCCGAAGGTCTGCGTCAGCTTCGTGGATGTGTTCCGTCAGAGGGGGTTCAAGCTCGCCGGCCACGCCGCGATCTTGGCGCCCGGCGACACTGATTTTGATGCTTTCAGTGCCGATCTGCGTCGCATGGCTGGCGATGATTTTCCGATCCGAAATGTGATCGCGGTCAAGATCGAAAGCGTTTCCCGCATATGGGCACCGAGCTACAGGCTATTCCCCGAACGCAGTGAGACGGAAAGAATGCAGAGCGCTTATGAGACTTATGGCGTGTGGCCAATTCAGAAGGGATAGGCTCAGATCTTCCAGTAAACGCTTTATCTCGGTCAATCCCGCTTCAGCGGCCTGAAGCTCATCCGGTGCAGCGGGCAAGGCCCGTGGCTTTCGATGGCGCGCAGGTGGGCTGGAGTGCCGTAACCAGCATGGCCTTCAAAGCCGTAGGATGTGTGCACCACACCCGCGCGTTCCATCATGCGGTCGCGGGTCACCTTGGCGATGATCGAGGCGGCGGCGATGGAGAGGGAGCGGGAATCGCCCTTGATGACGGCTTTGGCCTCGCAGGCGATGCCGGGCGGGCGGTCGCGGCCGTCGGCCAGCACGAGGGCAGGGGCGATTTCGAGACCGAGCACGGCGCGGCGCATGGCGTCGAGGCTGGCGCGCAGGATATTCATATTGTCGATCAGGCCGGGGCCGGAAGAGGCGACGGATACGATCGAGGTTTCCATGATCTGTACGAACAGGCTTTCCCGCTTCTGCTTCGTCAGCTTCTTGGAATCGTCCATCCCCTTGGGAATATTGTCCGGATCGAGAATGACGGCTGCCGCAACCACCGGTCCGGCCAGAGGTCCCCGTCCTGCCTCATCCGTGCCGGCCACGGGCCAGAGGCCCTTCTTTTTCGCTTCCAGTTCGAAGGAAAAATCCGGACCGGTATCGGCAATATCAAAAAGAGCAGGAGAATCGGGTGTGGCCGTGCGTTTCATGCGGCGAAACTGGCACACACACCCGATCTCCTGCAAGCCCCCGGAAGCGGGCGATGACAGGCGCGGTGAGCCGGGGTCAAGGGGCGTGGCTCGCCGTGCCCCGAAGGTCATCATGACCTTTGATCCTCCAACGGGGCGGCGGAGGAAAAACGATCGCACGCGAGGCGGCGGTTCCGGGAGCGATGTCCGGCGGGCCAGGGAAAACCTGCCGGGCATGTCGTGGGAGCGTGGCCAGTCTAAAAAAGAGGCCGCCGCTTCCTGTCATGTTCTGCCTGATATCGCCGCACGTTCCGTATGGTGCTTCGATCAGGCGGAGTTGTTTTCAGCCTCGGTCTTTCAAAGCAGCGACAATTGCACGCCTGCACCGCCCGGCGGCACGAAGAGATCGTCGCGCAGATGGATGCCGCGGCGGATAAGGCCGAGCCTTTTTGTCGCCATCTCGAAACGCCTGCCGATCTGCCAGGCATAGGGGCCGGCGCCCTTCATGCGTTTTCCGAATTCCGCGTCGTAATCCTTGCCGTCGCGCATGGAGCGCACCAGCGACATGACATGACGGTAGCGGTCCGGATAGTTGCGCAGCAGCCAGTCGCGGAACAGCGGGCTCACCTCCAGCGGCAGGCGCAAAAGCACATAAGACGCTTCGGTGGCGCCGGCGGCCTTCCCGGCCTCCAGAATACGCTCGATCTCATGATCGTTGAGCGCCGGGATGACAGGCGCCATCATAACGGCCACGGGAATGCCGGCATCGGTCAGCGCCTTGACGGCTTCCAGCCGCTTCTCGGGCGTGGCGGCGCGCGGTTCCATGTTGCGCGCGAGCTTCCGGTCCAGCGTGGTGACGGAAATACCGACCTTGGCGAGTCCCTTTTTCGCCATGGGCGCCAGAATATCGATATCCCGCTTGATCAACGCCGATTTGGTGACGATGGCGACGGGATGATCGGCCTTGGCCAGCACTTCCAGTATCTGCCGCATGATACGCCATTCGCGCTCGATTGGCTGATAGGGATCGGTATTGGTGCCGATGGCGATCACCCGCGGCTTGTAGCCCGGCTTCGCCAGTTCCCGTTCCAGCAGCTTTGCCGCATCCGGCTTGGCGAAAAGCTTGGCCTCGAAATCCAGCCCGGCCGAAAGCCCCATATAGCTGTGCGTTGGGCGCGCAAAGCAATAGATGCAGCCATGTTCGCAGCCGCGATAGGGATTGATGGAGCGGTCGAAGGGGATGTCGGGCGATTCATTGCGTGTGATGATGCTGCGCGGCTTTTCCACCTGCACCTCGGTGCGGAATTCCGGCATGTCCTCGAGAGTCTGCCAGCCATCGTCGAAAACCTCGTGCTGCAGGGTCTCGAAGCGTCCATCCGGGTTCAGCCCGGCGCCACGGCCGCGACGACGGTCGATCTCGATGCGCAGGCCGGATGCATCGGCCAGCGCATTGGCAATATCCGGCATATGGCTCGGCTGGAAGGCAGCCTGCCCCGAAAGCGTATGGTTTCTCATCTGGATGCTCCCAGGACGCCGCACGCCTCTCAAGGCACGCTCAACGCCCTAAACCGTTTCCATCCGGACAGGCTTTCAACCGCCTTCCGAATGATTAAATTCCTACATCAGGAATGAGAACAATACAAGAACAAAATTGCGAATTCGGCTCGTTCTCCAGAGATGGATGCGTGGCCGCGACAGGCACGGCCACGTCCGCAGACTTTGCGGTAGGTGGTAAGGACAGCCTTGGATTTTACAGCGATGAGCATAGTGGCAATTTATTGTGCGATGCGTTAGAGCTATGCAGATGTTGACAGTCATAATGGAATGCCGGGATCACGAGCCGGAACTGGCGCACACCTTGTCTGCGCTTGTAACCGGGGCCGTGGAAGGGCTTGTAAGCGATGTTGTGATCCTCGATCACGGCTCGCGCGATGGATCGTCGCGCGTCGCCGATGCCGCCGGCTGCCGTTTTTATGGGCAGTGGGACATCGAAGACGTCGTGAAGTCCGCACGCGGCGGCTGGCTGCTTTTGATTGAGCCGGGCGCGCGCCCGCAGGCGGGCTGGATCGACGAGATTCTCGAATATGTGGCGATCTGCGCGCAGCCTGCGCGTTTCTCGCCCTCGCGCTATCACCGGCGCAATGTCTTCAGCCGTATGCTGCGGCGTATTCCGCCATTGGAACACGGGTATCTTCTGCCGAAGAAGCATGCGGTGTCGATTGCGAAATCGGGCATGAGCCTGACGCAATTTGTCGGCGCGCAGAAACCGCGCCGGCTGAATGCGGAAATGGTGCCCGCCTGGGCGCTGCGGGCCTCGGCCTAACCTCGGGGCCTGCTTTACCCGGCCAGAACCTTGCCGGGGTTCATGATGCCGGCGGGGTCGAAAGCGTGCTTGATGCGCCGCATCAGTTCCATTTCGATGCCGGGGCGGATGGCGGCCAGTTCGTCGCGCTTCAATTGCCCGATGCCGTGTTCGGCCGAAATGGAACCGCCGAGCGACAGCACGATGCCGTGCACGATCTCGTTCATGTCCCGCCAGCGGCCGATGAATTCGGCCTTGTCGGCACCCACCGGCTGGGAGATATTGTAGTGAATATTGCCGTCGCCCAGATGTCCGAAGGCGCAGACGCGGGCGCCGGGTATGGCGGCAAGAACCGCTTTTTCCGCCGTCGCCATGAATTCCGGTATTTTCGACACCGGAACGGAAACATCGTGCTTGATCGAGCCGCCTTCGGGTTTCTGGGCCTCCGACATGCTTTCGCGCATGTGCCAGAGCGCCTGCCGCTGCGCTTCGGACGCGGCGATCACCGCATCCTGAACCAGCCCGGCCTCAAAACCGCGCTCCAGCAGCGATTGCATCATGCTGTCCGCCGTTTCGGCCGAGTCGGAGGTGGAAATATCGATGAGCGCGTACCAGTCATGCGGCTGTTCCAGGGGATCGCGCACGCCGGGAATATGCCGGGCGGTGAATTCGACGCCGATTCGCGGCATGAGTTCGAAACCGGTCAGCGCCGTGCCGCAGAGGTTAGAGGCCATCTCGAACAGCTTCAGCGCGTCCTCGGTGGAGCTGAGACCAGCGAAGGCCACCTGATGGCCAAGCGGTTTCGGGAAGAGCTTCAGCACAGCTCCGGTGATGATGCCAAGCGTTCCTTCGGAACCGATGAAGAGATCGCGCAGATCGTAACCCGTATTGTCCTTTTTCAGCCGGCGCAGCCCGTTCCAGATTTCGCCGGTCGGCAGCACCACTTCCAGCCCAAGGCAAAGCTGGCGCATATTGCCATAGGCGAGCACCGCCGTGCCGCCGGCATTGGTGGCGAGATTGCCGCCGATGCGGCAGGACCCTTGAGAGCCGAGCGACAGCGGGAACATCCGCTCCACGGAATCAGCAGCCTTGTGGATGTCATCGAGAATGCAGCCGGCATCGGCGACGATGATGTTGGCAACGGGATCGATATCGCGAACGCGGTTCATGCGCTCCAGCGACAGAATGATATCCGTTCCTTCGGCGCGCGGTGTCTGGCCGCCGACGAGGCCGGTATTGCCGGTCTGCGGCACGATGGCGGTGCCGGTTTCGCTGGCGAGCTTCAGGATGGCAGCAACTTCTTCGACCGAACCGGGCTTGATGAGCAGCGGCGAGGCGCCGCGATAAAGCCCGCGATTTTCCACCAGACGCGGCGCCATTTCCGCCGGGTCGCGGACCGCGTTTTTTTCGCCGACAATGGCGGCAAAGCGGTCGAGGATGTCGGAGGAGGGGATGGCGGTGGTCGTCATGGGCGGCGTCTCGCTGTCTTTTGAAACATGGGCGAAATGGGTGAGTGCCGTCAGTCTCGCGGCGCGGCGGCGCGGGAAAGGCGGTCGTTGATCGCCTCTCCAAGACCATGGGTGGGAATGGCGGTGATGGCGATCATGTCTGCGCCGCTTGCATCGGCGGCTTTCAGATAATCGAAGAGATTGGCGGCGGCCTCGGAAAGATCGCCGGAAGGGCTGAGATCGAGCACGGTGCGCGCCGTCTCTTCGCCGGCAACGGTGATGCCGCCGAAGCGGATCAGCGCTTCGCCCGGCAGAACGGATGTGGCGTGAAGGCGTACGGCCGCACCCGGCGCGTAATGCGAGGCCAGCATTCCCGGCGCTTCAATGGCGGCGGCTGCTTTTTTCGGCCGTTCAAGCCGTTTGCCGGCAATGCGCTCTATGTCCGCGGTAACGATGCCGCCGGGACGAAGCAGCCGCACCCGGCCATCCTCTTCCACCTTGACGATGGTGGATTCCACGCCGACAGCGGCCGCGCCGCCATCGAGAATGAGATTGATCTTCTGGCCGAGATCCGCCTCCACATGGGCCGCACTTGTCGGGCTGATCTTGCCGGAACTATTGGCGCTGGGGGCGGCGAGCGGCCTGTCGAAACGGCGGATCAGATCGCCGGCAAAACCCTGCGGCACACGAATGCCGACCGTGTCGAGACCGGCTGTCGCCAGCGAATGAATGTCGCTTGCCGGTTTCAGCGGCAGCACCAGCGTCAGCGGGCCGGGCCAGAAGGCATCGGCGAGCTTCTGCGATATGGGGTCGAAGACGGCGTAACGTTCGGCCATGGCGATATCGGCCATGTGGCAGATCAGGGGGTTGAACTGCGGCCGGCCTTTTGTCTCGTAAATGCGGGTAATCGCCGCCGGATTGGTGGCGTCGGCGGCAAGGCCGTAGACGGTTTCCGTCGGCAGGGCGATGGGCTGGCCGGCGGCAAGCTCCGCCACGGATGCCTGCAGGGCCGTTTCCCGCTCTTTCTCTATATCGATATGACGCGCCATGATGCTGCCTTTCAGGGCGGTCAATAGCGTATTTCAGAGGCCTATGGAAAGTTTTATATCGCCTTGATGATCCTGCGCATCTCCTCGGACCGCGCGCCGAGCATGAGCACGTTTTTCAGCGCCACCCGCGGATCGTGGGTCTGGAACAGCAGGCCGCCGCGATGCACGGAGGTATCGACGGCGAGTTCCTGATCGGGAAGCGCGTTGATGGCGACGGCGAAATACATCCGGGAATAGCGCGCATCGATATTTTCGAAGAAGTTTTCGGCCCCGCTCAGCTCAGCGAAGAAATTCGCGAAATAGAAGGACCAGAGCACATGGCGCTCGGCATCGAAGCTGGTTTTCGCCGCCGTGACGTGACAATAGCCGAGATGCGGCCGGTCAGTGAGCAGATGGTGAAAAACCATCTTGGGAAAACGGATGGACTGGTGAAAGCCGTTCAGACGGCTATGGGTGGCATCGGCGGCAGCTTCCAGCTTTCGCCCGGTCAGCGCAGCCACTTCGTCATGGCTGTAATAGACGCGTTCTTTCGGCAGCCATCGTTCTTCATAACGGCTGATACGCCCTGTCCGCAGGAAATCGGAATGCGCGGTCTTCGAGCGTATCGGTGTGACCGAATGCCTGCTCGCATCGAAATAGCGTATGCGTGTCGCCTTCTCCACCGGGAACACCCTCGTTGCTGTCGATCCGGCAAGATAATTTAGGGCGCGTTAATACTCCGTTGCGCCGCATCCCCCGTTTTCTAACGGGTGGGGAGCAGGACGCGCGCCATCATGCGTCATATTGCGACGTCATTTCCGTCATTGAATAGCTGTTGGATTTCCCAGCGGAATGGGCTGAGAGGGCGAATTGCGCATGTCGCAATTTGTCGCCAATGCGGAAGGTAATGTCGCTGTTTGTGCTGCCGCAAATGAGCGCCGGTGTTTAGATGAGCACATGCTTCCGCAACCCCGCAAATGGTGTCGGGCAGGGCGGTTTGATCGAGGATTTGGCCATGGAATTGCGTGATACCGTATTGCGCCAGCTGAAAAACCGCCGCGAAGGCTTCAGCCTGGAACAGCCCTTCTACACGGACCCGGATTATTTCAAGCTGGATATGGAAACGATCTGGTATCGCGACTGGCTGTTTGTCGGCCATGATTGCGAAGTGCAGAAGTCCGGCAGCTATTTCACCGTGCAGGTCGGCGCCTATTCCGTGGTCATCGTTCGTGGCCGTGACGGGCAGATCCGCGCCTTCCACAATTCCTGCCGCCATCGCGGCTCGCGCGTCTGCACCACACAGAAGGGCCAGTCTGCCCGCCTCGTCTGTCCCTATCACCAGTGGACCTACGATCTCGACGGCAAGTTGCTGTTTGCACGTCACATGGGCGAAGAGTTCGACAAGGGCGATTTCGGCCTGAAGCCTGTCGCCTGCGAAACCGTCGCCGGTTACGTCTTCATCTGCCTTGCCGATCAGCCGGCCGATTTCGAGCCCATGCGCAAGGAAGTCGAGAGCTACATGACGCCGCACCGCATCTGGGAGGCGAAGGTCGCGCATGAGAGCACGATCATCGAAAAGGGCAACTGGAAGCTCGTCTGGGAAAATAACCGCGAGTGCTACCATTGCGCCGCCAACCATCCGGAACTCTGCCGCACCTATCCCGAAAACCCGAGCGTGACGGGAACGGACGGCGGGGCGAGCGATCCCGAGATCGGCGGCCACTGGGCGCGCTGCGAGGCCGCCGGCCTGCCGAGCCGTTTCAAGATCGACCCCAAGGGCCAGTTCCGTGTCGCCCGCATGCCGCTGATCGGCGAGGCGGAAAGCTACACCATGTCCGGCAAGCCCGCCGTGCGCCGGCCGCTGTCTGACGATGTCAGCATCAGCCATATCGGCGCGCTGCTCCTGTTCCATTATCCGACGACCTGGAACCACTTCCTCGGCGACCACACCATTTCCTTCCGGGTGCTGCCGCTCAGCGCCACGGAAACCATGGTCACCACCAAATGGCTGGTGCACAAGGATGCCGTCGAAGGCGTGGATTACGATCTCGAGGACCTCACCCATGTCTGGAACGAGACCAACGATCAGGACCGCCGCATCGTCGAGGAAAATGCCTTCGGCATTCGTTCCCCTGCCTATGAGCCGGGCCCCTATTCCATGGAGGACGAGGGCGGCGTGATGCAGTTCGTCAACTGGTACTCCGATTTCATGGTCGACCGGCTCTCCGGCGATAAGGCCCGGCTTTCGGCTGTAGCGTGATGCGAAGATGAATATGGTTGTGACCTATAAGCATATTGACGAGATGAAGCCATGGAGCGACAAGCTCCAGCTTCTGGAGTGCATCTCGGTGACGCCCGAGACGCCTGATGTGATGACGTTCCTGTTCCGCTCGGAAGATCAGAACTGGTTCCGTTATCTGCCGGGGCAGTTCGTCACGCTGGAATTGCCGGTGGGCAAGGAGCCGCTTTACCGCACCTACACATTGTCCTCCAGCCCGTCGCGACCCTATGCGCTGTCGGTGACGGTCAAGGCGCAGGCCAATAGCATCGGCACGCGCTGGATGTTCGACAATCTGAAGCCCGGCATGAAAATCCGGGCGCTCGGGCCGCTCGGCGACTTTTCCTACGTCAAACATCCCGGCGACAAATATCTGTTCATCTCGGCAGGCTCCGGCGTTACGCCGATGATGTCGATGGTGCGCGACATGAGCGACCGCGCCCCGCAGAGCGATATTGCCTTCATCAATTGTTCGCGCACACCCGGCGATATCGTCTTCCGTCACGAGCTGGAATATCTCGCCCGCTTCATGCCGAACCTGTCTCTCGGCTTCATTGTCGAGAAATGCGGCCGCACCGATCTGTGGTCCGGCCTGAAGGGCATGGTGGACAAGGCCAAGATCGCGCTGCTCGCGCATGATTTCATGGAGCGCACCGTCTTCTGTTGCGGGCCGGAGCCGTTCATGGCCGCCGTCCGCTCGATGCTCGATGCCTCCGGCTTCGACATGAGCCGCTATCATCAGGAGAGCTTCGCGCCGGCCGCGCCGGTCACCGTTGGTGAAACAGTTCTCACCGGTGCGGATGGCGAAGCGCTGTCGATGGTGGGCTTCACCCTTTCCGGCAAAGAAATGCCCTGTCAGCCCGGCCAGACGGTTCTGATGACGGCGCGCGCCGCCGGGGTCCGTATCGGGGCGGCCTGCGAATCGGGGATTTGCGGCACCTGCCGGGTGCTGAAGCTTTCCGGTGAGGTAGAGATGAACCACAATGGCGGCATTCTCGATGAGGAAATCGAGGAGGGCTATATTCTCGCCTGCTGCTCACGCCCGTTGACCGACGTAAAGGTGGAAGCGTGACGTCCAACGGCGTCCTGTCGCAATCTTTATTCGCCGGATAGTTGTCTGGAACCAAATTTTCCGAAACTCGTTTGCACGTCATCGAATTCTTCTCGGGCAAGGGGCTGACCCTGATCTCCGGCAAGAGAGCGGTGAAAGGCGCTGACAAAGGCGTCAAAGCAAATGGAGGAAGATCATGCTGAATTTCCGGACAACGAGCGTCGCTACAGCGATTGTCGTGTTCTTCACCAGCTTCACGCCATCGCAGGCGTTTCAGGTGCCGGTGCCGATCTCCAAGCCGGCGGTAGCGACCGAAAACGTCGTGCCCGTACAGTACCGTGAGTGGGATCGCCGCCGCCATTGGGACGGTCGTCATATGCGTCGTCCGCCCCCGCATCGCGACGGGTTTTACAATGGTCACCGCGGCTACCGTGACCGTCGTCCGGGCTACCGTTATCACAACGGTTACTGGTTCCCGCTCGCTGCTTTCGCCACCGGCGCTATCATCGGCGGCGCAATGCAGCAGCCCCGTCCGGCGTATGGCGGCAGCCATGTCTCCTGGTGTCAGAACCGCTGGCGTTCGTATCGCGCCTACGACAACACCTATCAGCCCAACAGCGGCCCGCGTCGCATCTGCGTCTCGCCATACAGCCGTTAATTGCAAAAGCAAAAGCCCGGTCTTTACCGGGCTTTTGTCTGAGCCCGGAATTGTCGGGGTTTTGATAAACGAAGCGTGATCGCTCCGTTAATCGTGGGTTCAGCCACACGTCCCTAGGCTGTAGAAGTATACGACACCGCCCACACAAAGGCGGAAATCAGAACAACAGAAATTCACGTTATACGGCCTGTCGACCGTCGTGAATGGAGGAAGTCAGATGAAAAGCTATGTGAAGAATATCCTGGCTGTCGGTCTTTCTGCAATCGTGGTTGCAGGCGCGATCGTTCCGGCCGAAGCCGCAATGCCGCTGCCCGTCGCGCCGAAGAGCGTTGAATCCACCGGCAACGACGCCAGTAAGAATATCGTCAACGTCCAATACTGGCGTGATCGCGATGGCTGGGGCGATCGCCGCGGCTGGTATCGCGGTCACCGTGGTTATCGTGATTACCGTCCGGGCTATCGTCACCATGACGGCTACTGGTTCCCGCTCGCAGCCTTTGCAACGGGTGCCATCATTGGCGGCGCGCTGTCGCAGCCGCGTGAAGTCTACCGCCCGGTTCCGGAATATCGTCCGCGCCCGGTCTATCGCGAATATCGCCCGGTCCGCCGCGGCGGGCTGAGCCAGGCGCATGTGAATTGGTGCTATGGCCGTTATCGTTCCTACGATGCCTATAGCAACACGTTCCAGCCTTATCATGGTCCGCGCCAGCCCTGCTATTCGCCTTACAGCTGATAGAATACAGGCTGAAATTGAAAGAGCCGTCCGGTGATTGCCGGGCGGCTCTTTGCGTTACAGGATTCGCGCGCGTTTCAGCACGAACCAGGCGAGCGCAACCGAAATCACGATGAAGATGCTGGCCGACAATGTGCCGCCCGTGCCGACGGTAAACGGCAGCTCATCCGTATTCATGCCGAAGAAACCGGTGACCAGCGAGGGCGGCAGCAGGAATGCCGTCATCAGCGACAGGATATAAAGGTGCCGGTTGGTTTCGGACGAGAGTTTGGAATCAATTTCTTCATGCAGCAGCCTTGCCCGCTCCTGCAGGGCGTAGACGTCGTGGTCGACAGCCTCCAGACGAGCCATCAGGCGTGAGGCGACATCCTCGAAACCATTCGGCATCTCGTCATCATCGGCGGCCGAAGCCCGACGCATCAGGGTCAGGACGGTGCGCAGATGCCGGTGCAGGCGAACCACCGTGCGGCGCAGCGGGGCAAGACGCCGCCGTTCGTCACGGTTCTCGCTGTCATAGACCATATCCTCGATGGCGTTCAGCTCTTCCGTCGTCTCCATCACCAGATTGATGAGCGAGCGCTGGAATTCCGCCACCAGCCCCTCGAACACATGTGATGGCGTGAGGTAACGGTTGGAATTCTTGTCGACCGCCGCTTTCAGCCGGTCTACCGAATGCAGCGGCTGCAGTCGGGTGGTGATGATGAAACGGTCGCTCACCGCGAAATGCAGCCAGCCGAAATCGCGTGTCTCCTTGTCGAATTCCCGCTGGAAATCGACAAGCGTGCCGTAAAGCGATTTTTCATCGACCACGATGGACGGATGCGTCTCATGGGTCGTAAGGCTTGCCCGCGCCGCCGGATCGAGACCGTCGATGGTCTCGAGAAAACCCGCCACACGCTGATCGGCGAGGTTGAGATGCAGCCAGAAGAACCCTTCGCACTCGGCCATTTCGTGAAAGCCGGCATCGGGCGCGAGCCGCCGGCAGGGGGCTGTGCCGGGATGAAACTGATAGGCCCAGACAAGGCCGGGAATAACGGGTGTTACGAGATCCATCGTGGCAGTCCTGACCGGCTGGATGGGAGGAGGGAGGCGTCCGTCGTTCCGGTGTGGGAGCGGCGGCGGCGAGGCGCCTTTCAGCGCATGCTGAGCAAATTCATATGACAGTTTTATAACAATCCCGCCGAAATGACGGGAATTTTCAAATTGACGTTTACGTAAAAATCATTTAGCCCGAAGGCAGTAGCAAGATGCCAGAGCTTCGGGAGGAGGCAGCATGTATAGCGCGCCGGTGGACGATATCGCCTTTACACTCAAACATGTAGCGGGTCTTGAAGACGCGCTGTCTGCGGGTGCGCTGGGAGACCTTGGGGAAGATCTGGTCGATGCCATTCTGCACGAAGCCGGCCGTTTCGCCACCGCAGAGGTCGCGCCGCTCGCCGAGATCGGCGACCGCCAGGGCGCAAAGCTTGCCGACGGCAAGGTGACGACACCGGATGGCTGGGCCGATCTTTACCGCCGCTGGGCGGAAGCGGGCTGGAACAGCCTGACGGCGCCGGAAGAATTCGGCGGCCAGAACCTGCCGCATATGCTGAATGTCGCCGCACTCGAAATGTGGAATTCCGGCTCCATGGCCTTTGCGCTGGCCCCGACGCTGACCATGGGCGCGGTGGAAGCCCTTGTCGCCCACGGCAGCGATCACCTCAAGCGCACCTATCTGCCGAAACTCGTCTCCGGCGAATGGACAGGCACGATGAACCTCACCGAGCCGCATGCGGGTTCGGATCTCGGCGTCCTGAAGACCCGGGCGGAGCGCAATAGTGATGGCACCTACCGCATCTTCGGCCAGAAGATTTTCATCACCTGGGGCGAACACGATGCGGCGGACAATATCATCCACCTCGTTCTCGCCCGCCTGCCGGATGCGCCGGCCGGCACGCGCGGCATCTCGCTTTTCCTCGTGCCGAAATTCCTGCCTGATGAAAACGGTGCGCCGGGCAGCCGCAACGATCTGTTCTGCCATTCGCTCGAACACAAGCTCGGCATTCACGGCTCGCCCACCTGCACGATGATCTTCGGCGATGGCAAATTCGGCGAAGAGAAGGGCGCTCTTGGCTGGCTGGTCGGTGAAGAGAACAAGGGTCTCGCCTGCATGTTCACCATGATGAACAACGCCCGCCTTGCCGTCGGCATGCAGGGCGTGGCGATCTGCGAAGCGGCGACCCAGAAGGCCATCGAATATGCCAGGGAGCGCACGCAGGGCAAGGCGCCCGGCTGGCAGGGTTCCGGCATGAGCCCGATCATCGAACACCCGGATATCGCCAGAACGCTTCTGACCATGAAGGCGCTGACGCAAGGATCGCGAGCAATTTCCTTCAGCTGCGCGCACGCCATTGACATGGCGCATGCGAGCGAAGACGCCCCGCAGCGCGCTCACTGGCAGGAGCGCGCTGCCCTTTTGACACCCATCGCCAAATCCTTCTCCACCGATGCCGGCGTCGATGTCGCCTCCATGGGCATTCAGGTGCATGGCGGCATGGGCTTCATCGAGGAGACCGGTGCTGCGCGTTATCTGCGCGATGCCCGTATCGCGCCGATTTATGAAGGCACCAATGGCATTCAGGCCATCGATCTGGTGCTGCGCAAGCTGCCGCTCTCCGAAGGCGCGCAGGTGCGCGGTTTCATCGCCGAACTGCGCGAGATCGCCGCCCGCACAGCCGCGTCGAACCGCGACGATCTCGGCGAGACCGGCCGTTATCTCGAAGCAAGCCTTGCCGATCTGGAAACGGCGACTGACTGGCTGCTGGACCGCATCAAGGCAGGCGAAACCGAAACTGCGCTCGCCGGCGCGACGCCCTATCAGCGCCTCTTCGGCCTGGCGCTCACCGGCGCCTATCTCGCCAAGGGCGCATTGGCCGCCGTCGATGATGGCAGGAGCGGGCATCGCGCAGCCCTTTGCCGTTTCGCAGCGGAAAATCTGCTGGGGGAAACGGCAGCGCTGAAGGATCGCGTTATCGCCGGCGCGGCAAGCCTTGCCGCCGCCCGCACCGTATTGGCTTGAGGAGGCTCAGATGTCGGACGAACACATTCTCGTCGAGCGCGTCGGCCATGCGCCGGAAGTCTTGACCATCCGCTTCAACCGGCCGGACAAGAAAAACGCCATCACCGATGCCATGTATCTGCGCATGGCAGACGCCCTGCATGCCGCCAATGCGGACCCGGAAATCCGCGTCGTCGCCTTTCTCGGCACGGAAGGCTGCTTCTCCGCCGGTAACGACATGGCCGATTTTCTGGCCTTCGCCATGTCGGGCGGAAAGGGCAAGCTTGCCGCGCTCGAGCTTCTGAAAGCGCTCGTCGCTTTCGACAAGCCAATGGTATCCGGCGTCGACGGGCTCGCCATCGGCATCGGCACGACGCTGAACCTGCATTGCGACCTGACGGTCGCCTCCAGCCGCAGCCTGTTCAAGACCCCATTCGTGGATCTCGCTCTGGTGCCGGAAGCCGCCTCCAGCCTGCTCGTGCCGAAGCTCATGGGACACCAGCGCGCCTTTGCGCTGCTTGCCATGGGCGAAGGTTTTACTGCTGAACAGGCGTTGCAGGCCGGGATGATCTGGAAAGTCGTCGCCCCTGAACATGTGGAGAGCGAAACGCTGGCGCTTGCCACCCGGCTCGCGGCCAAACCGCAGCAGGCGCTGAAGATCGCCCGCGATCTGGTTCGCGGCAACCCGGACGATCTTCTCGCCCGCATCGAAGAGGAAGGCCGTCATTTCATCGCGCAGCTGCAAAGCGCCGAAGCGCGCGCCGCCTTCGAGGCATTCATGCGCCGTTAAGCGTTCCGGCAGGAATTCCTTGCGGTTAAGCAACCGGGCAATATGGGTTGGGTTAAATAATGCAACGTCATCGCCCGAAAGCCACCCGCATGCGTCACGTCGTGTTCGCCCTGTCCGTCTTCCTCTGCGCCGCCACTGTCACCGAAGCGGCGGCGATAACGCGCCCTCCGGCGGCTTCCGCCGGCAATATCATTCTGGCGCAATCCGTCATTACCGAAGATGATGGCTCGGATTATTATTCCGGCCGCAATCGCGACCGCCAGCGCCGCGCCCGTTTCGTCTGCGTCATCACCCCGCCGGAGAGCGCCAATCGCCGCCGGCCCTATGTCTGCCCCATCGAGCGGGGCCGCGTGGGCGGCGCCTGCCGCTGCTCGGGCGTGGTCGGTAACGGCACGGTCGATACGGCCTGGTGATTATTTCTCCAGCGTCGCCACCGCTTCCACATGCGGCGACCACAGGAACTGGTCGACCGGCGTGACGCGGGTGATGCGATAGCCGCCTTCCATAAGGATGGTGAGATCGCGCGCAAGCGTCAGCGGATTGCAGCTCACCGCAACGATCTTCTTCACCGTGCTGCGGGCCATTTCCTTGCACTGGAATTCCGCACCGGCGCGCGGCGGATCGAACACGACTGCATCGTAATTCTTCAGTTCGCTTGTCATCAGCGGTCGGCGGAAGAGATCGCGTTTCTCGACGCTCACCGGTTTGAGGCCCTGCGTGTTGCGGGCGGCAAAATCCAGCGCCTTCAGCGGCTTGTCTTCTGCTTCCACCGCATGCACCTTGCCGATGCGTGCGAGCCTCAGCGCGAAGGTGCCGGAACCGCAGAAGAGATCGGCAATGCGCTTCGATTTGCCGATATGGGCAAGCACCAGCTCGGCCATGGCGTCTTCCGCCTGCTTCGTCGCCTGCGTGAAACTGCCGGCCGGGGGTGAAACCGCAACGCCGCCGAATTCGATGATCGGCTTTTGCGGTTCGATCAGGATTTCACCTGAGAGCGAAACACGGGCAATGCCGCGCATGGCGAGCACCGTTTCCGTGAGGGTGCGCCGCTGCTTGTCGCTGACCGACTTGATGCCTTCGACCGAAATATCGAGACCCGAGAGCGTTTCGAGAACGGTCATGCGGAATGGTTCGGCATTCGCCACCATGGAAAGCCCGATGGCGCGAATGGCATCCAGCCGCGAGACGATGCCGGGCGAGGTGACGGGACATTCCTCGATAGCGACGATGTGATGGCTGTTCGCCTGGCTGAAACCGAGCAGCAGACCCTTTTCCGTCTTGCGGGCGGCAAACACCGCGCGGCGGCGCTCGCCGGGGCGACAGATGACGAGATCGTCCACCGGCGGCGTCAGGCCCTTTGATTTCAGTGCCGAAACCACCAGCTCCCGCTTGTAGGCATGGTAAGGTTGATCGGAAAGATGCTGCAGCGAACAGCCGCCGCAGATGCCGTTCTTGCCATCGGGGCCGAAATGGCGGCAGGCCGGTTCACGGCGCTCCGCCGAGGCTTCCGTTATCGACATGACGGTGCCGTGATCTTTCACCTTCGCAATCGCGACCGTTTCGCCGGGCAGCGCGAAGGGCACATAGACCGGGCCGTCGGGACAGTGCGCGATGCCGTCGCCCTGCGCGCCGAGGCTCTTGATGGTGACGGTCTGTGTGCTCATGGCTTTTCGCCTCCGAGAAGAAATTCGATGTTGCCGTCGCCGCCGGAAATCGGCGAGGGAATGAGGCCGAGGCTTTTCCAGCCCATGTCCTCGGTCAGCCAGCGTTCCAGTTCGGCGGCCACGGCAGGCGCCGTTTCCGGTTCTTTCAACAGTCCGGCCTTGCTGATGGCGTCACGCCCCGCCTCGAATTGCGGCTTCACCAGCAGAACCGCGAGAGCGCCGGTTTCCGCAAGCTCGAGTGCCGGCGCAAGCGCAAGCTTCAGCGAAATAAAGGACACGTCGGAGACGATGAAGCCGATGGGCCGGTCATCGATATCTTCCGCCGTCAGGAAGCGCGCATTCAGCCCTTCCAGATTGGTCACGCGCGGATCGTTCTCGATTCTGGCATGCATCTGCCCGTGGCCGACATCGATGGCGGTGACGTGTTTGGCGCCGCGCTCCAGCAACACCTCGGTGAAACCGCCGGTCGAAGCGCCGACATCGAGACAGTCATGGCCCTTCGGATCGAGCCGGAAATGATCGAGCGCGGCTACGAGCTTCAGCGCTGCGCGCGAAACATAGGCCTGCGCCGGATCGCTGATGGCGATTTCGGCATCGCCAGCGACGGTCTGGCTCGGTTTGGTGACGATTTTGCCGTTGACGCTCACGGTGCCGCGCGCAACCGCGTCGCGCGCACGCGAGCGGCTGGCAAAGTGGCCGAGCGACACGAGAAGCTGGTCAAGCCGTTCATTTTCAGATGTTTTGGACATGGTCCCGTGTCAATGACCGCCAAACCCCGCCGATGCAAGCGATTTATCGCTGAAAGAGGCCGGCGATGCCCGCTGTCGCCCATTGATGTTGCACCGCAAAGTCAGAATGTTCGATTAATCCAATATAAAGGCTTGTATTGCACTTTGTGCACAAGGCCCGTGCGGCCACCGGAACCTGCCATGACGGCATCTCCTCCCATTCACAAAATTGCGGCCGTTGCAGCGCAGACGCTTGCTTCGAGGCATCGGGTCGCCGAGAGAGTTTGCGATGTCGCTTAAAAACCTCCCCATCAATCTGAAGCTCATAGCCACCTTCTGTGCCTTGATGAGTGTGTGCCTGCTCGCGTCCGCGGTCGTATTCTGGCAGACGCTGGGGAGCGAGCGTGTCACCATCGAAAACAACCGCACGAAGGATATCATCCAGGCCGTGGATGGCGCGACGGCCGCCATGCTGGAGCAGGCCGTCAATCAGCGCGGCTTCCTGCTGTTTCGCAGCGACAGCACCTATAACGATGTATTCGCCCAGCGCGATCTGATGCTGAAGAAGCTGGACGAAGCCCGCGCGCTGGCTGTCGGCCGGCCGGACATCCTGACATCCATCGACGACATGCAGAAATCCGCCACCGTGTTCTTCAAGGAACTGGCGGAACCGCAGATCGCCGCACGCAAGACGACCGAAGCGCCGATTTCCGAAATTATCGAGATCGGCCGCAATCAGGCCAAGGGCCAGCTCGATGGCTTCCGCGCCTCCGCCGCCAAGATCAAGGAACAGTTGAACGGCCTGTCCACCGCTTACGCGGCAGAACAGCAGGCCGCCGCAATGAACCTGAAATATGCGCTTCTGGGTGGCGGTGCCGTTGCCGGTCTTCTGGCCGTTGCCCTCATCTGGGCGCTGTCGCGCTCCATCGTCACGCCCATCGTTGGCATGACGGCGGCGATGAGCAGGCTTGCCGATGGTGATCTGACGACGGAAGTTCCGGCCACGGATCGTGGCGACGAAGTCGGCAAGATGGCGAAGGCCGTTCTGGTCTTCAAGGAAGCAGGGCTGGAAAAATCCCGCCTTGCCGGCGAGACCGATCGCATGCGCTCCGCAACGGAGGCTGAACGCCGCCGCAACGAGGAAGAAAAGGCCAAGGACGAGGCCGCCAGCGCTTTTGCCAGCGCCGAGCTTGGCAAGGGCCTTGCCGCTCTCGCGGATGGCGATCTTTCCTATCGCATCGAGACGCCTTTTGCGCCTGCCATCGATCCGGTTCGCGTGAATTTCAACAGCGCCGTCGAAAAACTCCAGCAGGCGCTGCGCACCGTCGGTGAGAACGCAGCCGCGATCAATGCCGGTGCTTCGGAAATGCTCTCCGCCGCCGACGACCTGTCGCGCCGCACCGAACAGCAGGCGGCCTCCATCGAGGAAACCGCCGCAGCGCTGGAAGAAGTCACCACCACGGTGCGCGATAGCGCCC
The DNA here is from genome assembly GCF_027871605.1 of Agrobacterium sp. CFBP 3001. Lineage (NCBI taxonomy): Bacteria > Pseudomonadati > Pseudomonadota > Alphaproteobacteria > Hyphomicrobiales > Rhizobiaceae > Agrobacterium > Agrobacterium sp. CFBP 3001. The sequence continues at coordinate 605,081 of NZ_JAQAHD010000001.1, forward strand.
GCGGCGCGGAAGATGCCGGCAATCTGGTCCAGCGCGCTCGCGCCGGTGCGGAAAAGTCCGGCGTCGTGGTCCGCAAGGCTGTTGCCGCCATGCGTGAAATCGAGAAGTCTTCGGGCGAAATCGGCAACATCATCGGTGTCATCGACGATATTGCCTTCCAGACCAACCTGCTGGCCTTGAACGCTGGCGTCGAAGCCGCCCGCGCCGGTGATGCAGGCAAGGGCTTTGCGGTGGTTGCGCAGGAAGTCCGCGAACTCGCCCAGCGTTCCGCCAATGCCGCCAAGGAAATCAAGACGCTGATCGGCGCTTCCAGCCAGCAGGTGGAAAACGGCGTCAATCTGGTCGACGAGACCGGCAAGGCTCTGGAACTCATCGTGGCGGAAGTCGAAGAGATCAATGCCCATGTCAGCGCCATCGTTGTCGCTGCCCGCGAACAGGCGACCGGCCTGCAGGAGATCAATACAGCCGTAAACACCATGGATCAGGGCACGCAGCAGAATGCCGCCATGGTGGAGCAGCAGACCGCCGCCAGCCATTCGCTGGCCCGCGAAGCGGAAGCGCTGAACAGCCTGCTCGGCCAGTTCAGAATGGATGGCGCACGCGCTGCCGTTGCCAGTGCCGGCGGCTATTCCGCGCCGCGCCAGTCTTCCGCCAGGCCCGCCTTCCAGCCCGCACCGGCCCGCAAGGCGCCGGTAAAATCCGCCTCCGCAACCGCAAGGCCTGTCGCCTCGCCGGCCCGTGCCCTTGGCCAGAGCCTCGCCCGCGCCTTCGGCGGTGCTGCCGAAGCGCCGGCTGCCAAGGATCAGGACTGGACGGAGTTCTGAGCGGGCTTTCAGATTGAACCTATGGATTGGGGGCCGAAAGGCCCCCTTTTTGCATCGGTCATTTCAAACGGGAAACGCCGCTTGGAGTTTTTTCGCTTTTCTTCGAATCGCAAAAACACTCTAACTCTTTGTTTTGGCACATTTCCGGACGGAAAGCCGGGGTCCACTTTTCCTGAAATGCTCTATGTGCCCTGTAGCCGGAACATCCGCGCAAAGAACAGCTCGTCCGACAGGCGGTGAAGCAGGGCGGCAATACCGGCGGTCGCGGCAATGGCGAAAACAAGCCGCCCGGCCAGGACGCCATAGACATCCGCGCCAAGCGACATCACCACGAGCGTGTCCTCGATCACGCTATGGGCAAAACCCATGAACACGCAGGACAGAAACACCTGACGCGGCGAGATCGTCCCCGATTGCGCCTCGCGGATCAGGAAGCCGGCGCCGTAGGAAATGCCGAGAAACAAGCCGATGGCGGTGAGATGCTCAGCCTCGCCGCGAATGCCCGCAAGACGCAGCAGGGGCGAGAGCGCTTTCATCATCAGCGCCAGAAGGCCGGTCAGCCTTAGGATTTCAAGGCAAAGGGAAAGTGCAAGCAGGATGACGAGCATCCAGACCATGGTTTCCCCGAGGCCGAGGAAATAGGCGGTCCATTCAGGCGTGGCGCTCATCGCAATCCAGGCGGGGTTTACCGGGCCCGACAGCCATCCCATCGCCTCCAGAACGTGATGCAGCATGAAGGCATAGAGCAATCCGCCGCCGACGCGCAGCGCCGTGGTGACGATCATGCCCGGTCCCGCCTTTTCAATGATCTTCTGTTCGATGGGCAGGCCATGGGCGAACAGGATGAGTGCCGAAAAAACGGTGATATCCGCAACGGTGAGCGACGATGCGGGCACAAGCGTGAAGATGAGCGGCACCGCACCCCATATGCCGACCAGCATTGCTGTCAGCCAGGCAAGACCAAGCTCCGGCGGCAGCCCGATGAGGTTCATGACCGGCGTAAAGGCAGGCGCCACCGCCTCGATTGCGCCCATCCTCGACAACAGCTCGGTCAGAATGGCGATGGGAACCGTGATCCGCACAAGCACCCAGTAGATTGCAAGCGTTTCCCGCGTTTTTTGCCAGACGGGCAGGAAAAGTGACATGTGAGGCTCCCTGAAGGTTGTTCCCATTCACTAATCCCGGCGCGTTCGCATTTGCGGTCAAAGATTGCAGTTTCATGCAATTTTATTGCAAATCGAGTGGCGAGCGATATGCTGCCGGCATGGATCGGATCGACCGGAAACTTCTGAACCTTTTGCAGAAGGATGCGTCGCGCACCAATGTGGATATGGCCGATGAAGTCGGGCTGTCTCCATCCAGTTGCCTGCGCCGCCTGCAGCGGCTGCGCAAGTCTGGCGTGATCGACCGCATCGTGGCGATCCTCAACCCCGCAAAGGCGGGACGGGTGATCAAGGCTCTGGTGACGGTGGAGCTGAAATTGCACGGCGAGCAGCATATGCGCCGCTTTCTGGATATTGTGAGCGCCGAAGAGGCCGTGTCGCAGGCCTATGCCGTCACCGGCGCAACCGATGTCGTGCTGATGCTGCGCCTGCGGGATATGGAAGAATTCGACGCCCTGTGCGACCGGCTCTTCCGCGACCAGCACAATGTTGCGCGCTTTGTCACCATGGTCGTCATCAAGACGGCGAAAGAGGAAACGGCCATAAGGCTTTAACCGGAGCCCTTCGCGGTTTTCCAGAAAGGTAATTTCCAGATGGCGCCTCGCGTTAAGCTACACATTCTGGACGGTTCATATGGGATAGCCCGGCTTCAAGCGTCCGATGCCATTCCGGCATGGGCCGATGGCGGTGGATTTGTCAGTATCACCCGGACCGATGACGAGCTTTCCATCGTCTGCCGGGCAGAGCGCATACCGCATGATGTGCGGGTCGATGCGGGTTGGTCGTGTTTCAAGTTTCAAGGCCCGTTTGCCTTTGATGAGACCGGTATCGTTTTGTCGGTCATCGCGCCGTTGTCCACCAATGGGATAGGAATATTCGTGGTTTCGACTTTCGATGGCGACCACCTGCTGGTGAAGTCGAACGATCTGGAGAAAGCGCTCGACCTGCTGGCAAATGCAGGACATTCCCTCGTCTAGGAATCCATTTCGCTACGACGTTTTTGAAGAGGTGCGTTTTTGAATAGTGAAATCGAACTGCCGGTGCAAAAGCAGCTTGAGGCCTACAATGACCGTGACATCGATGCCTTCATGCTCTGGTGGACGGATGATTGTCAGTATTACGCTTTCCCGGCGACGCTTCTGGCGGGAAGCGCGGCAGAGATTCGGGAACGTCACATCGAGCGCTTCAAGGAACCGGATCTCTATGGGAAACTGCTGACGCGTATTGTCGTTGACAATGTCGTCATCGACCACGAAACGGTTACCCGCAACTTTCCGGAAGGAAAGGGAGAGGTCGACGTTGCCTGTATCTATGAAGTTGAGAACGGCAGGATCGCCAAGGCCTGGTTCAAAATCGGCGAACCGCGGATATTGTCGCGAAAATCCTAGCGCGCGCAAAGGGTGCGCGCGTGGGATTTCTTATGATCCATGCCGCTATGCGGCGTAATCCGCCCGCATGGGGTGCCAGACGGAAATATCGCGCGGGGCGTCCAGAAGCTCGGGCAGGGCGTCATGCCATGCCTGCCGATAGGGCCGGTGAATCTGAACGTCGATGACGTCCTGATGGTCGCTCCAGGTCTCATGCAGCAGGAAGCGGTTCACGTTTTCACCGTCCCGGTGCAGAGTTGCGTTCACGAAGGTCTTTTCGTGCCGCATGGCGTCGAGCAGTGCATTCAGCAATTCGAGAAAGCGCTCGCGCTGGCCGGGGCGGACCTGAAAGCCGATGAGATAGGTGGTGTGCACGGGTCTTACTCCTTTGTGCCTTGCATCAGTGCTTCGCGGGTTGCCGCGTCGGCGGGATAAAAGCACTCCAGCACCAGTTCGGACAGCGTGACGTCTGTGGCCGTGCCGAAAACCGTGGTGGTTGAAATGAAGCTCAATATGCCGCCCGAAGACGGATCGCGAAGCTGGAGCGGTATGGCCAGGGGGTCGGTCCCGGCTGCATGCGGCGAGACCTTTGGTGCGGGATAGGCCGCAAGCTCCGCATGCAGCTGGGAAAGCACCTCGTCTCCCGTCTCTTCGACCTGACGGCGCAGGCGTTCCAGCAGGTGATGACGCCATTCGGCAAGATTGACGATGCGCGAACTCAGGCCCTGCGGATGCAGGCTCAGCCTCAAGGCGTTGAGCGGCGGGAGAAGCAGCTCTTCTGAAACGCCGGCCAGAAGCGACGTGATCGCGCCATTGGCGAGAACGACGTTCCAGTGCCGGTCAACGGCAAGGGCGGGGAAGGGCATATGCCCGTGCACCACAGTTTCGACCGCCTGCCGGGCCGCCGCCATGTCGGGCGCGTCCATCGGCCGTTCGGAATGAACAGGCGCATAACCCGCCGCCAGCATCAGCCGGTTGGCGGCGCGGGCGGGCATGGAAAGCTGCTCCGCCAGTTTCGCGAGCATCTCGCGGCTGGGGGATGATCGCCCGCTTTCCACGAAACTCAGATGGCGCGCGGATATGTCCGCCTCCATCGCCAGATCGAGCTGGCTCAACCTGCGGCGCGCACGCCATTCCTTCAGCACCTGGCCGACATGTTCTCGATGATGTGTCATGCCCCGCAGCCTAACAGAAGAGAGCGGCAATGCGATTACCTCTGAGGTAATTGTTCCGCTTCCCGACCCCCGGCATGTTTGGGCCGCCAACCAGAAGGAGCGCAATCATGACGCAGCATCTCGCAATCGCCGAAACCTATCTCGCAGCATGGAACGAGGAGGACAATGAACGCCGCAGGCATCTCGTCGGTCAGGCATGGGCAGAAAATACGCGCTATGTCGATCCGCTGATGCAGGGCGAGGGACAGCAGGGGATCGCCGCGATGATCGAGGCGGCGCGGCAGAAATTTCCGGGATATCGTTTCGTTCTTGCCGGCACCCCGGATGGTCACGGCAACTTCACCCGTTTCTCATGGCGTCTCATTTCGCCTGATGGGGATGATGTTGCGGGTGGTACCGATGTCGTCAGCCTGAATGGCGAGGGGCGGATCGAAAATGTTGTCGGTTTTCTCGACGGCGCTACATCCTGAGGCAGAGGCGGGATCGTCCCGCCTCCTGTCCCGGCAATCGTGTCAGCCCGCAAACCCCACACCGGCCTGACGCTGGCCGAGCGCATTGAACACCGTGGAAACGATGCCGGCCCGATCGAGCCCGGCATTGGCATACATGGTTTCGGGTTTGGCCTGCTCCACCCACTGGTCGGGCAGGGTCAGCGTCCGGACCTTCGGGCCATGGTCGAGCAGGCCGGCGCTCGCCATGAAATGCAGCACATGCGCGCCGAAACCGCCAACGGAGCCTTCCTCGATGGTCACCAGCACTTCGTGATGGGCCACAAGCTGGCGGATGAGATCGAGATCGAGCGGCTTGGCGAAGCGCGCATCGGCAACCGTGGTGGAAAGGCCGGCCGCATCGAGATCTTCGGCAGCCGCAAGGCATTCCGCCAGCCGCGTGCCGAAGGAGAGCAGCGCAACCTTGGTGCCCTCCTTGATGATGCGGCCCTTGCCGATCTGCAAAATCTCACCGCGCGCGGGCATCTCGACGCCCACACCTTCGCCGCGCGGGTAACGGAAGGAAATCGGGCCTTCATCGTAAGCCGCTGCCGTGCGGACCATATGTTTCAGCTCGGCCTCGTCGGCCGCCGCCATCACCACCATGCCGGGCAGGGTGGCGAGGAAAGTCGTGTCGAACGAACCGGCATGGGTCGGCCCGTCAGCACCGACAAAACCGGCGCGGTCGATGGGGAAACGCACGGGCAGGCTCTGGATGGCCACATCATGCACCAGCTGGTCGTAACCGCGTTGCAGGAAGGTGGAATAAAGCGCACAGAAAGGCTTGTAACCGTCCGCCGCAAGCCCCGCCGCAAAGGTGACGGCGTGCTGTTCGGCAATGCCGACATCGAAGGTGCGGGCCGGGAAAAGCTCGGCCATCTTGTCGAGGCCGGTGCCGTTCGGCATGGCGGCGGTGACGCCGATGATCTTGTCGTCGAGGGTGGCTTCCTGGATCAGGGCTTCGGCGAAGACGCTGGTATAGCTCGGCGCATTCGGCTTGGCTTTCGCCTGCGCGCCGGTGATGACATCGAACTTGTTGACACCGTGATACTTATCGGCTGCGGCTTCCGCCGGCGCGTAACCCTTGCCCTTCTGCGTCACCACATGGATGAGAACAGGACCTTTCTGGTTGTCGCGCACATTGCGCAGCACCGGCAGCAGATGATCGAAGGAATGACCGTCGATCGGGCCGATGTGATAGAAGCCAAGCTCCTCGAACAGCGTGCCGCCGGTCACATAACCGCGCGCATGGGTCACGGCGCGGGTGATGGCGCGGTCGATGGTCTTGCCGAGATAGGCGGTGAGTTTCTTGCCGAAATCGCGGAAGCCCATATAGGTGCGGCCGGAGGCGAGGCGCGCCAGATAGGCGCTCATCGCGCCCGTCGGCGGTGCAATCGACATGTCGTTATCGTTGAGGATGACGATCAGCCGCGCATCGAGCGCGCCGGCATTGTTCAGCGCTTCGAACGCCATGCCCGCCGACATCGAGCCGTCACCGATGACGGCGATCACCTTACGGTCGCTCTGATCCAGCCCCGCCGCCACCGCCATGCCGAGACCGGCGGAAATGGAGGTGGAGGAGTGGCCGGCGCCGAAATCGTCATAGTCGCTTTCGGCCCGCCGGGTGAAGCCGGAAAGCCCGCCTTCCTGTCGCAGCGTGCGAATGCGGTCGCGACGGCCGGTGAGGATCTTGTGCGGATAACATTGGTGGCCGACATCGAAGATCAGCCGGTCTTCGGGCGTGTTGAAGACCTTGTGAATGGCAATCGTCAATTCCACCACGCCAAGCCCGGCTCCCAGATGGCCACCGGTCTTCGACACCGCGTCAATCATCTCGTCGCGCAGTTCCCGTGCCAGTTCCGGCAGGTCGCGATCGTCGATCTCCTTGAGATCGGAGGGAAAATTCACCCGGTCGAGCAGTGGGGTCTGGGGCATTCCGGTCAATCGTTCGGCCTTTTCTCGTGGTCAGCAGGGGGCACCGGAGCGTCTTTCATGGTGAAAGCCGACGGTCCATTCCTGCATGTCGTACACTTCTATAGAATTTCAACCTTCCGGCAAAGGGACAAACTCTTCTTCGTCGCCGGGAACGATATCGAAGCGTCCGGTTCTCCACTCCTGTTTGGCCTGCTCTATGCGTTCTTTTGATGACGAAACGAAGTTCCACCAGATGTAGCGGCGCTGATTGAGCGCCGCCCCGCCGAAGATCATGATGTGACAGCCATTGCTGCCGGCCTGAAGCGTGATGTCGTCACCCGGCCGGAAGACGAGGAGCTGATCGGCGGCGAAGATATCGCCCGCCACATCGAGAGAACCGGACAGAATATAGATCGCCCGCTCCTCATGATCGGCTGAGAAGGGAAATTTCACACCCGGCTCCAGCGTCAGGTCGACATAAAGCGTATCGGTAAAGGCCGAAACCGGGGAGGTGAGGCCTTCGAATTCGCCGATCACCACGCGGCCGGTAGCGCCCTTGATATCGATCAGCGGCATGTCTTCCCTGGCCGTATGGGCAAAGGCGGGGTCGATTTCTTCCATGTGGTCTGGCAGGGCAAGCCATGTCTGCAGTCCGGACATGGAAAGCGGATGGCCGCGCAGGTTTTCCGGCGTGCGTTCCGAATGCACGATGCCGCGCCCGGCCGTCATCAGGTTGATGTCGCCGGGGCGGATGACGAGTTCGGTGCCGAGACTGTCGCGATGCTTGATTTCGCCGTCGAACAGATAGGTGACGGTGGAAAGCCCGATATGCGGATGCGGTTTGACGTCGAGTGCCTCTCCGGCCTTCAGGATCGCCGGGCCCATGCGATCGAAAAAGATGAAGGGGCCGACGAGACGCCGCTGCCGGGTCGGCAGCGCACGACGCACGGCAAAGCCCCCAATGTCGCTGGTGCGCGGAATGATGAGGTTTTCGATGGCGTCGCAGGCAAAGGCATCACCCGCGACGGGATCGTTACCGGGAAAGAAGGACATATTTTGCTCCTCGTATCTTCGAACGGGAGTTTATCACAACTGATGGTGCGGGGGAGCATCGGGATATCGAACGCTGTGTTTGTGCGTCGTTAGCAGATGGGGGGAGCGAATTTAACTCTGCTTAACCTACAAACTCCCTCATTCCTGTGCTTGTCACAGGAATCCAGCCAGCCCAAGTCCTTGGGCTGAAAAGACTTTCCCCGCCGCGCAGACGCGCGTCGACTGGATTCCTGTGACAAGCACAGGAATGAGGGAGGGTGGGGTCGTTTGTCGAAGCAACGAAACGTTCCGCCTGCCGGACAATCACTCCCCGTCCAGCGGCTCCACACCCTGCGGCTTGCCGGCCCGGTCGAGGCGAATCTTCTCGATTCGCTTTTCGGCAGCGTTCAACAGTGTTTCGCAATGCTTCTTCAGGGCTTCGCCGCGCTCATAGATGGCGATGGATTCGTCCAGCGCCACGTCTCCGCGTTCCAGACGTGCGACAATGCTTTCCAGCTCGGCGACGGCTTTTTCAAAGGAATAACCGCTGACATCGGCTGTGTTGGCATTTTCCGTCATGTTCAACCCTTCATCATTCTCAAAATATGCATGGCTGCCGATTCCGCCAGCCCTTCCAGATCATAACCGCCTTCCAGCAGGCTGACGACCCGGTTCGATGTGTATTTATCGGCCATTTCCAGAAGCCGGCCCGTTGCCCAGTCGAAATCCTCGCCCACCAGGTTGATCTGCGCCAGCGGATCGCGGTGATGCGCGTCGAAACCGGCGGAGATGAGGATGAGATCGGGCGAAAAATCGGCAATCGCCGGCAATACGCGGGATTTGAAGGCCTCGCGGAAATATTCGCTGCCGGTGTTGGGCGAAAGCGGCGCGTTGACGATGTTGTTCTTCACGCCGGTTTCGTTTTTGTCGCCGCTCCACGGGTAAAGCGGCATCTGGTGGGTGGAACAGAACAGCACGGAGGTGTCGTTCCAGAAGATATCCTGCGTGCCGTTGCCGTGATGCACGTCCCAGTCGATGATGGCGACGCGCTCCGCGCCGTGCGCATTCTGCGCATGGCGGGCGGCAATCGCCACATTGTTGAAAAGACAGAAGCCCATGGCCTTTGCGGTTTCCGCATGGTGGCCGGGCGGGCGGGCCGCGACGAAGACATTGTCGGCAGCGCCGGTAAACACGTCATCCACTGCCGCCATGGCCGCACCGATGCCGGTCAGCGCCGCCTGCAGACTTTTGTGCGAGACGTAGGTGTCGGCCTCGACGCGGTTGATCTCGCCATCCTCTTCGGGAATCTGCCGCATAATGGCAAGCAGATGCTCCTCCGGATGCGCCAGCAGCACCGCATCCTCATTCGCCTGCGGCGCTTCTTTGCGTTCCAGCCGCTCGAAATTCGGGTGTTCGAGTGCGATGTTCAGCGACCGCAGGCGGTCCGGCCGCTCGGGGTGGCCGGGAGGCGTGATATGCTCCAGGAAGATCGGATGTTCGTATAAACGCGTCGCCATTCTTTTCCTCCCGAAGAAAGTCCGTTCAGGCGCGCTGCGGCAGAAGCGGATAACCGACCATCACGGCGCGGCCGGCAAGTGCGGCAAGCACGGCCTTCAGCGCATCGCCCGGGATAAAGGCGAGCGAACCCATGAAGGCCTTTTCGAAACCAAGCCCGACGACCAGCGCCAGATAGGTGATGCCGAAAGCATAAAGCACGACCACGCCGCCAATCAGGCTGGCGACGAAAAAGCCGATGCCCTGTGTGAGAGCGGACTGGCCGCGATTGACGAGTTTTTCCGAGAGCGTGCCGGTGACGAAAACCGCCGCGATCCAGCCGATCAGGAAGCCCGTGGTCGGCGTCGTGAAGATGGAAAGGCCGCCGCGTCCGCCCGAAAGCACCGGCAGGCCGATGGCGGCAATCAGGATCGTCAGGAGAACAGCCAGCGTACCGCGCTTCGCGCCCAGCACAACACCGGCCAGCATGACGCCGAGCGACTGCGCGGTGATCGGCACGGGAATGAAACCGAGCGTGATCGGCGGCAGAAGCCCGAGTGCGATGATGATGGCGGAAAACAGCGAAATCAGCACAAGGTCGCGGGTCGTCATGGCTCGGAAACTCCGGATGGTTATCTGGCCGTCAGCTTTGGCCTCTGAAACCGCGCGCGTCAATGGCGTCGGCAATGGCATCGGCATCCTTCAACGTCATAATGACGAGCGGCACGATGATGGTGGCCATCCGCACGGGCACGCCGCGCGCCCGGTGCGCATCGCGCACCGCATGGTAACGGTTGACGATTTCAGGCACGAAGCGCACGACGAGCCCGACAGAGAGCCCGATATCGGCGGCCTTCACCAGCCCCAACTTCTCGAGAGGGGCGGCGGCAAGCGCGATCTCGTCCATGAATTGCGAGATGCTGACAGTGATGGTGACGGCGGTGGCAAGCAGCGCCAGCGCCGTCAGCCGCAAAAGATTGACACTGGCATCATGGGCCGGAAGCAGGAGGTAGCTGAAGGCGGCGACGAGGAAGATGGTCAGCATCACCGGCCGCAGCCGCAGGCCGATATCGTTGAAAGGCAGCCGCGTAGCGCCCAGAATAAGGGCGGCCAGAACCGTCGCGCCTGCGAGAACCAGCAGATCGCGGGTGAGGAACAATGCGATGCTGAAACCCATGAGCGTCAGCAGTTTGAGGCGCGGCGAGACGCGGTAGAGCCAGCCGGTGCCTTCCACATGCAGCGATTTCATCGCGATGCCACCTCCAGATAGCGCGCCACCGCTTCCTCGGGTGCGGCGTCGGCGACCAGCGCGCCTTCATGGAAAACCAGCACCCGGTCGAAACCCGCAACCAGCGGCAGATCGTGGGTGATGACGATCAGCGCCTGCGACAGCGCCGCCATGGTCTTTTCCACGGTGGCTCGGTTTTTGAGATCGAGCTGGTTTGTCGGCTCATCGAGAATGAGGAGCTGCGGTTCGGTGACCAGAAGCGCCGCCAGCGCTGCAAGCTGCAATTCGCCGCCGGAAAGCTCATGCGCGCGCCGTTCTTCGAGGTGAGGTATGTCGAGCCGGGCGAGAACGGCTTTCACCCGGGCTTCGGTTTCGGCCTTGCCGAGGCCGAGCCGCTTCAGCCCGAAGGCGACATCGTCACGCACGATTGGCAGGATGATCTGGTTCTGCGGATTCTGGAAGATGAAGCCGACCGCCTGCAAGACCGCCTTGGCGTCGCTCACGGTGTCGAGGCCGTTCACCGAAACCTTGCCCTCGCTCGGTTTGTTCAGCCCGTTGATCAGCCGCGCAAAGGTGGTCTTGCCGGAACCATTGAGGCCGATCACGCCGATGCGCCGTTCCGTCAATGTCACAGACAGCGGCTGCAGGGCCTGCCGGCCCTCGAAAGCGACGCCGGCGGCGGTAAAACGGATTTCCAAGCTTACATCCTCGCGTACTTTTTCCGGTTCTATACCCCGTCATCAACAGAAGTGAAACAAGGAACAAAAAAAGAACATTGCAATCGCGAAAAAGCCGTCATACCTTCTCCTCCATGGTGATCAAGGTTTCAAACGAAGCGGCAAGGCGGATTTTTCTGGCGCGGCAGGGGCTTTCCTCTCCGCCCGGCAAGGCGCTTTCCAAGGATGGCCTGCTGCAGCTCATCACCGATATCGGTTTTGTGCAGGTGGACAGCATCGGCACGGTGGAGCGCGCCCACCACCAGATTATTTTCTCCCGCAACCAGACCTACAGGCGCGGCCATCTGACCACGCTTTTGGAAAAGGACCGGGCGCTTTTCGAGCACTGGACGCATGACGCCTCCATCCTGCCGACGGAATTTTATCCCTATTGGAAACACCGTTTCCGTCGCCGCGAGCCGATCATTCAGGAGCGCTGGCGCAAATGGCACGGCGAGGGTTTCGATGCGGCTTTCGGCGAAACGCTGGAGCGCATCGCCGCCACCGGCCCGGTTCTGGCACGGGAGCTGAAGGAGGAGGGGCACCAGTCCGGCGGCTGGTGGAACTGGCATCCTTCCAAGACCGCACTTGAATATCTCTGGCACACCGGCAAGCTCGCGATTGCCGGCCGCGTCAATTTCCAGAAGGTCTATGATCTCGCCGAACGGGTCATTCCCGGCGAGCATCACGAAACCGAAGTAGAACACGCCGAATTCGTTGACTGGGCCTGCCGTCAGGCGCTGAAGCGGCTGGGTTTCGCCACCCATGGCGAAATCGCCGCCTTTTTCGATCTCGTCACCCCGCAGGAGGCGAGGGACTGGGTCAAGAACCATCGCGATGAACTCTGCGAGGTCTCGCTTCTTTCCAGCGATGGAGACAATGCCCGCCCGTCTTTTGCCTTTGCCGATTTCACCGCCGACCTGACCGACGTGCCGGAACCTTCCGCCCGCGTCCGTGTTCTCAGCCCCTTCGACCCGCTGCTGCGCGACCGAAACCGCACGGAGCGGCTGTTCGGCTTCTATTACCGCATCGAGGTCTTCGTGCCCGAGTCGAAACGGCAATATGGCTATTATGTCTTCCCGCTTCTGGAGGGTGACCGGCTGATCGGCCGCATCGATATGAAGGCGGATCGCAAGCGCGGCACGCTGGATGTGCGCCGCCTGTGGCTGGAGCCCGGTGTGCGTGCTTCGGCCGGTCGGCTGGAGAAGCTCGACGCGGAACTGGTGAGGCTGGCGAAGTTTACCGGGGTGGAGAGCGTGAATTATCTGGAGGGCTGGCGGGAGGAAAAATGAGGTCCGTGGCTCTGGGTGTCATGAGAAAGGCGCATCCCACACCCCGTTGTTATCGTCCTTGAGGAAGCACGGCATTGCCGCTTGTTTCTTCTCCCCGCCGGGGAGAAGGTGGCCCGAAGGGTCGGATGAGGGGGCAACGGCAGAGATATGCGGAGAGCTTGCCCCCTCATCCCGCTGCCGCGGACTTCTCCCCGTCGGGGAGAAGAAACGAGCGGAACCCGCTCGCCTCACAATTGCGCGGTAAAGCTAGACAGCGCTCAAAATCACCCGATATCCGTCGCCGAAATCTTGATGCCGAAGCCTTCCAGGCCAACATAATGTCGCTCCCGCGTGGTCATCAGCTTGATGGAGCTGATGCCGAGGTCTTTCAGGATTTGCGCGCCGAGGCCGATTTCCAGCCATTCGTTTTCGCGCGAACGGGCCTGCGCATGCGCCTCATCCGGATCACGGGCCTTGCGACGTCCAGCCACCTGGCCGACGCCGACGGAGCCTTCGCGCAGATAGACGATGACGCCGCGGCCTTCTTCGGCGATCTTCTGCATATAATGCCGCACCGGCTGGCGGTCGCCGAACACATCGTCGGCCACGTTTTCGGGGTGCAGGCGCACGGGAATGTCGATGCCGTCGCGGATATCGCCGAAAATCACCGCCATATGCTGCATCGGGTCCCAGGGCAGGGAATAGGTCTGCGCCTTGGCTGGTCCGAAGGGCGTCTCGATGGTGAAGGAGGACTCCATCTCCACCAGCGTTTCCTTGCGCTGGCGATAGGCGATGAGATCGGCGACCGAAACGTGCTTCATGCCGTGTTTTTCGGCGAAATCCAGCACCTGCGGGCCGCGCATCACCGTGCCGTCGTCATTCACCAGCTCGCTGATGACACCGATGGGCGGCAGGCCGGCGAGCCGGCAGAGATCGACCGCCGCTTCGGTATGGCCGGAGCGCATCAAGACGCCGCCCTCGCGGGAAATCAGCGGGAAGATGTGGCCCGGCCGGGTGAAATCGGAGGCACCAACATTGGGATTGGCAAGGTTGCGCACCGTGAGCGTGCGGTCATCGGCGGAAATGCCTGTCGTGGTGCCGTGCTTGAAATCGACGCTGACGGTGAAGGCCGTGGTATGCGCGCTGTCATTTTCCGCCACCATGGCGTTGAGGTTCAGCCGCTTGGCTTCCTCGCGCGGCATGGGCGCACAGACGATACCGGAGGTGTGGCGCACGATCAGCGCCATCTTCTCCGGCGTGCAGTGAACCGCCGAAATGATCAGATCGCCTTCGTTCTCACGGTCGTCATCATCGGTCACGACAACGATTTCGCCGGCTTCGAAAGCGCGGATGGCGTCCACGACGCGTTTCTGGTCATAGGCCATGGCGATATCCCCTCACTTCAAACGGCCGGTCTGGCCGCGATCCCTCAGATAATGGTCGGCAACGGTGCAGGCGATCATCGCTTCGCCGATAGGCACGGCGCGGATGCCGACGCAGGGGTCGTGGCGGCCCTTGGTGCGCACATCCACATTGTTGCCGTCGGTATCGATGGAAAGACGCTCCGTCAGAATGGAGGAGGTGGGCTTGATGGCGAAGCGGGCGATGACAGGCTCGCCGGTCGCAATGCCGCCCAGAATGCCGCCGGCATGGTTGGAGAGGAAGATCGGCTTGCCGTCATTGCCCATGCGCATCTCATCGGCATTTTCCTCGCCGGAAAGCTCGGCCGAGGCGAAACCTTCGCCGATCTCCACGCCCTTGACGGCGTTGATCGACATCAGGCTGGAGGCGATATCCTGATCGAGCTTGGCATAGATCGGCGCGCCGATGCCGGCCGGAACCCCTTCCGCCACCACTTCGACGACGGCCCCGATGGAGGAGCCGGCCTTGCGGATGCCGTCGAGATACTCTTCCCACACTGGCACCATGGCGGCATCCGGGCAGAAGAACGGGTTCTGGTCGACCTGAGCCCAATCCCAGTTGTCGCGGTTGATTTTGTGCTTGCCGATCTGCACCAGCGCGCCGCGCACATTGAGGCTCGGCACCACCTTGCGGGCAATCGCACCGGCCGCGACACGCGCCGCCGTCTCGCGCGCGGAAGAACGTCCGCCGCCGCGATAGTCGCGAATGCCGTATTTCAGGTCATAGGTGAAATCCGCATGGCCGGGGCGGAAGCGCTTGGCGATCTCGCCGTAATCCTTGGAGCGCTGGTCGGTATTTTCGATCAGCATGGAAATCGGCGTGCCGGTGGTTATCATCGTCTCGCCGTCCTCATCCAGCATCACGCCGGAGAGAACCTTGACGATGTCATCCTCGCGGCGCTGCGTCACGAAACGGCTTTGGCCCGGTTTGCGTTTGTCCATCCAGTGCTGCACCTCGGCAAGGGTGAAGCGAATGCCGGGCGGGCAGCCATCCACCACGCAGCCGAGTGCAGGCCCGTGGCTTTCTCCCCAGGTGGTAACGCGGAAAAGATGACCGAAACTGTTATGCGACATATTTTCAAAACCGGAAAACAGGGCGCCTGCGGGGAGCGCCGTTTAAAACAAGCGGATTTGTCTTAGTGGAAAATCCGGGCAAGGCAAAAGCCTTTCTTTCGCTGCGGCGGGATAAGTGCAGGGCACGGCGCCCTGACTGGAGACCCGCATGTCCGCGCCCTCATTTCTGGCGTGGCACGGGGAAGAGGGCAACGGGGCGATTCGCGCCGGCCGAAGACGTTTTTCGAAATGACGAAAATGTAAAAGCGCCGTCGTTTTCCACGTTAATCCGGAGTTTTCCAATATTGCCGGGAAATGCGGTGTAAAAATCACTAACGGCTTGAACACGATCCCAAATCCGTTCATCAATTGGGCCGAAAATGTCATGGTTGCGGGCAATTTCCGCCACATTCGAAAGGCAATTCTTCATGCATGTAAGGTTTTCACGCAAATCCACGAAAGCTAGATCGATGCGTATGATGATTGCCGCCCTTCTGGCCACCGCCAACCTCCTGATGCCCATCAACGGCTACGCCCAGAGCGTCGACGTGGAAGGCACGATCAGCAAGATCGATGCCAATGGGCTGAGCATTACGCTCAACGACGGCAAGACCTATCGCGTGCCGGAAGAGTTCAATTTCGAAGGTCTGAAAGCGGGCGTGAAGGTCGTGGTTTTCTACACGGAAGTGGATGGGAAACGCGTGGTCGACGATCTTCAGGTCGTGCAGTAAGCACCAGCCCCTCACGCCAAAACCTCCGTTGTGAAACGAGCGGATGCCTCTTGTTTCTTCCCCGTCGGGGAGAAGTCCGCGGCAGCGGGATGAGGGGGCAAGGGTGCGGTCTATAGCTATAGTTGCCCCCTCATCCGACCCTTCGGGCCACCTTCTCCCCGACGGGGAGAAGAAATACGCGGCGGCCTTTGCGCCAAATATACGGGCTGCTCGAGTAGGACGATGCAGAGGGTTATGCCCCGTGATCTCTCACCAAATCCACTCCGCACTATTCCTGTCGATCTCGACCTTCAAAATCCGGTCCTGCGGAATTTGCGTCCTTGACGCCTCGTCCTTGTC
The DNA here is from genome assembly GCF_027871605.1 of Agrobacterium sp. CFBP 3001. Taxonomy (NCBI): domain Bacteria; kingdom Pseudomonadati; phylum Pseudomonadota; class Alphaproteobacteria; order Hyphomicrobiales; family Rhizobiaceae; genus Agrobacterium; species Agrobacterium sp. CFBP 3001. The sequence goes on from NZ_JAQAHD010000001.1 coordinate 621,297, forward strand.
CATGCCGGAGACCAGCCGGAAGATCGAGCGGATGACGCCGCCATGGCAGACGCATATCGTCGGAACCTCGACGGAGGAAAGCCATGCGCCGATGCGCCAGGAGAGGATTTCATAGCTTTCGGCATCCTGGCCGGGGGGAATGAAATCCCATTTGTTGGCCTTGCGCGCCTTCACCCGGTCCGGGAACTCTTTTTTCAGCTCCGGCAGGGTTTGCCCTTCCCAGTCGCCGAAGGAAACTTCGATCAGGCGATCGTCGGTACGATAGGCCTTGGGATCGAGGCCCATCGCGCCGCGCATCAGTTCCATGGTCTCGCGCGTGCGCCCGAGCGGGCTCGCCACATAGTCGAAATCCGTGGCCTGTTCTCCCAGCAGCTGCGCAAGCAGTTTGCCGTTACCGACCGCCTGCTGGCGGCCGAAATCGTTGAGCGGAATGTCTTTCTGGCCCTGAAGCCGGCGTATCGCATTCCAGTCCGTTTGTCCGTGCCGGATCACATAGACGAGCAAGGCGATACCCCGTTCTTCACACTTTTCAGGCTTAGTCCTTCACCACCGAAATGTCAGGCGCATCCACCGCCTTCATGCCGATGGTGTGGTAACCGGAATCGACATGGTGGATTTCGCCGGTCACGCCGGTCGAAAGGTCGGACAGCAGGTAAAGCGCCGACTTGCCGACTTCCTCGATGGAAACGGTGCGCTTCAGCGGCGCATTATATTCGTTCCACTTCAGAATATAGCGGAAGTCGCCGATGCCGGAAGCTGCAAGCGTCTTGATCGGGCCGGCGGAAACGGCGTTGACGCGGATGCCGCGATTGCCGAGGTCGACGGCGAGATAACGCACGCTGGCCTCGAGAGCAGCCTTGGCCACGCCCATGACGTTGTAGTTCGGCATGACCTTTTCCGCGCCGTAATAGGTCAGCGTGATGATCGAGCCGCCGTCATTCATGACCGGCTCGGCGCGCTTGGCAACGGCGGCCAGCGAGAAGACGGAAATGTCCATGGTGCGGTTGAAATTGTCGCGGCTGGTATCGAGGTAACGGCCGGTCAGCTCATCCTTGTCGGAAAAGGCGATGGCGTGCACGACGAAGTCGATCTTGCCCCAGTGCTTTTCCAGCCCGGCAAAAACCGCATCGATCGTCTCGAGATCGGTCACATCGCAGTGACCGGCCATGAAGGCGCCCAGTTCCTGCGCCAGCGGCTCGACACGCTTCTTCAGCGCGTCGCCCTGCCAGGTCAGCGCAACTTCCGCGCCCGCGTCGGCACAGGCCTTGGCGATGCCCCAAGCGATGGAACGATTATTGGCGACACCCATGATGAGGCCGCGTTTGCCAGCCATGAGGCCGGATGCCTGAGCCATTTTATGCTCCCTAGTACTTTTGATCGGTCCTGCCTATGGCATAGGCTGCAATCCTGTTCAAGATTGCCAAAGATCATCAACTGTTAGGGAGCGTAACAAAGGGTGCGTTGTCCCGGCTATTCGCAAAACTTTCACAAATAAAGGCCTTCGCGCATGTGCCGCATCAGGTCGGTCACCTTTTCGTCCGGCTTTTCCAAGAGAACGATGCGCAATTCGATGACGAGATCGCCCTGTCCGCCCTTGCCGTCGGCGAGCCCCTTGCCGGTAAGCCTCAGCACACGGTCGGAGCCGGACCAGGCCGGAATGGTGATGTTTTCCTCACCGAGCGGAGTCCTGACTTTCGTTTCACACCCCAGAACCGCATCGCTGAGCGAGATCGGCAGCGTCGTGTGAATATCGAAGCCACGAAGGGAAAACGCGTCGTCACGGGCGGTCAGCAATGTCACGGCAAGGTCGCCGCGCGCCATGTTGGGTAGCTTCAGCCCCTGTCCCTTCAGCCGGACCACGTGTCCGTCGCTCATGCCGGCTTCGAGCTGGAAACGAACCTCGCGTTCGTCGGCAAGCGACACGGTAATCCACTTGTGTTCCAGCAGATCGGCGACCGTGACGGTGGCCTCCGCAGTGATGTCCGGCGCTTTTTCGGCAGCCGGCTGCGGCGTGCGGAAACGGCGCACCAGAGCGCTGAAAAGATTGGCGGCGAGCGATGCGGGCGCTGTCCTGTCATCGCCGGCGCCGGGCTGCGCGGTCTCGCCGGCACCCGGCATATCGCTTTTTGCGGGGCCCGCGGCAGCCTTTGCCGCTTCCGCCGCCTGCTGCACCTTGGGATCGTTTTGTGCTTCCGCGCCAAAAATCCGTTCGACGATATCTTCGGCGGTTTCCGCCTTGGCGTCGGTTTTCTGGCCGGTCTGCGCCCGGTTGCGGGCGTCGGCGCGGGCCAGTTCCTCCATCAGCTTTTCGGCGGCCTTGGCGCGCTCGGCAGCCTCGCGCGCGGCTTCCCGCTGCTGCATGATGGTTTCGCCGCGCTGCTTCTTTTCGGCTGCCCTGCGGGCCTGATCGTAGAGATCGCGCTTTTTCGGGTCTTTGAGAAGATCATAGGCCTGCCCGATCTCGGCGAATCGCGCCGAGGCGTCGGGATCGTCGCGATTGGCGTCCGGATGGACGGTTTTCGCCTTCGTGCGCCAGGCGGCCTTGATTTCCTCGTGGCGGGCGTCACGTTTTACGCCGAGGATCGAATATGGATCGCGCATGCGAAACACCAGTTACGTTGGCTCAGGCGCTGCCGCCCTTCATGGCGCAATCCTGAAACTAACCCCTCCGAAAAGGGATGCCTGCGATCATTCGCCTGCACGCCCTCGGTTTAATCAACGTCGACTGTTGCAATAAGTTGCTAATCACTCCTTTACGGAGGAAGCGCGCCGCACCCGGGCCGGCTCTATTCCATATTTAAGGGTAAACAGATTATTTCTGCTCGAAGCGGGTCAGCAGCCATTCGCCGGTTTCCGAGAGGCAGGCCTGTCCCGCATAGCTCGCAACGCCCTCGAAGGAGTGTCGCGTCGTCCTGAAATCGCGGCAGACGAAGCCGCTGGATTTGTCTTCGTGAATGGCGGTGACGACGCCGGCGCTGCCGGTGGCGGCATTGGCCCAGGGCAGCGGCTGGTCGGCGAGCTTGGCGAGATCGGCCGACGTTACCGCATTGCGGATCGTCGCATCGTCCGTCTGCGGCGCATTGTTCGGCTGGTTGGGAATGGAGGCCGTGGAAAGCGAGCGGTCGACCTTGTCGCCGCCGAACAGGTCGAGGCTGACGCAGCCGCTCAGCACCACAAGCATTGACACGACGGCGGAAACTTCCGCTACCGACGAAAGGAGGCTCTTTGTTCGACTGTTCGACTTTGCTATGACGGTCACCATCTTTCACCAGAGATCATCTCTGGGGTCCAAATCAGCTCGGGAGCATTTTAGTCAATATGTCGGAAACGGGGTTAACATCCAGTGACTTCACGGAAGAAAATGAACCGTTCACGCTTTTTGCCGAATGGCTGAAGGATGCGACGGCTTCCGAAATCAACGATCCGAATGCGGTAGCGCTTGCCACCGTGGACGAAAATGGCCTGCCGAATGTGCGCATGGTGCTGCTGAAAGGCGTCGACGACCGCGGCTTTGTTTTCTACACGAATTTCGAAAGCCAGAAGGGCCAGGAGATCCTCGGCCAGAAAAAAGCGGCCATGTGTTTCCACTGGAAAAGCCTGCGGCGACAGGTGCGCCTGCGCGGCGAGGTGGAGATCGTGAGCGACGAAGAGGCGGATGCCTATTACGCCTCGCGCCCGCGCGGCAGCCGCATCGGCGCCTGGGCTTCCAAGCAGTCACGTCCTCTCGAAGGCCGTTTCGCACTGGAAAAGGCCGTGGCGGAATATACCGCCAGATATGCCATCGGCGATATTCCGCGCCCGTCCTACTGGTCCGGCTTCCGCATCCGGCCGCTCAGCATCGAATTCTGGCACGACCGCAAGTTCCGCCTGCATGACCGCATCGAATTCCGCCGCGAGACGCCTGACGGTGCATGGTCCAAGGTCCGCATGTATCCCTAAGGGCGGTCGGGCAGGCCATTTTCGGCCTGCCTATTTCAGCAGCGAATCGAACAGCGGCAGGCCGATGACGGCGGAGATGGCGATCAGCCCATAGCAGATGCGCCGGAACGCCGCCTCGTCGGCAAGCCCGTGCAGTCGCGCGCCGGCATAAAGCCCGGCCCCGTAAAAGGGCAGGGCGAGCAGGAAAAAGACGAAGACATCGGCGGTGAACAGGCCGCTGACGAAATAGCTGCCGGTGGAGATCACGGTCGAGATCGCGAAATATAAAATGACATTGGCGCGCACGAAGGCGCCTTTGAGCGCGCCGCCGAGCCAATAGGCGACGACCGGTGGACCGCCCAGTTGCGCAGCACCCGAAAACAGCCCGGCCAGAAACCCGGTGAAGAGGGTCAGCGGCGTCTTCGGCCGGCCGCTGTAACGCCAGCCGGAAAGCAGAAACAACAGCAGCATCACGACGACGGCGGAGATGATCCAGCGCAGCGTCAGCGGATCGCCGTTGGAAAGCAGCATGGTTCCAAGCGGCACGCCGACAAAGGCGCCGGCCGCCATGATGAAGACTTCGCGCCGGTCCGCCATGCGCCATGCGGGCGGTATCATGCCGAGCGTCAGCACGGCGTCCACCACCAGCAGCACTGCCGAGGCGACACGCGGCCCGACGATGGCGCTTGCGAGCGGGATGAAGATGAGCGCCGCACCGAAACCGGAAAAGCCGCGGGCAAGGCCGGCGAGAAAGGCGGCGCCCGCAAACATGGCGAGCAGCGTCGGACTATGTGCGGTGATGAGGGACGAGAAAAAATCGAGGTTGGACATGGGCGATGGCACCATTGTTCGAATAGCTTTTCTCTATCCCGCTTGCATGTACATGTCGCGGAAATTTCAGTTCATGGCGGCGTGACGCCCTGACGGGTCGACGCCGTCAGAGAATCATGATTAGAGTTGTAGCGCATGAACAAAGGATGAACAAATGTTTGCTGACATGATGCCTCGGTTTGAAGAGGCCTCGCAAAAATATGCCGCTGAAAACGGAATATTCCGCGACCCGGACTGGTACATGCTGAAGCTTCAGGAAGAGGTTGGCGAGGTCACACAGGCCTGGAATCGGCTGACAGGACGGGGGCGCATTAAGGGCAGGAGCAAAGAGGAGATGAAGCGGGATCTGGCCGATGAAGCCGCCGATCTGCTCGGCCATGTGCTGTTGCTGGCCCATTATAACGGTCTCGATATTGAAGGTGCGATCGAGCGTAAGTGGCGCTTTACGCCGTCAAAACCCTGAAGACTCCAGCTTTTCCAACATGGCCGCCACCGCATGCAGGTCGTTTGCAACGGCAATGCACTTCTCCCGCATTTCCTCGGTCGGCGGCGCCACGTCCGGCACCATGATCGTCATCATGCCCGCCGATGTCGCCGAGCGCACGCCTGAGTACGAGTCTTCCAGCGCAAGGCAGCGGCCCGGATCGAGCGAAAGCCGTCGGGCTGCGGTGAGATAGGGCATGGGTGCGGGTTTCGGTTCGGTATAGTCGCCGCGTGCGACGATGGTGTCGAAACGTTTGAGAAGATCGTGCGGCCCGAGATGGCGCGTCACCGAATCGTGCCGCGACGAGGTGGCGATGGCGCGGCGGATATCGAGCCGGTCGAGCAGATCGAGAATGTCGATGACGCCCGGCTTCAGCGCCACGCCCTCCGCCATCATCATGCCAAGATGCCGGAGCCAGGCGTCGCGGAAGCTGTCGATGGGAAAATCCGCACCATAGTCGGCAAAGATGGTGCCGGTGATGACGTCCCACGGGCTGCCGCAGACCTTCTGATAGGTCTCGACCTTCATGCCATGGCCGCCTTCATCCGAGGCAGCCAGAAATGAATCGCGATAGAGCCTCTCGCTCTCGATCAGCAATCCGTCCATGTCGAAAACCACGGCCTGCGGAAGAAAAGGCAGCATGGCTTAACCGAACCGGAAGGGGCGTTCGCCGAGGCTCTCGAACGGGCGGATCAGATAACCGTCCGGATCGGCGACGATGAATTGCCGGTTGCCCACTTCGACCGTGCCGCGTCTGTACCATTTTTCCTCCAGCGGCATGACGAGGTCGATGGAGGATCGCTCCAGCCGGGAGAGAATGGGTTGCAGGGAGGGGACGGCAAGTTGCAGGTTCATGCCGCGGCCGAGCGGAAATTCGAGCGCGGCATTGTCCGTCACGAATGTCCGGGTCGCGCCGATCTGGTCGATCATCAGCTGGGCATCCCCCAGCGCCAGATAGGTGAAACCCTCCTCGGGGCGCTCATAGACCACATGAAAACCGATCAGGTCGCAATAAAAGGCGCGGCTTTTCTGCCAGTCGCTGACGGCGAGTTCAGGAACGAGGGCATTTCGTATGATGGTCATGGTCTCCTTTGCCGCGCAGGCCCGGGGTGGGAGGAGGGGCCTGCCATGAGGGATGATCTTACCGTCTTACCGGCCGCATGCCAGAGGAAACCTCATCATGGCAGCCATGTGCGGGGTTATGGGCTGACGGGATGGCGACGCTGCGGGTGAGGGCTGTCACGGCAGGTTCGACATTTCCCGCGGCCGCGCATGCGCCGCGGAACTAAGCCTTCGTACCGCCGACGGTGATCTGGTCCATGCGCAGATGCGGCTGGCCGACGCCGACCGGCACCCATTGTCCGGCCTTGCCGCAATTGCCGATGCCGGTATCGAGCTTGGAATCGTTGCCGATCATCGAGACGCGCTTCATCGCATCCGGCCCGTTGCCGATCAGCATCGCGCCCTTTACCGGCGCGCCGATCCTGCCGTTTTCGATGAGGTAGGCCTCGGTGCAGCCGAACACGAATTTGCCGGAGGTGATATCCACCTGGCCCCCGCCGAAGGAAACGGCATAGATGCCCTTCTTCACGGAGGCGATGATCTCTTCCGGCGTCTTGTCGCCCGACAGCATATAGGTATTGGTCATGCGCGGCATCGGCACATAGGCGTAGCCCTGCCGGCGGCCGTTGCCGGTGGGCCTGGCGCCCATCAGCCGGGCGTTCTGCCGGTCCTGCATGTAACCGACCAGCCTGCCGTTCTCGATCAGCACATTATAGCCGGAAGGCGTCCCTTCATCGTCTATCGTCAGCGAGCCGCGGCGGCTGTCGATGGTGCCGTCATCCACGACGGTCACGCCGGGGGCGGCAACCATTTCGCCCATCAGGCCGGCGAAGGCCGAGGTTTTCTTGCGGTTGAAATCGCCTTCCAGACCGTGGCCCACCGCCTCGTGCAGCATGACGCCCGGCCAGCCGGAACCGAGCACCACATCCATGGTGCCGGCCGGCGCATCGATGGCGGTGAGGTTGACGAGCGCCTGGCGCAGCGCTTCATCCGCACCGCGCTGCCAGTTTTCCGTGGTGATGAAATCGCTGAAGCCGACGCGGCCGCCAATGCCGTAGGAGCCGCTTTCCTGCCGGTCGCCTTCGCCGGCCACGACGGAAACATTGATGCGGGTCATCGGCCGGATATCGCTGACGCGATGGCCGTCGGCCCGCAGGATGTCCACCACCTGCCAGCTTGCCGAAATGGTCGCCGTCACCTGCCGGACCTTGTCGTCCTTGTCACGCAGATAGGCATCGATATCGGTGAGGAGCTTCACCTTTTCCTCGAAGCTCGGGCTGCCGATGGGGTTCTCGTCGCCATAAAGCTTCTTGTTGGTGCGCTGCGGTGCGGCGGCATAAGAGCCGGAATAACCCTTGGTCACCGCGCCCACTGCATCGGAAGCACGTTTCAGCGCACTTTGCGAAAGCTCACCCGCATGGGCATAGCCAACCGTCTCGCCTACGACGGCGCGCAGGCCGAAACCCTGATCGGTGTTGAAAGAACCGCCCTTCAGCCGGCCATTATCGAAAGTAAGCGATTCGGCCTGGGCATGTTCGATGAAAAGCTCGCCATCGTCAGCGCCGGCAAGCGCCTCGCCGACGAGCTTGCGCAATTGCGTTTCGTCGCAATCGAAGAGTTTTACAAGATCGTCGGTCATGGGAGGCTCCAAACTGAATAGTGTCCGGCAAGCATGTAGGATCGCGTGGCGCCGCTGGCAAGCCAAAGCGTACCGGGGTTTAGGTTAGCTTGAAGATAAGATGCACCACAACGAAAGCAGCAATGCAGATCCACAGTTGATGGAGGAGCATCGGGAATGCCAGCCGTGACCAATGATTGCTGGAGTCAGGCGCTAGGCGCTGCCAGTGAAAATAGGCAAGCTGGTTGCCGGACACGACCGTTAGGGCAAGCTCGATGCTTTGCCAATCATGTGGAGATCGGAAAAATATCCCGTTCTTGCGAGCATAAGCCGCCATAAATGCAATTGCGGCATAACATATGGCAACGCCGCAGATGAATTGCAAGCTTGGCGATCTTTTGTCTCTCATGCTTTTCAGTAATGACTAAAACTATACTCTCAAGATATAGTTATCAGCTGAAAAAGCAAGGCGTTCTACTCAGGGAAGCGCGTCATATCCCTCGGCAAAGCCGGAAAGCTCGATCGGAATACCCACGCGATCCTGATCCACGGCTTCGCGCAGTGCGAAAACGGCATTCTTGCCAGCGCGCAGAACCTTCAGCAACTCGTCGTCGATATCCACTTCCACATAGCAGCCTTCGGAGAAGCAGCGGGTGAAATAGGCGCGGCCGATATTATTATTGTCGATATAAAGCTCCATGCCATCCTTCAAAAGCACGCCAAGCGGTGCGAGGATGCGCAGGATGCGCGACTTGCGGTCGGCCGTCTTCAGCACCACCACCGAAAGCCCAACTTCCGGGCGGTCATCGGCGATCACGTTCTGCATCAGCGCGCATTGTTCTTCGGACGCGCCCGCCGGCTTGTCGCAGATGACAGACCATGCTCCGTGCGTCGACTTCGGCGTGCCGGGCGGCTGCTGTTGCGCCAGCGCCGCAGCGGCAGGAGCGATGATGGCAAGACCGGCGGCGGCAAGAAAAGTGCGCGCGAGCGGGGAAAGACGCATGGATACCTCTGGGATTCGAATCAGTGCGGCTATTTTGACGCCATAATCCGGAAAAAAAAGCCTCAGGCCTTCAATTCCAGCGGAGTTGGGCGGAAATAGGACCTGTCTTGCGGGATGGGCGTGTGATTTGCCCGGCGCGACATTCATTATCCGGCGATGAAACTGGCGGCAAAACCGGCTGTGAGAAGGGGCTTTGTCGCATTTGGGCTGTTTGAAACCGCGTTCGGCCGGTCCGGTGAGGCGTGGGGTGAGAGAAAGTCGCCGTGGATTGACCAATGGCAAAATTGGGGCGCATCCGTGTCCCGACGCATATTGCGGCAGAGGACAAACTGTGGTTTGAAGTTAGTACCATAAGCATGGATTCTGCGTCTGTGATTGATCTAGATCAGACGCGTGAGGGAGAGGGTACCGTGACGAATAGGATTTACGCAGCACTGGCGGGGATGACCTGTCTGCTCACGGCTGTCGGCGCCCACGCCGATCAGCCGGTGCATTGGCAAATGGGCATGCAGGAGGCCGCCACGCCGATCATGCACGAAATACGCTGGTTTGAACAATATACGCTCTGGTTCATTGTTCCGGTTACGCTTTTCGTTCTTGCGCTGCTCATCGTCGTCGCCCTGAAATTCCGCGCCGCGAAAAATCCGGTGGCTTCCAAGACCAGCCATAACACGGCGATCGAGGTGGTCTGGACGCTGGCGCCGGTTCTCATTCTTCTGTTCCTTGCTTTCCCGTCGTTCAATCTCTTGAACGCGCAGCTCACGCAGCCGGAAAACCCCGACGTGACGCTGAAGGCGACCGCCACGCAATGGCTGTGGAGCTATGAATATACGGCCGCCGAAGGCGCCGAGCCGGTTTCATTCGACAGCTACATGCTGAAGGACCAGGATCGCGCCGCCGCGGGCAAGGAAGACAGGGCCCGCTATCCGCGTCTTCTGGCGGTAGACAATGAAATGGTCGTTCCGGTCGGCAAGACCGTTCGCCTGCTCGTCACCGCCGCACCGACGGATGTGATCCATTCCTTCGCCATGCCGGCTTTCGGCGTCAAGATCGACGCCGTTCCCGGCCGCCTGAACGAAACCTGGTTCAAGGCGGAAAAAGAGGGCCTTTATTACGGTCAGTGTTCCGAGCTTTGCGGCAAGGACCATGCCTTCATGCCAATCGCCATTCGGGTGGTTTCCGAACAGCAGTACAACACCTGGCTCACCGCCGCCGCTTCTGACCTGAGCGGCGCGAACCGGGCGCTGATGGCCTCTGTCGATGGCGCTCCGCGCACCGTCGACGTTGCCGCCAACGAAACCAACTGACTCTGGAGTGAGGACAATGGCTGGACCTTCCGCACACGACGATCATCACTCGCATGGTCATTCCGCACATGACGATCATTCGCATGATGCGCATCATTCCCATACGCCGGGCTTCTTCGCCCGCTGGTTCCTGTCGACCAACCACAAGGACATCGGCACTCTCTATCTGATCTTCGCGATCATCGCCGGCATCGTCGGCGGCGGGCTTTCCGTCGTCATGCGCATGGAGCTGCAGGAGCCGGGCATCCAGATTTTCCACGGTCTGGCGTCCATGGTTTACGGCTTCGAGGGTGACGCCGCCATCGATGGCGGCAAGCACATGTTCAACGTGTTCACCACCGCGCACGCGCTGATCATGATCTTCTTCATGGTCATGCCGGCGCTGATCGGCGGTTTCGCCAACTGGATGATCCCGATCATGATCGGCGCTCCGGACATGGCTTTCCCGCGCCTGAACAACATTTCCTTCTGGCTGATCGTTCCGGCTTTCATCCTTCTCATTCTCTCGCTCTTCGTCGAGGGCCCTGCGGGCGCCTACGGTGTCGGTGGCGGCTGGACCATGTATCCGCCTCTATCGACCAGCGGCATGCCGGGACCGGCGGTGGATCTGGCGATCTTCGCGCTGCACGTTTCGGGCGCGTCGTCGATCCTCGGTGCGATCAACTTCATCACCACCATCCTCAACATGCGCGCTCCGGGCATGACGCTGCACAAGATGCCGCTCTTCGCCTGGTCGGTCCTCGTCACCGCGTTCCTGCTGCTGCTTTCGCTGCCGGTTCTGGCAGGCGGCATCACCATGCTTCTGACCGACCGCAACTTCGGCACGGCATTCTTCTCGCCGGAAGGCGGCGGTGACCCGATCCTTTACCAGCACCTGTTCTGGTTCTTCGGCCATCCGGAAGTCTACATCCTGATCCTGCCGGGCTTCGGCATCATCAGCCACATCGTCTCCACCTTCTCCAAGAAGCCGGTCTTCGGTTACCTCGGCATGGCCTACGCCATGGTCGCCATCGGCGCCGTCGGCTTCATCGTCTGGGCCCACCACATGTACACGGTCGGCCTGTCGCTCGAAGCGCAGCGTTATTTCGTCTTCGCCACCATGGTCATAGCGGTGCCGACGGGTATCAAGATCTTCTCGTGGATTGCGACCATGTGGGGCGGTTCGCTGACCTTCTCGACCCCGATGGTCTGGGCGATCGGCTTCATCTTCCTGTTCACGGTCGGCGGCGTCACCGGCGTCCAGCTCGCCAATGCCGGTCTCGACCGTTCGCTGCACGATACCTATTACGTGGTGGCGCACTTCCACTACGTTCTGTCGCTCGGCGCGGTCTTCGCGATCTTTGCCGGCTGGTATTACTGGTTCCCGAAGATCACCGGCTACATGTACAGCGAGTTCCTCGGCAAGCTGCATTTCTGGGTCATGTTCGTGGGCGTGAACCTCGTGTTCTTCCCGCAGCACTTCCTCGGTCTTGCGGGCATGCCGCGCCGCTACATCGATTATCCCGATGCCTATGCCGGCTGGAACATGGTATCCTCCTACGGTTCCTACATCTCGGCCGTCGGCGTGCTGATCTTCCTCTTCTGCGTCTGGGAAGCCTTCGCAAAGAAGCGGATCGCCGGCAACAACCCCTGGGGTGAAGGTGCGACGACGCTCGAATGGCAGCTGTCTTCGCCGCCGCCCTACCACCAGTGGGAACAGCTGCCGCGCATTCGTTGATGCGCGGGCCGGAAGGAGCGGGCAGGGCCTGCGAATTCCCGGCGCTGAAAATGAGGGACGGCGCGGTTCGGTCCGTGCCGTTTCCCGAACGGGCAGTCTCTCCTGCCGCGTGACATTTTGTCCAAGCGATGCCTGCCGTCCGACGTGATACATGCCCCGGACGTGATAAATGCCAAATCTGGCCTTTATGAAATGCAAGCGCAGACGAATGGCGGCAGCGTGCGGCGAAAAGCCGGAAAATGGCATCGGTTTTCCCCGGCGCCGCTCATGCCAGGACGTTCGGGACCCATGAATTGACGCATCGCGCATGCCGGAAATCACATTTTTTTCGGGCCGGTGCAGGGGACGTCGCTTCACGCGGCGTTCGAAGGAAACAGGACAGGAAATGAGCATTATCGACAATCGCGACATGCTGGGCGTGAAGGGCTCCGAACTTTCGGAAGCCGGCGCGCGCGATTATTTCGAATTGCTGAAGCCGCGCGTCATGTCGCTCGTCGTCTTCACGGCCTTTGCGGGTCTCGTGCTGGCGCCGGGTGAAATCAACCCGGTGCTCGGCATCATCGCCATTCTCTGCATCGCCGTTGGCGCGGGCGCATCCGGTGCGCTCAACATGTGGTACGATGCCGATATCGACGCTGTGATGAGCCGCACCGCCCGGCGGCCGATCCCGTCCGGCCGCATCGCGCCGCGCGAGGCGCTGGCCTTCGGGCTGACGCTGTCGGCCTTTTCGGTGGTCATTCTCGGCCTTGCGGTCAACTGGTTCTCCGCCGGCCTGCTCGCCTTCACCATCTTCTTTTACGCCGTCATCTATACGATGTGGCTGAAACGCTCGACGCCGCAGAACATCGTCATCGGCGGCGCGGCCGGCGCTTTCCCGCCCATGCTCGGCTGGGCCTGCGTCACCGGCGGCGTTTCGCTGGACAGCATCATCCTGTTCCTCATCATCTTCCTGTGGACACCGGCGCATTTCTGGGCGCTGGCGCTGTTCAAGATGCGCGATTACGGCGCCGTCGGCATTCCCATGATGCCGAACGTGGTCGGCGAACGCTCCACCAAGAACCAGATGATCGTTTATGCGGTGCTGACGGCGGCCGCGGCCGTTGCGCCTTATTTCACCGGCCTTGCGAGCGCCGGTTACGGCATTTTCGCCGCCGTTCTGAGCGCGATCTTCGTTTACTGTTCGCTCGATGTCCGGCGCATGCCTGAGGGCGACGAGAAGATGCTGCCGGCCAAGAAGATGTTCGCCTATTCGGTGCTTTACCTTTTTGCGATTTTCTCCGGCCTTCTGGCCGATCATTTCGCGCCGGCCCTGAAGGCCGTCATGTCGGGAGTCCTGTGATGGAAACGGTGGAACTGAGCGCGGCGCAGAAAAAATCGAGACGTGGGCGAAACATCGCGCTCGGCGTCCTGCTCGCCGGCCTGGTGGTGCTGTTCTACATCATCACCATCATCAAGATCGGCTCGCACTGACGGGCTGATTGAGGGGAGAGGAGGAGGAGATGGCGAATATGGAAGCGCAGACGGCAGGCACCGGCAGGCAGCGGGTGAGCAATCGCTCCATCCTCGTGCTTTGTCTGGTGTTTTTCTGCGCCATGATCGGCATGGCCTATGCCGCCGTACCGCTTTATACGCTGTTCTGCCGTGTCACCGGCTATAACGGCACCACCCAGCGCGTCGAGCAATATTCCGACGTCATCCTCGACAAGACCATCAACGTCACCTTCGACGCCAATACGTCGAACGGCCTCAACTGGGATTTCCAGCCGGTCGACAAAAAGGTCACGCCGAAGATCGGCGAAACGGTGCAGGTGACGTTCAAGGCGACGAACCGTTCACCCGTGGCGACCACGGGCACGGCGGTCTTCAACGTCACGCCGATGGAAGCCGGCGCCTATTTCAACAAGGTGGAGTGCTTCTGCTTCACTGAAACGACGCTGCAGCCGGGTGAAACGCTGGAGATGCCGGTGGTGTTCTTCGTCGATCCTGACATCGCCACGGCGCGCGAGACCAAGAGCATTCATACTTTAACGCTGTCCTATACGTTTTATCCGGCCAAAACCGAAAAACCGGTTGCGTCCTTGCCGGTAAAGACTTCATCTGGCGAAAGCAAATTGTGAGAGGAGATCTGGCCTTTTATCGAAGGCCGGATCAGGGAAGAGACATTCGGGGATTGTCGCAATGGCAGATACGCATCAGAAGAACCACGACTACCACATTATCGATCCAAGCCCCTGGCCGCTTCTGGCCTCGATCGGCGCCTTCATCCTGACCTTCGGTGGCGTCTGTTACATGCGTTACCTGTCGGGCGGCTCCTTCAAGCTATTCGGCGCGGAACTGGCCAATCCCTGGCTGTTCTATATCGGCCTCGTCATCGTGCTTTACACCATGTACGCATGGTGGTCCGACACGATCAAGGAAGCCCATGAGGGCAACCACACCCGCGTCGTCTCGCTTCACCTGCGTTACGGCATGATCATGTTCATCGCCTCGGAGGTGATGTTCTTCGTGGCGTGGTTCTGGGCCTATTTCGATGCCAGCCTCTTCCCGCACGAAGCCATTCAGGCGTCGCGCCTCGAATATACCGGCGGGCAATGGCCGCCCAAGGGCATCGAGGTGATCGATCCCTGGCACCTGCCGCTCTACAACACCGTCATCCTGCTTCTGTCGGGCACCTGCGTCACCTGGGCGCACCATGCCCTTCTGCATAATGACCGCAAGGGCCTGATCACCGGTCTGTTGCTCACCGTCGCGCTCGGCGTCCTGTTCTCCACCGTGCAGGTTTACGAATACATGCACGCGCCGTTCGACTTCAAGAATTCGATCTACGGCGCGACCTTCTTCATGGCCACCGGTTTTCACGGCTTCCACGTCTTCGTCGGCACGGTCTTCCTGCTGGTCTGCCTTTTCCGCGCCGTTGGCGGCGGTTTCACGCCCAAGCAGCATTTCGGTTTCGAAGCGGCTGCCTGGTACTGGCACTTCGTTGACGTCGTCTGGCTGTTCCTGTTCTTCGCCATCTATATCTGGGGTGGCTGGGGCGCGCCGCTGCACGGCTGATTGCGTCGGATAGAGGACTGGGTCCGCAGCAAGGCATCCTGTGGAGCGAGCAGGTGCCACGTGTTTCTTCTCCCCGCCGGGGAGAAGTCCGCGGCAGCGGGATGAGGGGGCTACGGTAGAGATATTCGGAGAGCTAGCCCCCTCATCCGACCCTTCGGGCCACCTTCTCCCCGGCGGGGAGAAGAAACAAGCAGCAAAGCCGAGCGACAGATGACTGCCTTGGTTTAGAAGCACGCTTCCAACAGGCTCGCTGTCGTCCTCGGGCTTTGGGCAACTTCGCGGGAGGTCGTCATGTCTGAACCATCAAACGGCAATTTCGCGCCGGTCGATCCCATCAAGGTGGGCTTGAAAGGCTGCTGCCCGCGTTGCGGCAACGGACGGCTGTTCGACGGCTTTCTGACCATAAAACCCGCCTGCAGCGCCTGCGGACTGGATTACGGTTTTGCCGATGCGGGCGATGGCCCGGCGGTTTTCGTCATGCTGATCGTCGGTTTTCTGGTCGTCGGGCTGGCGCTCTGGTTCGATCAGCGTTTTGCGCCGCCGGTCTGGGTGCATGTCATGCTGTGGTTGCCGTTTACGGTGATTGTCTCCCTTGTGCTGCTGCGCAAGCTGAAAGGTATCATGATTGCGCTGCAATACCGCAACAATGCAAGCGAAGGCAGGCTTGATCGTGAATGACGTTTCCCACATGAAGGCGGCGCAAAGGCGGGTCTGGTTCGCCGCGCCGCTGGTGCTGCTGGCGCTTGCCATTCTTCTCGGGCTCGGCACCTGGCAGGTGAAGCGTCTCTACTGGAAAGAAGCGCTGATTGCCGATATCGAGGAGCGGCGGAGCGCGAGCCCGGTGCCGCTCTCCGACATAGAGGCGATCGCGAAAAGCGGCGGCGATATCGAATACCGCACGGTCAGCCTTTCCGGCACCTTCGATCATGCCCGCGAGCGGCATTTCTTCGCCACCCATCAGGGGCAAACCGGCTACTACATCTATACGCCGCTGACGCTCGCCGATGGCCGCATTCTTTTCGTCAATCGCGGTTTCGTGCCCTTCGAGATGAAGGAACCAGCCAAACGGCCCGACGGGCAGGTTGCCGGCGAGGTGACGATCACCGGCCTTTCGCGCGCGCCGCTGGTTGCGAAACCGTCCTCGCTGCTGCCTGATAACGATATCGCCAAGAACATCTTCTACTGGAAGGATCTGGCGGCCATGGCCTCCAGCGCCGATATCCCGCCCGACCGGCTGGTCCACCTCTTCGTGGATGCTGACACCGCGCCTAACCCGGGCGGCTGGCCGCAGGGTGGCGTGACGCTGATAGATTTGCCCAACAATCACCTGCAATATGCGATAACGTGGTATGGGTTGGCGGCGGCCCTTGTCATCGTCGCCGGTTTTGCCTATTTCCGGAACGGTAAGGCGCAGGGTGAATAAAGCACAGCCCGTCCGGTAAGGCAGCTTGTCGGGCAAGGCCATGAAGCACGGCCCAAGGAGCAGGCCAAGGAGCTGGAATGAACATCGCCGTTTCCAAACCCCCTTTGACGATAAGGCTGTGCGGACCGCGCGGCTTTTGCGCGGGCGTGGACCGGGCGATCCAGATCGTCGTGCTGGCGCTGAAGGCCTATGGCGCACCCGTCTATGTCCGCCACGAAATCGTGCATAACCGTTATGTGGTGGAAGGGCTGGAAGCCAAGGGCGCGGTTTTCGTCGAGGAACTGCATGAAATTCCGGCCGAGCACCGCGAACAGCCGGTGGTTTTCTCGGCCCACGGCGTGCCGAAATCCGTGCCGGAGGATGCGCAGGCGCGTAATCTGTTCTATCTCGATGCCACTTGCCCGCTGGTCTCCAAGGTCCACAAGCAGGCCATGCGCCACCAGCGCCTTGGCCGCCATGTGGTGCTGATCGGCCATGCCGGCCACCCCGAGGTCATCGGTACCATGGGCCAGCTTCCGGAAGGAACGGTCTCGCTGATCGAAACGGTGGAAGACGCCGGCCGTTACGAACCGGCGGACCGGGAAAATCTTGGCTTCGTCACCCAGACGACACTTTCGGTCGATGACACGGCCGGCGTCATCGCCAGGCTGCAGGAACGTTTCCCGGCCATCCAGGCGCCCGCCGCCGACAGCATCTGTTA
The DNA here is from genome assembly GCF_027871605.1 of Agrobacterium sp. CFBP 3001. Lineage (NCBI taxonomy): Bacteria > Pseudomonadati > Pseudomonadota > Alphaproteobacteria > Hyphomicrobiales > Rhizobiaceae > Agrobacterium > Agrobacterium sp. CFBP 3001. The sequence goes on from NZ_JAQAHD010000001.1 coordinate 638,414, forward strand.
CGCAACCACCAACCGTCAGGATGCGGTGAAGCAGGCGGCCCCCGGTTGCGACCTCTTCATCGTCGTCGGCGCCCCCAATTCCTCCAATTCCAAGCGGCTTGTGGAAGTGGCGCTGCGGGCCGGTGCACAGCGCTCCGTGCTGGTGCAGCGGGCCTCGGAAATCGACTGGAATGAAATCGGCGATATTCGCACCGTCGGCCTTTCGGCCGGCGCATCCGCGCCGGAGGTCATCGTCGATGAGATCATCGAAGCCTTCAAGGCGCGTTTCGATACGACGCTCGATCTCGCCGTGACGGTGGAGGAAACGGAACATTTCCTCGTCAATCGCGAGCTGCGCAGCATCGAGCTGACGACGGACGACATGGCTTTCGTGAACGGCAACGCCAATGATGCGCTGCCACCGAAAACCGCCGCCGGCATCTGAAGCGGGATGGCGCTGAATGCGGGCGGTTTCCGTCCCACCTGCGTCATCTCCACCCGAGATTTCCACTCCATCCTTCATCAAGAGATTTGAAATTGGCAGTTTATACGGACATCACCGAAGATGATCTGAGGAATTTCCTCACGCAATATGACGTCGGCAGCCTCACCTCCTACAAGGGCATTGCCGAAGGCGTCGAAAACTCCAATTTCCTGCTGCATACCACCAAGGACCCGCTGATTCTCACGCTTTATGAAAAGCGCGTGGAGAAATCCGATCTGCCCTTCTTCCTCGGCCTCATGCAGCATCTGGCCGCCAAGGGCCTGTCCTGCCCCCTGCCGCTGCCGCGCAAGGATGGCGAGTTGCTGGGAGAGCTATCGGGCCGGCCGGCGGCGCTCATCTCCTTTCTCGAGGGCATGTGGCTGAGAAAGCCGGAAGCGAAACATTGCCGCGAAGTCGGCAAGGCGCTGGCCGCCATGCATCTGGCCGGCGAGGGGTTCGAGATCAAGCGGCCGAACGCGCTTTCCGTCGAAGGCTGGAAGGTACTTTGGGACAAGTCCGAAGCGCGCGCCGACGAGGTGGAGAAGGGCCTGAAAGACGAGATTCGCCCGGAAATCGATTATCTCGCCGCCCATTGGCCGAAGGATCTGCCGGCCGGCGTCATCCATGCGGATCTGTTCCAGGACAATGTGTTCTTCCTCGGCGATGAACTGTCCGGCCTGATCGATTTTTATTTCGCCTGCAACGACCTGCTGGCTTATGACGTGTCGATCTGCCTCAATGCCTGGTGCTTCGAAAAGGATGGCGCTTACAACGTCACCAAGGGCAAGGCGCTGCTGGAAGGTTACCAGTCGGTGCGCCCGCTGAGCGCAGCGGAGCTCGAGGCGCTGCCGCTTCTGGCGCGCGGTTCGGCGCTGCGTTTCTTCCTCACCCGCCTTTATGACTGGCTGACGACGCCGGAAGGCGCGCTGGTGGTCAAGAAGGACCCGCTGGAATATCTGCGCAAGCTGCGGTTCCACCGTTCCATCGCCACTGTCGCCGAATATGGGCTGGCGGGCGAATGAAACATGTCGATATTTTCACCGATGGCGCCTGCTCCGGCAATCCCGGTCCCGGCGGCTGGGGCGCCGTGCTGCGTTACGGTGAGGTGGAGAAGGAACTCTTGGGCGGCGAGGCCGAGACCACCAATAACCGCATGGAATTGATGGCGGCGATTTCGGCGCTCAATGCGCTGAAAAGCCCCTGCGAGGTCGATCTTTATACCGACAGCGCCTATGTGAAGGACGGCATCACCAAGTGGATTTTCGGCTGGAAAAAGAAGGGCTGGAAAACCGCCGATAACAAGCCGGTCAAGAATGTTGAGCTATGGCAGGCGCTGGAAGCGGCGCAACAACGCCATAAGGTTACCTTGCACTGGGTCAAGGGCCATGCCGGCCACCCGGAAAACGAACGCGCCGACGAATTGGCGCGAAAGGGCATGGAGCCCTTCAAACGGCGGTAATGGAAGCCTGCTCTATTTCGGGCCGGGCAAATCCGAGCCGGCGACCCCGTTATCGGGGGTTGTGAAAACCGAAACCCGACCTATCTTGTCGTCAAGGGGCGCTCCGGTAGCGCTCAACGGAGGAGAGAAATCCGGATGATCCTGCATTGTGTATTTCTACGCTTCAAGGCTGCAACGGCCGCTTCTGAAAAACACGCAATATTCGAGGCGATTGCCGCCCTGAAGGATGTGATACCCGGCATCATCGATGTGAAATACGGCCAGAATGTCTCACCCGAGGGGCTGAATGGCGGTTTTGTCGACGGTTTCATTGTGACGCTGGAGAGCCCCGAGGCCCGCGACGACTATCTCGCCCATCCCAAGCACATGGAAGTGGGGGAACGTCTCGTGTCGCTCACCGATGGCGGTCTGGCCGGGCTTCTGGTGTTCGATATGAATGTTTGAGTGGAGGGCGGCGGGGCCGCCCTTTATTCTGCAATGTGAATGCCTATAGCAGAATCGTATCACGAAAGGCGCCGTCACCCCGGACTTGATCCGGGGTCCAGTGCGATCAAGTCTTTGATCGCGAAAGACTCTTCCTACGGCGCAGACGCGCCGTGGCTGGATGCCGGATCAAGTCCGGCATGACGGGAAGCAGGAGCCTTTACATGCAACGAGGGACCAGGCTCGCCCTCAAAGCTGCTCGATCATCGCCGCAGCGGCAGAGACCGTCGCCTGGCCGGGGTTCTCTTCCACGTTGAGCGACTTCACCACACCGTCTTCCACCAGCATCGAATAACGCTTGGAGCGCACGCCGAGGCCGCCGGCGGAAAGATCGGCATCGAGGCCGAGCGCCTTGGTGAAAGCGGCGTCCCAGTCGGCGAGGAAGTGGATTTTGCCCTGACCGCCGGAGGATTGCGCCCATGCGCCCATCACGTGCCAGTCATTGACGGCGACGACGGCGATGTCATCCACGCCCTTGGAAAGAATGGTGTCGCGGTTTTCGAGATAACCCGGCAGATGGTTCAGTGAGCAGGTGGGGGTGAAAGCGCCGGGGACGGCGAAGAGAACCACCTTCTTGCCGCCGAAAAGCGCGTCCGTGGTGGTTTCCACCGGGCCCTCGGCCGTCTTTTCCTTGAAAGTTGCGGAAGGCAGTTTTTCGCCGATCTTGATGGTCATGTCCGTGCTCCTATAGCCGTTCGGTTCGCGCGACTATAGAGTTTGGCAGGGAAAAGTGGAACCCGGTTTTCCCGGGCAGACAAACGAAAACAAGGCGTCCGGATCCCGTCAGATTCAGAATGAAGCTGACAGAATGCTGAGCACGGAAATGAAATCTGCCATGCGGTTTTCGAGCTGGTTTCCAGCGCTGAAACGCTGCTCAGGGCTTCGGGAAATTCAGCATGGTTTCCATGGCCCGATCGCCGGATTTGACCAGGATAGGCCAGCTATTGCCCTGCACCTGATAGGTTTTCGGCAGGCCCTTGATGTTCATGTAGAAGGAGAGCTTGCGCTTGTCGCGCACCAGGTTCTGCGGCTCGTAATAGGCAAAGCCCGAGGGACCGGCGATGAAGATTTCGGTCTCCTTCGGCGCGTTTTCCGGAAGCTGCAATTGCACGCCGAGCATGGTCTTGTCGGGCGTGATGTGGAAATCGATCACCTTGAAATCGTCGGAGGCCGCCTCGGGCAGCGTTTCGCGCGCCTCCTCCAGCAATCGCCGCTCCTCGTGGTCGTCATCACCGGCATTGCCGCGCTCGATTGAAAACTTCGCCTCGAAGGGAATGCAGATATTCTGACACACGCCGATGAAGGCGGTGAGATCGATTTTCCCGCCTGCCGCCGGGTCCGTGGCTTTCAGCTGAAACGGAAGGCTGACGGCGTGGTCGTAGCCGATATCGGTGATGTCGCCGTTTTCGATCAGCTTCGGAACCGGATAGGCCATGGTGGTGAGCGTTACGCCGCTTGCCGGATCGGGCGTGATCTGCGGCGGTATGCCCGCTTCGCCCGGTTCGCGCCAATAGGTGATCCAGCCGTCCTTCGGCTCGATCTGCAGCACGCCGCGCACCACGCCGTCGGCATCCATGGCAAGGCTTGCCACGCGCATCTGGCCGCCTTCGCTTCTGGCCCAGTCGGTAATCTCGGCCTGGGCGGCTTCAGCACCGCCAAGTAGGGCAGCAAATGCCGCTGCAAAACGGAAATGTGAAAATCGAAAGAATATTCTGGCGCTCATGCTTTCCGTCTAACCCAACATCGCCCGGCGGACCAGTTACGAATTCGTGCGGTTCATCATTTTCGGTTGATTGATCGGGCGCTATGCCGCATCCTGTCCTTTGTCGAAGTGCGAACGCCGTTTTCGTTAAATGACGGAATGCGGTCTGCTGGAGGCGCCGGTGAGCTTTTCAACCCTGATGGACAAACGCGAACGTGGCTTTCTCGATGGTCAGTTCCTCATCGCGATGCCGGGGCTGGACGACGGCAATTTTGCCCGTTCGGTGATCTATATCTGCGCCCATTCGGATGCCGGCGCCATGGGGTTCATCATCAACCGGCCGCAGCAGATCACCTTTACCGATATTCTGCTGCACCTGAAACTGGTGGACAGCAACGACGCCATCATGCTGCCCAACCGCACCCGCGAATTTCCGATCCAGTGCGGCGGCCCGGTGGAATCCGGCCGGGGTTTCGTGCTGCATTCGGATGATTATTTAAGCGAATCCAGCATTCCGGTCAGCGATGATATTTCGTTGACGGCAACGCTCGATATCGTCCGCGCCATTTCCAACGGCCGCGGTCCGCAAAGGGCGACCATGATGCTCGGTTATGCCGGCTGGGGTCCGGGCCAGCTGGAAAACGAGATCGCCAATAATGGCTGGCTGAATTGCCCCGCTGCGGAAGAGCTGATCTTCGACCGTGGGCTGGACAATAAATACGAGCGGGCGCTGGCGCTCATGGGCGTCGATGCGCGCATGCTTTCCACGGATGCCGGGCACGCCTGAGCCCCAGAATGTTCCGCCGGTTTTGGCTGGAACCAAATCCCGAGCCCTGACGTTACTCACCCGGAAAGCCGGACAGAAAGTACGGCTCAACAAGGGAGTAGTATTATGGGTAGCACATCTGACAAGATCGCCGGTAAAGCCAATGAAGTTGCTGGCAAGGTGAAGAAGAACGTCGGCGAAGCGACGGGCAATAATGAATTGCGCGCCAAGGGTGCTGCCCAGGAAGCCAAGGGCAAGGTACAGACCAGCGTTGGCAAGGCGAAAGACGCCGTCAAGGGTGCCGTCGACCGCATGTAATGCCGTCTGACGGTGTCGCGCCTCTTTCGATGCGGCGCTTCGGAGCGCATGTGTTGACCGCACATGCGCTCTTGTCGTCTGGGATGTTCCGAAGGCTGTCGCCTGTTACGCCCTTCATATGCGCTCCGGGCTTACCCCCCTCTGTCCTGCCGGACATCTCCCCCTCAAGGGGGGAGATCGACCTGAGGCGAGGTCTCGCCCATCTCAATACTTGAGAATGGAGTGGTGGAAGAGCGTCTTGCCGATCTCCCCCCTTGAGGGGGAGATGTCCGGCAGGACAGAGGGGGGTAAGCCCGGAGCGCAGGAGCGTCAATGATTTTCAGCTGTCGTCTACGGTGCGTGTTGGCATCGTATGTTTCCTCCACCCACCCGATCCATCGCAAGGGTTTCATCGATGAAGCTTTTTTCCTGCGCATCCTGCGGCCAGCCGGTTCATTTCGACAATCGTTTTTGCGTTTCCTGCGGTCATCGTCTGGCCTTCGTGCCGGAGCGGCTTTCAATGGAGGCGCTTTCGCCCGCGGGTGAGCCGAACTGGCAGATTGTCGCGGACCCGCAAAAACAGGTGCGGTTTTGTGCCAATGAAGTGAACGATATCTGCAACTGGTCAGTGCCGGCGCAAAGCGACAGCGCCTTCTGCCCGGCCTGCAGCCACAACCGTCTGGTGCCGGATATCGCAACCGAACAGGGCATCGCGCAATGGCGTCGCATCAGCCAGGCGCAGCGGCATCTGTTCTATTCGATCCTGCGGCTTGGCTTGCCGCATCCCAACCGCGATGCGGACCCTGCCGGTGGCCTCGTCTTCGACTTTCTGGTGGATGCGGTGGCGCCCGATGGTTCCGTCATTCCCGCCATGACCGGTCACGATGAGGGCCTCATCGCCATTCGCGCCGCAGAGGCTGATGATGCAACGCGCGAGCAGGTGCGCGCCAATATGAACGAGCCCTACCGCACCATGCTTGGCCATTTCCGCCATGAGGTAGGGCACTTTATCTGGAATAAGCTGGTGCGGGACGCAAACCGGCTGGAAGCCTGCCGCGCCGTCTTCGGCGATGAGCGCGAGGATTACGGCGCTGCCCTGCAACGCAATTACGATGGCGGACCACGCCCCGACTGGCAGGAAAGCTTCATCAGTTCCTATGCGTCCGTCCACCCCTGGGAGGATTTCGCCGAGTGTTTCGCCCATTATCTGCATATCGTCGATACGCTGGAGACCGCCCGCGCCTTCGGCGTCGCAATCGATCCTGATGGGCATGAGGAAATGGCGGCCGAGGTGACGTTTGATCCTTACAAAGCCCGCAGCGCCGCGCAGCTGGTCAAGGCGTGGATTCCGCTCAGTGTCGCCATCAATTCCATCCAGCGCAGCATGGGGGAGGCTGACCTCTATCCCTTCGTGCTGACACCGCCGGTGGTGGTGAAGATGGAATTCATTCATGACCTGCTGCATGGGAGGGTGGCGGCGGATGAGTCGCCGATGGCCGAGCAGAATGCGGTAGTGCAGTAAATGTGCGGCAGGCGGAGTGTCCTGATCAGGAGAAGCGCGGTTTTCTTCTCCCGTCATACCGGCCTTGAGCCGGTATCCAGCCAGCCCAAGTCCTTGGGCTGAAAGGAGTCTTTCCGCCGGGCAGACGCCCGTTGGCTGGATTCCGGCTCAAGGCCGGAATGACGGAGGTAGCCTACCTCGCGTTCCAATACTCCGCTTACGAAGCCCGCTTCGTCGGCTGGAAACGCTCTCTCAGCAACTTCAGCGCCGCATCGCCCGAAACCGGAGTGCCGAACAGGAAGCTTTGGCCGAAATGGCAGTTCATGCGCGCCAGTTCCGCTGCATCCTCGGGTGTTTCGATGCCTTCCGCCACGACCTGCATGTCGAGCGCCCGCGCCATGGCGATGACGGAGCGCAGCAGAACGTTGCGCTTGTCGCTGGTATTGGCCACCAACGCCTTGTCGAGCTTGATCGTGTCGAAGGGGAAGCGGGTCAGATAGGCGAGTGACGAATAGCCGGTGCCGAAATCGTCCATGGCGAGGCTGAGGCCCGTTTCCTTGAGCTTGGAAAGCACCAGCCGCGCCTGCTCCGGGTTTTCCATGACGACGGATTCCGTCAGTTCCAGCTTCAGCTGCTGCGGATTGCAGCGCGTGCGGGTCAGCATGCCGCGCACGTCGTTGTACAATTCATTGTTCAGCAGCTGCGCGCTGGAAATATTGACGGAAATGAAGATCGGCATCTTCTCGATGGCGTGCTGCCAGTCCATAAGATCGGTCGCCGCCCGTTCCAGCGCGAACATGCCGAGCGGCTCGATCAGGCCGGAGGCCTCCGCAATCGGAATGAACTCGCTCGGCGGAATATTGCCGCGCTTGGGGTGCTCCCACCGCATCAGCGCTTCGAAACCGGCCAGCTCGCCATCGTCGAGCTTGACGATCGGCTGGTAGGCCAGCGACAGCTCCTTGCGCTCGATGGCGCGGCGAAGGTCGCTTTCCATTTGCAGCCGGTCGGTGCCCGACGTGCGGAAGGCAGGGCGGAAGGGCTCGACGCGGTTTCCGCCAGCGCGCTTGGCGCGATACATGGCGAGTTCCGCATCGCTCAAGAGTCCTGCCGCACTTTCCTGCTGGTCGATCCACGAAACGAGGCCGATGGAAGCGGTGAGGATGATTTCGCGATTGGCGAAATTGATCGGCACCATGATCGCCTTGTTCACCGCATCGGCGAAATCGGCCACACGCTGCGGATCGCGCTCCGAGGTCAGGATCAGGCCGAACTCATCGCCGCCAAGACGCGCCAGCGTATCCTGCGGTTTCAACAGGCGGCGCAGACGACGGGTCAGCGCAATGAGGATATTGTCACCGGCGGCAATGCCGAGCGTATCGTTGACCAGCTTGTAGCGGTCGATATCGATGGCCATCACGGTCGGGCGCACGCCGTCGCTGTCGGAAGACAGGTTGAGGATCGATTGCAGGCGGTCGAGGAAAACCTGCCGGTTCGGAAGCCCGGTCAGATTGTCGTTCATCGCATCCTGCAACAGCCGCTCGACCGAATTTTTCTGCTCGGTAATATCGGTGATGGTGCCGACGCAGCGGATGATTTCGCCGTTGGAGCCGAGAACCGGGCGCGCGCGGATTTGCAGCCAGTGGAAATGACCGTCTTCGGCGCGAATACGGAATTCGTGGTTGAGGCGGCCCTTGCGATGGTCAAGCAGCACGTCGAGCGTCGCCTTGAACCGGTCGCGGTCATCAGGGTGCAGGCGCGGCAACCAGTTGCGTGCCGCACCGTGCATGGCGCCGGGTTCCAGCCCCAGCCGGTTGGAAATGTCGGGCGTGGTGACGATGCGGTCGCGTGTCACATCCCAGTCCCAGACCGTATCGCCGCTGCCCGTTAAGGCCAGCGACTGGCGTTCGAGATCGGAGAAGAGACCCTGCTGATAGGCGCTGCCGGCAAAGGCGTGCTGAATGACGGTAAAGCCGATCAGCAGCACGATCAGCACCAGCCCGCCGCCGAGCGCCGGCTGCACGATGTCGTTGTCCAGTTGTCCCGTCACCGTCAGCCAGCTGCCGAACAGCCAGACGAGGATCAACGCCCAGGAAGGCACCAGCAAAATCGCCCGGTCATATTTGTTGAAACCGAGATAGACGATAAGCGCGATGCCGGCCGTTGCGGTGAGCGCAAAGGACACGCGCGCAATGCCGGAGGCGACCGAGGGATCGTAGATCGCCACACCGAACAGCAGCGCCAGACCCACCACCCAGGCAAAGGTCGCATAACCCAGATGCGCATGCCATCGGTTGAGATTGAGATAGGTGAACAGGAAGACCACGAAACTGGAGGCGAGCGCCACTTCCGCGCCCGCCCTCCATATTCGCTGATCGCTTGAGGTGACGGTGATGAGCTTTTCGAGGAAGCCGAAATCGACGCAGATATAGGCGAGCACCGCCCATGCGAGCGCGGCCGAGGCCGGCAGAACGGAGGTTCCCTTGACCACGAAAAGGATGGTCAGAAGCACGGCGAGCAGGCCGGCAATGCCGAGGACGATGCCGCGATAGAGCGTAAACGCGTTGATCGTGTCCTTGTAGGCCTCCGGCTCCCACAGATAAAGCTGCGGCAGCTGCGGCGTGGAAAGCTCGGCGACGAAGGTGATGACGGAGCCGGGATTGAGGGTGATGCGGAACACGTCGGCATCCGGGCTCGGCTGCCGGTCGAGCGCAAAGCCTTCGCTCGGCGTAATCGCCATGATGCGCTGCGAGCCGAGATCGGGCCAGAACAGCTTGGAATTCACGAGGCGGAAATGCGGGGCGACGATGACGCGCTCCAGCTGCTCTTCGGAGACGTTGGCGAGTGCGAAAACCGCCCAGTCGCCCTGATGGTCGGTGGAGCTGGCGCGCACCTCGATACGGCGGCGAATGCCGTCGGGGCCGGGCGCGGTCGAGACCTGAAAGGCTTCGCCCTGGTTGGCATAGATATCGGTGGTGGCCGTCAGGTCGAGCGCCGTGTCGTCACGGGAAATCTTCACCGGCTCGAAGGCGTAGGAATAGGAAGAGAAAAGCAGGAAAAGCAGGAAAAACGGCGCAGCCAGCGCGATTGCCGCCAGACGTTTCGCAAGGCAAGGCGCAGTGTGATTGTAGGTCATGTATCGTACTTCGTTCCGCCGGAGCTTTGCTTGTCGGCAAGAAGGGAAAACATCATATGATCCCGCCATTGGCCATTGATTTTCAGATATTCCCGCAGGAGGCCTTCCCGCTGGAACCCGGCATTTTCGAGAAGCCGGATGCTTTTGAAGTTTTCCGGAATACAGGCTGCCTCGATACGGTGCAACTGAAGTCCGTTAAAGATGTATGGTATTACCAATTTTAATGCGGCAGACATATGGCCTTGCGCGGCGTGCCGCTCGCCGATCCAGTATCCGATCATGCAGCTTTGCGCCGCACCCCGGCGGATGTACCCGATGGTGATGCCGCCGACCAGCAGCGTCTCTTTCTCGAATAGCAGGAAGGAAACGGCGGTGCCGGAGGAAAATTCCTGGCCGTTGCGCACCACGCGCATGCGGAAGGCGCCTTCCGTCAGCTCGTCCGGCCGCCAGGTCGGCTCCCATGGCTGGAGAAACTGCCGGCTTTCGGAGCGCAGCACATGCCATTGCTTGAAATCGCCGTAGCGCGGCAGTCTGAGAAGGTGATTGGCGCTGCGCAGTTCGGGCGTGTCGCTATGTCGGGAAAGAAAACGCAGCATTCACGATCCCTGTGCGGCAGACATCGCCATCCGCGAGCGGGATGGCGAAAAAGATGAGCGGTCTTCGCCTTTAAATCCCGCTCTCATATCGGTTTATCCGTTCGCCTTTATCCTTGCGGGCTGCTGCGCGGAAAGCGCCGCAGTGATGTCGGAAAGAGGCGGCAGATGTTCGAGCGGGCCAATTGCGGACAATGTCGGAACTGTATCGAAAAACAGCCGTCCCGCAAGATCGGTCAGGCGCGCGCGGGTGATGTCGCCAAGCCGCTCCATCATCTCCTCATTGGGGATGGGCCGGCCGTAAAGCATCATCTGGCGGGCCATCTGGCCGGCGCGGGCGGCCGGGCTTTCCTGGCCCATCAGCAGCTGCGCGCGGATCTGCGCCCGGGCGCGGTCGATTTCTTCCTGATGGATGGTCTGCGAGGACTTGCGAAGTTCCTCCAGAATGACGGGCACCAGTTCCGGCAGGTCGTTGCCGCCGGTGGCCGCATGCACGCCGAAGATGCCGGTATCGGAAAAGCCCCAGTGGAATGCATAGACGGAATAGCAGAGGCCGCGATATTCGCGCACTTCCTGGAACAGGCGGGAGGACATGCCGCCGCCCAGTATATTGGCGAGAATCTGCGAACAATAGAAATCGCGGGCGTGATAGGCCTTGCCCTCGAAGCCGAAGAGCACCTGCGCATCCATCAGGTCGCGCGTTTCGCGGATTTCGCCACCGGTATAGATCGCTTTTTCCATAACCGGTGTGGCAATGGGCAGCTGCGGCAGCGAGGCGAAACGCTCTTCCACCTGCTTCACGAAGCTTTCGTGATCGACAGCACCGGCCGCCACGACGAAGATGCGATCCGTCGTGTAGTTGCGGGCGAGATAATGCCTGATCTGGCCGGTGGTGAAGGATTGAACGGTTTCCGGCGTGCCGAGGATCGGGCGGCCGATGGTCTGGTCGCGATAGGCGACACCGGAGAAATTGTCGAAGATCACGTCGTCGGGCGTATCGGTCGCCGCGCCGATTTCCTGCAGGATGACGTTTTTCTCCCGCTCCAGCTCGTCTTCGTCGAACAGCGATTCCGTCAGGATGTCGGCAAGGATATCGACGGCGAGGGGAACGTGGTCTTTCAGGACGCGGGCGTAGTAGGAGGTCGTTTCGGTCGATGTCGCGGCGTTGACTTCGCCGCCGACATTTTCGATTTCTTCGGCGATCTGCCGGGCAGTGCGGCGCGCCGTGCCCTTGAAAGCCATATGTTCGAGAAGATGGGCGATGCCGTGTTCGGCAGTCGTCTCGTTGCGGGAACCGGATTTGATCCACACCCCAAGAGCGACGCTTTCGAGATGCGGCATTTTTTCCGTCACAACGGTCAACCCGGACGAAAGCCGGGTCACATTTACTCTCATACTCAACGTCTTTCCGCGTCTCTATTTGCCGGCGCGTGCGTTTTTGCCGATGAAGGTTTCCACGGCTTTGAGCTCCGCATCCAGAATGTCGAAACGCTCCTCCCGGTTCATAATGTCAGCTAACCATACTGGAAGCGCAGGCTCGATTGCGCAAGCGGATTTTACAGCGGCCGGGAATTTAGCCGGGTGAGCGGTCGACAGAACGACCATCGGGCTTGACGCCTTTTCATGCTTTTCCGCCACGAAAACGCCGGTCGCCGTATGAGGGTCGATCAGGTAGCCGGTTTTCTCAAGCGTGTCGCGGATCGTTGCCGCCACCTGCTTTTCGGTGGCGCGGCCGGCGCGGAAATCGCGTCTGATGAATTTCAGCGCGTGCGGCGGAATTTCAAAGGATCCGGATTGCTTGAGGCCGTCCATCGATGCCTTTACCGCAGCGGAATCACGGCCATAGGCTTCGAACAGCAGCCGCTCGAAGTTGGATGAAATCTGGATGTCCATCGAAGGCGAGGTGGTCGGCTTGACGCCGCGCATCTCGTAACGGCCGGTCTTCAGCGTGCGCGCCAGAATGTCGTTGTCATTGGTGGCGATGACGAGCTTGTCGATCGGCAGGCCCATCTTCTTGGCGACGTAACCGGCGAAGATATCGCCGAAATTGCCGGTTGGGACGGTGAAGGAAATCTTCCGGTCGGGGCCGCCGAGCGAAAGCGACGCGGTGAAATAATAGACCACCTGCGCCATGATGCGCGCCCAGTTGATGGAGTTGACGCCGGAAAGCTTCACGCCATCGCGGAACTTCACGTCGTTGAACATCTCCTTCACCAGCGTCTGGCAATCGTCGAAATTGCCGTTGATTGCCAGCGCATGCACGTTGGAAGCGGTCGAGGTCGTCATCTGGCGCTGCTGCACCGGAGAGACCTTGCCGTTCGGGAAAAGGATGAAGATATCGGTGCGCTCGCGCCCGGCAAAGGCGTCGATGGCCGCGCCGCCGGTATCGCCCGAGGTTGCGCCGACAATGGTGGCGCGCTCGCCGCGTTCGGAAAGCGTATAGTCCATCAGGCGGGCGAGAAGCTGCATCGCCACGTCCTTGAAGGCGAGCGTGGTGCCGTGGAAAAGCTCGAGAACGAAGGTGTTCGGGCCGGTCTGCGTCAGCGGCACGACGGCAGGATGGCGGAAGGTCGCATAGGCGTCGTCAATCATCGCCTTGAACTTGTCTGCCGGAATCTCGCCGCCGGTGAAACGGTAGAGAACCTCGAAGGCGACATCCTGATAGGACTTGCCGCGCAGGTTGCGGATTTCCTTCTTCGACATGGAAGGCCATTTGCGCGGAACGTAAAGCCCGCCGTCACGGCCGAGGCCCGCCAGAAGCGCGTCGCAAAAACCAAGCGAAGGGGCCGCACCCCTGGTCGATACATATTCCACGAGATAGTCCCTTATCCGTTACCGATGCGATCGGCGTCTTTGTCCGCAGCGTCTCACCGGAATGAGGCGATTGGCGAGCTAATGAAGGGCTTTTCTGAAAATTCAAGCAAAACCGAACATGCCAATCGATTTTTTCCGGCGTCGCTGCTATAGACCATCGCCAACCTGGGTGAAAGGTCAATAAACAGCGTCTCCGGTTCTGTTCCGGGACAATGGAGAGGGAATTAGAAGAGTGTCAGGGAATTTCTTGCGTTTGTCCGCCGCGATGTCGCTTCTCGTCGTTGTTGCAGGATGCAATTCCTCCAACCCGTCGGACTCGCTTGCCGTCAACCCGCCGGCGGCGCAGGCCGCACCGACGGCTGCCGTGGTTCAGGCCAATTGCCCGGCCGTGACGGTTCTCGATGCCAACGCCGTTCATCGCGTCTACGCCGGTGGCGCCAAGGACGATCCGCAGAAACTCGCCTATCAGGTCTCGCTGTCCGATACGACGCGTTCGTGCACCGCCAATGAATCGACGCTCACCGTAAACGTGCTGGCCCAGGGCCGCCTCGTTCCCGGCCCGATGGCCAAGCCCGGCCGCGTGACCGTGCCGATCCGCGTGACGGTGAAGGACGGCGACGGCGAGATCTACGGCGAAACCACCGCCTTTGCCGTCGATGTTCCGGCAGGCGGGGCGGGCACGCAGTTCATCTTCAACAACGACCACGTCGCCATCCCCAACGGACCGGGCGGCGCACCGAAGTCGGTCAGCGTCTTCATCGGCTTCGCGGAGCAGGGCGCAAAGGCCAAGACCAAGCGCCGGTGATTTGACGGGCGAAATGTCAAAAAAACCGGAGGCTGCTCGGCAGGCTTCGGTTCTGATTGCGCGCAAAGGTCCGAATTCCGTCACCCCGGACTTGTGTGGACGTATTGTGGTTTACTTGATGCATAGGCCGGGATGCGCATCCCGGCCTATGCATCAAGTAAACCACAATACGTCCACACAAGTCCGGCATGACGGAGGAGAGGTCTACGACTTTCCATGCGTTTTAACCGGAGGGTTTTCCCACAGCCGTCGCCTTCTCCGCTGACGGGCGGCTACGGGAGTTTCGATACTCCTCCACAGCCTCAAAAAAAGCTGGCGACAAAACGTCCCTCGCGGGACGCGCATTTGCCAGCTCTTCATCTGTCATTTCGGGAAAGTCGACAGCATCCCAATCCGCTTCGGTATAGCCTTGGCCGGGTACGAATTCCTTTTGCGTCTGGGATGCCACCACAGCTACCTCCTCAAAAAGCGCCTTCCCACTCCGCCATCGCCGCAATCACGGCCGGCAGGTCCTGCATGCGCGAGATCACCGTTTCGGCGCCCGCATCCGTCAGCCGGTCGGCGTGGCTCGGATAGGTGTGGGATGCGCCGGTGAAGCCGATGACGCGCATGCCGGCGGCTCTTGCGCCATGGATGCCGTGCACGGAATCCTCGACCACGACCACGCGGTCGGGGGAAACGCCGAATTGCGCCGCGCCATGCAGGAAGATGTCGGGCTTCGGCTTCACGCGGTCGGCTCCAAGGTCCTTGGCGGAATAGATATGCGGCGCGAAATAGGGCTTCAGGCCCACCTTCGTCAGCATCATGTCGAGGCGGTGGCTCGATGAGTTCGAGCAGATGCAACGCGGCGTGGTCAGGCGCGACAGGGCGAATTTCACGCCCTCGATGATTTTCACGTCGCGTTCCAGCCGCATGTCGAGCAGCTTTTCCGATTTGTCGAGCAGCGAGGCGGAGAGCGGAATGCTGGCTTCGCTTTCCACCTGCAGAAGAATGTTCTTCCAGGTCATGCCGGCGAAACGCTCGCCCATTTCCTCTACGGAGATCGGATATCCGGCTTCGGTCAAGAGGCGGGATTCCACCTGCGCCGCGATGATTTCGGAATCGACCAGAACGCCGTCACAGTCGAAAATAATGAGGTCGAAGCCGCTCATGGGCGCTCCCTGTATCGGATTTGGCTGGAAGAAAATGATGCCGGGCTTTTAGACCATGTCCGCGCCAAGCTCAACCGGTTCACCCGCAAAGGTCGGTCCCATCAGGCTCATAGCTCGGTCGGCCTGAGTAAGCGACTGTGCCGCCTCGAATATTTGGTTTGGCGTTCCTCTTTCGCGCAAAAACCGCTACACACGGCCGCGCCATATGCGTTATGGGATGTTATGCCCAAGACAGTGAAAAACACGCCCGAAGACACCATTGCCGCGCGCATCAGCCGCACGCTCGCCGACCGCATCGTTCGCGGTGAGCTGTCGCCGGGCGAAAGGTTGCGGCAGGATCACATCGCCGCCGAATTCGGCGCGTCGCATGTGCCGGTGCGCGAGGCATTCCGCCGGCTGGAAGCGCAGGGGCTTGCCGCCAGCATTCCGCGCCGGGGTGTCCGGGTGGCGGATTTCGGCCTTGACGATGTGCGCGAGGTGGCGGAAATGCGCGCCGCCCTTGAAGTTCTGGCGCTGCGCCACGCCATTCCCAACATGACGCCCGCCATTCTCGACCAGGCGGAGGCGGCAACGCTCGAGGGCGACAGCGCCGTCGATGTGCAGCATTGGGAGGAGGCCAACCGCCGCTTCCATCGTCTCATCACCGCGCCCTGCAACATGCCGCGCCTGATGGAGGCGATCGACGGTCTTCATGCGGCGAGCGCCCGCTTCCTGTTTTCCGCCTGGCGCGCCGGCTGGGAGAGCCGCACCGATACAGATCACCGCGCGATCATCGATGCGCTGCGCGGCGGCCGCGCCGAAGAGGCGGTGCGTATTCTTGACGGGCATGTGCAATGGATTGGCCGGAAGGCCATCCGCACCTCGTCCGGCTCGGTGCGCGACGCCTTCGCCATCGTCGGATAGGGCGGGCGCGTGACCGTCCGCCTGCGGCCCCACCATCTTCTGTGTATGCTCACCTAAGTGGGCAAGGGATATACATCCGGCTTCGTCGAAAATTACGACCGTGTCGCCGCCCGCCTGAACGCCGGCGAGGAGGACATCGAGCTGGTGGATGGCCCGGACGATATTTGCGAGGGTCTGTTGTGTGAAAGCCATGCCCACTGTTTCAACGAAGGCGTGGTGCAGCGGGATGAGACAGCCCGCCTTTCGGTGTCGGCGCTTTTGGGCGAGGCACTGACTGCCGGCAAGCGGTTACAGGCGACGCCCGACTTTCTTGCGAAGATGCGTCTGGCTTTCGCCGCAGGCGAGATCAGGCCTGCCTGTCGAGGCTGTCAGTGGATAAGACTGTGCGACCGTATCGCGGCATCAGGTTTCGCAGGCGTGAAAATCGGCGAACGTCCGGAGCCTCTGGCCGGCCGGAGGCCGAGGCCTACTCCGGCACATCCGTCTCGGTTCTCTCGGCGGCCTTGACCGTCGCCTTGATCTCCTTCGGCTCGCGGCCGGATTTCTTGTCGTAGCTCACCTTCACCGAATATTCCCCGGGATGCAGGGTTTCCTGATGCTGCGTGCCGTAACGGCCGGAAATCTCCTTCTGCGTGCCCTGAAGATCCCTGGTGGTTTCAACGATATCGATCCGTTCTGCACCGGGCGCCTTGATGGCGAGAACGCCCGCATCGAGATCGAGGGTGATTTCGGTTCGTTTTCCGGCAGTCACGGTAAATGGTTGTTCCACCGTCACCTTGCCCAGACGCGCGCGCATGACGAAGTCACCAGCGGGCATTTCCATGATCTTGCCGGTGCCGTAAATGCCGTTGATGGTCTCACGCGTGCCGTCCAGCGTTTCCTTGGCAGACATCGCTTCGAAGCGGATATCGTCCGTTTCCACCGCCCGGCCGCCTTCCGCATAAACGGCCTTGGCGATTACCACGCCGCTTGGAATGACCAGCTCGTGGCTGATCTTCTCGCCCGCCTTGATGGCAAGCGTCTCCTCAGCCCGCGCCGGGCCGATGCTGCCGGTGAGGACGACGTCTCCGGCCGGCACGAAGACGGTATTCTGACCGTAGACGCTGTCCTTGAAATCGTCCTTGGTGATTTCTGTCTTTGCCTGCGTTTCCACATCACCGCCGGCGCTGCGTTTCGGCACGACGGTCAATTCCGCAGCGTCGAAATTCACCTTCGGCCTCGCGATGCTTCCGTCCTTCACCTCGAACGCCACTTCGCGGGTCACATTGCCCAGCGCCGCCACCCCGACATATTTGCCCGCCGGCAGTTTCGCCTCGAAGGTGGCGTCATAGGAGCCGCCGGCATTGTCGTCCGTACGCCCGCCGGAACGGTCCGCCTTGTAGAAATCCCACCGCACCCTGTCGCTATTGCCGAGCGACGGGCCGCCATCGAACAGGACCGCATCGGTGACGACGTTATATTGCGGGGCCGGTTGCTGCGCCTGCGATGGCGCCGGCAGCGCCGTTGCGAAAAGTGCGGCGCAGACGACATTCATGGAAAAAGAAGCCATTTTCATCACGGACCCCATTGCGGATTACCCCCTGCCATCATGGCTCTTCTCGCCGCGCCGATATGCGAGGACAGAAGAACCCGTTGTGCACAACGTTTTCGCCCGACTTCGGGTTCCCCCGCCGGCCGCCGCAAATCGCGCCTGCGGGCCGCGGCAGCCATTTATTTCGCATTTTCCGTGACTTGTTCAGGCTTTGATAACCATCTTCGGTAACCATAAGCATCAGTAGAGAGTAAGCGTATGGAGCGAGTACCAATGGCAGCAGTTTTTCCGCTGGCCGATTTTCGGCGTGCCGGTTTTGATCGTGCGGGCGAGAGCGACGCCTGGAAAGACAGCATCATCAAAGGTGATTGTGTCGCTGCCTTGGATGCCCTCCCGAGCCAGTCGGTGGATGCGATTTTCGCCGATCCACCCTATAACCTTCAGCTTGGCGGAACCCTGCACCGTCCCGATCAGTCGCTGGTCGATGCCGTCGATGACGAGTGGGACCAGTTCGCCTCCTTCGAGGCCTATGACGCCTTCACCCGCGCCTGGCTGCTCGCCTGCCGCCGTGTGCTGAAACCGAACGGCACCATCTGGGTCATCGGCTCCTACCACAATATCTTCCGCGTCGGCTCGATGCTCCAGAACCTCGATTTCTGGATCCTGAACGACATCGTTTGGCGCAAGACCAACCCCATGCCGAACTTCAAGGGCCGCCGGTTTCAGAACGCCCATGAGACGATGATCTGGGCGAGCCGCGATCCGAAAGCCAAGAACTACACCTTCAACTACGATGCGCTGAAGGCCTCCAACGACGATGTGCAGATGCGCTCCGACTGGCTGTTCCCGATCTGCAGCGGCAACGAGCGGCTAAAGGGTGACGACGGCAAGAAGGTGCATCCGACCCAGAAGCCGGAAGCGCTGCTGGCGCGCATCATCATGGCCTCCACCAAGCCGGGCGATGTCGTGCTCGACCCGTTCTTCGGCTCCGGCACCACGGGTGCCGTTGCAAAACGTCTCGGCCGCCACTTCGTCGGCATCGAGCGCGAACAGGATTACATCGATGCGGCATCGGCCCGCATCGCCGCCGTCGAGCCGCTCGGCAAGGCGGAACTGACCGTGATGACCGGCAAGAAGGCCGAACCGCGCGTTGCCTTCAACACGCTGGTGGAAAGCGGCCTCGTCCGTCCTGGCCAGGTGCTGACGGATGCACGACGCCGTTATAGCGCCATTATTCGTGCCGATGGTACTCTGGCATCCGCCGGGACCGCCGGCTCCATTCACCGCCTTGGCGCGAAGGTGCAGGGTCTCGACGCATGCAACGGATGGACGTTCTGGCATTTCGAAGACGGCGACACGCTGAAGCCGATCGACGATCTGAGAGCGATCATCCGCAGTGAACTGGCAAAGGCCGAATAGTCAAAGCCCAAAAGGCTTGGACGCAACGATCCACCGCCCGCCCTTGTCAGCCTATGTCTCCGTCCGGTTTAGTACCTTCAGTCCCGGATGGAGAACGACCAACGCCCGGCACTTCGGTGTCGGGCGTTGGTGTTTTCGAGTATACTATTTTAGCAAGACAAGTTTCGCGCAAGAGATCGGCAATACTGTCTCAAATCAGAGCAATGGTTGTGAAAATCCGGTTCGGAAAAATCACAAAAACATTGCGTCCGATGCCGCTTGCGGCAGGACTGGCGCAGGCCGGAGACCGCCATTTCCGCCTGCGCCAATTTCTTTTCCCGATCTGTTTTGACAAACTTTGCCAAATTCTGCACTCTTCCATCAAAGGAGATGAATATGGCGACCATGAACATATCGCTGCCTGCACCCATGAAAGAATGGGTCGAGGCCCAATCCAGGACGGGCCGTTACTCCAATGCGAGTGACTACGTGCGAGACCTGATCCGGAAGGACCAGGAACGAGGCGAAAAAATCGCGGCGATGCAGCGTTTTGTGGATGAGGGATTGCAGAGTGGCGTCGGGCATCGCTCGCAGGATGCCCTGTTCGCCGAGGCTGAAGCCCGCTCCATGAAACGCAAAATCGGTTGATCATGGGCTTTCGCCTGTCTCTGCTCGCGGAAGAGGACGTCATTCGCATAGTCGAAGAAGGCATAGTCTTATTCGGGCTGGCGCAGGCGCAAAAATATCACCGGGAACTCTATGAGATATTTGAGCTGATATCTCTCAACCCACGAATGGCACGAGAGCGGCATGAGTTGTTACCGCCGGTGCGTATCCATCGGTTCAGGGCGCATCTGGTTGTTTATGCCGTGGGGACTGACGATGACGTCCTGATCGTCCGCGTCCGCCACGCACATGAAGACTGGGCCAACGAGTCGTAGCCGGGCGTCCACGTCACCGTTTTGCCCGGCAGCCACTTTACGCTTCCACCCCATAAGCCCGCAAATCCTGCCGCAGCTTTTCCGCGCCGGTGAAGTGCAGGGCCTGCCAGCCTGCTTCCTTCGCGCCTTCGACATTCACGAGCGTATCGTCGATGAAGAGGCTGGCGGCCGGATTGAGGCCGAATTCCCTGGCGTGCAGATCGTAGATCGCCACATCGGGCTTCAACAGCTTCACATCGCCGGAAACGGTGACGCCGCGCGGCCAAGTGAGGAAGGGGAACATTTTCTGCGCCTCGCGGAAGGTGTCGGAGGCGAAGTTGGTCAGCATTGTCACGTCGTAGCCGCTGTCGATCAGGGCGACCATGATGGCAACGCTGTCGTCATAGGAATGCGAGACCATCTCGTGCCAGAACTTGCGGAAGGAACGGATGTGCTCTTCCCGCTCCGGAAACTGCTCCACCAGCATCGCTTCGGCATCCTCCCAGCGGCGGCCGCGATCCTGCTCGAGGTTCCAGTCATGGGTGCAGACGTTTTCGAAGAACCATTTGCGCTCGTCGGCATCGGGGATGAGGCGGCTATAGGGAATATGCGGATCGTAGTGGATCAGCACCTTGCCGATGTCGAATACGATATGCTCAATCTTGGTCATCGAAATTTCCTGCTTTCATCGAATGCGGATGGAATAGCCTGCGCGATGACTTTTTTCATCACCGTTGGCAGCGCCTGCGCGTCAAGATTTGTAACCGGCTCCCACCATCCGTCATCCGGGCCGGTTTTAAGGCCGTCCGACACCTGCGCGCGATAGACGGTGAGCCGCAGTTCGAAATGGGTGAAGACATGCACGATGACGCCCGCCGCCTGCCAGCCGGCGGCAAAGGGCGCATGGATCGCCTCCGTGCCGCCGTCCATGCGGGCGGTCCATGCCGTTGTCGGCACCTCGGTCATGCCGCCGAGAAGCCCGCTTTCGATGCGCCGGCGGAGCAGGATTTCGCCGTTCGCATTCACCGCCACGAAGGCAGCCCCGAGCCGCACCGGCTTTGCCTTCTTCGCGGCCTTGACCGGAAAACGCTCCGGCTCGTCATGGGCAAGCGCAAGACAGTGGCCGTTGAACGGACAGAGCGCGCAAGCCGGCCGTTTCGGCGTGCAGATCGTCGCGCCGAGATCCATCATCGCCTGGGCGAAATCGCCGGGCCGGTCGGAAGGGGTAAGCGCGGCCACCTTCGCTTTCATGGCGGGCTTTGAGCCGGGCAGGGGAGCATCTATGGAAAAGAGGCGGGAGATGACGCGCTCCACATTGCCGTCCATCACCGCCGCCTGCCGGTTGAACGCAATGGCCGCCACGGCGGCGGCGGTATAATCGCCGATGCCGGGCAGTTGCTTCAGGCTCTCTTCGCTGTCCGGAAAGGTGCCGCCATGGTCGCGCGCCACGGCTTCGGCGCATTTTTTAAGGTTGCGGGCGCGGGCGTAATAACCGAGCCCTGCCCAGGCCGCCATGACATCTTCGACCGGCGCCCCGGCCAGATCGCTGACGCTTGGCCAGGCCGCGAGAAACTTCAGGAAATAGGGTTTAACCGCCTGCACCGTCGTCTGCTGCAGCATGACCTCGGAGAGCCAGACGTGGTAGGGATCGGCGCGTTTTCCCCGTGCCGCCATGGCGGGAGACGTGCGCCATGGCAGTTCGCGATGGTGCCGGTCGTACCATGCGAGCAGCATCTGCGCATAAGACGACGAGGCGGATTTTTGAAGCATGGTTTGCCGTTTCTGTTCGATTTGGCCTATAGTTGGGACATCCGTAGCGGGCGATCAAGAAAATGTGGATCGCCCTCTCCAAAATCGCGAGTGAAACATGCGTTATCCCCAGAGTGATGCCGGCAAGAAGAAGGGCGTCGTGCAGATCGCCGAAGTCGCCAATGGCATCATGGATCCCGTGCTCTCGAAACGCGCCGGCATCAACACCGCGCTGCTCGGTTCCTGGGACGAGATCGCCGGTGACGACTTTGCCGATTGCACCCGCCCGGAAAAGATCACCTGGCCGCGCCGCGACGAGGGGCCGGATCGCGGCGGTTATCAGCCGGGCGTGCTGACGATTGCCTGCGAAGGCGCGCGCGCCCTGTTTCTTACCCATGCGCAGGGCGAACTGATTGCCCGCATCAACGGCTTTTTCGGCTTTCCGGCGGTGCGCCAGATCAGGATCGTGCAGAAGCCGGTCTCGCAAACCATTACCCGCAGGCGCAAACCGCAGCCCCTGCGCGGCGATGCGGCAAAACGTCTCGATGACATGATGGACGGCATTGAGAGCGAGGCGCTACGCAAGGCGGTGGAGAGGCTTGGAACGGCGGTTTTGCAGAAGAAGCCACCGCAACGAACTTTGAAATAGGAAGAAATTTCAGAGGCGGCTTCTGATTACGCGGCAAATAGAATTTCATTCTCGATTTCAATTTGTTGGCCGACGATTTCCGAATTACTCCATGGCTCAAAGGAGTATGCGGATGGAAATCAAGGAAACACCAGACATGTGGGTTGTGCGTTTTGGTCAACGCCTGCGGATACCCGATGTCAGACAGGCTGCTGCCGAATATTCGGCAATCATAGACAGGCAGCTCGCCGAGCACCGCCTGGAAGCCGATGGGCCTTGGATTTTCATTTCCCACAACCTGCCAAGAGATAGCAAAACCCTGTTTGACTGGGAGATATGCCGCCCAATAAGAAAACCCGTGCAGTGGGATGAGACAATCGAGCTTCATCATCTCGAACCAATCATCGTTGCAAGCAGGGTGCATCAAGGATCGCTGAGATCGTTATTCACCAAAGGATATGCCCCGCTGGTTGCGGAGATAGAAATGTCTCGCCACCATTTCTCGGGTGAGAGTCGTGAAATTTATCACGGCTGGAACGGGCACGGCTCGTCTTATCACAATATCGAAATCCAGTTTGGTCTATCGCGTTGAGCTCATAAGGGGCGCTCGCTGCGACCATTGCCCGCACCCTCTGTATTCAGGGCTTGTTTCTCTTCGTTGTTTTTGCGTTTTCGCCTTCTCGAAGTCACGATTCTTTGACAAGGAAGTTCCATAGCCCGCTTGTCGCGCTGCCGGTGCTGGTGGTATCGGGTTAGCGAATTGCGCATCAGGCAGTTTCAAATCAACACGGGTGTTTCCATGCCGATTTCCGAATTGAATATTACCAGACGCAGCCTCCTCGGCGGCGTTGCTCTTGCTGCCGTTGCCACGGCCCTGCCGTTCGCCTTCACGCCCGGTATCGCCGAGGCGCAGGAACTGCCTGAATCCACCGGCGATGTGGATATGGCTGCGGTGATGAAGCCCGGCCCGCTCCCGGAAGCGGCGCTCGGCGATGCCAACGCACCCGTCAAGATCGTCGAATATATGTCGATGACCTGCCCGCACTGCGCCAACTTCCACAACAAAACCTTCGAAGAGATCAAGAAGAAGTACATCGATACCGGCAAGGTCTATTTTGTGCTGCGCGAATTCCCGTTCGATCCGCGCGCCGCTGCCGCCTTCATGCTGGCGCGCTGCGCACCGGAAGGTCAGTATTTCCCCTTCGTTTCCATGCTGTTCAAGCAGCAGCAGAGCTGGGCTGTCGCACAGGATGCGCGCGCCGCCCTGCTGCAAATGTCGAAAATGGCCGGTTTCTCACAGGAGTCTTTCGAGGCCTGCTTGACGAACCAGAAACTTCTGGATGATGTGAACGCAACGATGCAACGCGGTGCGACGGAATTCGGCATCAACTCCACGCCGACTTTCATCATCAACGGCAAGAAATACGCAGGAGACATGTCGGTTGAAACCATGTCGGCTGTCATCGACAAGCTGCTCTGATCGCCGGACCCTGAAAGAAACGGGCGGCGGATATTTCCGCACGCCCGTTTTTTATTGCCCGTCTTCTTGCCGGGGCGTGACGGCATGAAGTTCAACAAGCTCCGCCTCGTCGGTTTCAAGTCCTTCGTCGAACCTTCCGAATTCATCATCGAGCCGGGGCTTACCGGCGTTGTCGGTCCGAACGGTTGTGGCAAGTCCAATCTGGTCGAAGCGCTGCGCTGGGTGATGGGCGAGAATTCTTACAAGAACATGCGCGCCTCCGGCATGGATGACGTCATCTTCTCCGGGTCCGGCAATCGTCCCGCCCGTAACACCGCCGAAGTCGGCCTCTATCTCGATAATTCTGACCGCACCGCGCCTGCCGCCTTCAACGATGCCGATGAAATTCAGGTAACGCGCCGCATCGAGCGCGAAAACGGCTCCGTCTACCGTATCAACGGCAAGGAAGCCCGCGCCAAGGATGTGCAGCTTCTCTTCGCGGATGCCTCCACCGGCGCGCGCTCTCCCTCCATGGTGGGGCAGGGCCGCATCGGCGAACTCATCAACGCCAAGCCGCAGGCCCGCCGTCAGCTGCTGGAAGAGGCGGCCGGCATTTCCGGCCTGCATTCCCGCCGCCACGAAGCCGAGCTTCGCCTGCGCGCCGCCGAAACCAATCTGGAGCGGTTGGAAGATGTGACCGCCCAGCTGGAAAGCCAGATCGAAAGCCTGAAACGCCAGGCCCGGCAGGCCAACCGTTTCAAGATGCTGTCAGCCGATATCCGCGCCCGCGAAGCGACGTTGCTGCACATCCGCTGGGTCGAGGCGAAGGAAGCCGAAGGCGAGGCGGAAAGCGCGCTCAATCAGGCCACCAACATCGTCGCCGAAAAAGCGCAGGCCCAGATGGAAGCGGCCAAGCAGCAGGGAATCGCCAGCCTGAAACTGCCGGAACTGCGCGAGGACGAGGCGAAAGTCGCCGCCGCCCTGCAACGCCTGCAGATTGCCCGCACCCAGCTGGATGACGAGGCCAACCGCTTGCTGCGCCGCCGCGATGAGTTGGCCCGCCGCCTGTCGCAGCTTGGCGAGGATATTATCCGCGAGGAACGGCTGGTCTCCGATAATGCCCAGATACTCGCGCGGCTCGATGAGGAAGAGGCCGAACTCCTGGAAATCCTCTCCGATTCCGGCCGCCATGCGGAAGAGATGCGCGAAGCCTTTGAAGCCGCCGCTGTCAAACTGGCAGAGAGCGAAGCCATCTTCACCGCGATCACCGCCGAACGGGCCGAAGCCGCCGCCGCGCGCCAGCAACTGGAGCGGGCGATCCGCGATCTTTCGGATCGCAAGCTGAGGCTGGAACGGCAATCGCAGGAGGCATCGGCGGAGATCGATGCCATCGACGAAAAACTCTCCGGCCTTCCCGATCCTTCCGAACGGCGAGAAGCGGTCGAGGCGGCGGAGATCGCGGTCGAGGATGCCCTGATCGTGGTGGAGGAAGCCGAAGCCGCCGTCGCGGAGGCGCGTTCTGCCGAAGCGCTGGCGCGCGCGCCGCTGGAAACGGCGCGGAACCGGCTGAACGCGCTGGACACGGAAGGGCGCACCATCACCAAGATCCTCGCCTCCAGCGCCGCCGCCAATGGCAGCTTTACGCCGGTGGCGGAGGAAATGACGGTGGAGCGCGGTTTCGAGGCGGCATTGGGTGCCGCCCTCGGCGACGATCTCGAAAGCCCGCTCGATCCCGCAGCACCCGCCTATTGGGCCGGAAATGGCGATGGCGCGGGTGATCCCGCCTTGCCGCAGGGTGCGAAACCGCTTCTGGATTATGTGCAGGCGCCGGAAGCCCTGCGCCGCGCTTTGGCGCAGATCGGCGTCGTCGCCAACACGGCGGAAGCCCTGCGCCTGCTGCCGCACTTGAAGGCTGGCCAGCGGCTGGTGACGCGTGAAGGCGCGCTGTTCCGCTGGGATGGCCATATCGCCAGCGCCGATGCGCCGGGTGCTGCAGCGCTTCGCCTGTCGCAGAAGAACCGCCTTGCTGAAATCGAGACAGAACTGGATGAGGCCCGCTCCATTCTGGACGAGGCCGAAGACCAGCTTGCCGCGAAAACCGAAGATATCCGCAGCAGCGAATTGCGGTTCTCGGAAGTGCGCGACAGAAGCCGTCTTGCGACCCGCCATCTTGCCGAGGCGCGCGAGGCGCTGACTGCGGCCGAACGGGCCTCTGGCGATCTGCTGCGTCGTCGCGATATCGTGTCCGAAGCACTGAACCAGATCGGCGCGCAGATCGATGAGATCGCCGTTCAGGAAGAAAACGCCCGTATCGAAATGGAAGACGCGCCCGATCTTTCCGTGCTGGATCTGCGACTGCGCGAAAGCCAGCTTGAAGTCGCGACCGACCGCAGCCTTCTGGCGGAGGCCCGCGCCCGCCATGAGGGTGTGAGCCGTGAGGCGGAAAGTCGCCAGCGCAGAATTCAGGCGATAGGGCAGGAGCGCTCCACCTGGCAATCGCGTGCGGCAAGTGCGGCTGATCATATCGCGACATTGCGCGAACGCGAGGAAGAGGCGCGCGAGGAAATCGCCGAGCTGGACATAGCGCCGGAAGAATTCGACGAGAAACGCCGCAACCTCCTCAACGAATTGCAGAAGACCGAAGACGCCCGACACGAGGCCGCCGACCGGCTGGCCGAGGCGGAAAACCTGCAGCGCGCCGCCGACCGGGTGGCGGCAACGGCGCTTTCGGAACTGGCCGAAGCCCGCGAAAAACGCGGCCGCGCCGAAGAACGTCTGGTTTCCGCCCGCGAAAAGCGGCAGGAAACCGAACACCGCATCCGCGAAACGCTGAATACCGAGCCGCATATGGCGTTGCGCCTGACCGGCCTCGGTCCCGACCAGCCGAAGCCCGATATTCGCGATGTCGAGCGCGATCTCGACCGGCTGAAGATCGAACGCGAAAGGCTGGGCGCGGTCAATCTGCGCGCCGAGGAAGAGCAGGCCGAGCTTTCCGCCAAGCTCGAAGCGCTCATCAAGGAGCGCGACGACATCATCGATGCCGTGCGCAAGCTGCGCGCCGGCATCCAGAACCTCAATCGTGAGGGCCGGGAACGGCTGATCGCCGCTTTCGATGTGGTCAATTCGCAGTTCCAGCGGCTGTTCACCCATCTCTTCGGCGGCGGCACGGCGGAATTGCAGCTGATCGAATCCGACGATCCGCTGGAAGCGGGCCTGGAAATCCTCGCTCGCCCGCCGGGCAAGAAACCGCAGACCATGACGCTGCTTTCCGGCGGGGAACAGGCGCTGACGGCCATGGCGCTGATCTTCGCGGTCTTCCTTACCAATCCCGCGCCCATCTGCGTGCTGGACGAAGTGGATGCGCCGCTCGACGACCACAATGTCGAGCGTTACTGCAACCTGATGGATGAGATGGTGGCCTCCACCGAAACCCGCTTCGTCATTATCACCCACAATCCCATCACCATGGCGCGCATGAACCGCCTCTTCGGCGTTACCATGGCCGAACAGGGCGTGTCGCAACTGGTGTCTGTCGATTTGCAGACCGCCGAACAGCTGCGCGAAGCCGTCTGAAACTGCCAGGCCGCATTTCGATCCTGACTTTTGCTCAACATGAATTTATCTCGTCGTCTCACCCATTCGGGTGAGCGCAAACCCGCGGCATTTTGCTATGTCTTGCCATGAGCCTCAGTGTGCTTTCCCAACCCCGCCATCCGGTTTCCTGTACCGGGTGGACTGCCTTGCGAGGCCGCTGCAACGGCCTCGCAAGGTCTTTTTGCCGGCTGACGAATACGACTGACTTGATGAGGAAGGGGGCGGCGAGGCTCTGTCGTGTTCGGACGAAGTTGTGTAAGCATTTTTTGTGGCGCCCGCTTCGCATCGAGCGTATGGACCACTCACCCTGGCACCAGCCGCAGCCGCGTGCCCCAGGGGTCTATCGCTTCCACTACGTTATTTTCCATCTCCACCAGCACATAACCGGCGGCCCGCAGCCGCGTTTTCTGCGCCTCCAGATCATCGGGGTTGCGAATGGTGAGGGAAAACCAGTCGAGGCCGGTTTCCATGGCGTTGCGTTCCTTCGCGCCACGGCTGTTCCATGTATTCACCGCCAGATGATGATGGTACCCGCCGGAAGAGAGAAACGAGGCATCGGAGCGCGCATCCTGCGTCGGTTGCAGGCCGATGGCTGTTTCATAAAAGGCGCGGGCGCGGGCGATTTCGCCGACCCGCAGGTGAACATGCCCGATGCGCATTCCCGGCGGGGCAGCCTCGTAATCGCTTCTTTTGGTATCGGTCAGCTTCACCAGATCGTCGACATCGAGCGGTTCGGTGCCCATTTTCACCACGCGGCCGCTCCACACCCATGTATCCTTCGGCCGGTCGCTGTAAACCTCGATGCCGTTGCCTTCGGGATCGTTGAGATAGATCGCCTCGCTGACATTGTGGTCGGCAAAACCGGAAAGCGGCACCTGCTTCAGCGCCGCATGCACCAACCAGCGCGCCAGATCCTTGCGTGAGGGCATCAGGTAGGCGATGTGGAACAGGCCGGCGGAAGTGGGACTTTCGAAATCCGCGGCCGGCTTGTGCACCAGATCGAGCAGCGGCACGGTGCCGACGCCGAGCGTCACGCCTCTGGCCGTGCGCTCCACCTCGTTCATGCCCAGCACTGAACGGTAATACTCGATCATCGGGTCGAGATCGCGCACGCGCAGCGCGGCCTGGCCGATATGCATCGGCGTGGTGAGTGCAAAGGGAAGGGCGGAGGCGGCGCCCGCGACGGGCACTGCGCCTTCGGCTCTGAGCGCCCCGGCAAGCGCACTGGCGGCACAGGAAATTCCGGCAAATTTAAGCGTATGGCGGCGGGTAAATTGCATGAATAATCTCTTTGTCGGCGATTTGAATGGCTTAGGCAACACTCCAGTTCAGCGCATTACACGAATGCGTCAATCATGCCGTTATTCGGCCTTTGCGGCAATTCTTGCGCGCAATTTGCCGCAATTATGCTGCACTGCGATGTAAACTGCACGTTGCGGCGTTTCCAACGTGCCGCCAATGCTGTAGATGATAGAAAAATAACAACGCTTCTGGGTGGAGAGCGTGGAATGAAAAAGTGGGTTTATACCTTCGGCAACGGTGCTGCCGAAGGCAGGGCAGGTGACGTTGCGATATTGGGCGGCAAGGGCGCGAACCTTGCCGAAATGGCAAGTCTCGGCCTTCCCGTTCCCCCCGGCCTCACCATCATAACCGATGCCTGCGCGCTTTATCACAAGAATGGCCGCGATCTTCCCGAAGAGCTGAAGCTGCAGGTCATGGCTGGCCTGCACGGCATGGAAACCGTGACCGGCAAGACCTTCGGCGGCAGCCACTCGCCGCTGCTCATCTCCGTCCGTTCCGGCGCGCGCGCCTCCATGCCCGGCATGATGGATACCGTGCTGAATTTGGGTCTCAACGACCGCACCGTCGAGGCGCTGGGCCACGATGCGGGCGACGCCCGTTTTGCCTGGGACAGCTACCGCCGCTTCATCCAGATGTATGCCGATGTGGTCATGGGCCTCGACCACGAATTGTTCGAGGAAATTCTCGAGGACGAGAAAGGCCGCCTCGGCCACGAATACGATACCGACATGTCGGCGGTCGAATGGCAGCATGTCGTTTCGCTTTATAAAAAGCTGATCGAGGATGAGCTGGACGAAGCCTTCCCGCAGGACTGTCATGTTCAGCTCTGGGGCGCTATCGGCGCCGTCTTCGCCAGCTGGACCAACCACCGCGCCGTGACCTACCGCCATTTGCACAATATTCCGGGCGACTGGGGCACGGCGGTCAACGTGCAGGCCATGGTCTTCGGCAATCTCGGCTCGTCCTCGGCAACCGGTGTCGCCTTCACCCGCAATCCTTCGACGGGAGAGGCGGAGCTTTACGGCGAATTCCTCGTCAACGCTCAAGGGGAAGATGTGGTGGCGGGCATCCGCACGCCGCAATCCATCACCGAGGCCGCGCGTCTTGCCTCCGGCTCCGACAAGCCCTCGATGGAAAAGCTGATGCCGGAGGCGTTCAGCGAATTTCTGGCGATCTGCAAGCGGCTGGAAAACCACTATCGCGACATGCAGGATCTGGAATTCACCATCGAGCGCGGCAAGCTCTGGATGCTGCAGACCCGCTCCGGCAAGCGCACCACCCGCGCGGCGATGAAGATCGCCGTCGATATGGTGGAAGAAGGGCTGATCTCGCAGGAGGAGGCCGTCTGCCGCATCGAGCCCTCGTCGCTCGACCAGCTGCTGCACCCCACCATCGATCCCGGCACATCCCGCCCCATCATCGGCTCCGGCCTGCCGGCTTCGCCGGGGGCGGCGACGGGCGAAATCGTCTTTACCGCCGAAGAGGCGGTTGCGGCGGAAGCCGAAGGCCGCCGTGTTATTCTGGTGCGCATCGAAACCAGCCCGGAAGATATTCATGGCATGCACGCCGCCGAAGGCATTTTGACCACGCGCGGCGGCATGACCAGCCACGCCGCCGTGGTGGCGCGCGGCATGGGCATTCCCTGCGTCACCGGCGCCGGCTCCATGCGCGTCGACATGCGCAACAAGGTGCTGATCGGCGTCGGCTGTATGCTCAAGCGCGGCGATGTCATTACCATCGACGGTTCTTCCGGCCGGGTGCTGAAGGGTGAGGTGCCGATGACGCAGCCGGAACTCTCGGGCGATTTCGGCAAGCTGATGGAGTGGGCCGACAGCCTGCGCCGCATGACTGTGCGCACCAATGCCGACACACCCGCCGACGCCCGCGCTGCGCGCACATTTGGCGCGGAAGGCATCGGTCTCTGCCGTACCGAACATATGTTCTTCGAGGGCGACCGCATCCACGTCATGCGTGAGATGATCCTCGCCGAAAGCGAAAAGGGCAGGCGGGCGGCGCTGGATGAGCTTCTGCCGATGCAGCGCTCGGATTTCACCGAGCTTTTCCAGATCATGCACGGCCTGCCGGTGACGATCCGCCTGCTCGACCCGCCACTGCACGAATTCCTGCCGAAGACCGATGGCGAAATCGTCGAGGTGGCGGCCGCCATGGGCATGCCGCAGACGGTGTTCCGCCAGCGGCTGGATGCCCTGCACGAGTTCAACCCCATGCTCGGCCATCGCGGCTGCCGCCTTGCCATTTCCTATCCGGAAATCGCCGAAATGCAGGCCCGCGCCATTTTCGAAGCGGCGGTTGCCGCAGCACGTATCACCGGCGCGCCGGTCGTGCCCGAGATCATGGTGCCGCTTGTTGGTCTCCGCTCGGAACTGGATTACGTTACCGAGGTCATCGATGGCGTCGCCGCAGCGGTGGCGCAGGAAACCGGCATGGAGATCGAATATCTCACCGGCACCATGATAGAGCTGCCGCGCGCGGCCCTGCGCGCCCATGTGATTGCGGAAGCGGCGGAATTTTTCTCCTTCGGCACCAACGACCTGACGCAGACCACCTTCGGCATTTCCCGCGACGATGCGGCGCGTTTCATCAATACCTATCAGCGCAAGGGTATCATCGAGCGCGACCCGTTCATATCGCTCGATTTCGACGGCGTGGGGGAACTGATCCGCATCGCCGCCGAACGCGGCCGCCAGACGCGGCCGGAACTGAAACTCGGCATCTGCGGCGAACATGGCGGCGACCCGGCCTCGATCCATTTCTGTGAGGATGCCGATCTCGACTACGTGTCCTGCTCGCCCTTCCGCGTGCCCATCGCCCGGCTTGCCGCCGCGCAGGCAACGCTGGCGGCAAAGAGGGATGAGGGCAGGGTGGCGAGCAATGTCGCCTTCATTCCCGTCAGGGGTTCTGTTGGACGATGATGCGCCGCTCCACCACCACGGGGCGGTAGAACATGTCGCGGTTCATCTGCGCCTGCCAGGCGCGGTTGTCGGCGCGGCGGTCCATTTCCAGATCGAGAAGGCAACCGGCCATCGGGTCCGTGCCGGGGCGGAAACCATAACCCCGGCAAGTCGCCTCATCCCGCGCCCGACGCTCTTCCGGCGTCAGCGTCTGGCAGGCGGTGAGCGCCAGCATGGCGGCAAGCGCACCGAAGACGATGGAAACACGCATTTTGTTTCTCCCTTAACATGACAGCCGTACGGCACTTTTATTGCCGCGATTGATACGCCTGTTTTGGTACGGGGAAAAGCCGCGTTGGGGCGGAAAGTTGCGTTTGGTAAGCGAACCTCTTCGCGTCATGCGAGCCTTGAACCGGCATCCACTTGCCTGAGCCTCGGCATCATGACTGTCTGGAACGCGCCATTTCAGCGCGCATCCAGCTTGAGTCTCCCCATGTCGAGAGCCAGATCATCAGATCGGTGAGAAAGCCGATAATCGGCAGCAGAAGCATATGGCCCAAACCGCGCGTCGTCTGGTTTTTCTCTGCCTCGTGCAGATGAGCCAATTCCTGTTCCTGAATCGAAGCGATAAGCTTATGCAGCTCGGGATCTCTTGTTTGCAGGAAGGCCAATTGATCTTCCAGATGGCGGTGAACGGTGCTTTCAACGGCCTCGGTGCAAATCCAGACCATGTTGCGTCCGCCGAGCGCCGTCATAAAACCGAGCAGGAGACCTCCAAGGCTCCAAAACGCCATGACGCGACAAGGCCTTGCGTTTCTGGATGGCATGGCGTCCCGAAACCGGCGGCAATGATCGATCTCGTCTTCACGCATTTCCTGAAGAGCGGGTACTATGTCCGGAAACAGCCGGCGAGCCATCCATATCTGCGCGCCGTAGATACGAATAGCGCCAAACTCACCGGCGTGATTGACCTTGAGGATACGCCGAACGGTAAGCGCCGGATCGTATTTGCCGGGACTGCCGGACGTTCGAAACATTACCAAGGCGCGTTCCATTCCAGCTAAATGCAGCAGACGTTACCGGCACTATGAGAGACGGTTGTGACCACGATTGATAAGCCTGTTTCGATGCTAGGAGAACCCCATTCGGCGCGGAAAGTCACAACCGCCGGAGCGGAGATGCAGATATCGCAGCCTCCGTCCGTTTCGAAACCAAACATCCTGATTCCGCTCAGGAATCACGCAGGAAAGACGGCGGGAACAAACCCTGTTGAATGAGCCAGTCGCCGAGCAGAACCGTGAGGATGGCGATGAGGACGATGCCGCCGATAAAGGCGAAGAGGCCGAGCGTGGCTCGGGTCCACCGGCGGGTTTGATAAAGGTAAATCGCAAGCCCGATGGGTGCGAGCAGAACGGTGGTGATTTTGGCAGCGGAGCTGCGCCGGATGTCCCGCTTTTCGGCATCCTCTATCTGCCACCAGGCAAATAGCGTGATGATGCCGATCATCTGCACCAGATCGTTTGCGGTAAAGGACGCTGGAGGCCCGGCAGGCCAGACGGCCGCATCGATCAGAAGCCCGAGGGAGATGAAAGCGAGCAAGCCGACATAGATCCAGTTGCGTTTCGCCATGCACAGTTTCCGCTCTAAATTGCGCTATTGCCCGTGCCGTTATCGCTATCGATCAAATTGGCACCGTCAACCCCAAACTATCAGGGAAGAAAGAGAGTGGTCGGCATGGGGCGTCTCCCTGTTCCGGAAACGCCCCATGATTGTCGCCGTCAGGCCGGCGCTGCTTCCCGGTCGTCGAGTGCGTCGATATCCTTGGCGTTGTTATAGACGGCCTCATTGAGAATGCCCTCGCGCTTGGCGACGAGGGTGGGCACCAGCGCCTGGCCGGCGACGTTAACCGCCGTGCGGCCCATGTCGAGGATCGGGTCGATGGCGAGCAGCAGCCCCACACCTTCCAGCGGCAGGCCGAGCGTGGAGAGCGTCAGCGTCAGCATCACCACCGCGCCCGTGAGGCCGGCGGTTGCGGCGGAACCGAGCACGGAGACGAAGACGATCAGCACATATTCCTGGATGCCAAGCGGCACCTGGAAGAACTGCGCGATGAAGATCGCCGAAATCGCCGGATAGATGGCGGCGCAGCCGTCCATCTTGGTGGTGGCGCCGAGCGGTACGGAGAAGGCGGCATATTCGCGCGGCACGCCGAGGCTCTTTTCCGTCACGGTTTCGGTGACCGGAAGCGTGCCGATGGAGGAACGCGACACGAAGGCGAGCTGGATGGCCGGCCATGCGCCCGCAAAGAAGCGCGACGGCTTCAGGCCATGGGCGATCAGCAGCGCCGGATAGACCACGAAAAGCACCAGTGCCAGACCGATATAAACGGCCGCCGCGTACCAGCCGAGCTGCGACAGCGTCGTCCAACCATATTGATCGACCGCGCGGCCGAGCAGGCCGATGGTGCCGATGGGGGTGAGGCGGATGACCCACCACAGGATTTTGCGCACGATGGCGAGCAGCGACTGGTTGAAGGCGAGGAACGGTTCCGCCGCCTTGCCCGCTTTCAGCGCCGCGACGCCAAAGGCGATCGACACCACGAGCAGCTGCAGCACGTTGAAGTTCAACGAGGTGCTGGCCGCGCCATTATTGAGCTTGGTAGACGCTTCGAGGCCGAAGACGTTGGCCGGGATCAGCCCCTTCAGGAAATCCAGCCAGGACCCGGTGGAAGAGGGGGCCGCCGCTGCCGTATTGGCAATCGCCGTGTTGACGCCGGGCTGAATGACAAGGCCGAGCACGATGCCGATGACGACGGCGATCAGTGCCGTGATGGCGAACCAGAGGAGTGTCTGCCACACAAGCTTCGCCGCATTGGAGAGGTTCTTGAGATTGGCGATGGAGGCGACGATGGCCGTGAAGATCAGCGGCGGAACCAGCGCGCGCAAAAGCTGCACGAAAATGCTGCCGATGGTTTGCAGTGTCACCGAAAGCCAGTTGGGGCTGCCGGCGGCGTCGGGACCGATATTGCGCGCAACGAGGCCGAGCAGCAGGCCGATGACCATTGCGATCAGAACCTGAAAGCCGAAATTGCGATAAAAAGGTTTAGGCCCGGAGGGGGCGGCGGACGTCGTTGCCTGTGACATGACATGTCTCTTTATTGTGCAAGAAAACGAGAATGTTGCACTTTTTACACGCATTCTCGAGGGAGGTCGCCGAGAATACGCCGATTTCCTCAGCAATTAAGGGATGAACGTGCGTATTTGTTGCGTTGTCGGGGAATAATTCTCTTAAGTAGCGACAATGCGGAAAAATATTCCCGCTTCTTGTTGCCTTCGACGTCAGAGTCCTAAAACCTATAGATATTCCGTCACCCCAGACCTGATCCGGGGTCCAGCGCGATCAAGTCCTTGATCGCAAAAGACTCATCCTCACGGCGCAGCATGGCTGGATGCCGGATCATCCTCGGGCTTGCTCCGGGGACCGGCATGACGGAGAAGTTCGCGCGCTTTAGCGTAGGGATCGCCTCCTCCTTTGTTTTCCTCGCCGCAAATCCGGTCTATGACATCATATGCAGGTGATTCCCTGCCAGAATTCGGGTGCAACGCTTTTTAGCCAATGCGATCTAACGGATATCCGCTTTCATGACTGTGCGTTTCGTCCGGCCTTTTTCGGTTGCAGCCTATCTTTCCCGCTATCTGGGTCTTGCGGCGCTTGTGCTGTTTCTCATCGCCGCCGGCATTCATCGTTTCGGGCCGCTGACGACGCCAGATTTTGTCGGTCTCCTCATTATCGCCGCTGGCATCGCTCTCGCGGCCGTACTTCTGGCGTTGATCGGGCTTGAGCGGCTGTGGACAAAGGGCGCACGCGGCGGCCTTTCGGCGCTGGCGGCGCTGCTTCTCTCGGCCCTGCCGCTCGGCGTGGTCGGTTACGGCGCTTTTCTTTATTGGCAGCAGCCGAAGATTTACGACATCTCCACCGATCTCACCGACGTGCCGGAATGGCTGGTGACGCCCGCCGCCAACCAGCAATGGCTGGTGCGGCCCGCGACTATCACCAAGGAAGACCGCGACGCGCAAACCGAAGCCTATGCCAGCCTCGCCGGCCGCCGTTATGAAGGCGCAATCGACCGCATCTACGCCGCCGCCAAAAAAATGGCCGCCGCCCAGAATATCCGCATCGCTCACACGAAGGGCGTGATCGGGGCGGAAGATGCGCCCTCCGTCGGCGTTCCGGAGCAGGACAGGACGCAGCCTTCGGAAGAAGGGCCGGTCGAGGATCTGCCCTCCATCGTGCCGGTGCCCATGGCCCGCCCGACGGACGCGCCTTTGCCCACCTTCTTTAACGGTAGCGGCGTGGTGCTGATGCAGGGCGAAACCCGCACGCGCATCTGGGGCCTGCGTTTCGATATCCTCATCCGCCTCAAGGAAGAGGCCGAAACCACCATCGTCGATGTCCGCGTCGCCTCCCGCTACGGCCCGCACGATCTCGGCATGGGCGCTGCGATTGCCGAAGCCTATCTCGATGCGCTGGATGCGGAGATGCAGGGGTTGAACGACAATTGATGTGTAGCTGACGCTACGCTTTCATTTCGATGAGAAACGAGAGTGTGCCGCCTGTTTCTTCTCCCCGAGGGGGAGAAGGTGGCCCGAAGGGCCGGATGAGGGGGAGCCCTCTCCGAACACATCTACCCTTGCCCCCTCATCCCGCTGCCGCGGACTTCTCCCCCTCGGGGAGAAGAAACAAGTGGCATCCGCTCGGTCTCCATCCAACGGGGCGGCGAACGACGAAAGCATCTCGATAATTAGCGCCTCAAAACCTGTCAGGCCGGAAAATACTCACCCAGCAGCGAAGGCGCACCATCCGTGTGTACCTCGCCCTTTTCGATCAGGTCTTCGATATGCGCCAGCACGGAAAGTGCAGCCGCGCCATGCAGGCGCTTGTCGGTGCTGGCGTAGATCACCTTCACCATATCGGCGATCAGCCGGTCGCCTTCGCGGATACGCTTCAGAACCGCCTTTTCCCGCATGCGGCGATGGGCGCGCAAGCCCCGCATGAAGGCGGCGGGATCGGTGACCGGGCCGCCATGGCCGGGCAGGAACAGCCGGTCGTCGCGGGTCAGCAGCCGTTCCAGCGAGGCCATGTAATCGCTCATCGCCCCATCCGGCGGCGCGACGATGGTGGTGGCCCAGGCCATCACATGATCGGCGGAAAAGACGATACCGCTGCCATCAAGCGCGAAGGCGGCGTGGTTGGCCGTGTGTCCCGGCGTATGCAGCGCGGTAAGCCGCCACCCGTCGCCGGAAAGGCTTTGGCCGTCGCCAAGCGCGATATCGGGCACAAAAGCCGTATCGGAACTTTCGGCAAAGGGGTTTGTCTCACCCGTGTGCAGCGGGCGGGCGGCACGGTGTGGACCCTCGGCCACCGTTATCGCCCCGGTCGCCTCCTTCAGTCGCCGGGCAAGCGGCGAGTGATCGCGGTGCGTATGGCTGACGAAGATATGGGTGACCTCGCGGCCCGTCAGCGCCGCCATCAGCGCCTGAAAATGCGCCTCATCCTCCGGGCCCGGATCGATGACGGCGACGGAACGGTCGCCGACAATATAGGAGTTGGTGCCATGGAAGGTGAAGGCGGAGGGATTGTTGACGGTGATGCGCTGGATCAGCGGAGCGACAGGAACCGCCTCGCCATAGGCCGGCTGAAAATCGAGATCGAATGCCGGGTCCGCCATCGAGACCTCCTGAAAAATGCCATGCCAGCTTGAGCCGCAGCCTCAACCGCGCCATCGCCAAGCCCTAACATGCGAACTTCGCCACGGCACCCAAAAAGCTTGAATTTTGTGAAAAAATAAGTCGCCGGGTCATTGCCGGGCCGGGCAGGCTTTGCTAATCAGGCGCGGTTCAGGCAGCGGCGTTTCGCCATCGCTGCCCTGTTGGGGCGTCGCCAAGCGGTAAGGCACCGGTTTTTGGTACCGGCATTCCCAGGTTCGAATCCTGGCGCCCCAGCCATCACATTATTATTCAATAAAATCAATTACTTAGTGAATATTAGAAAAAGCTAAGTGTTACAGTCTTGCGGCTAGTCCACACGGCCTTTTTTTCTGCTGAAGCTGCGGATAGACTTGCAGCAAGATGGAGGATGATTCTCATGAACGATAAGGTATGTGATTGTTGCGGTAAGGCAGCGGTAAATTCCATTCAGATTATGACGGGTGCTAATGTTCCATTGAATAAGACAAGGCGAAATTATTTGCCTAGTCTGACGAACCGCAATGCGATCGATGAAGGTGTTAGCCCCGGTAGACTTGAAGAGTTACCATTGTGCGCTCCTTGTATGCGAACAGTTGAAGATAATTTCCGTGCTACCATCCTTTATCTTAAATCTGAAAATGAACGCTTGAACATCCAAGAAGCCGGATGATCCAGTCTACA
Source organism: Agrobacterium sp. CFBP 3001 (assembly GCF_027871605.1). NCBI lineage: Bacteria > Pseudomonadati > Pseudomonadota > Alphaproteobacteria > Hyphomicrobiales > Rhizobiaceae > Agrobacterium > Agrobacterium sp. CFBP 3001. The sequence goes on from NZ_JAQAHD010000001.1 coordinate 676,405, forward strand.
GGCCGTGGGACGAGTGTAGCGAGACACAAGCTGTGAAATTGTCGTGGCTAGATAAATTCAAAAAAAATAGAGGGCGGAAGCCCCCGCGTATTTTGCCGCCTCTCGAAGGGACCGATCTCCCGGATTTTTATCAGATCACGGACGATAACGGAAACATCTTGGATGATCCAACACGCATGATCGTGCCGTTGTTTTCGTTTCCTACTAAGCCGGACGATAAGACCAGAATGCTAGGCACTGGCTTCTTTATCGCGCCACGCCTCATCGTTACGGCGAAGCACGTTGTGGATGAGGTTCTAGATCGTGACGCGCCCGACAGGATTGTGCGGCAGAAGTCAGCATTAGTAACGATGGTGCGAAATGCAGGAGATTCGGGTTTTGAATTACGACGCATTCATACCGTAAGCACGGTGGATGGGTGTGACGTTGCTATTGGCCAAGTTGACGCAGGTTCGAAATCGGAGAAGTGCGCGCCTTTGCGCATATCTAAAGCTGAAGCCGGGGAAATGGTTTTCACTTATGCATATCCCAATACCGAAATTGTTGAGCGTCATGGGAAGCAAGAGCTTGTAACAAACCCTGCATTCTATCGTGGCGAGGTCGTCGAATACTATCCGGAAGGGCGTGACAAGCGCATGCTATCGTGGCCTTCATATCAAGTGGATTTTCACATGCATCCCGGAGCTAGCGGTGGTCCGGTATTTGATCGTTCAGGGTTTGTGATCGGAATAAATTGCAGCAGCTTTGATCCCGACCGAAATATCGCATTCGTAACCGATATCGAAAATATAAAGCACGCGGTGGTATCCAAAGTTATAATTGAGGACCAGCCACCAATGAATATGACTATTGGAGAGATGATAAGCAAAGGTTACATCGATCCATTCCCGCAACTCAGAGAGCAATCCTGAAGTTCAGTATTTTGACTACTTGCCAGCCTTGCGCCATCCAGCAGCACGCGCTTCTTCTTCTGAGCAAAACCAGCGCTCCCCATATTGTGGGCTGATTTTGGTGGACGCGTAATATTCTTGGCCGGGAACGTGATAGATGCGCTCCCGGCTGCTGATGCTGATATTACCCTTGATGTTGCAATTTTTCGCGGGCGGTGCGACCTGTGCGACTAGATCACCAACACTGTAATAACCAGCCGCACCAATCATAAGTGCGCCTGCCATAAGGCCGGGAACAGCTTTTATTGTTGAGTTGAAACGATTTTGCTTCTTTGGCTTCAAATACTGGCGAGGGTTGCGCATTAATTTCCTCCGTTCCCGTATGGGTAGCGGAAGGCGATGCATACACTATTTCCTAAATTGCTAAAATGCCCAGTATCCGCTAAATTAATTTCGGTTCGGAAGCACGATTGTTCATTATTGGCCGGACAACTCACAATGCCCCTTCACGATGAAGCGGATTTGACGTTGCTAAAAACGCTACGATGGATTATTAAAGTAATCCTCGGTAAATATTATCTACTAATGTCCACCTTGAATTAGGGGAACGTTGAGTGGATTTTTTCGTTTACCGTCCTAGATATGGAGGCTGCAACGATGAGCGCCGTAAAAGTCATAAATGTTAGTGAGAATCGGAAAACGTTTGACGTGCGTCCTTCGCAGACGCCTGTTGATTACGACAACCTGATTTCGGCAGCTATGATCCGCTTCCCAAAGGTTCATGCTATCCTTGCAAAGTGAACCTATCTGGCTTCCGACTGAAGTCGTTGTAAAAATCAACATTTCTAACACAGCTGACAGTGGCGAAAACCACGCCCTGCTGTTTGCAGACAGACTAGAGGGCGCTATTATGCGCCCTCAAAATTTGTGGGCTTACGGCGACCCTGACGCCCTAAATCTCGCTGTGTCTTATATGGAAGGTATCGCGAGGGCTCATGCATTCGAGCAAGGCAACAAACGCACCGGCTTTGATGCTGGTTTCGTGTTCCTAAATGCAAATGGGTGGGACATTCATCCTGACGCCGATCACGATCTAATGGCAGTTGCGTTTATCGAACTCGTTGAGCGCACTCGCACAACTTACGAATTTGAGACCTATCTCTCAGATTACATAGTCCCCGCACCCGCTGTTGTATAATAGTTAAAGTTGCACTTCTTCTTCGTCTACCGCACAGTTTGATTCTTGGCGCGGGGGTGAGGAATGGATCAAGAGCGACTCAGGCAGATATGGCGACAAAACAAAATCCCGGTGGTTGTCCGTAGCGACGAAAAGGGCCGTAAGCTTCGTGTCCGGCTGCCGTATGCCCACGACAACCGGCAGTGGCTAAACACAGTCGGCAAGTCTTCCGTGACTTGGGTTGCTAGCGACGATTATTGGGAGCTTCCAAAAAGCTGGTTTAACGACTTCGTCAACCGGGCCTTGGAACGATACTTCAAGCTCTACGTAATCCAGCCTTATCGCGAACAGGAAAAGTGTGCCCGCAGTTGTATGGAAGCGACGGGGCATGAGTGTAATTGTTCCTGTATGGGGCGGAACCACGGCGCCGGTATAGACGGGAGTTGGTTCGAGGTATCTGAGACCTTTGCCACGCGATGGAAGGGCAGGGAAATTGCTTGCCGGCTGATGGAATCAAAGAAGCTGGGCAACCCATTACAAACCTATCTGCAAGGCCTCATCTGACTCATAGAGGGCCACCGGGAGCGTTTGTCGATTTTGGCTGTCCACCCACTCACCAAAGCCGTAACGCTCGCCAGTGAGTCTGTGTGAAGCCGGGATTGCTGCCTCATACGCAATAACAATGAACCCGCCAAACGGCGGGTTCATCAAGTCGCTAGTCTTTCCGGGGAAGGTTTTTCACCGCCTCATTGGCAATGTCGTCGCTTATACGAGCGAGGTCTTCGCGAACAACCGGAACAGGTGAGAAAAGGGCGGCGATTTTTGAAGCAATGCCTTTTAATGGGTTTTCTATAATCCTCATGGGGGTCTCCTTTTGTTTGGGATTACCCGGAGGGTGGTGAAATAAAGCTTCGTTTCGTTCTTACGCATCTTCGTCCCTAACCTATAAATCTACTAACTTCCTCTAGGAATGCAGACATAACTTTACCTAGACTTGAAGAGACGTATTACCTATCGGTTAAGCGTCTAATCAATATTGCTCTAGGAAAAGCTCTGTCTGCTGAAAAAGAACGGCGGTTCTTCCTCTGAGGCCACACGACGCCCATATGACGGGTCCGCCGGGGGAGACATTACCAAACTCGATAACCGTGTTACGGGAGGCCGGGGTCAGACTGTCGGCCTTTACATCGGACTTCCCAGACCGTTGCCGGGTCTGAGCTGGCGTAACTCCATCAAACCAGCTTGGCGATTTTGATGGAATTTACAGGTTGCAAGTTACCAGCAGAGCCTGTTCCTGCAATGTCTGACGTTACGGCTTGAAATCATCGGCGGCTATGCCAGCCTATTCAGTGGGCAGGGCAATGTCAGACGCTGCTTGAAGAGTATTATAGGTCGGAGGAAAGGCCGTTTCAATAGCGAAATACGATAATCTTCTTATGCGACATAAGAAGAATAGCAGTTTTGTTCGATTATTTTGTTTGAATCGCGATTCAATCCATTGTATATTTTTGTTGATCACAGCAGCGGCATGATGTGGTTGCTACAAAGGGCACGGCGAGGTCAGACCGCCGTGCCCTTTTATTTTGGCCGCGTGTCAGCGGCTCCGGCTGTTAGCGAAATTGCCGGGTCTCGTTTGCTTCATCATTTCGTCAGCAACCACGCCACGCATCGTTGACTCCATTTCGCGAGCCATGCGCTTTGCAAGGTCTTGGTTCTGCTCCGGCGTGCCAGAGCTACCGTTGACTGTGACGGGCGAATTGATCGTGATCACCTGCGATTGCTTTGCGCTCACGCTGCCAGAGAAGCCCGCTGAGAGCGTCGGGGCATCTGTAACATAACCACCGGCCTCAAAGCCCTTCAGCGCACCACGGTGCATCCGGTCGAGATTTTGGACGCCAAGCCGCTCCACTGCCCGTTTGCTCATGACGTATTCGCCACGATGCACCACGCCAGCCGGTTCGCTCTTACCACCGTCGCCCGTGTAGCCACCGCTTTCAAAACCGAAGAATGCGCTGAATAGGCCGCCGAGAATACCACCGAAACCACTTCCAGACGAACCGCCACCGCCCCCAAATAGACTGGCAAGCGGGCCGGTGCCGAGAAGCGCGGCTTGAAGCGCGACTTTGATCAAACTTTGGAGGACCGATTGCAAAGTCTGCTCCCATGTCGCTGTCCCGCTGATAAGGCCAGAGAGCGCATCAGTAATGGTGGAACCGAAATACAGGCCAGCCTCCGCCAGCCCTTCCTGTTTTTCGCGAAGACGCCCTGTTGCGGCTTCGGCTTGCGCCATTCCCTGCGCAAGCAGTGCGATTTCTGACCGTTGCTGTGGCGACAGGGCGATGCCTGCCCGCTGCGCTTCGGCAAGCATTTGCTGCTCATACCGGAGCGCCTGCGCCGCCTGCTCAGTCATGCGGAGCGCTTGCTGTTCGGTCCCCTGCGCTTGCGTGTATTCCCGTGCGCCCTGCGTGATCTGACCGTATGCATCACTCTGGCGCGTAGCTGCCTGCGTAAGCCGGTCGATTTCGGCGGCGGTTTCCTTGGATCGGGCGCTGGCGTCTTCGATGTGCCACGGCTCGTGACCCATCGGGAAATTCAGGCCGAATTGATTAGCGTTCGCATGCACCCATTGCCGGGAAGCATCGGAACCATAGCCAAGATCGGCGGCATTTCCCCGATTGTGCTGGCTGTTGCCGGGAGGCGCAACCCATTTTCGGGCAGCTTCAGGGGAGCCATATTTCTTCAGGGCTTCAAGCCAAAGCTGTTGCTGGCGCTCCACCGAACGGAAACCGGAGTTTACCGTGACGCTGCCCTGCAATTCCTTCGGCATGCTGGCAATCATGGTGGCAAGGCGCTTTTGAAAATCCGCCTGCATTCCGGTGATATGCGATGCACCCTTGCCAGATGCCAGAACGGAAGACAGGTAGGTGGCCGGATCATCGGTTGCGCTCTTAATGTTGAGCGACGACAGCGCCCGGCCACGCATTTCATTTGCAAGCGCTACTTCGCGCCCGCCCTGCGCTTTGGAAAGTGCCGCCTGATAGACAGCCTCAACCCTAGCTTTCGCGTCGAGGTTTTGCAGTTCCTTCGCCAATTCGGGCACTTCGCCCTTCAACGCCCGCATAGCATCGGCAAAGGATTTGATGTTGGCCGTCGCCTTCGCGGCGGCGCTGTCTGTGCCGCTCATGGCATTGTTCAGATCGGTGATCGGCGGCTTTGCGCCCGCCGCTTCCTGCCCGGCGCGATAAATAAAGTTTTCGCTGTAGCCGTTGCGCCGGTCCAGCACGTCCCGAAGGCGCATGGCTTCCGTGGTGAGTTCTTCGATCTTCTGTTTCTGCCGGTCAATATTCTGACCAGTGATCGGGTCGTCGGGATCAAGCAATGCCTGTGACTGGAGATCGGCCAGAACAGCTTTCGCTTCCTGAAGATCATCGTAAACGGCGGTCAGGCCGCGTCGCACATTGCGGCTTGTCTGTTCTTCGACCCTGTTCCATCTATCGAGAAAATCATCCATCGCACCGACAAGGCCGACAACGGCCTGTTTGGTGAAGGTCGAAACGGTGGTGCCGATTTTGTTGAACTTTCGGTCCAGTTCATCGGCACGGGCGATCATTTCATCGCTCATCACCGCGCCAAGCTTGTGTGCTTCCGCAATGGTTTCCCGGATGCCGTCAGCGCCACGGGACAGAAGCTCCACGAAGCGCTCACCCCCGGTTCCGCCGAACAGTTCGTCAGCGATGCGGATTTGCGCCGCCCTGTCGAGTTGCTGCAATCGCCCGATGATTTCGACAAGCAGGGCGGAAGGGTCTTTGAGTTTTTCCTTGAGGTCGCTGGCGCTGAAGCCCAACCGCTGGAACGCTTCGGCAGCAGACCCCTTGCCGGTATAGATAAATTCATCTGCCCGGAGCGAAAGCTCCTTCATGCCGTCCGTAAGTGCATCAACGGGAATGCGCGCCTGTTCCGCGACATAGGCAAGTTCTTGGAAAGCGCGATTGGACAAACCGGCACGCTTCGCCTCACTGCCGATGCTCGCAATGCCTTTCGTGATATCAGCAACGCGCCCGATGATGGCGTCAAGTCCACCGATGGCAAGCCCGCCGATGATGCCACCGGCCAGACCTTTACCGAAAGCACCAACCGTCTTCATGGCGTTACCCATTGCCTTTTCGATACCGGAACCGGCCTTTTCGGCGTCGGTCTGCATCTGTTTAAAGCCGGTTCGGGAACGCTGTTTCTGGCGCTCCATATCCCTTTCGTATTTGTCGAAACGAGCCGCAAGGGTGACAAGCAACTGCTGGCCTTCATCTGCCATTTTTAAAAACTCCTATGCTGTGGCTTGCATCAGCCTGTCAAAATCATCTTCGGGAAGGCTAAAAATCGAGCGCTGGTTATCGTTCGCCGCTGCCCGGAAGACGGCCAGCGCCGACGCAATCGCGCCGTCAATGTGGTTGCTGTGACGGGTGCCTTTATGCATCGTGGTCAATTCGCCCGCGTTAGTGGCGCGCTTCACCACCACAGACTCAAAGTGGCTCCTCAAGATCGGGTGCGCACCGTGCCGGATGCGACGGCCATTCACGATGCGCTCAAGGTCACAAATCGGGCCGTGCATGTGCTTGGCCGTCTGCGGAAGCTGAAGAACGGTAATACCGTGATCGATGAGTTTGCCCATGAGCGGCCCGGCAAGCGAAGGGTCAAAGACGACTTCGCGCACGGCAAAGGTGCCGCAAAGGTCGATAATCTTGTCGGCAATCACGTCCGGTTCGATGACGGGGCCGTTGATGACGTTCAAAAGGCCATCGTCACGCCAGCGGGGATAAGGAACCTGCTCAACCTTGGCTTTGTCCTCCAAGCCTTCGGACGGCAGGAAGAACCACGGGTGCACCGTGATGCGGCCATCATCGTGACGCCACGCACCGACGATAGCGGTCAGGTCGCCGGAACGGGACAGGTCAACGCCAAGCCAGCACGGCAACCCTTCAAGATCGGCAAGGTCAAAGTTCGGATCGCGGCCCGCGTCATAGACGGCCATATCAAACAAGGGATCGCGGGAAGCGGCCTGCCAGAGATTCAAGTTCAACTGCTGAAACTGGTAACGGGCGGGCGGGCTGTTCTCCGCTTCCTTCAACTTGTTCCGCAAGCCGACAATGTTCGGGAAGCCGTAAGGCAGGCCGGGGTTCGCTTTCAGCCACGTCGCCTCGTCGCGCCAATCGTCGCCGGGTTCAAGCTGGAACAGGATCGGCAACACGGTCGGGTCGTCAATCTCGCCGGTCGCGACCTTGTAGGCATAATCATACTGTTCGAAGCCGAGATTATCCTGTCCACGGCCCGCCGTGGTGCAGATGATGGTGAGCGGGTCGGCCACCTTCGTCGTGCCGGAGTCTAGTGCTTCCCAGAGATCGCGGCCTTTCCACTGGTGGATTTCGTCAATGAGGATGAAGTTCGGCGTGGTGCCGTGCTGCGCCTTGCCGTCGCTGGAAATCGCCTTCAGGGTCGCGCCGTTCTGCCGGTTCAAAATACGCTTCGCGGAATTGAAGGCGTCGTTGATCTTCGTCGCGGCGACAAGGCGGCGATCCATGCGCACGATGTTCGCGGCCTCGCGGAAGCCGATACCGGCCTGTTCGCGGTCACAAGCAGCAAAGATAACCTGTCCAGCCGGGACCGCCTCAGGGCCAAGCAGATGCAAAAGCGACCATGCGGCAGCATGGCTAGTCTTGCGATTACCACGGCCAAGCATCAGAAAGACCTTCTTCACTACGCGCGTGCCATCGGGATTACGCGGGCCATAGATGCGCTTCGTCATCCGTTCGAAGGGCGTGTAAAGCTGGAATGCCCGCTTCGGCGCGGTGCTGGCAGGATGACGCAAGGCGCGAAGGAACCTCACGGCACGGTCGCCGTGGCCGAGCGGATCGTCAATCAGACTGTTATCAAAAACCCATGCCGGAAAGGCGCTCTTGCTCATCAGCGCACCATGAGCGGGTTGTCGTCGTCATCGTCATCGGCTGCGGCGCTGCCGATGCGTGCGCGTGACGTAGGCGTAAGGCCGTATTCTGCCGCTAGCTGCCGGGCCGTCTGGGCGTATCGGATTTGCAAGCCGCCGAGCTTCAGGTCAGGAACAGGCAGCGCGGCCATCGCAGATGCGATCTGCTTCACCGCGCCTTCAGCAATACAATAGTTTTCCACCCCGCCCAGATTGTCGCGGGTGATGACACCACGCTCGATGAGGCCGGGCATGATACGTTTCCACTCTGCGCGGGCATAGGCTGTGAAGTGCTTCGGCGGTGCCGGTGCTTTCGAAAGTGCTTTGCTATCGCGGGAAATGGCGGGTTTCACGCCGCGATTATGGACGCTCATTTCAGCACCTCACCGCGAAGCTCAAGGGCTTCGTAGCGACCGAGTTCCTTGATTTCCTTCAAGCCGAAGGCGTTGCCGTTGTAGGTGATGCGATCTGCCGTGGTGATTCCCGGATGATAGCGGATACGGAAAATGATGCTGCCGGTTTCCGCTTCGCCAAACCCCGTGAAGAACTCCGTGGCTGACTGCTGGATGATTTCAGCCCAAACAACGCCGACGGTTGCCCACGCCTTCACCACGTCACCGGACGGTTTCACAGTTTCGGTCTGGCGTTCGATGGTAATACGCCGATCCATTTTCCCCGCGTTGATCATTTGAGCCACCTTATCAGAGCTTCGACCGACAAGATGGAATGGCCGTATTGAGGATCGGGGTCGCGTGGGTGCCGGATGGTCGTGACCTTGAAGTGATCGCAATAGGCTCCTGCGCTCCCCATTTCGGCAGACAGATTGTATTTGGACAGGGCATCATTTACGGCGGCGGCGATCTCTTTCGCTGCGTCCTGCCCGGCATCCAGCGTCCAAACATGCAGGTCCAAAAAGACCCACGCAGCAGTCTGGGCGCGATAATCATTGCCATGCAGGGCGGTGTTGCCGTCGCTCACGATAATAGCCGGGGTCTTATCGGGTCGTGTGCTACCTGCCCGGATATGCGTCGGCGGCACAAGCGCGGTGACTTCCGACTTATTGATCAGCCGGTTGCGGATGGCGGTTTGAAGGGTGAGAACAGGTTCGATACTCATTCGCTGGTCTTTCCATTCCATGCGTCCCGGAGCGCCTTTCGGCCTGCCCGGTCGATACGTTGCTGAGCGTGTTTGCGCTGGAGCCGGAAGCCCGGCCAAAAGAAGGGCTGTGCGTCGGTTTTGCTGGTTCCGTATTCGACCAGATGCGGGTAGCGGGTATCGCTGTCGCCCACTGTGATGATGACTTCGGAAGGACCAGCGGCGCGGTTGCCGCCGGGCTGGCTATATGGCGGGGTGGACTGGCCGGGCAGTGTGACGGTGATGGAGTCCTTGAGCGCACCTGTATCTTCCGGCGCAAGGGCGCGCTGCGTGGATGCAATCGACTCTGCGGAGGTCGTCAGCGCTTTAAGCACGGCATCACGCGGGGCTTTCTTCACCCGGTCAAATGCTTTCATGAGATCGTCCAGCCCGTCATTCGCCATCGTGGAACCAACTTTCCCGGTAGTTATCGAGCGTCTGGGTGATGGTCTGGGGCGCGATCTGGCTGGAAATCCCGAACGTCGCGACGTTACGGACCTCATAATAGAAGGCCACCAACCGGAGGATTGCGACTTTCAGATCAGAGGGGAAAGGGTCAAGCTCATCAAGCGATCTGCCGATGTAGTTTGCGACATACTGTTCTGCCGCCTCAATGTAGAGCATGATCAGCGCGTCTTCCTCATGGTGATCGATGCGCATGTGCTGCTTTGCGAGATCGTGGGTGATGCCCGTCATTCCGCTGCTTCCTTTGAAAAAGTTATATTGGGCGTCTCTTGTGAAGTGCTCCCCGCGCCGGTCCCTAAACCAGCATGGAAATTGTCAGACACCCCCGGAGGGGTATTGGTGGGGTCGCCTCCGATGAGGGCTTCTTCGAGCGTGAGGCCACGGCGCTTCATGAGATTGGCAACGGTGGATTTGACTTTGCCGTGAACAGCACACCATTCCGCAAAGGTCTTGCTCTCACCATTGATGGTATGGAGCTTTGCAACGCGGCCCTTCGGAAATGACGCTGCTAGTGCTTCTTCGAGCGTCATAGTCCTGAGGCGATTGTAGAGCGCGCTGGTTTGGATACCGATGTCAGCAGCCCACTCTGTGAGCGTCTTGCTCTCGCCGTTATGGGTGTGGAGCGCGTTAGGGCGGGAGCTTTTGGTCTTCTCGCCGTAGGCAATAGCTTCCTCCATTGTCCGTTCGCTGAGCCATTTGGTGAGCGTCGTTTTTGACACGCCGATATAAGCGGCCCATTCGGTTGTCGTTTTGGTTTCACCGTTAGCGGTGTGCGTTTTTCCAATGGGCTTAGGTTTGGTGGCGATCTGATTATTCTTGAAGACTGGCAAGCGCTGGCCACGAAAGCCCGTCTTCATAGGGGTGGTGATTGCGTCTGCGATGGACATGCCACGCTCAAGGCGTGCGATGATGATGGCCGGGGTGATGCCGTAATCGAGCGCCCATTCGATAATAGGTTGCTGGATGCCTTCATGTTCAAGGATGGTTTCGGGGGTCATCGCAGGCCGCGCTCCTGCCGCTGTTTGGTGGAGCTATGGCAAGGTGTGCAAAGGGATTGCCAGTTACCGCGAAACCAGAAGAGGCGCTTGTCGCCACGGTGCGGAATGATGTGGTCAACCACGGTAGCGAGGTTCCCGCACATCCGGCAAGAGGGGTGTGCATACAGATATTCACCACGGGCTTTGCGCCACTCATGGTTATAACCGCGAAGGGCTGCTGAAGGGCGGCGGGCATCATGACGGGCGTTGCGTTCGCGCTTGGCCTTCTCCTGGCACTGGCAAAGCTGCCCGTGGGGAACAATGGTGCCACATGCGCAAATACGTGGGGGCTTGCTCATTTGCGCCTCCCGGAAGATTTGAGTGCCTGAAGTCCGGCACGGTCAAATTCAGGATCAAGGCCAGCGGCAATGTTGCGCTCTGCCTGTTCCGGGTCTGGTTCTTTCTCGTCGGAACCGCCGCCGTGAATGGCTTTCAGCTTCTCAAGGTGCGCTCGGTAGGCTCGGTCGATTTCGGTAGGTGTAGCGTTCCAAGCCTCTTTAGGCGTCCAGCCAAGCCAGCCAGTGGCACGGTCATAAAGGGCTGCGAACACTTCGGCCCATGTCACCTGCTTGCCGGTCGTGTGCAATGACTGCACACGCTTTTCAGGCGCTGGCGTCAGCATGGACACAAGTTCTGCCAACGGGGCGCGAACAGCAAGAAAGAAAGGGAAAAGCGGCCTTCGCTGCACGGCAGTCAGGAAGGCCGCTGCATTCTGGTTGCCGCTGCTTATTTCGGATACCAGAATGATTTCGGAAATGATTGTGAAGTTCAGGTCTTCCAAGGCAGCATGAAGCGCCGTAAGGCCGAAACGTTCTTCAAGGATGGTAGCAGCGCGCAATGAAGGGCGAAGGGTCACGGCGTTACCGCCATGACTGATTTCCACCTGTTCGAAAGATGCGCGCTGCGTTCTCATGGCTTAGGCCGTGATCTTGAGCTTGGCGAGAGCTTCGCCCATGATCACGCGGCCACCGACACGGCGGCGTGCATGCAGCTTGACCACGCCGTTACCAGCGCCGGTAATGTCGTCGCGGATGATGTCGAAGCCGACACGATCAGCGATGGCGTAGCCGCTGGCGAAATCACCGAAGATAATCGGGGTTTTACCGGCTGCGATGTCCGGCGCGTCCACGGCTTCATAAACCGGACGGCCCAAAAGCAGCGAAGGCTGACCTGCGGTGATACCGGGCTGCCAGATATAGGTTCCGTCGCTATCCTTGAGCTTGCGAACAACGCTCATGGTCTTGCGGTTCATCAGCCACGAGCCGTTGACCGAATAGCTCGTCTTGATGTGGTAATAGAGGTCGATCAGGGCTTCGGCATTGAAGCCTGCGGCGGTGGCAACGTCGATTTCTTCCACGTCATCCGAGTTGAGAACGCCTTCTGCCTGCGTCGTGCCGTTGCCGTTGACAAACCACGATGCTTCGATCTGGCCGAAACGGCGCGCAATGTGATTGGACAGGAAAGCGGCAAGGTCAATCTGCGCGTCTTCCAGCAGAATACGAGTGACCGGGACAGTCACGGCCATTTCGAACGGCTTCAGATCGATCTGTTCGAACGAAGGCTCATCTTCGGCAGCGCTGGCGGTTTCGGCGCGAGGTGCCGGGGTGACTTCATCGACAAGGCGCGGAAGCTGAAGCAGCGGGCCGGACATGGCGATGGTCTGGGCAAGGCCGCGAACCGGAGAGTATTCAGCCACCTTTTCGAGAATGGTGGTGGCGACGGCTTCCGGTGCGAGAATGCCGCCCGTGGAGGAACCGCCATAGGCGAGTGCCTTCACTTCGGAAGCATCGCCCGTGCGAACGAAATCCGAGAAGGCTTTGACTTCGTTGCCGTTATCGTTCGAAGCCTTGGGGTGATTGTTGTTGTCGGCGGCAGGGCGGCGGTTAAGCTTGGCCTGCATCGTAGCGATATCGTCCTTGAGCGCCTTGATTTCTTCGGCGCTTACAACCGGGTCGGCATTTGCCACCGGCTTGGTCTGCTCTGCATTTTCCATTTTGGTGCTTTCTTCTTCAACGTTGAGGGGGTGAGACTTTGTCTCGGTAATGCGAGCCTCCGGGTGGACCGGGCGCTTGCAAAGGGAGATTTCATTGATGGTGAGGGCCGTCAGAACGCGGCCACCTGCCGGACGTGCCTTTGCTTCATGAAGGCGATATCCGATGGACAGGCCGGACATGGTGCCACGCTGAAGGGCAAGCCGGGCCTGCCGGGCAGGTTCGATGCCTTCGACAAAAAGACGGCCCTTGACCTCAAGTCCCTTGTCGGTGACAGAATAGGACTCCCAGACGCCCACGACGCTTTTCTGCTCGTGCTCCACGATCATCGGGACACGGGGGGCGAAACTGAAGGCGGATGGCTCAATAAGATCGCCGTAGCTGTCAGGCTGGCCGAACGGCCAAGCGATTCCGGTCACGGTGCCGGTGTCGTCAATCGAGACTTCGGCCTTGATTTCGAGGTTGCCCGTTTCGATGGTGCTGGCGGCGGCTGTCATTCTGCCACCTGCGAGATTGCTTCATTGACGGCTTCAACGCCGAAGAAGAGGCTGGTGATAACGCCGTCTGCAACGGCAAAAACTTCGGCCAGCGGCCTGCCGATGACATAGACAGACACGAGCCGGTTAGCTTCGTCGGGGGCAGTGCCGCCGCCGATCAAGCCGAGCCGGATGATCTCGGAAACATCTGTAAAGCTGTAGCTGGTGTCGCGGAAACGGCGAAACAGTGCACCGACACCATGGCCGGTTTTCGTTTCAAGTTCGATGATCAGGTCGCGGGTCGGGAAGGCAAAGGCTTTCTCGCCGTCGCCAAAGAAGGCGCGGTGTTCCGTCATTTGGCGGGTTCCTTTTCAGGGGCCGCAACAGGCGTTGCGCCGGAGGTGGTATGGGGATTGATCAACTCGTCGCCACCGGGAAGCGGCGGCATATTGAGGATGGCGCGGGCTTCGTTGGGCGACATGACACGATTGGTGACGAGCGCCGTAATATTCGCTGTGCGCGATGCCATGTCAGCGCGCATGAGGTCATCGACAACAAATTCGAACCAATGGTCGTTCTGTTCGATCTCGGTCAGAAGGACGGTTGCAAGGGCTTCCTGCCACTTGTCGAGCCATGGCCGGAGGCAAAGCTGTAGAAAGCTTGCGCCCATCTGTTCGGCATTGGACCACGTCGCCCGCTCAAGCTGGAAAAGCAGGTGCGGTGGAACGCCGAAGACGCGGGAGATTTCGTTGATCTGTTCCAGACGGTTTTCGACATACTGGCTATCTGTCGAGGTGAGCGCCGGAGCTTCATACTTCCAGCCGCCGTCAAGAATAAGCGGATCGGCGGAAGCACCGCGCATCCACTCCCGGAAGCTCTTGCGCATGTTGGAAATGGTGGTTGCGCCGGCTTCCCCGCCCTGCGCCTTCTCATTGGAAATGATAGCGTTAGGACGTGCGCCGGAGGTGAAGAACGTTGCACCATGCTTTTCCAGAACGGATGCAAGGCCGATGGCTTCACGGCCAAACGAGATCGGGGAGCGATTGAGGAAAGAAGGAATATTAAGGATTTCGGTGTGCGAATAGTCGCGGGAGCCGCCGTTCTCGGAAACGCGATAGAACGGCGGGGCTGCGCCAAGGCTGTCTTCCATGACGGACACGGTGCCGGGCAGAAGACGGATAAGCTCAAACGGGCGTCCATCGGAATATCGCACGACACGGGCAAAGCCGTTGCCATAAATCAGGGCGTCGGATGTAAGCTGCGTGCGAATTGCGCCTGCGCCCGTCCATTCGTTCGCCCGCTTATGGACGATCTTATGGGCGGTGTGCTTGTTGGCGATTTCCTTGGCTTCCGCCTGTTCCCGGTAGAGTTTTACCGGCAGGGAGCCAATTGATTCAGAAATCAGGCGCACGGCTTGAAGAACAGCCGGAGTGTTGAGCGCTGACAAACCGCCGACGCTCACGCCGCTGGTAGTAGTGCGCACGCCAAAGATTTCTGAAACGGCAGGATCGGACAGGAGATAAGCTTTACGCTCCCCTATTCCAATCTTGTTTTTGACTTCGCTCCAAAAACCCATGTGGATAACATTCCTATTTAACTTAGGAATATTATCTCACGATAGGATTCGGATGTGAATCCTTTCAGTCAATAAAATTGATGACAATGGCGATAAATATCAAATTTATTGATGTTTACTTTGGCGAAATCGCAGAGAGGTCAAGATCGGCGTATGAAATCGCTTCAACGAGTTCCACGCGCTGCTCCAAGATGCCTTGCGGAAGGACGCCATAACCCCGTGTCACTTTGTTGCCTGTCTGGTGGCCGAAGATGTAACCGAACTGCTCGTCAAGATATCCGGCCCTGCGCATCGCATCAAAAGCGCCATGTCGGAAGCTGTAGAGCGAAATACCCCTCCCGATCTTGAGACCGATCCTTGTCAGATATCGCCCGAATTCACGGCTGAAATCAGCAATCATCTGGCCGCGCTCGTTACGTTCCGCCTTCGGAAAGAGGCGGGTTTGTCCAGCGTTCTTCATGCTGGCGTGGTATTTTATGAAGCCAAGGCGGACAAGCTCACTGTGGATCGGCACGACGCGACGGGAGCCGACGTTTTTCACGCTCTTGCCCGTTTCTTCGCCGTCATCGGTTTCGGTGATCTCCATGATCCAATGGCCGTGATCTTGGCGCACGTCAGAAACCAGAAGCTGCGCGATTTCTGCCGGGCGTGCACCTGAATACAGCATGACGAGCGGAACCCAATAACGATGATCGCGAATAAGGACGTTACCGGGTTTGCTCCAAAAGCGCGGTGCTTCATCGCTCTGGCAACCAGTGAACAGGGGAGAGGCGAACAGGGTATTCATCTGCTCGGTCGTGAAGGGGAAGACTTTCTTTTTCTTGTCCTTCGCCAGCGACATGCCATCAACCGGGTTAACATCAAGGTAGCCGTTATTCACAAGCCAGTTGCAGAACGCGCCTAGGCTGGCAAGGTATCGGTTAACTGTGCGCGGTGTCAGGACCGGCTTCTTGACGGTTTCGTTGTGCTTCACGATCTGTGACAGCTTCATACCCGCGAAGGCTTTGGTCTCGGTGGCCTTGACCGGATACTTCATCAAGAGCGCCTTCCATTCCCGGACGGCCTTCTTGTCAATTCGATGGGCAGGGCAGGTGCTGCCGACATGTTCAAGAAAATTGCCGATATCGCGCCGGGCCTGATTCAGAGTGTCGGTTGTGATCTGTTTAGGGTTTTCGGCAGCATATAGCTCAAAAAGCTCCATGATGGATTCACCGGGGGCCGCCGCTTCCCGTGCCGTGTTCGTTGCTGGCTTCACTATGGGGTCGGCAGGCGCGCCGCTATAGTCACCTTTGTCGCGCTCAAGCGTGCGTTTCAACCCCTCGATCTCGGCACGGATCATCCGTTGTGCCGTATCCTTCCAGTCCGGGTCTCTGGCATCCATAAGCAACCGATTGTCTTCGGCGTAGGCGTCAACGTGCGCCGCGACAAGGGCGGTTTCGCCTTCGGCAAGGTGTTTTTGAAGGGCGTCCAACTTCGTCCGCCGTGTCTGTTCCTCGAACTGCCGGGCGTTCTTCAGGACTTCAAGATCAAGGGTCGCATCGAATATCGTCAGCGGGTCGGTGTCCGCGATTTCGCCAGCTTTGGCGCGCTCCATGATTTTTGCTTTTTCCGCTTCTATGTCGCTGCTGGTCGGCAGAGCGTTACGGCGCTGGTCGTCGCGTTTCAAAGTCGCTTCATAGTGCTGCCAAGTCGCGACGGCTTTATCATCGGCGGTGATATCGCGGCGTGCGCGGAGGTCGTCAAACTGACGATTCCATTCTTCCACAACCGGCCACAATGCGCGCTTGGCGGTCTGCTCGTCTTTGGTGCCGAGAGCTTTCACAAGCTCCTTCTTACCCACGATCTCGACAAGATCATTAGGCACGCGGATACGTGCGTAGTAGCTTGCGCCGCGTCTGAGAAGATAACTTAACCGTGCCATAACTGCTCCACCCGGATAGTCCCTGTGTTACAGTCGTGTGTTACAACTTTTAAGAAAATATGTCAATAAATACAATAATCTAAAGGAAATCAGGGGCAATATAAAAGCTGGAAGTTGTTCCTGGCGCCCCAGCCAAATTTTCTTACCGCAGTTAAATAAAAGACTTAGACGTAGATGCGTACCTCAGTGAGTACCTCACTATGTACCCCGTTTGCGGCAAGATTTGAACTCTTTCGACCACCTATGTTGCGTGAGTGATAGTCGCCCACTTTCTGCCAAGCAGCTAGCGGCGTCATCATCGGAGGTGAGGAAGCTGGAAGCGCGCGCCGCAACCTCATTGATAAATGGTTATTGCCCGGACTACCGAAGAGTGACCTTGATACTATCGGCTGTGGATACCTGTGCGTTGCGAATATTATCGCAATATTCGTAGGATATGGTGTGCGTCTTATGCCTTGCCTTTTGGGGATTTAATTGAATGAAGACGACTTTACTACTCTGTGCAGCAGTGATGACGCTGGCTGGCTGCCAGACACCGGCACCACAATCTGTTTTGGATTCGCAGCGTCCTCCTACCAGATCGATTAAACGGGACTATGTGGGCGTCCTGCGCGGAACCATTAAACCCGGGGATTTCACGAAAGCCGAGATTTCGAGCGTAGTGTTGCTCGATCCCGCAAAGCAGATTTACGCTTTTTGCACGCGGACAGCAGAACGTTCCAATCCCAATTGGTCGTATATTGGCATAGCCTTGTACCAGAATGTGAGCGTGGACGCGTCAAAGAATGACTACCGCTGCCGCGACAAGCGATTGCGTTACTATAATTTTCCTGAGTTGCTGAACATGAAGTCCTGATTGCGATTGCGCGGCGCTAAGCTCGTCTTCCGCGCCGCCCATCTTCACTCCGTGCTTGAGACCATGCAAGGAAACTTCAGGAGAAGTTCGGGGGCTCAGCGAAAAACAGCAGAAGCCACAGGCGTCCCCTCGTAACGCTCCAACGGTATCCGAAGGTGACCTGACCGTCATCCGATGATGGTCGGCTTACCACGCCACGCTATAACCCAGGATACCGTTGAGCGCGAAAACCTGTCCTCCGTCATTCTCGGGGCAAGCCCAAGGGTGAGTGCGGGAAAGGCGTGCATCAACAAAAAACGCCGCGCATCCAGAGACACGCGGCGTCCAATCCAAAATCGCAGCCAAGCCTTAAAGCGCGATATCCGGCACCTTCTTCATCGGCGCGCCCGCAGGCGCCGCACCGGCGCCCTTCAGTGCCTCAAGGTCGATCTGCGGAGGGGTGGGCAGCTGCAGGTGCTCGGCGGTATAGGCCCATTCCTGCTGCACCTTTTCCGGGTCGTCATTGAGCTTCGTACCGTAGCTCGGCACGATCTGGCGGATCTTGGCCTGCCATTCCGGTGTTGCCACCTTGTCCTTGAAGACCTTTTCCAGAACGCTGAGCATGATCGGGGCGGCGGTGGAAGCACCCGGCGAGGCGCCGAGCAGGCCGGCGATGCTGCCGTCCTTGGCGGCGACGACTTCGGTGCCGAGCCGTAGCACGCCGCCCTTTTCTTCGTCGCGCTTGATGATCTGCACGCGCTGGCCGGCCTGCCACAGGCGCCATTCGCCCTGCTTGGCATTCGGGAAATATTCCTTCAGCGCGGCAAAACGGTCGTCATCCGACATCATCAGCTGGCCGGCGAGATATTCCACCAGCGGATATTCATCGATGCCCACACGCACCATCGGCCAGGCATTGCTGGTGGTGACGGAGGAGACGAGATCGAAATAGGAACCTTCCTTCAGGAACTTGGTGGAGAAGGTGGCGAAAGGTCCGAACAGGATGACGCGCTTGCCGCCCAGCACGCGGGTATCGAGATGCGGCACCGACATGGGCGGCGAGCCGACCGAGGCCTTGCCGTAAGCCTTGGCCAGATGCTGCATCGTCACGTCGGGGTTCTCGTTGATGAGGAACGAGCCGCCCACGGGGAAGCCGGCATAATCGTCAGCTTCCGGAATGCCGGACATCTGCAACAGATGCAGCGCGCCGCCGCCTGCGCCGATGAACACGAATTTCGCATCCACCACCTGTTCGGCATCGGTCTTGGTGTTGGTATAGGTCACGCGCCAGCTGCCATCGGCATTACGCTGGATGTCAGAGACTTCGCTATTGACCTGAAGGTCGAAATTCTGGTCGCCCTGCAGATGGGAGACGAATTGCCGGGTGATTTCGCCGAATTCCATGTCGGTGCCGAGCGGCGACCAGGTCGCGCCGATCTTCTGGGAAGGATCGCGGCCTTCCATCATCAGCGGCACCCACTTCTTGATCTGCTCGGGATCGGTGGAATATTCCATGCCGGCGAAAAGCGGGCTGGCTTTGAGCGCCTGATAGCGCTTTTCCAGATAGGCGACGTTCTCGTCACCCCAGACGAAGCTCATATGCGGCGTGTGGTTGATGAAGGAACGTGGGTTCTTCAAAACGCCGTTGCGCACCTGCCATGCCCAGAATTGCCGGGAAATCTGAAAGGATTCGTTGATGTTGACGGCCTGGGTGATCTTGATGTTGCCGTTGTCGTCTTCCGGCGTGTAGTTGAGTTCGGCAAGCGCCGAATGGCCGGTGCCGGCATTGTTCCAGCCGTTCGAGCTTTCAAGCGCCACGCCATCCAGCCGCTCCAGCATCTGCATCGACCAGGTGGGCTCGAGTTCACGCAGCCAAACACCGAGCGTCGCGCTCATGATGCCGCCGCCGATCAAAAGCACATCGACCTTCTTGGCAGCCGTGTTGGCGAGAAGAGGTGTAACTGGCAGCGCCGCTGCGGCAATGCCGGCAAGCGCGCCGCCCAGAACCTGTCGGCGGTTCATGGGAAATGCGTTGGAAAGGGATGTTTCCTGGGAAAGATCAGTGAGCTGGGATTTGTCTTGATCGATGGGAGTCACGGCCATACCTGATTCTTGTTTTGTGTTAAAAACATTCCTCCCGTTCGCCCCGTTACAGCAAAGCGCAAACCGGCACAACCCGGACTCTTTCACTCCAGTTCAAGCAGTTTTGCACGGATTTTGCAGGGACATATGGTCGCAACGGCCAATTTTGCGGTTTTGCCGATCGTCATTTTTATGACGGCGAAGATTAGCCGACGCTTTCAAACGGTTGAAAGGGTTCTGTGAGCGGGATATCGCGGAAAGGCGGATATAACGCTGTTTTCGGCGCGT
Source organism: Agrobacterium sp. CFBP 3001 (assembly GCF_027871605.1). Taxonomy (NCBI): domain Bacteria; kingdom Pseudomonadati; phylum Pseudomonadota; class Alphaproteobacteria; order Hyphomicrobiales; family Rhizobiaceae; genus Agrobacterium; species Agrobacterium sp. CFBP 3001. Next base: position 696,251 of record NZ_JAQAHD010000001.1, read on the forward strand.
TCCGGGTCGCGGGGTGCGGCTATAGGCAAAATTTTTTTCACAAAAATGACAATAATTCCGAAAAAGTGAAAAGGCCCGCCGGTTCGGGCGGGCCTTGCTGCGTCTGGCCTGTGGCCGAAGATCAGTCTGCGGCGAGGAATTCCGCGCAATAGCTCGGGCCGTTGATACCGGGGCGGTCGGAAACCGTGCGCACCGCGGTAATCTTGTAATCGCTGGAAACGACGAGCTGCACCGTGCAGGAGAGCGAGGCGGTGCGGGCGGGCGAGATCTGGCGACCTTTCTTGCCATCCTTGCCTTCTTCGAACCTGGCCGGAATGGTGGCCTTTCTGTAGCCGCCGCGCCAGTTATAGACGGTGGAGCTGCCGGTTTCCGTATCGCTGAGCGGCGGGCCGAATTTTGCGAAGAAAATGCCTGCGGACTGGCCGACCCAGCGGGTCTCAACGGGGCTCTTCTGGGTGAAAGAGGGGGTGGAACCGCCCGTGGAAGTGGTGCAGGCCGAGAGCGCAATGGCAAACGCTGCAAGCGTTACGCTGCGAGATAGCATGGTGAAATGTCCTTTGTGCCGTGTCCGGCTTCCCGCCGGTCATTCCGTTCCCCTAGCAGATTTGGAGACGGCGGGCAGGGGAGGTGTGCGGCTCGATGAAAATTTCCTGCCACAATTGCTTTTTTGTAACGTTTTGAGGCCGTCCAGCCGGTGCCACAGGCCCCTGGCAGGGTTGTTTCAACAGATGGGAAAAACTTGTCACAAAAAATGCAATAAGCCGCTTGTCGAATGCCGGAGGCTGGTCTATAGAAGCGCCGCTGGTCACGGAGTGTAGCGCAGTCTGGTAGCGCACCACGTTCGGGACGTGGGGGTCGGAGGTTCGAATCCTCTCACTCCGACCAGCTTGAAGCCCAATAGATACAGCGGCTTGCAACTCATCCCGAAAATTCCAAGATCGAAATCTCGCACCGAAACCGGACCTGTGAAAACCTGTGCCGGCTGGACTGCATTCGCCGCTCGCGCCTGAAAATCAGGGTGCTGGGGCGAATAACTGCGTTCAAATCGCCGTTCTTCAACCGGTATGCGTTTTGGGAGAGAGTGTTTCTTTCCGCATCCGCTCACGGATGCGAATCGTCGCCGTCAAACAGCAGATGGATCGCTTCGCCGGGCTTTTGTTGTCGCCACCGGGCACCCCAACAAAAGAGGCCCGTCGCTCCGCCAAGCGCCAGGCCTCAATGTCGCGGCCTGTTTCAGGGGACGCGCGACAGGAATCGTCTTAGAAGCCTCAATTCTTCTTCACAATCCAAGAAGTTATCCATCACCGTCATGGGCCCTGAATTTCAAGGGCATCCTCGCGATCAACTTATCGCGATCAAAAAGAGGCCCGCTGCTTTTTCAAACAACGAGCCTCTGTTGGGCCGCTTGGCGGAGCGACCGCATGCAAATTCGTCTTTCGTGCATGAACGTCGAATGAACAAACAGCTTTTTATGCCGCCGAGAAACAACCCGTAAAAATCAGGAGAGCGGCATGGATCGGAAAGCCGCCTCAGCCGTTATCTAACCATACAACAATGGAGGATAGCATGCTGAAGGGTATCGCATTGTGGGCTATGGGCGTTCCGATCTTCGTGATCATTCTGCTTTATATGTTTGTGTTTTAAGCCATCCGCAGTCTCTGACACGGAAGAGGCTCTGAAACGAAAAAGGCGACCGCTTTGACGGTCGCCTTTTGTCTGTTTGAGGGGGTGCGTGTCAGCCCAGATCGCCGATCAGCCGCGCGGCCGTTGCGCCGTCCGTGCGGCGGATGTCGATCTCGTCGCGGTGCTTGGCGAGGAGTTCGCTGGCCAGCAGCTTTTCGGCGAGATCGGCGGGCAGCGAGAGAATGACCCGGTCGCCCTTTTCTTCCGTCGCACCGACGCTGCGCTTGCCGGCGATCATGCCGCCCGCAACCGTGTTGTTGGTGTCGGGGTCGATCAGAATGAAGGACCCGGTTGAGCGGTTCTGTTCATAGGGATCGAAGATCGCCGTCTCGTCGAAGGAAAGCCGCACCTTGCCGATGGCGTTCATCGGCAGCGAGGTTTCATGCGCCTGCCATTCGCCTTCCTTCAGGTTCAGCTGGCTGACGGGCTGCACGCTGACGCGCTGGCGGCGGCTGCCGCTTTTCAGCCAGTAGCGCTTGCCTGCCTCGATGCCGCCCGGCTGCAACGCCACGATCTGGGCATCGAAGGCAAGGCCGGTCTGCGGCTGCGCCTCGATGGAGACGATCATGTCGCCGCGCGACACATCCACCTGACGGTCGAGGACGAGCGTGACCGCATCGCCCGCCACGGCGGCGTTGCGCACCAGATCGAAGGTGACGATCTGCTTGACGTTCGCGACCATGCCGGAAGGCAGGACGACGACGCTGTCGCCCGGCTTTACCGAACCGCCGGCAACCGTGCCCTGATAGCCACGGAAGCTTTCACCGGGGCGCGAGACGCGCTGTACGGGCAGGCGGAAGCCGCCGGATTGCGCGGAGCGCACCGTGGCAAGCTCCAGCGTCTCCACCAGCGTCGGGCCTTCATACCAGGGCATGGAGGCCTTGCCGGAGAGAACGACGTTTTCACCCTTCAGCGCCGACATCGGAATGGCGGTGATCTGCTTGATGCCGAGATTGGACGCGAAATCGCGGAATTCATGGGCGATTAGCTCGAAACCGGCCTTGTCGTAATGCGTCAGGTCGATCTTGTTGACGGCCAGCACAAATTGCCGGATGCCCATCAGCGCCGCAATGGTGGCGTGGCGGCGTGTCTGTTCCAGAATGCCGGTGCGCGCATCGACGAGCAGCACGGCGAGATCGGCCGTCGAAGCGCCGGTCGCCATGTTGCGGGTATATTGCTCGTGGCCGGGGGTGTCGGCCACGATGAAGGCGCGCCGGTCGGTGGCGAAATAACGATAGGCGACATCGATGGTGATGCCCTGTTCGCGCTCCGCCTGAAGGCCGTCGAGCAGCAGCGCGAAATCGGGCAGGCCGAGATCGTTCTGCTTGCCGCTGTCGCGGTGGAGCGTCGCGGCCTGGTCTTCCTTGACGGCCTTGGTGTCCCAGAGAAGACGGCCGATCAGGGTCGACTTGCCGTCATCCACGCTGCCGCAGGTGATGAGACGTAAGGGGCGCGTATCGCGCGCCGCCTTCGAATGCTCGGCGAAGGGCAGAATGGTTGCGGAAGAGGAGGGGGTGTTGGCGGCGGCAGTGCTCATCAGAAATACCCCTCGCGCTTCTTTTTCTCCATCGAGCCGGATTGGTCGCGGTCAATCGCGCGGCCCTGCCGTTCGGAAACGGTGGCGATCTCAAGCTCTGCGATGACCTCCTGAAGCGTCGCCGCCTCGGAACGGATGGCGCCGGTCAGCGGGAAGCAGCCGAGCGTGCGGAAGCGGATCGAGCCATGCTTGATCTCTTCGCCGGGCAGCAGTTCCAGCCGCTCGTCTTCGGCAAGGATCATCATACCGTCGCGTTCGACATATGGGCGCTCGGCGGCGTAATAGAGCGGCACTAGCGGAATGTTTTCCGCCTCGATGTAACGCCAGATATCCACTTCGGTCCAGTTGGAGAGCGGGAAGGCGCGCACGCTTTCGCCCTTGCGGACCATGCCGTTATAGATGTTCCACAGTTCCGGGCGCTGGTTGCGCGGGTCCCATTTGTGATCGGGCGTGCGGAAGGAATAGATGCGCTCCTTGGCGCGGCTCGCCTCCTCATCGCGGCGCGCGCCGCCGAAGGCCGCGTCGAACTGGCCGGCATCCAGCGCCTGGCGCAGCGCTTCGGTCTTCATGATGTCGGTGTAAAGCGCCGAACCGTGGGTGAAGGGCGTTACGTTTTCGCTCGCACCGCGCGGGTTGGTGTAGGAAATCAGGTCGAGATCGTATTCCTTGACGATATTGTCGCGGAATTCGATCATTTCCTTGAATTTCCAGCCGGTATTGACGTGCAGCAGCGGGAAGGGAATGCGTCCGGGGAAAAACGCCTTGCGCGCGAGATGCAGCAGCACGGATGAATCCTTGCCGATGGAATAGAGCATCACGGGCTTGTCGAATTCGGCGGCGACTTCGCGGAAAATATGAATAGCTTCGTTTTCAAGCGCCTTCAGATGGGGATCGAGCGGCGGCTTGGATGCGACAGTATTCTTGCTGTCCGTCTCGTGGACTGCGTTGGACATTGTGAACTCCGGGAATGTACTGAATGATTATCGTTGCGGGATGGCGGAAACGGCGGATGTCTGCTCCGCACCGGCGACGTGAAGACCGCATTCGCGCTTCTCGTCGTTTTCCCACCACCATCGTCCGGCGCGCTCAGGCTCGCCGGGCTTGATGGCGCGCGTACACGGCTCGCAGCCAATGGAGGGGTAACCGCGCTGATGCAACGGATTGACGGGAATGTTCTCCTGGGCGACATGCGCCCGGATGAGGTCGATGTCCCAGTCAGCCAGGGGATTGATCTTGATGAGATTGCGCTCCGCATCGAACTCGGCGAAAGGCGTCGTGGCGCGATTGCCCGACTGGCCGCGTCTGAGGCCGGTGATCCAGAAGGCGGCGCCTTCCAGCGCCTTGCCGAGCGGGATCAGCTTTCTGACATGACAGCAGGCGTGACGGGCTTCGACGCTTTCGTAAAAACCGTTCAGACCGTATTTTTCGGCATAGGCGTCGATATCGTCCTGCTCAGGACGGAAGCGGCGGATTTCGATACCGAAACGCTCTTCGGTCTCATCGATGAGATCGACGGTTTCCTTGAACAGCCGGCCGGTTTCGAGCGTCACGACGTCGATCGGCAGGCGATGCGTGCCGATGGCGGCCGTAATGACCTGATCCTCGATGCCGAGGCTGGTGGTGAAGACCGCCCGCCCGCCGAGGCCGGCGATAAACGAAAGCCGACCCGCCAGATCGAGCCCGGCAAGCGTGGCATCGAGGGAAGCGGCATCGGCAGAGGCATTTGCTGAATTGATCGTCATTGTCACGTCCGGGATTTCCATGGCCGATTATTGTTGAAATCCGGCCTTTGGAACAGAAATGACAGTCTTTGTGCGCTGCACTTGAGAGCAAAAATGCCTCACGCGCGCAGGGTATGAGCAAAAGATACCCGTTCACCTTCTTCGCAGCTTGGATTTGAATTGTGACAACTTCTGCGCTAAGCCGGAATTGCCGGGTTTCCGGGCTTGCGGTCTACTGGTTTTACGATGATTTCGCAGAAGGCAAAATATGCGCTGAGGGCGCTCCTTTCGCTGGCCAAGGCCGACGGGGCCTGTCCTGTGCAGATTTCCGACATCGCCCGCGAACAGGCCATTCCGAAAAAGTTTCTGGAACAGATCCTTCTCGAAATGAAGAAGGAACGCCTTGTCGAAAGCCGGCGCGGCAAGCAGGGCGGTTATCTCTTGGCGCGCACGGCCGCGGATATCACCTTCGGCGAGGTGCTGCGCCTCATCGACGGGCCGCTTGCCCCCTTGCCCTGCCTGTCGCAGACCGCCTATCGCCGCTGCGAGGATTGCGACGGCGAGAAGCAGTGCGAGATCCGCCACGTCTTTGCCCGCGTGGCCGATGCCACCCGCAACATCCTTTTCAACACCACCATCGCCGATGCCGTGGCGGGTGTCGAAGTGCCCGAGCTTTTGACGGCCTAGCCACTCGGCGCAATAGGTGTGCAGTACAGCCCCTCCAACCCTCATTCCTGTGACAAGCACAGGAATGAGGGCGGGAGAGCGCACGTCGCGACAACCGGGAGCTTGAGCCTGCCGAACCGACGGACTTGGGCGACGATGTATCCCCCCATCCCCTCGGACCGCTCAGACGAAAAAATCGTCTAAAACCCCATAATATTTTTCGCCGCCAGCGCAAAAAATCGTCAAAAATGTGAAACGGTTTTGCATTCAGCAAAGTTTTACACGACGCTTGTTGCGCCTTTCGCTTATGCTGCGCTGTATTTGTTGCCCGGGAAAACGCTCTCGGGAAACACTTTTTCGATCGTATTCGGCCTCATTGACCAACTCTACTCAACCGGTAGAGTTAAGCCATCGCAATCAGGAGGGAATACCGATGTCCAAGCTTCTGTCCGGTTTGAGCGTTGTTGCGCTTAGCCTCTCACTGGCACTTGGCGCAGCTGGCTCGGCCGCCGCGCAGACCAAGCTGCTAAACGTGTCCTACGATCCGACCCGTGAACTCTACAAGGACTTCAACGAAGCTTTCGCCAAGAAGTGGAAGGCCGACACCGGCGAGGACGTCACCATCCAGCAGTCGCATGGCGGCTCCGGCAAGCAGGCGCGTTCGGTCATCGACGGTCTGGAGGCGGACGTCGTGACGCTGGCGCTGCAGAGCGATATCGACGCCATCGTCCAGAACTCCGGCAAGATCAACAAGGACTGGCGCACCCGCCTGCCGCATAATTCCTCGCCTTACACCTCCACCATCGTCTTCCTGGTCCGCAAGGGTAACCCCAAGGGCATCCATAACTGGGGCGATCTGGTGAAGGGCGACGTGCAGATCGTGACGCCGAACCCGAAAACATCGGGCGGCGCGCGCTGGAACTATCTGGCGGCCTGGGCCTGGGCGAATGAAGAGTTCAAGGGCGACAAGGACAAGATCAAGGCCTATGTCGGTGAGCTCTACAAGCGCGCCCCGGTTCTCGACACCGGCGCGCGCGGCTCCACGGTCACCTTCGCCCAGCGCCAGATCGGCGATGTGCTGCTCGCCTGGGAAAACGAGGCCTATCTCGCCGGTCAGGAATTCGGCGCTGACGCCTTCGATATCGTCGTGCCGCCGATCTCGATCCTTGCCGAACCGCCGGTCGCCGTGGTGGACGCCAATGTCGATGCCAAGGGCACCCGCAAGGCGGCGGAAGCCTATCTGCAATATCTCTATTCCGACGAGGGCCAGAATATCGCGGCGAAGCACTTCTACCGCCCGTCGAACCCCGCCGTGGTCTCCAAGGATCTGCTCAAGCAGCTGCCCGACATCAAGCTCGTCACCATCGACGACCCGCAGTTCGGCGGTTGGGCCAAGGCGCAGCCTGAACATTTTGGTGACGGCGGCATCTTCGACCAGATTTACAAGCCCGCAAAGTAAGCGGATGATAGGCTGAAAAGCGATCGTCCGTCCGCTGGGACAAGCGAAACGAAAAATCGATCGACCGGACACAGTGCCGGTCGATACTTTATAATAAACGCCGGGGAACACCGGCTCCCAGAGAGCATTTCCAGGAAAAGTGGACCCCGGTTTCCTGTCCGGAAATGCGCCAAACTAAAGATTATCCGGAGCCTTGATGAGCAATAATACTTCCGGAAACAGGTGGAAATGGCGGCAGTCGAGCGTCATACCGGGCTTCGGCCTGACGCTTGGTTACACAGTGACCTATCTGTTTCTCATCATTCTTATTCCGCTTGGCGGCCTTGTCTGGTCCACGGCGAAACTGGGTTTTTCTGATTTCATTGCGATAGCCACGGATAGCCGCACGCTGAATGCGCTGCGTGTCAGTTTCGGAACGGCATTTCTTGCCGCGCTGGTCAACGCGGTCTTCGGTGTCATCGTCGCCTGGGTGCTGACGCGTTACCGTTTTCCCGGCCGCCGCTTCGTCGATGCCATCGTCGATCTGCCTTTCGCCCTGCCAACGGCGGTCGCCGGTATCGCGCTGACCACGCTTTACGCCAATCGCGGCTGGGTCGGTTCGCTGTTCGAACCCTTCGGCATCAAGATCGCCTTCACGCCGACCGGCATCGTCATCGCGCTGATCTTCATCGGCCTGCCCTTTGTTGTGCGCACCGTGCAGCCGGTCATGGAAGAAATCGACCGGCAGGTGGAAGAAGTCGCGGCAACGCTTGGCGCCAACCGTTTCCAGACCATCACCCGCGTTCTGCTGCCGAGCCTCACACCCGCCATCCTCACGGGTTTTGCGCTCGCCTTCGCGCGTGGTGTGGGCGAATATGGCTCGGTCATCTTCATCGCCGGCAATATTCCGTATGTCTCGGAAATCGCGCCGCTTCTCATCGTCATCCGGCTGGAAGAATTCAATTATGCGGCCGCGACCGGCATCGCCACCATCATGCTGATCATCTCGTTCGCCATGCTGTTCCTCATCAATCTCATTCAGGCCTGGAGCCGCAAGAGGTACGGTTATGTCTGAGACCGCTTCCCGCACGTCCCCCCGGCCGTTCCGCGACCCCGCCAGCGAGAGCTTTACCGCCCGGCTGGCATTGATCGCGATTGCCTTCGTGTTCCTCGCCGCCTTTCTGGTTCTGCCGCTGGTCTCGGTCTTCTTCGAAGCCTTCCGCAAGGGCACGGAAAGCTTCTGGGAGGCGATTGTCGAGCCGGATGCACTCTCCGCCATTCGCCTGACGCTGCTCGTCGCCGCCATTTCCGTGCCGCTGAACCTCATCTTCGGGGTGATGGCCGCCTGGGCGATTGCGAAGTTCGAGTTCAAGGGCAAGGCATTTCTGATCACGCTGATCGACCTGCCGTTCTCGATCTCGCCAGTCATATCGGGCCTCGTCTATGTCATCCTGTTCTCATCCCACAGCGTGCTGGGGCCATGGCTGAAGAGCTACGGCATCGAGATCCTCTTCGCCGTGCCGGGCATCGTGCTCGCCACCATCTTCGTCACCTTTCCCTTCGTCGCGCGCGAACTGATCCCGCTGATGCAGGATCAGGGCAATGGCGACGAGGAGGCGGCGATTTCGCTCGGTGCTTCCGGCTGGCAGACCTTCTGGTATGTCACGCTGCCGAATATCAAATGGGGCCTGCTTTACGGGGTGCTGCTCTGCAACGCCCGCGCCATGGGCGAGTTCGGCGCCGTCTCGGTGGTCTCGGGCCATATTCGCGGCGAAACCAACACCATGCCGCTGCATGTCGAGATACTCTATAATGAGTACAATATGGGCGCGGCCTTTGCGGTGGCGACGCTGCTCGCCGGTCTGGCGCTGGTGACGCTCATTCTCAAAACCATTCTCGAAATACGCTTTGGCGCGGGCAACGCAGCCGGCAAGCACTGAAAGGCATCTTCATGGAAGTGAAAGTTTCCGGCATCACCAAGCAGTTCGATCGGTTTCCGGCGCTGAACGACGTGTCGCTCGACATTCGTTCCGGCGAGCTGATCGCGCTGCTCGGTCCTTCCGGCTCCGGCAAGACGACGCTGCTGCGTCTCATCGCCGGCCTCGAGCAGCCAACGCAGGGGCAAATCTTCTTCGGTGATGAGGACGCGTCCCACCGCACGGTGCAGGAGCGCAATGTCGGTTTCGTGTTCCAGCACTATGCGCTGTTCCGCCATATGACGGTGGCCGACAATATCGCTTTCGGCCTCAAGGTGCGCCCCTCCGCCAACCGCCCGCCGAAAGCCGAGATCCGCAAACGCGTATCCGAACTTCTCGACATGGTGCATCTCTCCGGTCTTGAAAAGCGCTATCCGACCCAGCTTTCCGGCGGTCAACGCCAGCGCGTGGCGCTCGCCCGCGCCGTCGCCATCGAGCCGAAGGTCCTGCTTCTCGATGAACCCTTCGGCGCGCTCGACGCCAAGGTGCGCAAGGAACTGCGCCGCTGGCTGCGCGAATTCCACGACCGCACCGGCCACACCACCGTTTTCGTCACCCACGATCAGGAAGAGGCGCTGGAACTGGCCGACCGCGTCGTCGTCATGAGCCAGGGCAAGATCGAACAGGTGGGCACGGCGGATGACGTCTACGACACGCCCAACTCCCCCTTCGTCTTCTCCTTCATCGGCGAATCTTCCAGCCTGCCGGTGACGATCCGCGACGGCCACGTGCTGTTCCAGGGCGAAAGCATTGGCCTCGATGAAAGCGGTTCTGGCGAGGGCGAGCTTTTCTTCCGCCCGGAAGATGTGGTGCTGACCGGGGAGAAGGACGCGCTTTACGGCAAGGTCACCACCTGTCGCCGCCTCGCCGGCACCCGCATCGCCGAAATCGACATCGCCAATAACGGCCATGAGCCCTATCACCTCGAAATCGAGGTGCCGCTCAACGCCGCCGTGGCCGTGGGCGCGGAACTGCGCTTCCGGCCGACGCGGTGGAAGGTATTCGGGAAGAAATAAGGGGAGAGGTGACCGCAATTGACGGTCGCTGATCCGGCGCTCTCCCCAGTTCTCCGTCATACCGGCCTTGAGCCGGTATCCAGCCAGCCCAAGTCTTTGGGCTGAACGGAGTCCTTTCGTCGCGCAGACGCGCGCCGGCTGGATGCCGGGTCAAGCCCGGCATGACGGAAGAGGCGTGTCACGAGTACCTCGAGCATCGAGCTTGCCGCACCGACACTTGAGGCGCAGATTTCCCCAATCGTCGAAGCAATAAGCAAAAACGGAAAAGGGCCGCCAAAGCGACCCTTCCATGAGTTTGGTCCTGTTTACAGACCCGGGACTGTTTCTCAACGTTCCGAAGGCAGAAGAGGTTTTACAACGAGGGCTGCCCCGTCGAAAACACACCCTTTCCATTGCCTGCACCAGAGACCGAAATCTCACTAGACATTGGATCACCTCCTTCCGATACGTTGAACATAACTAGAAGGTAGTACGATTCGTCAGTAATGCAAGAGGGATTACTTCCAGGGGACGCCCGGCCCCTATGCCGCATCTGCGGCCTTTACGTCGAATTCGAAGTGGATGCTGTCATAGGGAAACTCGATGCCAGCCTCGTTCCGGTCGATAATGCCCGCATGGAGGAGCGACGTCACGTCGCGATGAACGGCCTGTACGTCCCGTCCGACCCGGCGGGCAACCTCCCGGATAGAAAGCGGTCCCTGTCCCGCCAGAGCCTTGACGATGGCAAGGCGAAGCGGCGCGAGAGTGTGGTGCAGGTCCTCATAGCTGGAAAATTCGACAGATGGTTTCGCCTCCACCGGCTTTCCAGACATGGCCAGATTACCGGCGGCAACAAAGCGGCTCTTGATATCCTTGATCGTGCTGAGACGGACGGTGAGTGCGGTCATGACAAAATCCTTTCCATATCCGCCTGAAAAGCATCGAACAGGGCTTCGAGCGTGGTGAAGGCGATGGTGTCTTCACGCCCGTCCATGTGACGATGATCGCCTTTGCCGCGTTCATTGTCATAACGCAGAACACATTCCCCTTTGATCACCAGCGCCAGCCGATATTTGAACGGGTGAAGACTTCCGGGAACAGGCTCAGGCAGATGCCACAGGACAACCTCAAAGAAGGCCGTCTCGTCGATCACTTTGCGCGTCTTTTCGAGCAGAATGGCCTTCATGTTGTTATTCTTGACAACGCTTTGCTGTGTTGTCAATGAAAACAACGATCTTGCTCAAAACCTCACGACACCCGCATCACGATCTTGCCGATATGGCTGCTGCTTTCCATCAGCCGGTGCGCTTCCACGACCTCATCCAGCGTGAAGACCCGGTTGATGACAGGTGCCAGCTGACCGCTTTCAATGAGCGGCCAGACCTCTGCGACGAGGTCGTCGCGGATGGCGCGTTTTTCGTCGGCCGTGCGGGGGCGCATGGTGGAGCCCGTGACGGTGAGGCGTTTGACCATGATGGGGGTGAGATTGACCTTTTCGGCCACGGCGCCGCCCAGAAAGGCGATGATGGACAGGCAGCCGTCCTTGGCGAGTGCCGAAAGGTTCTTTTCGAAATAGGCAGCACCAATCATGTCGAGAACGACATCGACGCCCTTGCCATCGGTTTCGGCCTTGATGACGGCGGCGAAATCTTCCTCACGGTAGTTGATCGCCCGTTTGGCGCCGAGCTTCACGCAGGCTTCGCATTTTTCCGCAGAACCCGCCGTGGCATAGACTTCGGCGCCGAAGGCTTTGGCAAGCTGGATGGCCGTCGTGCCGATGCCGCTGGTGCCGCCATGGATAAGGACGCTTTCCCCTTCGGTGAGGCCCGCCATCTGGAAGAGATTGGCCCAGACGGTGAAGAAGGTTTCCGGCAAAGCCGCGGCTTTGACGGCGTCGTAACCCTTCGGGAAGGGCAGGGCCTGCCCGGCCGGCACGGTGCAATATTGCGCATAACCGCCGCCATTGGCGAGCGCGCAGACCTTGTCGCCCAGCTTGAATTCGGTAACTTCTTCACCCAGCGCAACCACCTCGCCGGCGATTTCAAGGCCGAGGATCGGGCTTGCATCCGTCGGCGGCGGATAGGTGCCCTGCCGCTGTGCCACATCCGGCCGGTTGACGCCCGCCGCCTCGACCTTCACCAGAACCTCGCCTTTTGCAGGCTTCGGCAAAGGCGCTTGCGAAAGCCGCATCACCTCCGGGCCGCCATGGGAAGGGAGGTCGATGAAGCACATTGTTTCGGGCAGGGTCTTGGTGTCGGGCATGGCCAGGGGCAACTCCTCACGTGTCGACGTCGCCTGAAGATGTAGGTCAGATGCGCCGCTTAGGGAAGGAGGCCGTTTGTCACGAGTGTCAATTTGTCTCGCCGAAGACCCGGACGACGAGACCGCCTTCGTTTTCCTTCGCAGCCGCCTTCACGCCAGCGATCTCGCTGCCGATCCGCTCGGGATTGGCGATGATCAGCCCTTTCGGCAAGGTCAGAACGCCGATGGAGCAGCGCAGCAGCGCGAAGTCCCGCTCATTGCCGTGGCGGTCCTGGCCCTTCATGCAGCCGGCGGCGCGGTCCTCGTCCGAATAGAGTTCGGCGACGTCGTCGTGAAAATCGCTGAGCAGCCGCTCGAGGATTTCCGTCAGCTCCTCCACCGTCCAGTCACGCACGCCGATGAAAAAATCGTCGCCGCCGATATGGCCGAGGAAACAATCGCCGGCAAAAAAGTAACGGCGCATCAGGGCCGAAAACAGCGTGATGGCGTGGTCGCCAGCGTTGAAGCCGTATTTGTCGTTGAAGGGTTTGAAATTATCGAAGTCGCAATAGCAGAAGAAGCGCGCCTCGTCGCCATCGCTGCAACGGTCGGCAATGAAACCGCCAATCGCGCGGTTGCCGGGCAGCGCCGTCAGCGGGTTCTGGTCCTGCGCCATCTTCAGCTGTTTTTCATTGATGACCTTGATGAGCGAAGCGGCGGAAACAATGCCGGCGTAACGCATGTTTTCGGTGAGGATGATGCAGGCGCTGCCGCCCATGCTGGCGAACATGTTCATCAATTGATCGGCATCCGCATCGAGACCGACAATCGGCGCGGGATCGACGAAATGGGAAATGGTGCGCTCGTAGATCTTGTTCTTGAGCAGGTCGCGGCCGAAGGGTCGGTAGATATATTCCTTGAGGTGATATTCGTTGATGACGCCGCGCGGTTCGCCATTGGCGTTGAGAACCGGGAAAAACGCCTGCTGCGGATTTCTGCGGAACAGTTCGAAGACGCTGTCGACGCTGTCATGCTCGAAGACGGTCGGAAGACGCTCGATTTCGCGGCGAATGAGAATCTCATCCAGCGTCTGGCTGCTGCGCCGCGCCACGCCCATGCGGTTGATGTGGGGAAAGCTCTCCGGCAGCTCGCTGGTGAAGACCGTGGGCCTCGCGATCAGCCAGCCCTGCACCAGATCAACGCCGAATTCGCGGCAGGTCAGAAACTCCGCTTCGGTTTCGATGCCTTCCGCAATGACCCGGACGCCGAGAACATGGGCGATGTTGACGATGTTGCGCACAAGGTGCTGCTTGCGCGGCAATTGGTCGACTCCGGTGATGAAATGCCGGTCGATCTTCAGGTAATCCAGCGGAAAATCGCACAGCAGCTTCATCTCGCCATGGCCGGCGCCGAAATCGTCGATGGCCAGCTTGAAGCCTTCCTTGCGCATGCGGGCAATCAGCGCCGTGAATTCCGGCACGCTGGTATTGTCGAAACGTTCGGAAAGCTCGAAGCAGATGGAGGAGGCGGGAATGCCCGCCCGCGCCAGATGGCCAACGAGCTTGTCGAGAATGGCGTCGCCATGCGGGATCAGCCGCACATCCAGATTGAGGAACAGGGTGGCGGAGGAGAAATCGGGCAGGGTGGAAAATTTCGCCAGCGCCCGGCTCGCCAGCATCTGCTCGAAGGCCTTCAACTCGCCATCGGCGGCAGCCTGGTCGAGAAGCGCCAGCGGATTGGAAAAACCGAGCCGGTCATGGCCGCGCATCAGCGATTCATAACCGAAAATCGTGCCTGTCGTCGCCTCGACAATCGGCTGAAACGCCGTTTCGAGCACCAGTTTCGCCATGGGAAACATGTGCCCGGAGGCAAAACGCCTTATGACATCGTTCTCCAGCGTGACGGCCTGCATATGTTTCTCCGCTCATGTTCTTACGCCCGGTTTTAAATCCTTGGGCGCCCATTATTTTTGGGCAAACAATTGCAGATCACAGGTCAACAAAAGCTTTCACCACTGTGAAGCTTTCGTGAACCTTTTATAACAACCCCTTGGATATTAAAGGTTGTTGCGCGGCGGTTCAGGCCCTTCGCGCATGTCCGGTGTGTGCGGCGTAAAGGTCCGCAACGTTGAGCCGCTCCCGGTCCGCATCCGCCGCTGGTCTTGAAGCCGATCCGTGCGCGGTGGAGGCCGCCCACAGGCGCAGGGCCTCACGAACGACCTCACTGCCGGAAGCATAGGCTCCGCAATTCACGGCCTCACGCATCCTTGCTGCCTGTTCCGGGGAAATCGATACTGTTACCATTGGCATGATATCACTCCCTTCTTTAAACGCTGCGATCGGTCCTTCGATGTCCGGTTTACGGATCGGGCGCCGTCGTGGTCTAGGCGGGCGTTTTTATCGTCTTTCGTCTGGCGCCGCTTCCAGCGAAATTTGTATCATCAGCGATATTAGCACGAAACGCATTCCATTCCCAATTCGCAGTATATCACGGTTTAGTTTTTCCCCCGTGAACCGGGCGGCTGCATGGGGCTCGCCGCGCTGGCCGATGCCTGCGAAACTATCACTGTCCGCCGGCGGAAAATATGATCCATCGCAAATCAGCGACATAAAATGGCGCGTTTTTTATTGATTGATCGATCAATCAAGAATATTTTGCCGCCATCAAGGAGACGCCTATGCCCAAGATCGGAATGGAGCCTCTGCGCCGGAAGGCGCTGGTGGATGCGGCGCTTCGCACCATAGGCCACCATGGTTCGCTGAATGTGACGATGTCGGATATCGCCCGGGAAGCGGGCGTGTCGGCGGCGCTCGCGCACCATTATTTCGGCAGCAAGCAGCAGCTTCTGCTGGAAACCATTCGCAGCCTGCTGCGCGATCTCAGGCGTGATGCGGTGGCGGCTTTGACCCGCGCTTCCGGCCCGCGTGAAAGGTTGAGCGCCATCGTGCATGTCTCCTTCCAGAGCGACCAGTTCACGCCCGAAACGGTGGCGGCGTGGCTTGCCTTTTATGTCGAGGCGCAGCGCTCGGAAGAAACCCGCCGCCTGCTCGTGCTCTATTCGCGCCGTCTGCGCTCCAACCTCATGGCAAGCCTCAACCGGCTTTGCCCGCCAGACGATGCCGCGCGCATCGCGGAAGGCGCGGCCGCCTTGATCGACGGGCTTTATATTCGCCACAGCCTGCGCTCGGCGCCGCTCGGCCTTGCCTCCGCACCGGCGCTTGTCGAGGATTATTTCGACATGCAGCTCAAATCATTTCCCGATGGACAGCGCCCAAAGCCGTCCATCCGCGTTCTTTAAGGAGACTTCGACATGACCATCGCGACACCGCTGAAGGCGCAGCCGAAAGCCTCGCATTTCATTGACGGGGACTATGTCGAAGACACGACCGGCACGCCGTTCGAGAGCATCTTCCCGGCCACCGGCGAGGTGATCGCGCGGCTGCATGCGGCAACGCCTGCCATCGTCGAGCGCGCCATCGTCTCGGCCAAACGTGCGCAGAAGGAATGGGCGGCGATGAGCCCGATGGCGCGCGGCCGCATCCTCAAACGCGCCGCCGATATCATGCGCGAGCGCAACGATGCGTTGTCCACGCTGGAGACGCTGGATACCGGCAAGCCCATTCAGGAAACCATCGTCGCCGACCCGACCTCCGGCGCGGATGCCTTCGAATTTTTCGGCGGCATCGCCCCTTCCGCGCTGAACGGCGATTACATCCCCCTCGGCGGCGATTTTGCCTATACCAAGCGCGTGCCGCTCGGCGTCTGCGTCGGCATCGGCGCGTGGAACTATCCGCAGCAGATCGCCTGCTGGAAGGCCGCGCCCGCGCTGGTCGCCGGCAATGCCATGGTCTTCAAGCCTTCGGAAAACACCCCGCTCGGCGCCTTGAAGATCGCCGAAATCCTCATCGAAGCCGGCCTGCCAAAGGGCCTGTTCAACGTCATTCAGGGCGATCGCGATACCGGCCCGCTGCTCGTCAACCACCCGGATGTGGCCAAGGTCTCGCTTACCGGCTCAGTCCCGACCGGCCGCAAGGTAGCCGCCGCCGCTGCCGGGCATCTGAAGCATGTGACGATGGAACTCGGCGGCAAGTCGCCGCTGATCGTCTTCGACGACGCCGATATCGAAAGCGCTGTCGGCGGGGCCATGCTCGGCAACTTCTATTCCTCCGGCCAGGTCTGCTCCAACGGCACCCGCGTTTTCGTGCAGAAAAAGGCGAAGGAGCGTTTCCTCGACAATCTGAAGCGCCGCACAGAGGCGATGATCCTCGGCGATCCGCTGGACTACGCCACCCATCTCGGCCCGCTGGTCTCCAAGGCCCAGCAGGAGAAGGTCCTTTCCTATATCGAAAAGGGCAAGGCGGAGGGCGCGACGCTCATCACCGGCGGCGGCATTCCCAACAACGTCTCGGGCGAGGGCGCTTATGTGCAGCCGACCGTCTTCGCCGATGTGACCGACGACATGACCATCGCCCGCGAGGAAATCTTCGGGCCCGTCATGTGCGTGCTGGATTTCGACGATGAAGACGAGGTTCTTACCCGCGCCAACGCCACCGAATTCGGCCTCGCCGGCGGCGTCTTCACCGCCGATCTCGCCCGCGCCCATCGCGTGGTCGACCAGCTGGAGGCGGGCACGCTGTGGATCAATACGTATAATCTCTGCCCGGTGGAAATCCCCTTCGGCGGCTCCAAGCAATCTGGCTTCGGGCGAGAGAATTCGGCCGCCGCGCTGGAGCATTATAGTGAGTTGAAGACGGTTTATGTGAGCACGGGGAAGGTGGAAGCGCCTTATTGATGGGGCGGTGCGTGGGGCTTACCCCCCTCTGTCCTGCCGGACATCTCCCCCTCAAGGGGGGAGATCGATATGCGGCGAGGTCGCGCGCATCTCAACGTCAGCGAATGAAGCGGCGGTAGCGCCGCTTGCCGATCTCCCCCCTTGAGGGGGAGATGCCCGGCAGGGCAGAGGGGGGTGAAACCCCAGCCTCATACGGTCATCGGAACCAACGCTCATCGGAGAGAGCAGATCATGCAAGCAGATTACGTCATCGTCGGTTCGGGTTCCGCAGGCTCCGCCATCGCCTATCGCCTGTCGGAAGACGGCCGCTATTCGGTGATCGTCATCGAGGCTGGCGGTTCGGATTTCGGCCCCTTCATCCAGATGCCGGCCGCACTCGCATGGCCGATGAGCATGAAGCGCTATAATTGGGGCTATCTCTCCGAGCCCGAGCCGAACCTCGACAATCGCCGCATCACGGCCCCGCGCGGCAAGGTTATCGGCGGTTCGTCCTCCATCAACGGCCTCGTTTACGTGCGCGGCCATGCCGAGGATTTCAACCGCTGGGAAGAGCTTGGCGCGCATGGCTGGGCCTATGCGGATGTGCTGCCTTACTTCAAGCGCATGGAACACAGCCATGGCGGCGAAGAAGGCTGGCGCGGCACGGACGGGCCGCTGCATGTGCAGCGCGGCCCGGTCAACAATCCGCTGTTCCACGCCTTCATTCAGGCGGGCGCTGAGGCCGGTTTCGAGCTGACCGACGACTATAACGGCTCCAAGCAGGAGGGGTTCGGCCTGATGGAGCAGACCATCCATAATGGCCGCCGCTGGTCCGCTGCCAATGCCTATCTGAAACCGGCGCTGAAGCGCGGCAATGTCACGCTGGTCAACGGCTTCGCCCGCAAGATCGTCATCGAGAATGGCCGCGCGGTTGGCGTCGAGATCGAGCGCAAGGGCGTGGTGGAAACCATTCCGGCCAATCGCGAGGTCATCGTCTCGGCATCCTCCTTCAATTCGCCGAAACTGCTGATGCTCTCAGGCATCGGCCCCGCCGCGCACCTGAAAGACATGGGCATTGAGGTGAAGGCGGATCGCCCGGGCGTGGGCGAGAACCTTCAGGACCATATGGAGTTTTATTTCCAGCAGGTCTCCACCAAGCCGGTCTCGCTTTATTCCTGGCTGCCATGGTTCTGGCAGGGCGTGGCGGGTGCGCAATGGCTGCTGTCGAAAGGCGGGCTTGGCGCTTCCAACCAGTTCGAGGCCTGTGCTTTCCTGCGCTCAGCAGCCGGTCTGAAGCAGCCTGACATCCAGTATCATTTCCTGCCCGTTGCCATTTCCTATGATGGCAAAGCGGCGGCGAAAAGCCATGGTTTTCAGGTGCATGTAGGTTACAACCTGTCGAAATCGCGCGGGAATGTTACCTTGCGTTCCGCAGACCCACATGACGACCCGGTCATCCGCTTCAACTATATGAGCCACCCGGAAGACTGGGAAAAATTCCGCCATTGCGTGCGCCTGACGCGCGATATCTTCAGCCAGAAAGCCTTTGACGATTTTCGCGGACCGGAAATCCAGCCCGGCGAAAATGTGGAGACGGATGAGGAGATCGACGCCTTTTTGCGCGAGCATCTGGAAAGCGCCTATCACCCCTGCGGCACCTGCCGCATGGGCGACAGGGACGACCCGATGGCCGTCGTCGATCCCGAATGCCGGGTGATTGGCGTTGAGGGCTTGAGAGTGGCGGACAGCTCGATCTTCCCGCATGTGACCTATGGCAACCTCAACGGCCCGTCGATCATGACCGGCGAAAAGGCGGCGGATCATATTCTCGGCAAGACCCCGCTGCCGCGCTCCAATCAGGAACCGTGGGTAAACCCGCGCGCGGCCGTGAGCGACCGGTGAGGGTCAATGGTAATCATCCTCGCGCTGGTGGCGGATCGCGAGGATGGACACGGTTTCCGCATCTTCGATTTGAATGAGGACGATGTAACCGGAAGATCCGAACGGAACGAGCAGTTCTCGTAAGAGTGCGTTGTCCCCAGGCGCCTTGCGCGTTGCGAAAGGAAATTCGCTCAGTCCCTCAATCGTCGAAATGATTCGGTCTACGGCTTTTTCCGCCGTCGAAAAATCCTTTTCCAATAGAAAATCATATAGCCGTGTTATGTCCGCTCGGGCCGCAATCGTGTACCGGAGATTGAAGGTCACTCGCCACGCTCAGCTTTCTTGGCGGCGAGCATCGCCCGCAATTCCGCATGCACCTCTTCGGCTGGATAAAAAATCCCCGTCCGTTTGGATTCTTCGAGCGACGCCAGCCCGCGCGCAATAAATTCCGCCTGTGATTTACGGATTTCCACCTGCCTGCGCACGGAATCCTCAACGAAGGAAGAGAGCGTTTCGCCGTCCTTCAGCACGCTTTCCGCCGCCTCGCGAAAATCCGCCGTCACCCGCAGTGAAGGGATCGTTGCCGTTTTCATATTGCGTCTCCGTGCGTTGCAATTGCGATGCGCAGAATGCGCCGATGGGATCGGCCTGTCAAATGCAAAACCTTGCAATCCCCGCCCGAGAGGCGGATAAACGGGCTTCCCGCCTGATGACGACCATCAAAATCACCGATCTGGACCGCCATGCCCGTCGACTACAAAAAGCTGAAGATGCTCCGCCGTTCCCGCGTCGTGTGGGGTTCGTGGCGGGTGTGGAGGCCGAGGGCGGTTTTCTGGATTGGCGCGATTGCTGTTGGCCTTATCAGCGTCGGGTTTGCGTGGGCGGCGGATCGCGCCCAGCACCTTTTCTTTGCGGCGACCTCATCGGGCGAATGGGCGTTTCTACTGCCGCTCATCATCACGCCGCTCGGCTTCACGCTCTGCGCATGGCTCGCGATCACGGTTTTCCCCAATGCCGGCGGCAGCGGCATTCCGCAGGCGATCGCCGCGCGGCACCTGCGGGAAGACGCGGACCGTTCGCGGCTTCTGTCGCTGAAGCTCGCTGTCGGCAAGGTGGTGTTGACTGTCGCCGGCCTGCTCTCCGGCGCCTCCATCGGCCGTGAAGGCCCGACCGTTCAGGTTGGCGCCTCGATCATGCTGCAGGCCGCCCGCTGGGGCGGCATGGCGCAGGCGAAGGGCCTCATTCTCGCTGGCTCGGCGGCGGGCATCGCGGCGGCCTTCAACACACCGCTCGCCGGCATCGTCTTCGCCATCGAGGAAATGAGCAAGACCTATGAATCCCGCGCCAATGGCCTCGTCCTCACCGCCGTCATCCTGTCGGGCCTCGCCTCGCTGGCGCTAGTCGGCAGCTATACCTATTTCGGCACCAGTTCGGTGATGGCGAAAACGACCATGGACTGGCTACTGGTTCTGGTCTGCGGCATTGGCGGCGGCGCGTTCGGCGCGCTGTTCAGCGCCGGCGCCTTGCGTCTTTCCGCCCGCATCCGGCGCTTTGCGCAGGCCATTCCGCTGAAGCGGATGCTGGCGGTCGCCGCCGCCTGCGGCCTTGCCTCCGCCGTCCTCGGCATCGCAACGGGTGGCGCGACCTTCGGAACCGGTTACGAACAGGCGCGCGCGGCAATCGAGGGCGAGGCCGCGCCGGCATTCTTCTTCATCGAAAAACTGGCGGCGACGTTCCTTGCCATGATGTCGGGCATTCCCGGCGGCATCTTCGCACCGTCTTTGTCGGTGGGCGCGGGTTTCGGCAGCACCATGGCCGCTTTGCTCGGCACCAGCGTCGGCCTTGGCGCCATCGTCGGCATGGCGGGTTATTTTGCGGGCGTGGTGCAGGCGCCGATGACGGCCTTTGTCATCATCCTTGAAATGACCGGCAATCATCAAGGCGTCATGCCCATCATGGCCGCATCGATGCTCGGATATCTGACGTCGCGGCTTTTCTCCCGCGAGCCGCTTTATCATGGCCTGTCGCGGGTCTTCATCGCCCAGAGCATCCGCGCCCGGCGCGCCGCTCAGGCCAGCGAAACGTAACCGCTTACGCGCGGATGCCCGCCACGCCGAAATAACCGAGCCCCGGTATCTTCACGCCGGGCCGGCTGAAATCGATGCCGGCGACAAGACCGAGAAAATTGATCTCGAAACCGCTGCGCGCACCCGCCGAAATGCCGAACAGGCCGCCGAGCGAAAAGCTTACATCCTTCCAGTCATCGGCGATGTGATAAAACGCGCCGTCCGGCAGATAATCGCGGCCGACCGCATCCGGCGGCAGCACGACGCCGAGTTCCGGCACGCTGCGCAGCACATGGGCGACGAAGGTGTTGGAGTTGGGGCCGGGATAGATGCGATAGCCGCCCGGTCGGCCATAGGGGTAATCGGAAATAGCCTGCTCGATCTTCGGGATCAGCTTTTCCGCCTCTGCGCCATGAATGGCCACCACCTGGCGCGGTGTGTTGGAATACCAGAAGGCATCCGCCGCATAACCATTGCGGCGGATCGGCGTGCCCCAACCCACCTTGTCATAGCGGTCATAGGCTTTCGCGCCCGGCTTTTTCAGCACGATCCAGGCATGACTGGCGACAGAGCCCTTGAAACCGCCCGTCATGGCAGAAAACACATAGACCGCAGCCTGTTCATCGGCGTCCGCCTGGGGAAGGACGCCGGACGAAGACCAGCGGGCATCGCGCCAGCCCTGCGGATGGTCCCGCATGGCCCACAGCCCGGCCGATGCCAGCGCGGGAAGCAGATAGATAACGGCAATCGCCAGCAGCAGACGTTTTGCAAATTTCACGAACAGCCCCGTGCATCGAAAAATCAATTGCGGTATCAACCACATGAAATCAGAATTTTTTGAGGCTGCGAAAATGAACAATTCCGTTACCGTTGAAGTCACCCGCGGCAACCTCGTGGAAAGCCGCCATCAGGGCCTTGCCGTGGTGGTGGATGGCGATGGCGGCGTGCTGTTTTCGGCTGGCGATATCGAGCGCGGCATCTTTCCGCGTTCCGCCTGCAAGGCCATGCAGGCGCTGCCGCTGGTGGAAAGCGGCGCTGCGGATGCCTACGGCTTCGGCAACCGCGAACTGGCGCTTGCCTGCTCCTCCCATTCCGGCGAGGACGCGCATGTGGAGCTCGCCGCTTCGATGCTGGCGAAGGCGGGCAGGGATGCCGATACGCTGGAATGCGGTGCGCACTGGTCTTCCGACCAGAAAACCATCATCCATCAGGCCCGCACGCTGGAAAAGCCGACCGCGCTTCACAATAATTGCTCCGGCAAACATTCCGGTTTCATCTGCGCCTGCTGCCACACCGGCACTGACCCCAAGGGCTATGTCGGTTACGATCACCCGCTGCAGCAGGAAATCCGCGCCACGATGGCAAGCCTGACGGGTGCTGCTCTCGGTCAGGACAATTGCGGCGTGGATGGCTGCTCCATCCCCACCTATGCCGTTCCGCTCAAAGGGCTGGCGCACGGTTTCGCAAAGATGGCGAAGGGCAGAGGGCTGGAACCGGGCCGTGCGAAAGCCTCGCGCCGTCTCGTCGAGGCCTGCATGGCAGAGCCCTTTTACGTGGCGGGCACCGGCCGCGCCTGCACGAAACTGATGCAGATCGCGCCGGGAAAAATCTTCGCAAAGACCGGCGCGGAGGGCGTTTTTGTCGCCGCCCTGCCGGAAAAGGGCATTGCCATGGCGGTGAAATGCGAAGACGGCACGACGCGGGCGGCGGAAGCCATGGTCTCGGCACTGCTGGCCCGCTATTTCGATGAAGGCAGCGCCGAGCAACAGGCTTTGAGCGGCATGGCGAACCGGCAGATGCGCAACTGGAACGGCATTCATGTCGGCGATATCCGCGTCGTCGGGCTTTAAATAACCTTTGACGCGGCCGGTTGCGGGCACGATGATGACGTGCCCTGCGTGTGACGGTCATCCCATGGCCGCCGAGGGGCGGCGTCCGCATGAGGAAGAAACGGACGCTTCATTGCTTTGGAGGTCGCATATCCATGTTCACACTGTTCTTCTCCCCCGGTTCCTGCTCCCGCGCCAGCCATATCGTGCTTGAGGAATCCGGCCTGCCTTACAAGGCCCACCGCGTCAATTTCGCGGAGGGCGAGCAACGCTCCGAGGCATTTTTAAAGATAAATCCGAAGGGCCGCGTGCCCGCACTGGCCACGGCAAGCGGCGTGCTGACGGAGACGCCCGCCATCCTCGCCTTCATCGCGCAGATGGCGCCGGAAAAGAAGCTCGCGCCGCTCGACGATCCGTTCGAATTCGCGCTGATGCAGTCCTTCAACGCCTTCATTTCTTCCACCGTGCATGTCGCCCACGCGCATGGCCGACGCGGCAGCCGCTGGGCGAATGAGGATAGTTCGCTGGCCGATATGAAAGCCAAGGTGCCGCAGACCATGGGCGAGTGCTTCGAACTGATCGAGCACGGCATGCTGCACGGCCCATGGGTTCTTGGTACGGCCTATTCTGTTGCCGATCCCTATCTTTTCGTCATGTCTGGCTGGCTGGAAAGCGATGGGGTGGATATTGCCCGCTTCCCGAAAGTGCACGACCACTTCCGCCGCATGAACGACCGGCCGGCGGTGCAGCGGGCGCTGGCGGGAGAGAGGGGTTGAGGGGCTCAGTATTCCGTCATTCCGGCCCTGAGCCGGAATCCAGCCGACGCGCGTCTGCGCGGCGAGAAGAGTACTTTCAGCCCAAGGACTTGGGCTGGCTGGATGCCGGATCAGGTCCGGCATGACGGAGGGGTAAAGGGCTCTCCCGCTCAGGCCGCCTCGGCCGCACGCGTATCCCACATGGTCTTGAACGCTGTGCGGGCCTGGCAGCGATCCAGCCAGGCTTTCAGCGCCGGATGGGCATCGAACAGCGGCTTGTGGCCCTGCGCGTAACGAACGATTTCCGCCGCGTTGAGATCGGCGACGGTGAAACGGTCGCCCACCAGATAGTCGTGGCTGGAAAGATGCTGCTCCAGCACCCGGAAGGGGCGCTTCAGCAGCCGGGCGGCGACATCGATCACGGCCTTGCCGCTATCGCTTTCCGAAAGGCCTTCGGCGATGGCGGAGGAAATCTTCAGCGAATTGGTTTCGACTTCGGTAGCGGCAAAGAAGGACCATTGCAGCATCGCCGCATCTTCCTTCAGGTCGATGGGGGCGAGCGGTCCGCCATATTTGCGGGCAAGGTAGAGATTGATGGCCATGGATTCGTAGAGCACCATGCCGTCATCCTCGATGCAGGGAATGGTGCCCATCGGGTTGACGGCGAGAAATGCGGGAGACAGCGTGTTGAGCGGCGCATCCGCAGCCAGCGGGTCGGCAAGGCGGCGGGCCTGTATCACGGGCACATGCTTGAATTCTATGCCCAGTTCACCCGCAAGCCACAGCGTGCGCGTGGCACGGGAACGGTAGACACCGTAGATCGTCAACATCGAAATTACCCCTTGACCAGTTCGATGCGCGGCACGTTACGGTTTCGTCGTTTTAAAGTGAAGTTGCAGATCGCCGGGGCAGCTATGATTTTTTCTGATCCGTGAAGAAGTCCGTATCCGGCGACAGACGATTTTCGAAACGGTCGATAAAGCGTTCGAACAGGCGGGCGAATGTTTCCACATCCTCCGCCGGCCAGCCATCCATCACGTCCTCGATGACGCTCATCTTGGTCCGGCGCATTTCCTGCAAAAGACTGGTGCCGAGCGGCGTGATCTCGACAATGCTGCGGCGGCCGTCCTTCTGGGAAACGCCGCGTTTCAGCAGGCCGCGCCCCACCATATCCGCCACCACCCGGCTGCCGCGGGAAGGGTCGATGCGCATGCCCTCGGCAATCGCACCCACGGTCACATCGCCTTCCGCCCGGCGCAGAATATCGAGAACGTCGATATGGGAAAGTTCGAGACCCGGAGCGAGCTTGGCAAGCGCCATGCGGCCGATGATGCGGCGGCCGATCATGATGCGCATACGCGTCATCGTATTGCCGATCCGCTTGATGTCCTCGGGCAGATCCTCGTTCCAGTTTTCCTCAGCCGCCACGCTTCATCGTCCCTTTCGATGCTGTTTTCCGATCACATTTAGCGGCATTAGCACAGATGTCAAAAGCTTGCCATTGACATATATATGCTGATAGCACACAAATTGTCGCAGCAAAACCGCCGGAAGCCAACGAGATTTTTCATGGATATGTCCACCGCCCCCGTGGCGCCGCTTGTGTCGGATCATCGGCGCAGGCTCATCGTCTTTCTGTTCCTGATGCTGGCCATGTTCATGGCGACCCTCGATAACCAGATCGTATCGACAGCATTGCCCACCATCGTCGGCGAATTCGGTGCGCTGGAGCGTTTTGGCTGGATCGGTTCGGCCTATCTGCTGGCGACCAGCGCCGTCATGCCTGTCTACGGCAAGCTCGGCGATCTGTTCGGCCGCAAATATGTGATGATCGCGGCAGTCGTCATCTTCACGCTCGGCTCGCTCGCCTGCGGGCTGGCATGGTCGATGGACAGCCTGATTGCCGCCCGCGTGTTGCAGGGGCTTGGCGGCGGCGGCATCATGGTCTCGATCTTTTCCGTCAATGCGGATCTGTTCGAACCGCGCGAACGCGCCCGTTACCAGAGTTATTCCAGCCTCACCATCATGGCGTCAGGCAGTGTCGGCCCGATCCTCGGCGGCACGATGAGTGATCTCTTCGGCTGGCGGTCGATCTTCCTCATCAACCTGCCGCTTGGCATTATCGTGATTGCAGGGCTGGCGCTGATGCTGCCGTACCGTCGTCCGGCCCGCCAGCCGAAGATCGATTATCTCGGCGCGGTGCTCTTGGCGGCCACCATTGCCAGCGTGGTCTTCTGGGCCGACAGCAGCGAATTGTTCGGCTCGCTCATCGCAGCCCCCAGCCTCGGCATCATCGCTTTTGCTGTCATCGCCGCTTTCCTGTGGGTCCAGGTGGAACGCCGCGCTCCGGAACCGGTCGTGCCGCTGCGTCTCTTCAAGGACAGCACCTTTCCGCTGTTGATGATCGTGTCGCTGACCAGCGGCGGCATCGGTATCGGCATGGTCAATTATTATGCCCTGTTCCTGCAGACCACGACCGGGCTTTCACCCTCCCATGCCGGCCTGTTCTTCATCGCCGTCACCGGCGGCATCGTCATGAGCTCGCTTTCGGCGGGACGGCTGATTTCGATTACCGGCGTCTACAAGCCCTTCTCGGTGGCGGGCCTCTCCATCAACGTCATCGCCATGCTGCTCTTCACGCAGATGCATGCAGGAACGCCGCTTTGGATTATTGCGGTCCTCATGTTGGCACAAGGCTTTGCGGTCGGCCTCGGCCAGCAGGCGCCGATCATCGGCGTGCAGAATTCCGCGCCCAAGGCGGATATCGGTGCGGCGAGCGGCGCGGTGACCCTGACCCGCATGGGTGGCGCTGCCATTGCCATTTCGGTCTATGGCGCCATCGTGTCATCGAGCCTGAAGGGCGTGGCGGTCGACATTCCCGGCGTCGGCAAGATCGAGGAACTGACGCCTAAAATCCTCTCCGAACTTCCCGCCGCCTCGCAGGCCGCCGTCGCCTCGCTCTATTCGGATGCGTTTACGCCGCTCTTCTTCGCCGCAGCCGCAACCGCCGCCATCGGCCTTGCGGCGGCGCTGATGCTGAAACCGGTGCGACTGCCGGCGGCGGTGCAGGCAAAGCCGGCCGAAGGGGCGGGGGAGTAGGCAGGTAAGCAGTTGTGAACGCTGGTTTTGGCTGAAACCTCTCCTCCGTCATACCGGCCTTGCGCCGGTATCCAGTCAGCCCAAGTCCTTGGGCTGAGAGAGCTCTTCCCGCCGCGCAGACGCGCGGCTGCTAGATTCCGGCTCAAGGCCGGAATGACGGGAGATGCATACAAAACAAAAACACCGCCGCTGGAAATTTAACGCCCGTTCCGCGTTATGCTCGCAGCACTTTACATTCGCGCGGGCGGCCCTATCTCAATGAATATGAAGCCGGAACAGCTCCTGAATTCCACGCCCAAGGGCCTCTATTGTCCGGCGGGCGATTTTTATATCGATCCCGTGCGCCCGGTGGCGCGGGCGCTCATCACCCATGGCCATTCCGATCACGCCCGCGCCGGCCATGGCGCGGTGCTGGCCACGCGCCAGACGCTGGATATCATGCGTATCCGTTACGGTGAGGATTTCTGCGGCAGCGAGCAGGCGGTGGCATTCGGCGAGACGGTGGAGGTGAACGGCGTCACCGCCGGTTTCCATCCCGCCGGCCATGTGCTGGGTTCGGCGCAAATCTCGGTGGAAATGAACGGCCTGCGCATCGTCGCATCGGGCGATTACAAGCGCGGCGTCGATCCCACCTGCGCACCCTTCGAGATCGTTCCCTGCGATGTCTTCATCACCGAGGCCACCTTCGGCCTGCCGGTGTTTCACCATCCGCTGCCGCGCGTGGAAATCGGCAAGCTGCTCACCTCCATCAAACAGTTTCCCGAGCGGACGCACCTTGTCGGCGCCTATTCGCTGGGCAAGGCGCAGCGCGTCATCCGGCTTTTGCGGGACAACGGTTATTCCGATCCCATTTATATTCACGGCGCGCTGGCGCGGCTTTGCGATTATTACGTCTCGCAGGGCATCGATCTCGGCGATCTGCGCCCGGCAACACTCGAAAAAAGCGATCCTTCCGCCTTCAAGGGCGCCATCGTCGTCGGCCCGCCCTCGGCTTTTCAGGAACGCTGGGCGCGGCGCTTCAACGAACCGCTCATCGCTTTCGCCTCCGGCTGGATGATGGTGCGGCAGCGCGCCAAACAAGGCGGTGTGGAGCTGCCGCTGGTGATATCAGACCATTGCGACTGGCCGGAACTTCTGGAGACGATCAGGGAAATTTCCCCGCAGGCCGTCTGGGTCACCCATGGCCGTGAGGAGGCGCTGGTGCGCTGGTGCGAGTTGCAGGGCATTGCCGCCAAGCCGCTGCATCTTGTCGGTTACGAGGATGAGGGGGATTGAGATGAAAGCCTTCGCCACGCTGCTCGACCGCCTCGTTCTCACCCCTTCGCGCAACGGCAAACTGAAGCTGCTGACCGATTATTTCCGCGATACGCCCGATCCAGACCGAGGCTACGGGCTGGCGGCGATTGCCGGCACGCTGGACCTCAAAAGCGTCAAACCGGCCCTGCTGCGCGAATTGGTCTTGGAGCGGATGGATGAGGTTCTGTTCCGCTATTCCTATGATTATGTTGGCGATCTGGCCGAGACCATTTCGCTGGTCTGGGGCAATATTGGCGGCGCGGATGATGCAGAGGCCCAGGACCCGCGCCTCGGCGACGTCGTGACACTGATGAATTCACTCGGCCGCACGGAGGTGCGCGGCGCAGTGCGCGATCTTCTCGACCGGCTCGATACATCCTCGCGTTTCGCTTTTCTCAAACTCGCCACCGGCAGCCTGCGCATCGGCGTTTCGGCGCGGCTGGCACGGCAGGCGCTGGCCGATTTCGCCGGGAAAGACATCACCGAAATCGAGACCCTCTGGCACGGGCTGACGCCGCCCTATACGCCGCTTTTCGCCTGGCTTGAGGGCAAGTCTGATCGTCCGGTACTGGCGACGCCCGCCATCTTCCACTCGGTGATGCTGGCAACGCCGGTGGCGGATGGCGACCTCGATGCGCTGGACCCGGCCGATTACGCCGCCGAATGGAAGTGGGACGGCATTCGCGTGCAATTGTCCCGCGCAGGCGCCACGCGAAAACTCTACTCCCGCTCCGGCGACGATATTTCCGGCGCCTTTCCCGATGTTCTGGAGGCGATCGATTTCGAAGGCGTGATGGACGGCGAATTGCTGATCGGCGGCACAGCGCGCTCCAACAATCTCACCCGTACCTTTTCCGACCTTCAGCAGCGGCTGAACCGCAAGTCTGTGACAGCGAAGATGCTGGATGACTATCCCGCCTTCATCCGCGCCTATGACCTGCTGTTCGAGGGCGAGAGCGATATTCGCGCCGAAAGCTACATGGAGCGCCGCGGCCGCCTGTCGGATATTATCGAGCACGCGCCGCATGATCGTTTCGACCTCTCGCCGCTGATCGGCTTTTCCAGCTGGCAGGAACTCGACACGCTGCGCGCCGCCCCTCCCGATCCGGTGATCGAGGGTGTGATGATCAAGCGCCGCGACAGCGCCTATCAGGCCGGCCGCGCCAAGGGGCCGTGGTTCAAATGGAAACGCGATCCCTATAATATCGACGCCGTGATGATGTATGCGCAGCGCGGCCACGGCAAAAGGTCGAGCTATTATTCCGATTTCACCTTCGGCGTCTGGGCGGAAGGTGAGGATGGCGAACAGCTCGTGCCCGTCGGAAAGGCCTATTTCGGCTTCACCGATGCGGAGCTGGAGGTGCTGGACAAGTTCGTGCGCGACAACACGGTCGAGCGTTTCGGCCCGGTGCGGGCGGTGCGCGCCACACCGGATTTCGGCTTCGTGCTGGAGGTGGCCTTCGAGGGCATCAACCGTTCCACCCGCCACAAATCCGGCGTTGCCATGCGCTTTCCGCGCATTGCGCGGCTGCGTGCTGACAAGCTGCCGGCGGAGGCGGACAGGCTTTCGACGCTGGTGGCGATGATCGATGGCGTGGAAGTGTAGGGTGCCTTGGCCGCCCCTCATCCTTCGTGGCAGGCACGGAAACGGAGAAGACGCTGTCCAGAAATTGCCATGATGGCTGCGAATACATTGTTGTCATTCGCGAATCCGTGATTGGACAGCCTCCCGCCGCAG
Organism: Agrobacterium sp. CFBP 3001; assembly: GCF_027871605.1. NCBI lineage: Bacteria > Pseudomonadati > Pseudomonadota > Alphaproteobacteria > Hyphomicrobiales > Rhizobiaceae > Agrobacterium > Agrobacterium sp. CFBP 3001. The sequence continues at coordinate 725,943 of NZ_JAQAHD010000001.1, forward strand.
TGTTGAACTGCTGTTACAACCATCCCTTCAGGTGACCATATGGCAAACAAACGCTTTCTTTCCTCAGCCTTCGGACAGGAAGAGAGCGGCACCGTCTTGCCGAGCCTGACCCGGCGAAGCCTTCTGGCCGGCGCCATGGGGCTGTCGGCGGCCGCATTTTTACCACCCCGTGCGAAAGCGGGCATTGCCGCGCCCGAGGTGTTGCCGCTGGAGCGGCAGGATTATGCGGAGGCGCGCAAACGGTTCCACACCCATCTCTTGCGAAAAATGGCTGCGCCGGAAAAATCCTCGGCGCTCGGCACGCCGCCCGGGGCGGAACGGGTCACCTATCCCGGCGGGCCGGATGGCTCCATCGAACTTGTCGCTTGGCTCTCCCATTACCAGCCGTCAAAAACGCTGAAGCCCGCCGTACTTTTTCTTCATGGCGGCAACGCCACCGGAGACGGCCATTGGGCGCTGATGAAGCCCTATTGGGAAGCGGGCTATGTCGTGCTTCTGCCGTCCTTCCGCGGTGAAAACGGCCAAAGCGGCAATTATTCCGGTTTCTACGACGAAACGGCGGATGCGCTGGCGGCGGCCACCTATCTGGAAAACCTTCCCGGTATCGACAGAAACCGCTTCTTCATCGCCGGCCATTCCAATGGCGGCACGCTGACGCTTCTGGCCGCCATGAGCCGCAGGTTCCGCGCCGCAGCACCCATCTCCGCCGGCGTCAATTCCTGGCGTTATTTCAACCGCTATAGCGACGAGATCTGTTTCGACGAGACCGACGAGCGCGAATTCATCATGCGCTCCTCCGTCTGTTTCGGCCCCAGCCTCAAATGTCCGGCGCTGCTTCTACGCGGCACGGAGGAGCGGCCTTTCGATGCCGATCACCAGCTTTTCGTGGATCGCGCCCTGACATCCGGCTTCAAGGTCGACAGGAAGCTGTTGCCCGGCACCCATAACGGCGTGGTGCCGCATGCGGTCGAGGAAAGCATCCGCCTTTTCAACGCCTTTGTTTGAAATGCGAACTGTGCCGCTGTTTAGGAACGTCTGAGGTTCAGGAGCACGTCCGGTAAAACCGCTTCGCACGTTTGCCGCAGATGCCCTAGTTCTTGACGATGGACGTCTTTGCCTGCTCCGCCCACCATGCGCCGTCTTTTTTGTCGGCATATTGGGCGCGCTTATTGGTGAACTGCCCCTGGGTGCACATTTCGCGGTAATTGCGGACCGGCAGGCCGAGCTCCTTGACGACGGCATGCACCACCGTCGGGCCGGTCATGTCATAGACGCTGGCGAGCGTTCCATCTTCGATATTCTGGGAAATACGGTCGGCCATCAGCCTGAGCGCCGGGTGGCCGGGCCTGGAGGCCATGAAGTAATTCGTGATCTCGCCGCTTTTCATGGCGATGAAAACGGCCTCTTCCTGCGAGCCGATCACATCCTCGGGGCGGGCCGCAAAATTGGAATCGATATCGAGATAGATGCCGCCTTCCTGCAGAAGCACCAGAATACGCCAGAAATCCGCCTTGGCGGCGCCCACCTGCAGGCGACGGAAGGCGTCGGCGTAACGTCCGGGAAAATGCCGGTCGATATAGGTCTGGCACGCCTCGTCATCATGGTAGCGATATTCGAATTCCGGCGTCAGCCAACGGTTGAACAGGAAATTCGCATAGATCGGCGTCGTTACCCGGTTGGAGTAATTCGTCTGCCAGATGATGCGGGGAATGGCCTTTTCCGATTTCGGGCTGCGTCTGGCTGGCTGATATTGCGGAAGCGTTTTTCTTCTGCCGGGCCGGATGAACAAATCGATGGAAAAGATGACCTTGGCGATGTTTCCACCGATCTTGATCGCGCGGTACGCGATGCGGTTATAGCCATGCTTTGCCAAGTTCAGCGCTCCTGCGCGTGGAATCGATTGTCACGCACGTGGAAACGGCGGTACGCGGTATTTATTGGACGCAATTAGTTTGTCAATATGCCGTAAATGAGACGGCCGGGCCTCGATTGACGAGACCCGGCCGTCTTGCATGCGAATGGAATGTCAGCCCTTGTTGCGGTTGAAATAGCCGAGCAGCCGCATGGCATTGGCGGTCACCAGAACCGTCGCGCCGGTATCGGCGAAAACGGCGAGCCACAGGCCCGAAACGCCGGTGACGGTGGTGACAAGGAAGACCGCCTTCAGGCCGAGCGCGATGGTCACGTTCTGGCGGATATTGCTCATGGTGGCGCGCGACAGGCCGATCAGGCGGGCGGCGTCGCCGACATTGTTGCGCATCAGCGCCGCATCCGCCGCTTCCATCGCAACATCGGTTCCGGAACCGATGGCGACGCCGACGCTGGCCGCCGCAAGGGCCGGCGCATCGTTGATGCCATCGCCCACCATCACCACGGTCTTCTTTTCGGCAAGCTTGCGGATTTCCTCGACCTTGTTCTGCGGCAGCAGTTCACCGCGCGCTTCAAGGCCCAGCTTGTTGCCGATGGCGCGCGCCGTGCGGGCATTGTCACCCGACAGCATCAGCGAGGAAATGCCCATTTCCTTCAGCGCTTTCACGCCTTCGGCCGCGTCCTTGCGCGGCTCGTCGCGCATGGCGAAAAGACCGCTTGCCGCGCCGCCGGTCATCACGACCGCCACCGTCTTGCCTTCGCTTTCCAGCGCGGAAATACGGTCGGCAAGATCCTTCGAGAGGGTGCCGACCTCCGTCGCAAAACGCGGTGCGCCGATGAACAGGTCTTTCCCGCCGACATTGCCCTGCATGCCGCGACCGGAAATCGCCTTGATGTTGGAGCCGGGCAGGGGCTTCACGCCCAGCTTTTCGGCATGATTGACGATGGCGCGGGCGAGCGGATGGCTCGATTCGTGCTCGATGGTTGCGGCCTGCGCAATCAGCTCTGCGTCGTTGCCGTCAAGCGCCACCACGTCGGTCACGACAGGTTCGCCGAGCGTCAGCGTGCCGGTCTTGTCGAAGGCGACGGTTTCGGTGCGCGCCAGCATTTCGATGACCGCGCCGCCCTTCACCAGCATGCCGTGGCGTGCCGCGGCCGAAAGGCTGGAGGCGATGGCCGCGGGAACCGAAATGACCAGCGCGCAGGGGCAACCGATCAGCAGCAGGGCGAGACCGCGATAAATCCACGTATCCCAGTCGCCGAGGCCGACAAGCGGCGGCACGATGATGGTGAGCACCGAGATCGCCACGATCAGCGGCATGTAATAGCGCGAGAAGCTCTGGATGAAACGCTCGGTCGGCGCACGCGCATCCTGCGCTTCCTCGACGAGCGTGATGATGCGGGCAATGGTGTTGTCTTCCGGCGCGCGGTCGACGCGGATGCGTAGCGAGCCGTCATGGTTGATCGAGCCGGCAAAGACGCGTGCGCCTTTTTCCTTGGCGACGGGAATACTCTCGCCGGTCATCGGCGATTCGTCGACGCTGGACTGGCCTTCCATGACAACGCCATCGGCGGCGATGCGGTCGCCGGGACGCGCCACGACCACCTGGCCGATGCGCACCTGATCGGCCGCGACCTGCCGCAGCGCGCCGTTTTCCTCCACCAGCGCCGTTTTCGGCAGCAGCGAACCGAGCGCCTTGATGCCCGAGCGGGCGCGGGCGGCGGCGAAACCTTCCAGCAATTCGCCAACGGAGAAGAGGAGCACGACGATGGCCGCCTCTTCCGCCTCGCCGATGATGATCGCGCCGATGGCGGCAATCGTCATCAGCATTTCGATGGTGAAGACCGCGCCGAAACGGGCGGCGTTGAAGGCGTTCTTCGCGATCGGGAAAAGCGTGACCAGCGTGGCGATGATAAAGGCGTAACCGCCCCATGCCGGGAAGCTCAGTTCCGCCGCATAGGCGATGGCGACCAGAACGGTGCCGGTGAAGGTGTTGCGCGCCTTTGCGGTGCGCCACCAAGCGCCTTTTTCATCCGCACCATGGGCGTGTCCTACTTCCCCGCTCTGCACTGCAGCCGCCGGAGCGGAACCATGCGAATGGCCCGCATGGTCGTGGCCCGAATGATCGTGACCAGAATGGTCATGCTTGGAGTGGTCATGATCATGCCCGCCGCAGGACGCGTGATCGTGCGCGGAATGGTCATGATCTGAATGGTCATGATCTGAATGGTCATGGTCGTGGTGATGGCCGCTGCATGATCCGTGGTCATGATCGTGATTGTGATCTGCGGCTTTTTCTCGCGCGGTCTTTTCCTGCGGCAGCAGGGCCGGCTTGAAACCGAGCTTGCGCAGCGTGTCCTCGATTTTTTCGACCGGGGTTTTGCTCTCGGCCAGCGAAAGGTTCAGCCTTTCGCGCGCAACGGAAACCTTGACGTCGGCAACGCCGGGCAGGCGGGAGAGCGCGGTCTCGATCTTGGCCGCGCAGCTGCCGCAATCCATGCCGCCGACCGAAAAGGTCAGCGCATTGCTGCTGTCGGCGCTCGCTCCGGTATCGGCATGGTGGCCGCCGCAGGACGAATGATCGTGGTCATCATGGCCGTGGCCGTGATGATCCGCTTCGACTTTTACGCGGGAGACTTTCTCCTGTGGCAGCAAAGCGGGTTTGAATCCGAGCTTGCGCAGCGTGTCTTCGATTTTTTCGACCGAGGTTTTGCTTTCGGCCAGCGAAAGGTTCAGCCTTTCGCGTGCAACGGAAACCTTGACGTCGGCAACGCCCGGCAGGCGGGAAAGCGCGGTTTCGATTTTCGCCGCGCAGCTGCCGCAATCCATGCCGCCAACGGAGAAGGTCAGTGGCTCCCCGTCTTTGCCCTTGATGTTTATGCCTGTCGAAATATTCATGGTTTCCGCTCCTGAATTCCAGTCGACAGCCAATCTGGCACCTCTAGCAACTAGAGCTTCAAGAGCAAAAATGCGGTTTTTCGATTTTTTTTGAAAAACTGACGCCAGCCTCGCGCCAGCCGCGCGGTCCATCATGCCGGCAGATTGGATTCCATGAAGCGGTTCAGATGATAGCACTCCTTTTGAAAAACGGTCGCCGGGCGGCCTCTCTGGCGGGGCTTGCCCTGCTGCCTCTCATGAGCGGCTGCCTTTTCGTGACGGATACGACCCGGATGGACCCGGATGTTTTCGTCAGGGAAACGGCGCCGGTATTCAATTTCAACTCCGTCAGCTCCAATCGCCAGCCGGAACTGCCGCCGCAGCCGGGCCAGCTTTCGACGCGCCCGCCGGATCTGTTCAGAACCCGCTTCCATCAGGAATACGGTCCGCCGGTGCGCGGGCAGGGGCTGCAAGCCCCGCAGGTGCAGGGTTCTAACGCGCAGCAGCCGCAGGGCCAGACGATGGCCTATGGCCTGCCTGTCTCCAATCCGCTGCACCGGGTCATGTATGGCCCGATCCGCGATGAGGACCGCTCGCTGCCGGCCATTCCCTATGGCCGCATCGATCCGCGTTATCTCAGGCAGGAAGTCAGCTACCAGACGGCGGAAGCCCCCGGCACGATTATCGTCGATACCAGACAGCATTTTCTCTATCTCGTGCAATCCGGCGGCAAGGCGATCCGTTACGGCGTTGGGCTGGGGCGCGACGGTTATGCCTGGTCGGGCCGCGGCAAGATCCAGTGGAAGGCGAAATGGCCGCGCTGGACGCCGCCCGATGAAATGGTCAAGCGCCAGCCGGAGCTCGCCTCCATCTCCGCCGCCAATGGCGGCATGACGCCCGGTCTCAACAACCCGCTCGGGGCGCGTGCCCTTTATATCTTCAAGGATGGCAAGGACACGCTTTACCGCGTGCATGGCACGCCGGACTGGCAATCCGTCGGCAAGGCGACGTCCTCCGGCTGCGTGCGCATGCTCAATCAGGATGTGATCGATCTCTACGAGCGTGTGCCGCAGGGGGCGCAGATTGTGGTTATCTGAACACGTTCTAAAAGAAAGAGATATTGGACCCATTCCGCCAGCGCCTTGTGACTGGCTTTTAGCGGTCGGTTAACTATTTTCGCAATACGCATGAAACGGAACAAATGACGTACAACGGCGATATAGCCGTTCGAAATGTGGGACAAACCGGCCTTATGACAAGCACCGACACAGATCTTTCCAGACGCACCTTCCTTTCCCTTCTCGGCATCTCCTCCGCTTCGCTTCTCGCAGGCTGCGCCTCGTCGGGCACGGGAGACGCCATTCGCCAGCAGGCGAGCGCCATCGGCAGCGATTTCCGGCAGATGTTCTCGCCGGGCGTCAGCGATGCGGAACTGGCCGTCATGTACGGCTCGGTTGAGGATGGCGGTTACGTCATTCCCGCCGTCCCCTATCAGAAAATCGACCGCCGTTATTACCGCCAGCGGGTTGTCGACCCGACCGGCGAACGTCCCGGCACCGTGGTTGTGGATACGCGCTCGCGCTTCCTTTATGTGGTGGAGCAGGGCGGCAGCGCCATGCGTTATGGCGTCGGCATCGGCCGCGAAGGTTTCGCCTGGTCGGGCGAGGGCGTCATCCAGTGGCGTCAGAAGTGGCCGAAATGGACCCCGCCGGACGAAATGGTCGCCCGCCAGCCGGAGCTGGTCAAATATTCCTCCAAGAACGGCGGCATGCCGCCGGGCCTGAAGAACCCGCTCGGCGCCCGCGCCCTTTATATCTTCCAGAACGGCAAGGACACGCTCTACCGCCTGCACGGTTCGCCGGAATGGAACTCCATCGGCAAGGCCGTCTCCTCCGGCTGCGTGCGCCTGATGAACCAGGACGTCATCGATCTTTACGACCGCGTGCCGCAGAAGGCGCGTGTGGTGGTCTGGCAGTAAGCCGGACTTCCCTTGCATAAGAAGGCGGCCTCTGGGGCCGCCTGGTATTGCTCCCGGTGGCGAAACGATGGGCGAAAATGTCTCATCCGCACACCGTCACCCCGGACCTGATCCGGGGTCCAGCGCGATCAAGTCCTTGATCGCAAAAGACTCTTTCACGGCGCAGACGCGCCGTGGCTGGATGCCGGATCCAGTCCGGCATGACGTGGAAATGTTGCGCCCTGTTTTTTCGAGATCACTGACGGCTGAGATTGTCCTTCAGCGCATTCACCCGGTCACGAATCTGCACCAGCTCTTCCAGCCCGCAGCCGGTGGCGCTGCCGATTGCCGCCATGATCTTCACGCCCTCTTTTTTGAGGTTCGCGCCCTTCGGCGTCAGAGCCACCAGCACCTGCCGCTCATCCACCGTGCCGCGCTTGCGGGTGATCAGCCCCGCATGTTCTAGCCTTTTCAGCAGCGGCGACAGCGTGCCCGAATCGAGGCCCAGCATTTCGCCGAGCGCCTTGACGGTGGATGTCTCTTTTTCCCATAGCGCCATCATGACGAGATATTGCGGATAGGTCAGCCCGATGGGGTCGAGCAGCGGCTTATAGGCGCGCGTGAAGGCGTGTGCCGCGCCATAAAGGGCAAAACATATCTGCTGGTCCAGCCTCAACAGGCTTTCCATCTTCTTCTCGTCGCCCTCTGCGTCCATTTTCCTGCTCCAAAATCAACCGGGAAGGGAACAATCAGCCCCCGCTTTCGGTTCCTGCCGCATGGATGCGCGGCGAAATTTCGTGAAAATTATCGCAAAAAACAAAATTTCATTCAATGCGCAAAACTATATTGCGCACAATTTAATTTTGCGTTATAAGATGCCCAACACCAACCCGAAGGAGTAAATGTCATGCCCATTCTCTACACGACCAAAGCATCCGCCACCGGTGGCCGCGCCGGCAACGCCAAGTCGGAAGACGGCGTTCTCGACGTGACGCTGACCGTTCCGAAGGAGCTGGGCGGCGATGGCGCCCGTGGCACCAATCCGGAACAGCTTTTCGCAGCCGGTTATTCCGCCTGCTTCCTGGGCGCGCTGAAATTCGTTGCCGGCAAGGAAAAGGTAAAGATTCCTGAAGACACGACTGTGACGGCAACCGTCGGCATCGGCCCACGCGAAGACGGCGGCGGCTTCGGCATCGAAGTGTCGCTGAAGGCCAATATTCCGGGCGTTGAGCGCGAAGTCGCCGAAAAGCTGGTTGCCGCCGCTCACATCGTTTGCCCGTACAGCCACGCCATGCGCACCTCCACGGAAGTGCCGGTCTCAGTGGCCTGATCGAATTCGTGTAATTATCTATCTGAACAATGGGGCCGGGTTCATCCCGGCCTTCTTGTTTTCAGAAAGAAAAATGCTATATTCTTTCCAAGGAAAGGATATGCGCCATGAATATTCACGCCAAGAGCGCCATGGATACCGCCTCGCAGGGCAGGGTCGTCACCAAGGCCGTTATCGCCGCCGCCGAGCGGCTGGGCCTGAATGCCGCGCGCACGGCTGATATTCTCGGCGTTTCCGCCCCCACCGTGTCGCGCATGAAACGGCTCGATTTCCTGCTGGAGCCGGGCGCCAAATCCTTCGAGTTGGCGGTGCTGCTGATCCGGGTTTTCCGCTCGCTGGATGCGATTGCCGGCGGCGATGAGGCCGTGGCGAAAAACTGGCTGCGCAATCACAATGTTGCGCTGAACGCCGTGCCTGCCGACAAACTGACCACCATTACCGGATTGATCGATGTCCTCTCCTATCTGGACGCCCGACGCGCTCCTGTCTGAAAAACGCGCCGTATCGGGAAAATACTGGCGGCTGGTGGAAGCGCAGCATCAGGTCTCCACCATGAAACTGGTGGATACGGTGGAGGAGCAATCGCTGCTGGAAGATATTCTGGAGACGAGCAAGCGGCCGTTTCCGCCGGAATGCGCCGGTTTCGATTATCTTCTCGCCACGCCCTTCCGGTATGGAGCCGCCTATCCGCATGGTTCGCGCTTCCGCCGCGCGGGCTATACCGAAGGCGTTTATTACGCCGCCCAGAAGGTGGAGACGGCGCTCGCCGAAATGGCCTTTTACCGGCTGCTGTTTTATGCCGAATCGCCGGGCACGCCGCTGCCCGCCAATCCCGCCGACTATTCCGCCTTCGCCGCCCGTATCGCCACCGATGCGGCGCTCAACCTGACGAAACCGGAACTGAGCCGGGATGCTCACCTGTGGACCGATCTGCAGAATTACGAGCCATGCCAGGCGCTGGCCGATCAGGCGCGTCTGGCGAAGATCGAGGCTATCCTCTATCGCTCGGTACGCGACCCCGCCGGCGGCCTCAACATCGCTGTTCTGTCGCCGAAGGCTTTTGCCGCGAAGACGCCGGTGGAGCGGATGAGCTGGCGTATCCACCTGTCGAAAACGGGGGTGCAGGCGCTCTGCGAATTTCCGATGCGCAGAACGGGTTTTGCGGTTTTGGATTTCGCCAGCGATCCACGCCTCGCCAGCCTTTTGGGCTGACGGGCGTTTGCTTTTCAAGACCATCAGGCCGAGGCGAAAAACCCTTCCGGATCATCGACTTCCACCAGCCTGCGCTTTTCGATCAGCCAGAAGCGGGTTCCGACCGTCCGCACGAAACTCCTGTCGTGCGAGACAAGCACGCAGCTGGCCTCACGGCTGATGATTTCCGCCTCCAGCGCTTCCTGCCCCTCAATATCCAGGTGGTTGGTGGGCTCGTCCAGCAGGTAGAAATTCGGCTCCGCCAACCGCAGCGCCAGCATGGCAAGCCGCGCCTTCTGCCCGCCGGAAAGCGCGGCGATGCGGCGTTTCTGCATTTCCATGTTGATGCCCGCGCCCGCAAGCAGGCCATGGATGCGCTGGTCGCCAATATCGAAGCGGCGGGATAGCAGCGAAACGGGCGTGCTGTCGTCATCGATCTCGGCGAGCGACTGGTCGACATATCCGGCCACCAGCGAGGGCGTGGCCTTGATGCCGTCTATCTGGCCTGCGCCCGATACGGCCGCCTGCAGAAGCGACATCAGCCGTGTCTTGCCGACGCCGTTGCGGCCGAGAATGACGATGCGGTCCCCCTGACGGACAAATTGCCGGCCGGTGCGAAACAGCACTGTCGCGTCTGGCGTCGAGACCGGCACATCTTCCAGAGTGACCAGAACCCTGGCATGGGTGCCGCGATTGGCGAGCTGGATTTTGCCGGCGGATCGCTCGATATGGGCGGGCCGGGCCTTTTCCTCGATCTTTTCCGCCCGCTCACGCAATTGCTTGGTCTTGACGGTCAGAAGATCGCTGCCGGAATTGATGCCGATATTGTTCAGCTTGGCGGCCTGACGGCGCAATTGCTGGGCGGTTTTCATGTCGCGCTGGAAACGCCGCTCATCGGCGGCATCCTCTTCTTCCAGCACCGCCCGTGCGTGGCCATAGGGCAACCGGAACAGCGCCGAATTTTCCGGCCGCAGGAACAGCGTGCTCCTGGTGACATTGTCGAGAAAGGCGCGATCATGGCTGACGATGATGACAGCCGTATCGCGCGGCAATTCACCGAGCCAGTTTTCCAGCACATTGATCTTTTCGAGGTCGAGATGGTTGGTCGGCTCGTCGAGCAGCAGCACATCCGGCTCGGTGATCCACGCCCGCGCCAGCATGGCAAGCCTCTGCCAGCCGCCGCTCAATTCTTTCAGGCGGCGCTCCCGGAACGGCTCCGGCACCAGCATGGCGTCGAAAATAATGTCGGCGCGCCAGCTCTCGCTGTCGACCGTATCCGCCGGCAAGGCGGAAAGCACGGCGTCCCGCATCGTCCGTTCCATCAACGGGGCGGGCAGATGCTGGTGGACGATGGACTGCGTCAGTCCGCGCAGCCGGGTGATATCGCCGCTGGTTGGCTCCATGTCACCGGAAAGGCAATGGAGAAGGGTGGATTTGCCGCAGCCATTGGCGGCAACGATGCCGATGCGGTCTCCCGCATTCACCGTGAGGCTGAGACTGGAAAAAAGCGGCTTGCCCAGAATGATTCCGAGGTTTCGAAGCGTGATGATGGTCATGAAGTCGTCTCTGGCAAGACGGACCCGTTGACGAACCTTGGTCTGCCGCAGGCAGTACGGGGTTTCGGTTTGGGGTGATCCGTCGTGAAAACATGCGCAACGGCAGACAAGCTGCATTCTGCGCGGCCTTTTGGGCAAACCAGAGTGTTGGTGTTCCGGTCAGCCCTGCAAACGTGTCCGCAGGGCAAAAAGGTGGCAGAGCTGACGATTGCGCCAGAAGCAGGAAATATCCATGCGAAGCCTCCTTTCTTGAAACGGGTTGAACCGCTTCACCATTAACAGCGGCGGTTGTTCGAGGCAACGGCTTTTGCAATGGCAGGCGGTGGGGGAGAATGCGGCAAGCCCGCACTCTCCTGTTTTAATCCGGCGCTCGGCTGAGCGGCCTTTATTGCTTCGCGACACGCGCGCGCAGTTCTTCGACATGCGCGGCGATTTCCGGCGTTACGGCGTCGCCGAAGTCTTCCATTTCGAACATCGGGCGGATTTCGATTTCGCTGCGCTCCAGCATCGGGTTCGGGCAGCGTTTCACCCAGGCCACGGCCTCGTCCATGTCCTTCACAGTCCAGATCCAGAAGCCGGCGACCAGCTCGTTGGTGTGCGGGAAGGGGCCGTCGATCACCGTGCGGCTGTCGCCGTCGAACACAACCCTCTTGCCCTTGGAGGAGGGATGCAGGCCGTCGCCGGATTGCATGATGCCGGCATTGACCAGTTCCTCGTTGAATTTTCCCATCGCCTCGATCAGCTCGGTCGTGGGCATGACGCCGTCTTCGCTGCTTTTGGTGGCTTTTACAAAAACGATTGCACGCATGATCATTCCTCCTTGATTGCGCTTTCTTCGTAGTGTCGCTCCCCGGCACGACGGCCGGATGACATTGTCGCCGACAAAAGTGGCGCCATGCCGTCAATCCTGTCAGCCGAGGTCGATAAGGTCACGGCGCAGCCGGTCGGGGTCGCCGCTGCCGATGCGGGCTTCGATTTCGGCATGGGTCTGTTCCCAGATGGGAAAGGCGGCGGCGAGCACGGCCATGCCGTCCGCCGTCAGCCGCAGCCGCTTGCCGCGCTTGTCCTTCGGGTCCTGTTCGATGCTGACCAGCCCGCGCCGCTCCAGCGGCTTCAGCGCCGCCGTCAGCGTCGTGCGGTCCATGGCCAGAAGATTGGCGACCGGTCCCATCGGCGGCGGCTCCGGCCGGTTGAGCGACATCAGCAGCGAAAATTGTCCATTGGTGATCCCAACCGGCTTCAGCGCATTGTCGAACAACCGCGCCAATGCCCGTGCGGCGCGCTGCGCATGCAGGCACAGACAGGCATCCCGCACGAAAAGAGTTGTCGAAAAAGGAATCACGCTGGCGTTTGACATGGGATAAATATGTTGATATCAACCTAATTAGTCAAGCGGAACTTGATGTCCCCGCAGACTGTTTATTGACTTTCAGCACAGAAATAGCCGGCGCCCACCGTCAAAGCGGGGCGGTGCCGTGGTGAAAGACGGATCCAAGGAGGAAAGATCATGTCTCATCCCGTCGTTTCGAAAGAGGAGTGGCTTGCGGCCCGCCGCGATCTGCTGGTGAAGGAAAAGGAACTGACCCGCGCCCGTGACAGGCTGAACGAGGCCCGGCGTGCGCTGCCGTGGGAGGAAGTGACGAAGGATTATATCTTCGATGCCCCTTCCGGCCCCAAATCGCTGAAGGAACTGTTCGGCACCTGCAGCCAGCTCATCGTTTATCACTTCATGCTGGCGCCGGACTGGGAGGAGGGCTGCGTCGGTTGCTCCTTCTTTGCCGATCATGTCGATGGCGCGCTGATCCACCTCAAGCACGGCGATGCGGGTTTCGTTGCGGTGTCGCGCGCGCCGCTTGAGAAGATCGAAAGCTACAGGAACCGCATGGGCTGGAAATTCCCCTGGGTTTCGGCCGAAGGCAGCGATTTCAACTACGATTATCAGGCCTCGTTCCGCGACGAGGACATGGCCAAAGGTGAAATCACCTATAATTACCGTGACATGGCGCCCTATGGCGACCTGAAGGACCTGCACGGTATCAGCGTTTTCGCCAAGGGCGACGACGGCAAGATCTACCACACCTACTCCACTTACGCCCGCGGCGCGGAACAGACGCTCGGCACGCTGATGCTGCTCGATCTGGTGCCAAAAGGCCGTAACGAAGAGGAGGTAATGGATTGGGTGCGCCGCCACGACCAGTATGAGGACGCGCCGAAGGCGGCAGCCTGCTGCCACTGAAAACGGACGACGAGGAGGAAACAACAATGGAAATGGAAATCGCCAAGCCGCAGAAGGAACATGAGTTCCTCAAGAGGATCGTCGGAGACTGGGTCATGACGTCCAGTTCCGGCCATGAGGGCTACGATGCCGACGACCCGTCGCAGCAATTCACCGAGACCGTCCGCTCCGTCGGTGGCTTGTGGATCATCGGCAACGGCACCGGCAAGATGCCCGACGGCACGGATATGACGGCCGTGATCACGGTCGGTTTCGACCCGGCCAAGGGCAATTTCGTCGGCACCTGGGTAGGGTCGATGATGACCAATCTCTGGGTCTACAAGGGCTGGCTGGAAGAGGACGGCAAGACCCTGACGCTGGAAGCGGAAGGCCCCGCCTTCGACGGTTCCGGCCGCACCGATACCTATCATGACGTGCTGGTGCTGCATGACGACAATCACCGCAGCTTTTCCGGCAGCGTCAGGCAGCCGGACGGCACATTCAAGACCTTCATGACATCGGAATTCCGCCGCAAGGCCTGAGGCCCTGCGAAAATTCATCCGAAGACCGCCGGCGCCGCCGCATCCTGCGGCGGTCGCTTGCCGAAACATACCCGCCAAACCCTCCATAGGAGACGACAATGTCCGATACACATGGAAAATTCATCTGGGTCGAGCTGATGACGCCCGACATGGAAGCGGCAGCCCGCTTTTATGGTCATGTCGTCGGCTGGCAGACCAAGGATTTCGGCTCGCCGGAAATGCCCTATCTGGTGCTGGAGGCCGATGGCAAGGGCATGGGCGGCGTCATGGAGCTGACCGACGAGCACAAGGGCCAGGGCATTCCCCCGAACTGGACCGCCTATGTCGATGTCGACGATGTGGACGCCACGGCGAAACAATTCGCTGAAAAGGGCGGCGCGGTCAGGCGTCCGCCGCAGGATATTCCCGAAATCGGCCGCTTCGCCGTGGTCGCGGATCCCTTCGGTGCGGTGCTCTGCATCATGACGCCGCTGCCGATGGAAACCGGCGGTTTCCCCGAGGATATGCAGGAAAAGCAGGGCCATGTCGGCTGGCACGAGCTCTTTACCGATAATGTCGACGAGGCCATGGCCTTTTATGGCGATGTGTTCGGCTGGACCAAGGACCATGATTTCGACATGGGCGACATGGGCCCGTACCGTATCTTCGCCCATAAGGGCAAGGCTGTCGGCGGCATGATGAAACGCATGCCGCAGGTCCCCGTCTGCCATTGGGGTTATTACTTCAATGTGGACGGTATCGATGACGCCATCACCCGCGTCAGCACCGGCGGCGGCCAGGTCGTCAACGGCCCGATGGAGGTTCCCGGCGAAAGCTGGATCGTCAATTGCGTCGATCCGCAGGGCGCTTATTTCTCGCTGGTTTCGCAGAGGAAATAGCCCTGTTTTCTAACAATCTGCCGGGGCTCGCTCCGGCAGATTACCGCTCTCTCGACAGGCGGACGTGATCGATGAAGGCGCGCAGCTTCGGCGCAAGATTGCGGCGGCTGGGGTAATAGAGATAAAATCCCGCAAAGCTCGGGGAATGGTCTTCCAGCATGGAAACGAGCTGCCCGCTTTCCAGATAGGGGCGGAACGTCTCTTCCATACCGAATGTGATGCCCGCACCGGCGCAGGCCAGCTTGATCATCAGCTGCATGTCGTTGGTGGTGAAGGCCGGCTCCACCGCCACCGCGAATTCGCGGCCGTTTTCCGCAAATTCCCACCTGTATGGCGCCACACCCGGACGGGGTCGCCAGCCGATACACCTGTGCCCTATCAATTCGCGGGGCTGCGCCGGCAGGCCGAAGCGGTCCCGATAGCGCGGCGAGCAGACGGCGAGCTGTCGTTGCGGAGCGGAAACCGGAACCGCAATCATGTCCTGCGCGATCAGCTCTCCAAGACGCACGCCGGCATCGTAGTGCTCGGCGACGATATCGAATTCCTCGTCCGTCACGACGATATCGAGCTGCACTTCGGGATGTATTTCCGCAAAGCGCGCAAGCAATGGCCCGGATAAAAAACGCTCGGCTATCGAGGAAACCGCAAGCCGCAACTGCCCGCGCACGGCGCCGCTCAGGGACGACGCGGCATTGGCAGCCTCAACGAGAGTGCCGATGGATGGCGAGACATCCGCATAAAGCTGCTGTCCCGCTTCCGTCAGGCTGACGCTGCGCGTCGTGCGCTGCACCAGCGCTATTCCCATCGTTTCTTCAAGCTTGCGAATGGTCTGGCTGACGGCGGAGCGGGTTACGCCGAGCCTGTCTGCAACGGCGCGGAAGTTGCGCTCCTCGGCAACCATGCAGAATGTCGAAAGCGCGTTGAGATCGATATTCATTGGTTAGAAGTTCTACCCGCTGAGGTTATGATTGAGGCGGTTATCACGACAATGCCCAAGCTTTATCTTCTCCGCAATGGCCGCTTCCAGAAAAAGCCGGCCATGACACCAAGGAGAAAGCCATGACATTGAATAAAGTCGTTCTCATCACAGGTGCATCGAGCGGGATCGGTGAGGGTATCGCAAGGGAACTGGCCGCGGCCGGGGCGAAGCTGGTGCTGGGCGCGCGCCGCATGGACCGCTTGCAGGCGCTTGCCGAAGAATTGCGCGGCAAGGGCGCCGAGGTCGTCATCCAGCCGCTGAACGTGACGGACAGACAGAGCGTCGAGGCGTTTGCGGAGGCAGGGCGCAAGGCGTTCGGGCAGGTCGACGTCATCGTCAACAATGCCGGCATCATGCCGTTGTCGCTGATGTCGTCCTTGAAGGTCGACGAATGGGACCGCATGATCGACGTCAACATCAAGGGCGTGCTTTATGGCGTCGCCGCAGTTCTGCCCGAAATGACCGCCCGCGCTTCCGGCCACATCATCAACATCGCCTCCATCGGTGCGCTCGCCGTTTCGCCCACGGCTGCGGTTTATTGCGCGACGAAATTTGCGGTGCGGGCGATTTCGGACGGGCTGCGGCAGGAAAACCGCGACCTGCGGGTCACCTGCATTCACCCCGGTGTGGTGGAAAGCGAACTTGCCCACACCATCACCGATCCCGCCGCTGCGGAACTGATGCAGACCTATCGGGCCATCGCCCTGAAGCCCGACGCCATCGGCCGCGCGGTGCGCTACGCCATCGAGCAACCCGACGATGTGGACGTCAATGAGATCGTCGTCCGCCCCACCGCCGCTTAAGGAGGATTGGCAATGAACATTGTTTCGACATCTGTTGCGCTTCTGCTCGCAACGGCTTCCACCGATACGGGCTCCAGCAAAACGAGCAACGCCATGGACGTGAATATGACCGAAACGGCTCAAACCCGGAACCATCCCTATGTCGGCATGTGGGTCACCGGCGATGGCCACATTCGCCAGGAACTTCTGCCCAATGGCCGCTATGACGAGGCGCGGGGCAACCGCAAAAGCGCCTATCAGGGGCGGTATGAGGTGAAGGGAAACCATATCGACTACTGGGACGATACCGGCTTCACCGCCGACGGCGAATTCGTCGACGATGTGCTTTATCACGGCGGCATGATCTTCTATCGCCAGAAGTAAGTTCCGCCAAACAAGCGCCGTCCGCCCCATCGAGGGCGGGCGGCGTATCCGTTTCTATCGCTTCAAACTACCGAGAATCCCGCGCACGATGGCGCGGCCGACCGAGGTTGCAACCGAGCGGGCCGCGCTTTTCATAGCCGCCTCGATCACCGTTTCGCGCTGGTATCCGGTCTTGCGTGCGCCGCCATTGCGCGAGCCGGTGGAGGCCGGTGCGGGTTCTTCATCGCCGAAGCCGGGCAGGCGCCAGCGGCCGGACGCGCTCTCGGACTGGCTGGCGGCGTTTTCTTCCTCCGCACGTCTGGCAGCTTCTGCATCGGCAGCCTTCTGGGCACGGGCGGCGAGGATTTCGAAGGCCGATTCCCGGTCGATATCCTTGTCATATTGCCCGGCGACGGGACTCACATCGATCAGGGACTTGCGCTCCGCATCGGTGAGCGGCCCGACACGGCCGGATGGCGGACGTACCAGCGTGCGCTCGACGATGGAAGGTGCGCCCTTGTCGTGCAGGGTGGAAATCAGCGCCTCACCGGTGCCGAGCGTGGTGATGGTGTCGGCGGTGTTGAAGGCCGGGTTCTGCCGGAAGGTGTCGGCCGCGGTGCGCACCGCCTTCTGCTCTCGCGGCGTATAGGCGCGAAGCGCGTGCTGCACGCGGTTGCCGAGCTGGGCGAGAACGGTTTCCGGCACGTCCAGCGGGTTCTGCGTCACGAAATAGACGCCGACGCCCTTGGAGCGGATGAGCCGCACCACCTGTTCCACACGTTCCACCAGCACCCGCGGCGCGTCGTTGAAGAGCAGGTGCGCCTCGTCGAAGAAGAACACCAGACGCGGCTTTTCCGGGTCGCCCACTTCCGGCAGCTCTTCGAACAGTTCCGAAAGCATCCAGAGCAGGAAGGTGGCGTAAAGGCGCGGGTTCATCATCAGCCGGTCGGCGGCGAGAACCGAAATCGTGCCGCGCCCATCCGTGCCCACACGCATGATGTCGGCGATCTTCAATGCCGGTTCGCCGAAGAAATTCGCCGCGCCCTGCTGTTCCAGAACCAGCAGCCCGCGCTGCAGCGAACCGACCGAGGCCTTGGAAATCAGGCCGAACTGGTTGGAAAGCTCGGTCGCATTTTCGCCCATATAGTTCAGGAGCGATTGCAGGTCCTTGAGATCGAGCAGCGGCAGCCCGCCCTGATCGGCGATCTTGAAGGCGATGTTCAGTACGCCTTCCTGCGCTTCCGAAGCATCCATCAACCGGGCGAGCAGCAGCGGCCCCATTTCGGCGATGGTGGCGCGCACGCGATGGCCTTTTTCACCGTAGAGATCCCAGAAGATCACCGGCGATTTGCCATAGGCAAAATCGGTGAAGCCAATCTGTTCGGCGCGTTTCTGCACCCAGTCCTTGGCTTCGCCCTGCGCGGCGATGCCGGAAAGGTCGCCCTTGATGTCGGCGCAGAAAACCGGCACACCGGCCTTGGAAAAACCTTCGGCCAGCACCTGCAACGTCACGGTCTTGCCGGTTCCCGTCGCGCCGGTGATGAGGCCGTGGCGGTTGCCGAATTTCAGCTCCAGATATTCGCCCTTGTTCAGGCTGTCGTCCGGATTGCGGCTGGTCCCGATATAGAGCTGTCCGTCCTGCAACATCGACCATTTTCTCCTGCGGCTGGTGCATGACCCTTAAAATCGCGGTGGATTTTGCAAAAGTCATCTCCGAATTTAAAGCGTCACTACCATGTTGCGGCCACTTCTGACGATAGCGGCCTTTTCATAGCTTGGTTGTGATGATCTTATAAGGACAGTTTCAAGGCGCAACAACTGCTTGATGGCGATGAATAAAAACCGCTTGATGAAAGTTGCCGCACCTGACCCTGGCCGCTTGAATGCGGCATGATATTGTTTTACGTTGACGTTAACGTCAGTTATTCGATGTTGGCGTCGTTTTTCAACAGGAGGCAAGAATGAACGAAGTCGTAAGCCAGATCGCCGAGAAGGCGGGAATAAGCCCCGAACTGGCCGAAAAGGCCATTGGCATGATTCTCGGTTTTCTCCAGCGCGAGGCTGCAGACGGCCCGATCGCCCGCATGATCGAAGCCATTCCCGGCGCCAGCGAACTGGTGGCGCAGTATAATGGCGAAGGTGCCGGCGGCGGCGGTCTGCTCGGCGGCCTGATGAGCGCGATCGGCGGCGGCGGCATCATGGGGCTGGGCCAGCAGCTGATGAGCCAGGGCCTCGGCATGAGCGAGATTTCCACGCTCGCCAAGGAAACCATCTCCGTTGCCCGCCAGCATGCGGGTGATGAGGTTGTCGATCAGGTGATCGCCTCGGTTCCGGGCCTCAGCCAGTTCGCCTGAGGCGAAACTACTCCATAGCGGGGCGCGGCGGCTGTTCGTTGAACAGGCGCCGCGCCTCTTCTATTTCGGCATGGTGCGTTTCCGCCCATATCCACACGCCGCAAAAGGCGCTGCCCAGCGTGCGGCCGAGGTTCGTCAGGCCGTAATCCACATGCGGCGGAATGACGGGATGCACGGTGCGGCGCACCAGCCCGTCGCTTTCCATCTGCCGCAGCGTTTTCGTCAGCATCTTCTGGCTGATATTGCCGACCAGCCTGCCGATCTGCGTGAAGCGCAGCGTGCCATGCTCTTCCAGCACTTCCAGAATGAGCATCGTCCATTTGTCGGCCACCTTGGCAATGATGTCCTGAACCAGCGCCTCTATTGCCGGATCGGTATCCGCGGGCGGCGGAACCTTGCGCCGGCTCTCAATCGCCGGGTCGGCGGCGTGCCGTTTCATCTTACACTCTCCTTCAGGTAAGTATAAATCTTTTGGGTGCCTACTTTCGATTGGAGAGTATCATAGCTAACTTCCTTCCAGCCAACAAGCAAAGGATGTTCCAATGAAAATCGCTGATAACACCATTCTCATCACCGGCGGCGGTTCCGGCATCGGCCGGGCGCTGGCGGAGGCGTTTCACAAGGCCGGCAACCGGGTCATCATTTCCGGCCGCCGCAAGGCCGTGCTCGACGAGGTGACGGCCGCCAACCCCGGCATGGCCTCGATGGTGATGGACGCGACGGACGCCGCAGGCATCCGCGCGTTTGCCGAAGCTCTGGTAAAGGCCCATCCGACCCTCAACGCCGTCATCAACAATGCCGGCATCATGCGGCCGGAAGACATCGCCGCAGCACCGGATTATCTCGACACGGCCGAAGAAACCATCGCCACCAATCTTCTAGCACCCATTCGCCTGACGGCGGCGCTTTTGCCGCATTTCCTCAAGCAACCCGCAGCCACTGTGCTGACGGTTTCCTCCGGCCTCGCCTTCGTGCCCATGGTGCTGACCCCCACCTACAGCGCCACCAAATCGGCCATCCATGCCTATTCGGTCGCGCTGCGCGAGCAGCTGAAGGAAACGCCGGTGGAGGTCATCGAAATCGTGCCGCCCTATGTGCAGACAACGTTGATGGGCGAGGGGCAGGCGAGCGACGAAAGGGCCATGCCGCTCGACGCCTTCATTTCCGAGGTGATGGATATTCTTGAAAATCGCCCGGATGAGAAGGAAGTGGTGGTGGAACGCTGCAAGCCGCTGCGTTTCGCCGCGCAGAACGGCAATTTCGATCAGGTCTTCGCCATGATCAATCATATGCATCCGTAAACGCCGCATCTGTCTCGACTGGGCATCCTGTGATAGCGTCGCGCTCTAATCTGCGGAGCGCGCGCTGTCATGGCCCAAGGCCGGTTCCTGATGCCGAAAACCATTCTGCCCGGTGTCGTCGCCGTGGCGGCGGATAGCGACCGTTCCTTTCCGCGCCACATGCACGACCAGTTCGGCATCGGTCTCATCGAACGCGGGGCACAGAAATCGCTCTCCGGCCGCGGCATGGTGGAAGCCGGCGCCGGCCATCTCATCACCGTCAATCCGGGCGAGGTGCATGACGGTATTCCGCTCGGGGAGGGCGGCCGCGCCTGGCGGATGCTCTATCTCGACATCGATATCGTCCGCGACGCCATTGCCGATATCGGCGAGACGGATCGCGGCGCGTTCGAATTTGCCTATCCCGTCGATATCAGGCCGCTGGCGAAGCGATTTAACGCGGTCTTTGCAGCCATGACGGCAAGGGAACGGCCGGGCGAAACCCTTCGTGGCGACGAAACCCTGCTGACGCTTCTGGCGGGCGCGATGGAGAAGGCGGCGAAGCCGGGCGATATCGCCGCACCCGAGAATATAAAGCGGGCGAAAAGCCGCATCGACGACGAGCCCTCCCGGCCGTTCCGCCTTGCCGATCTCGCCGCAGAGGCCGGCATGAGCCAGTTTCGCTTCCTGCGCGCTTTCGCCCGGGCGACCGGGCTTACGCCGCACAGCTATCTTCTCCAGCGGCGCGTCCATGCGGCACGCCATGCACTGGCCAGAGGCACGCCGCCCGCCGAGGCGGCCTTTGCCGCCGGTTTTGCCGACCAGAGCCATCTGAACCGGTTCTTCGTGCGGCAATTCGGGGTTACGCCGGCGGTTTACCGGGCGGCGTCAGGCGGCGGATCGTCCCCCTCTTCCGTCATGCCGGACTAGATCCGGCATCCAGCCACGGCGCGTCTGCGCCGTGAAAGGAGTCTTTCGTGGTCAAGGACTTGACCACGCTGAATCCCGGCTCGGGTGACGGTGTGCGGATGTGGCGCAATTTCATCCAAGACACCCACCTCACGCACCCTCATGCTCCTGTCCTCCACCCACAGGACACACCCGCACCATGACACCCGAATTCCTCATCACATCCTTCATCGTCGCAGCCTCTCCCGGAACCGGCGTGGTCTACACGCTGGCCGCCGGTCTTTCGCAGGGGGCGAGGGCGAGCGTCGTTGCGGCCTTCGGCTGCACGCTTGGCATCGTGCCGCATCTGCTCGCCGCCATCACCGGCCTTGCCGCCATCCTGCACACCAGCGCGCTCGCCTTCGGCATCGTCAAATATCTGGGGGTCGCCTACCTCCTTTACATGGCGTGGAACACGCTGCGGGAGGACGGTGCGCTGAAGATCGACGATACGAGGGAGCCCCGCAAGGCCGCCCGCATCATCGGCGAGGCGATCCTCATCAATCTGCTGAACCCGAAACTGTCGATCTTCTTTTTCGCCTTCCTGCCGCAGTTCATCGCGGCGGATGAGGCTTTGCCGACATGGCGCATGATCGATCTCGGGCTGATCTTCATGGCCATGACGTTTCTGGTGTTTGCGCTTTATGGCTGTTTCGCCGCCTCGGTCCGGCGGCAGGTGGTGTCGCGCCCGGTGGTCCTCGCCTGGCTGAGGCGCAGCTTCGCGGCCGCTTTTGTGGCGCTGGGTGCGAAGCTGGCCCTGACCGAGCGATGAGACCAGAGCGGAGGGAAGGCCGCCTCAGTCGTCCCAATCGGGCGCGAGGTGGCCGGGATTGACGATGCGGCCATTCGGTCTGGCCAGCGCGTGGATCGCCCGCATTTCCTCTTCCGTCAGCGCAAAATCGAAAACATCGAAATTCTCCTTGAGGCGGCTTTCCGTCGCCGTCTTGGAAAGCGCCACGATATCCGGCTGCTGCACCGCCCAGCGCAGGGTCACCTGCGCGGCGGTCTTGCCGTGTTTTGCGCCGATATCCTTCAGCACGGGATCGTTCGGCACCTTGCCATCGGCCATCAGATAATAGGCCGTCACCGACATTCCGTGCTTGCGCGCGGCCGAAATCACCTTCGTCTGGTCGAGATAGGGGTGATATTCAATCTGGTTGGTGGCAAGCGGCGTGTCGGACAGTTTCACCGCCTCTTCGGTCAGCGCCACATTGAAGTTGGAAATACCGATATTGCGCGCCTTGCCGGCCTTGCGCACCGCGTTCAGCGCGCCCATGCGCTCGGCAAGCGGCACATCGCTCTTCGGCCAGTGCAGCAGCAGCAGATCGACATAGTCGGTCTTCAGCTTCGCAAGGCTTTCATCGACGGAAGCGAGAAAATCGTCGTGGCGGAAGCGGTCCACCCAGACCTTGGTGGTCAGAAATATATCGTGCCGGGAAATGCCCGATTGCGCGATGACCTCGCCGACCGCGCCTTCGTTCTTGTAGATCTGCGCAGTATCGACATGGCGGAAGCCGAGTTTCAGCGCTTCCGGCAGAATGCGCCTGACATCGTCTTCCGGAATGCGGAAGGTGCCGAAACCGAGGGCGGGAATATTCGCGCCATTCGCGCTGACGTCATACATGGGATGTCTCTCCTGTTTGCTGAAAACACGGCCGGCGCGGGATGCCGGGTGGGGGAAGCCGTCTTTCATTAACTGGTATCTGCGCGATCGGTTTCAACAGTTTCGACGCGATCACCATCCACGCCATTGCGGGCGGTCAGGCGCGGCGATAACAGTCGGCTGCAGAAGATCATATCGCGGTATGGATTTAAATATACGGATGGAAGGAAATATCGCGTGTCACGCTCACAACGGCTTCTCGATCTGTTGCAGATCCTGCGCTCCCACCGCATGCCGGTCAGCGGCGCGGCCCTTGCCGCGCAAACCGGCGTCAGCCTGCGCACGCTCTACCGCGATATAGCGACGCTTCAGGCGCAGGGCGCGGATATCGAAGGCGAGGCGGGCGTGGGTTATGTGCTGCGCCCCGGTTTCCTGTTGCCGCCGCTGATGTTTTCGCAGCAGGAAATCGAGGCGCTGGTGCTCGGCTCGCGCTGGGTGGCGGGCCGTGCCGATGCGGGATTGGCGGAGGCCGCCCGCGCCGCCCTCGTCAAGATCGGCGCCGTGCTTCCCGATACCCTGCGCGAGGAACTCGATCATTCCACCCTGCTCGTCGGTCCGGGCCAGGGCCCTGCCGCCATCCATGTCGATCTGGCCGCCATTCGCGATACGATCCGTAAGGAAAGCAGGGTCGTCATCACCTATCGCGATGAAAAGGGAGAGGTGACGGAACGGGTGATCTGGCCCTTCGCACTCGCCTTTTTCGATCTGGTGCGGGTGGTGCTGGGCTGGTGCGAGACACGGCAGGACTACCGCAGTTTCCGGGCCGACCGCATCGAAGATTTCCGCCCTCTCGACAGCCGTTATCCGCGCCGACGCCAGGCGCTGCTGAAAGAATGGCGCGAAAGGGAAAAACAGCGGCGGCGGCATCATGCTGACAAAAACTGACAGCAGCGGGGTCTAGAAACCGTTCATCCGCAACACAGGAGAACAGCCATGACCCACCCCGATTTCACCATCCTTTACGTCGACAACCCGCCGGCCAGCACCGAATTTTACAAGGCCCTGCTGGGTGCGGAGCCGGTCGAAGCCTCGCCGACATTCGCGCTCTTCGTGCTTCAGAACGGCATGAAGCTTGGCCTCTGGTCGCGGCACACCGTGGAGCCGAAAGCATCCGTTACGGGCGGCGGCGGCGAGCTTGCCTTCCGCGTTGAAAACGATGCGCGGGTGGACGAAATTTTTGCGGATTGGCAGGCGAAGGGCATCGACATGCTGCAGCAGCCGGCAGGCATGGAATTCGGCTACACCTTTACCGCCGCCGACCCCGACAATCATCGTCTCCGGGTCTATGCTTTCGCGGGCTGAAGCTACTTCTTCACCGCCACCACAAAAAGGCGGGGAAAGCGCAGAAGCAGGCGGCCGTCCGCCATCGGCGGATAGGCCGCCTTGATGCGCCGCGTATAGTCAGTGAGGAAGGCTTCGCGGTTTTCCTCGCCGACGGCGGTGAGATAGGGGCGCAGCCCCGTGCCTTTGACCCATTCGACGATGCTTTCCGCGTCCTTCATCGGATGATTATAGATGGTGTGCCACACATCCACCCGCGTGGATTTCGGCGTCAGCGCATCGAAATAATCCGAAGGCGCGGGCAGGGGTTTGCGGCGCAGCCTGCCATCTGAAAACGCATCCTTCCAGGAACCGTTCGCTCCGGTCTCCTCCATGGCGCGATGCGTCGGCTCCTGCAGATTGTCGGGCATCTGCACGGCCAGAACGCCGCCGCTTTCCAGCTGGTCCATCAGTTGCGAAAGAACGGTGAGATGATCCGGCACCCATTGGAACACGGCATTGGCGTAAAGCAGGTCTGCCTTCTGCGCCGGCTTCCACTGGGAAAGATCGGCCTTGCCGAAGCGCGTGGTCGGCAGCCGGTCCGCCGCCTTTTCCAGCATGTCGTCATCGCTGTCGATGCCGGTAATGACATTGACGCCGTAACGGTCGGTCAGAAGCTCGGTGGAATTGCCGGGGCCGCAGCCGAGGTCATAGCCGTTCAGCACCCGCTCCAGCGGCACCTGCGCCAGAAGATCCCGCGCGGGACGCGTCCGCTCGTCTTCGAATTTCAGATATTGTTGGGCGGACCATGCCATGATTTTCCTCCTGCAAAATGCCGTCAGATCGCCAGCATCGCATGGGGCAAATCGCGCCGCTATCGTCCGATGCATGAATTATTGTGATGAACCTATTCATCAACCTTTTGTTTCGCCTCATAAAACGTGCTCACGGGGCCATCACTTTGTTATTTTCCATCAAAATCAGAAATCGCTGCAATTAAAACTTGACCTCGTCCGGGGAGAGGCATTCACTCCGGCCGATTTCCAGCACATGCCCCGTTGAGAGCGCGCACCGCTCTTCATCCGGCAATGCATCAGAACAAAAAAGACGGAGCGTTTTTACCGAACGAAAACGCTCGAGACAGGAGACCACCATGAGCGTCGATACCGCACCCCGATCAACCACCTGGACCTATGTTGACGGTCAATGGCTGCCCGGCAATCCGCCGCTCATCGGCCCGACCTCGCATGCCATGTGGCTGGCCTCCACGGTGTTCGACGGTGCGCGCTGGTTCGATGGTGTCGCGCCCGATCTCGATCTGCATTGCCAGCGCGTCAATCGCTCCGCCGTCAATATGGGCATGAAGCCGACCATGACGGCCGAAGAGATCGAGTCCCTGGCGCTCGAAGGCGTCAAGAAATTCGACGGCAAGATGGCGATCTACATCAAGCCGATGTACTGGGCCGAACACGGCATGCCGGGCAGCGTCGTGGCGCCCGATGCCGGCTCCACCCGGTTTGCGCTTTGCCTTTTCGAAGCGCCGATGGATGCCGGCAAGCCGCTGACGCTCACCGTCTCGCCGCTGCGCCGCCCTTCGCCGGAAACCGCCATGACCGACGCCAAGGCCGGCAGCCTCTATCCCAATAGCGGCCGCGCCATTCTGGAAGCACGCTCGCGCGGTTTCGACAATGCCCTGATGCGCGACATGAACGGCAATGTCGCCGAATCCGCCTCCGCCAACATCTTCATGGTCAAGGACGGCGTCGTCCTTACCCCGGTTCCGAACCGCACCTTCCTTGCCGGCATCACCCGTTCGCGCGTGATCGGTCTTCTTCGCCAGGCCGGTTTCGACGTGCGGGAAGCGACGCTTTCGGTCGAGGATTTCCGCGAGGCCGATGAAATCTTCTGCTCCGGCAATTATTCCAAGGTTTCGCCCGTCGTGAAGCTCGATGATCGTGAATTGCAGGCAGGCCCCGTCGCCCGCAAGGCGCTCGATCTCTATATGGACTGGGCGCGTCTCGGCGCGGACGTTTAAGGTCGGGTAAAACCCATAGTTTCAAGAGGCCGCGGCAGGCTCATCCCTGCTGCGGCCTTTTGTTTTGAACCGAATTATTTCCCATAAAAATTCAGGGGGAATTTAATCCAATTTTAGAGGACCACAGGCTAGCTTGCGGCATTATCGATCCGGGCTATTGGGGGCCGCCAAATGTCTTTCAGCATACGCAATATACTTGTGGGATTTTTTCTGCTCATCGGCATCGCGCTGGCGGGCTTCGTGGGCAACGGCATGTTGCAGTCCGTGCAGCGTGCCCGCAGCTTTTCGGAGGTGGCGCAGCTCGTTTCGCTGGACAGGCTGCTTTTCAACGCCTTGCTGAACTTTCGCAGTGAACGCGGCAACAGCGCCTCGGCGCTGACGGTCGATCCGGCGAAGACGGCCAATACCATCGCCAGCGTTCAGGCGTCGCGCCAGAAGGTGGACGCCGCCATGGGCGCCTTTCTCGAACAGGCCGCCGCACTCGATCAGGCTGGCCTCAAGGCCCCGCTTGCCCGCGTGAAGGATATCTACACGCAATTCCTGGAGCTGCGCAAAAAGGTTGACGCAAACGTCACCCTGCCGCTCGACCGCCGTGAAAACGGGCTGGACAAGACCGTGCTGGCGCTCGGTCAGGATTTCCTGACGGCGCTCGAAGCTGGCTCTACGGCGGTGGAAGGTGAGGTTCGCTCGCTCGACCAGAGCCTCACCGGCCTCATCCAGTTGCGGTCCTATGGCTGGTCGGCGCGTGCGCTCGGCGGCAGCGCCACGGTCGTTATCAATGCGGTCGTCGCCCAGCAGCGGCCGCTGACCCCGCAGGAAACCCAGCAGCTCGGTAATTTCGATGCCGGCGCGGCCTTTGCCTGGAAAGCCACCGGCGACCTCGTCGCGCATGAATCGACGCCGCAGGCGCTGAAGGAAATCTATGCCGTTGCCGACAGGACCTATTTCAAGGGTGATTTCGTCACGCAGCGCGCAAAGCTGATCGACGATCTGAACAACGGCCGCGCACCTGCCTTCACCATCGATACATGGCGCAATACCGTCACTGCAAACCTCGATACGGTCGCGAAAATCGCCTCCGAAGCGATGGATGTTCTCAACGCCAATGCCGAAAAGGCCAGACAGGACGCCTTTATCGGCGCGATGATCTATCTCGCTGCGTTCATCCTCACACTTGGCGTCTGCATTCTCTGCCTTGCCGTCATCGTCGGCCGCGTCACCCGTCCGATCAGCCGCCTGACAAAGGCGATGATGGAATTGTCCACCGGCAACCTGACCATCGATGTGCCCGGCGCAAAACGCGGCGACGAGATCGGCGAGATGGCCCGCGCCGTGGAAATCTTCCGCGAAGCGGCCATCCGCAACCGGCAGCTTGAGGACGAAGCCGTCGGCAACCGCGAGCAGGCCGAGCGTGACCGTATCGAGCTGCAGCAGCGCGCCGAGGCCGAGGCCGAAGAGCGTCTCAATCAGGCCACGGGGTCGCTGGCTGGCGGTCTTCGCCGGCTTGCCTCCGGGGATATGGTCTGCGAGATCGCCACGCCGTTTGCGCCGCAATTCGAGACGCTGCGGCACGATTTCAACAGCTCCGTGCATCAGCTGCGCGAAGCGCTCACCAGCGTTGGCCAGTCCGTGCAGACCGTGAACGGCGGCGCCCACGAGGTATCCTCCGCATCCGACGATCTTTCCCGCCGCACCGAACAGCAGGCTGCTTCTCTTGAAGAAACCGCCGCGGCGCTGGAAGAGATCACCGCCAATGTTTCCGCCACCTCCAAACGGGCGAGCGATGCGCGCGACACGGTGCGTGAGGCAAGGACAAAGGCCGATCTTTCCGGCAAGGTGGTGCGCGATGCCGTCGCCGCCATGGAGCGCATCGAACATTCCTCGCGCCAGATCGGCCAGATCATCGGCGTCATCGACGAAATTGCCTTCCAGACCAACCTTCTGGCGCTGAACGCCGGCGTCGAGGCAGCAAGGGCGGGCGATGCGGGCAAGGGCTTCGCCGTCGTCGCACAGGAAGTGCGCGAACTGGCGCAGCGCTCCGCCAATGCCGCCAAGGAAATCAAGCAACTCATCACCGCTTCAGCCGTTGCGGTGGGTGAGGGCGTGAAGCTGGTGGCCGATACCGGCGTCGGCCTTTCCGAGATCGAGCAGCTGGTGCTTTCGGTCAACACCCATATGGACGCCATCGCCACGGCGGCGCAGGAGCAGTCGGCAGGCCTTTCCGAGGTCAATACGGCCGTCAACCACATGGATCAGGCCACGCAGCAGAATGCCGCTATGGTCGAGGAAATGAATGCGGCCGGTGCGGGTCTTGCACAGGAATGTACCAACCTTCACGCGCTGCTTGCGCAATTCCAGCTCGGCCAGCAAAGCTCGGCATTGCGGGAGACGGCACGGCATATGCAGCGCGCCGCAAGCCCGGCCCACGCGCCAGCCGCACCGGCCGCACCGGTCGCACCGGTCGCACCGGCGCGGAAGGCTCGCCCCGTTGCTGCACGCGGCAATGCGGCGCTGGCCGTGAAGGGGGATGAGTGGACGGAGTTTTGAGAACGAACCTCATGGACTGAACGTATGTGGTGGAGGCTTGATTATGCGCTCCGTCACCCCGGACTTGATCCGGGGTCCAGCGCGATCAAGTCCTTGATCGCGAAAGACTCTCTTCACGGCGCAGACGCGCCGTGGCTGGATGCCGGATCAAGCAACCGTGGATGATCAAGCAAATGCTGGATCTGTCCTTGCGATGGCGTTGAGGATAGTGACGAGCTTCCGGATTGTTGCGACGATGGCTAGTTTGAAGGGTTTTCC